>DATKDY010000351.1:0-17323 GCA_035512515.1 Vicinamibacterales bacterium
CCAGGCGATTGCCGAAGATTCGCGCGGCAACCGCCAGCGTGCCGTTGACGCCTACCGCGCATATCTCGCTCAGTATCCAGACGACTCGCGTGCGTGGTTTCGGCTCGGCTGGACGCACATGGCGGGGTTGGGTCAGTACGAGCAGGCCGTGGACGCCTTCGAACACGTTATTCAGCTAGCGGCTACCGACGCCGGGGCGCATGTGAATCTCGCCTCGTCATACAACGGCTTGCGTAAGTACCGCGAGGCCCTCGACGCGTACGAGAAGGCCTTCGCCTTCGATCCGTCACTAGGAACCGGGGTGTTCGTCAACCACGAATACGGATTCACGCTCGTCCACCTCGGCGAATTGGAACGGGCGGCCGAGACCTTTGCGACCATGAAGGCGGCGCCCGAGCCCTCCAACCGGTCTCGAGGTCATCGCTCGCAGGCGTTCCTCGACATGTATCGAGGGCGCTACGACGCCGCGATCGCCGAGTTGCAGCAGGCGATACTCATCAACCAGACGACCGGCGCCGGCATCAGCGAGTTCCGCGATCGCCTGATTCTCGTGCGGGCGCTCGATGCGAAGTCACGCAGGAGGGCCGCCGACGCGGAGCTCGAGGCCGTCGGGCGGCTCATCGACCGTCTGACGCTCGGACCCGAGTGGCTCCGCGGTCCGGTGAAGATCCTGGCCAGGCGTGGCCGCGTGCAGGAGGCTCGTCGCCTGCTCGACGCGATGCTGGAGACGGCCGGATCGGCCACCGCGGATTCGACCACGAATCGCAACCTCGATCGTGATCGTGCGTACATCGATTTGGCGCGCGGTGAAATCGCCCTGGCCGAGCGAAGAGCGGCCGATGCCGTCAAGCTCTTCCAGGCTGCGTCGCTGGCACAGTTCGACGCGGACATTCTCGAGTCGCTGGCCGCCGCGCACGCCGCCGCTGGTCAGCTCGAGGCTGCCGCCGAGGTCTATGAACAGGTGCTCGCACGGCCTCAACTCGGCTACGAGGGGCAGGAATACTGGGTACGTGCGCACGTTACTCTCGGCGAAATTTACGAACGGCTCGGTCGCCATGACGAAAGCCAGCGGTTGTACACGAGCCTGGTCGAGCTCTGGAACGAGGCGGACGATGACCTGGTGACGTTGAAGACGGCCCGAATGCGCCTCGCCAGGCGCTGACTTCGCGCCGGTCGCGTGTCACGGCGGCTCTGAGGGCGCGGATCGGAAATGGGGCAGGCCCATTTTCGGGGGACTCGCGGAATTCGCGACGAGGCGGCAGGAACTGCCGTGCACGAGCGGGAAACTGACCCTTCCTGACCACCCGCGACGAGCTTTTGGCGCACAATCTACGCTCAGTCGCGAGAAACTGCGCCCCTCGCCGAAATGGGCCTGCCCCATTTCCGGCGTGCCGCAGAGACACGCCGCCGCCCTGCAATCCGCGCGGCTGCGCCGACGATTTTCCCGTCAAGGACATTCAAGACGCACGGGAACCTCCGCGGGCGCTGAATCGACGCTTCGCGTTCCCGCTCGTCACGGCGCACTGAAGGCGCGAACCTCCGAATACGGAAAGCGCGCCTTGAGCCGTAGAATCGGCGCTTCGAAGCCGTGCCACGACACCCACCCGATGGCAAACGACACGCTCGCGGCCACCAGATAAAACACCACCTGCGCGGGCCACACTGCGCCGAACAGCACGGGAAACGCCTCGGCGTCGATCACATACGCCCGCAGCAGCCGTGACACCGGCAGATGGACGAGGTACAGGCAGTAGCTGTACTTCCCGAACGCGCGCAGCCACCCTGCACACAGCACTCGCTGCCACAGGCTGTGTGGCGAGGTCGTCACCGCGGCGACGACGAGACCGCCGGCGGCGAGCGCGAGGAGCGAGTAGCCGACGCGTTGCGTCCACGGCTCCCACCACCAGGGGCTCGAGGCCGCAAACGCGAGCGCGAACGCGCCTGTTGCGGCCATCCACGTCACATACGGCGCCGCCGTCTTCAGTCGCGCGAGGACGCCTCGTCGCGCCAGCCACGCGAGCAGACCGCCGAGGGCGAGCGTGTCGGCGCGGAAATGCGGCAGCACGTAAACCGAAATGGGTTCGAGCCCCGCGTTGAGCGACAGGTTGCGCAGCGTCGGCGCGAGCACGACGAGGAGCGCACAGACCGGACCCAGCAGCCGCACGGGAAGGGCCCAGACGACAACGGCCCAGACGATGTAGAACTGCTCTTCGATGGCGAGCGACCACGCGATGTCCAGGACGCCGTGCACGAACGCGCCGCGGTCGGCAATCGCGAAATTGACCAGATAGGTCCAGTACGGCCACTGCGCGATGTCGGTGGTCCCCGACAGCGCCGCGTGGAAGGCCGGAAAGCGCGGCAGCACGATGAAGGAGAGAAACACGACGAGGAAATACAGCGGGAAGATGCGCAGCGACCGGCGCATGTAGAAGCTGCTGAAATACCGGCTGCTGCCGCGCGCGTCGATCAGGATGCCGGTAATCAGAAAGCCCGAGAGGACGAAGAAGAGATCGACGCCGGACCAGCCGAGCAGCGCCACGAAACCCAGCCACGCGCCGAACGTGGTGACCGGGTCGAACACCGTGAAATGGTGGAACAGCACCAGCAGGATGGCGATGCCCCGAACACCATCCAGCGCCGGCGTGTGAGCCATCGATCCGTGAGCTAGTCCCCTGGAACCGTGAAGACTCACATCACTCCCGGGCGGGGCATCCCGCCTCGCTGCGTTGCTCCTCCCTCACATATAGCCAGCATGCCCAATATCCTCGGTCGTCGCGCCTTGCGATCCCCACCCCACCGCGCAAAGTCCGCGCGGCGGGGGCCCCGTCCGGGCGCCGCGCGCCGGGATTGATGCAAGTCACCACGGTTCCAGGGGGCTAGGCGTACACTTCCATCGGCGGGCACACGCACATCAGATTGCGGTCGCCGTAGGGATTGTCGATGCGGCCCACCGACGGCCAGAACTTGTTGGCCTTCACCCAGGGGAGCGGGAACGCGGCCTTCTCGCGCGAATACGCGTGCGGCCACTCGTCGGCGCTGACCGCGGCAGCCGTGTGCGGCGCGTTCTTGAGGACGTTGTCCTTCGGATCGGCCCTGCCGGTGATGACCTCCTCGATCTCCTCGCGGATCGCGATGAGCGCATCGCAGAAGCGATCGAGCTCTTCCCTGGGCTCGCTTTCGGTCGGCTCCACCATCAGCGTCCCCGGGACCGGGAACGAGACGGTCGGCGCGTGGAAGCCGTAATCCATCAGGCGCTTGGCGACATCGCCCTCTTCGACGCCCCTGGCCTTGAACTTCCGCAGGTCGAAGATCATCTCGTGCGCCACGCGGCCGCCCTGGCGCGTATAGAGCACGTCGTAGTGCTTCTCGAGGCGGGATTTGATGTAGTTCGCGTTCAGGATGGCGTATTTCGTCGCGTCGGTCACACCCTGCCCGCCGAGCATCCGGATGTAGCCGTACGAGATCAGCAGGATGCTCGCGCTGCCCCACGGCGCCGCCGAGACGGGCGGGACGCCCTTCTCACCGCCTACAGTCGCCATGGGATGAGTCGGAAGATACGGCGCGAGATGCTGCGCGACGCCAATGGGCCCCATGCCGGGGCCGCCGCCGCCGTGTGGAATCGCAAACGTCTTGTGCAGGTTCAGGTGACACACGTCGGCGCCGATACTGGCCGGGCTGGTCAACCCCACCTGCGCGTTCATGTTCGCGCCATCCATGTAGACCTGCCCGCCGTGCTCGTGCACGACGGCGCAAATATCGCGAATGGCGTCCTCGAACACACCGTGCGTCGAGGGATAGGTGATCATCAGCGCCGCGAGCGTGTCGCGGTGCTGATCCGCTTTCGCGCGGAGATCGGCGAGATCGACGTTGCCATGCGGGTCGGTGGCGACGACCACGACGCGATACCCGGCCATGACCGCGCTGGCGGGGTTGGTGCCGTGCGCGGACGCGGGAATCAGACAGACATCGCGATGGGCATCGCCCCGCGCCTCGTGATACGCGCGAATCACCAGCAACCCGGCGAACTCGCCCTGCGCACCCGAGTTGGGCTGCAACGACACGGCCGCAAACCCCGTGATCTCGCACAAGGCCGCTTCGAGCTCCCGTATGACCTGCAGGTAGCCTTCGAGCTGGTCGGCCGGCGTGAACGGGTGCATGCGCGAGAATTCTTCCCACGAGACCGGATACATCTCGCTCGCGGCGTTCAACTTCATCGTGCACGACCCGAGCGGGATCATCGACGTGTCGAGCCCGATGTCCTTGCGCTCGAGCGTGCGCATGTAGCGCATCATCTGTGATTCCGAGTGGTGCGTGTTGAACACGGGGTGCGTCAGATACGTGCTCGTCCGGCGCAGCGGGTTGGGAATGACGTCGCGCGCGCCATCGGCGAGCGGCTCGATCTGCTCGAGCGCCTTCTTGCCGGCCACGCCGGCAAACACATCGGCAATCGCGCGCACATCGTCCACCGTCGCCGTCTCGTCGAGCGCGATACCAACCGCGGCGTCCTGATACCGGAAGTTGTAGCCGGCTGCAGTGGACTTCGCGCGGATCTGATCGATCTGTTCGCGGCTCGCCGCGATCGACAGCGTGTCGAAGAAACTGTCGTTCTGCTGCCGGAAGCCGAGCGAGCGAAGCGCCACATCGAGCGAGCGCGTCACGTTGTGCACGCGCTCGGCGATCGCCCGAATCCCCTTCGGACCGTGATAGACGGCGTACATGGCCGCCATGTTGGCCAGCAGCGCCTGCGCCGTGCAGATGTTCGACGTCGCCTTCTCGCGGCGGATGTGCTGCTCGCGCGTCTGCAGCGCCATTCGGTAGGCGGGCTTGCCGTGCGCGTCGACGGACACGCCGATGATGCGGCCGGGCATGTGCCGGACGTAGTCGTTCTTGCAGGCGAAGAAGGCCGCGTGCGGGCCGCCGAGCCCCAGCGGCACGCCGAAGCGCTGCGAGTTGCCGAAGACGACGTCCGCACCCATTTCGCCGGGCGGCGTGATGAGCGCGAGGGCAAGAAGATCGGACGCGACCGCGACCAGCACGCCAGCCTCGCGCGCGCGGGCGATGAACGGCCGCAGGTCGTCGATGCCCCCCGCCGCGTCCGGATACTGGAGCAGCGCCCCGAATGTGCGCGCGTCGAACGCCATGTCGTCCGCGCGCTGAATGCGTAACGCGATGCCGAGCGGCTCGGCGCGGCTGCGCAACACCGCGATGGTGTGCGGATAGCACCGGTCCGACACCAGAAAGACTCCGCCGTCCTGGCCCAGCTTTTTCGGGCTCACGCGATGCAGCAGCGTCATCGCCTCGCCGGCGGCCGTGCCCTCGTCGAGCAGCGACGCGTTAGCCACCTCCATCCCCGTCAGGTCCGTCACCATCGTCTGGAAGTTGAGGAGCGATTCGAGACGGCCCTGGGCGATCTCGGCCTGGTACGGCGTGTACGGCGTATACCAGCCCGGATTCTCGAACAGGTTGCGCTTGATGACGCTGGGCGTCAGCGTGTCGTAGTAGCCGAGACCGATGAAGCTGCGCAGGACCTTGTTCTTGCGCGCGATGGTCTTGAGGCGCGACAGATACTGCGATTCGGTCTCGGCCCCGGGCAGATTGAGCGGCGCGGCGAGCCGGATGCTGGACGGGATGGCTTCGTCCATGAGCGCATCGAGCGAGGCGGCGCCCACGGCGGCGAGCATCGCCGTCGTGGCGTCAGGAGAAGGGCCGATGTGCCGGGGCGCGAAATAGTCGATCGGGTTCAGGTTCATTCGCCGGTGTGTGCCTGGTACGCCGCGGCATCCATCAGTCCGCTGGTCTCGGCGGCGCTGGCGAGACGGACCTTGATCATCCAGGTATCGTGCGGCTTGGCGTTGATGCCTTCGGGCTTGTCCTTGAGCGCGGTGTTGACCTCGACGACTTCCCCGCTGACCGGCGCGTAGAGCTCGGAGACCGCCTTGACCGATTCGATGGTCCCGAAGGCCTGACCGGCGGACAGCCTGGCGCCGACCTCCGGCAGATCGACGTAGACGACGTCGCCGAGCTGCTGCTGGGCGAAGTTGGTGATGCCGATGGTGCCGGTGTCGCCGTCCACGCGCACCCACTCGTGGTCTTTGGTGTACTTCAAATCAGCCGGATACATACTCACTCCTCGCTTCCGACGCACCAACACTCACGAAGGACACGAAGGACACGAAGGGCGCGAAGGCAATTTTTCTGAAGCCCAAAAGAGTTTGCTTAGTGTCCGTCGTGTCCATCGTGTCCATCGTGTTTTTGCTGCGGCTACGAAGCTTTGGGCCGTTTGTAGAACGGCAGTTCGACGACGATGGCCCTGGCGCGGCGGCCGCGGATGTCGAGCTCGAGCTCGGTGCCGACCGCGGTCATGTGCATGGGCACGTAGGCCATCCCAATCGCCTTCTTCAGAAACGGCGTCTGCGTGCCGCTCGTGACGTAGCCGACCTGCTGATCGCCCTGCATCACGAGGTGTCCGTGTCGCGCGATCGCGCGATCGATCATGGCAAAGCCGACAATTTTACGCTGCAACCCGCTTTCCTTCTGCTTACGCAACGCGTCGAGGCCGATGAACGACTCCTTTTTCCAGCCGATGATCCAGTTCAGATCGGCTTCGAGCACGGTGGTCGTGTCGTCGATATCGTTGCCGTACAGGCGCATTGCGGCTTCGAGGCGCAGCGTATCGCGCGCGCCGAGCCCGCAGGGAATCAGCCCGTCGCCCTGCCCGGCCTGGAGCAGCGTGTCCCACAGTCGCGGCGCCATCGCAGGCGGCACGAACACTTCGAAGCCGTCTTCGCCGGTGTAGCCGGTGCGCGAAACCGTGCCGCGAATGCCGGCCACCTCGCCGTGCGCGAACCAGTAGTACTTGATGGCCTCGAGATCGATGGCGGTCAGGCTCTGCAGGATCTTCCTGGCCCTGGGTCCCTGGATCGCGATGAGCGCGTAGCGGTCGCTTGAGTTCACAACGGCGGCGTCGCCGACATCCTTGACCCGATCGGCGACCCAGGCGTAGTCCTTGTCGGCGTTACTGCCATTGACGACCAGCAGGAAGTGGTTCGGCGCGAAGCGATACACCAGCATGTCGTCCACGAACGTGCCGGCCGGTGTCATGAGCGCGGCGTAATGCGCCTGGTTGACTTGCAGGCGCGACGCATCGTTGCTGGAGATGTGCTGGACGGCGGCCAGCGCGTCCTTGCCGGCGATCTCGATCTCGCCCATGTGCGACACGTCGAAGAGTCCGGCGGCCGAGCGCACGGCCAAGTGCTCGGCCGTGATGCCGGAATATTCAACCGGCATGTCCCAGCCGGCAAACGGCACCATGCGCGCGCCGAGGGCGGCGTGAGTGGCGTGGAGCGAGGTCTTCTTCAAGGGAGCGCCAGCAGGCTCGGTCATCGAGGGGTGTACAACCACTTCAACGTACTATGCGCGGCTGGATGGGTCAAGACAACGCCCTGTGGCGGCCAGCGCACCGTCGTCCGGAGCTCGCGCCGCAGCACGGTGCCGCCCTGATGCACAGTCGATCCGTCTGACGCGTCGAGCCATCAGGCTCGGTCGGCCGTCCCGCTTTGCGCCGCGGCTGAATGGCTCTTCCGGCGTTGCCGCGGCCGTGTGACTTTTGTCGCACGCAGCGGCCGCCCCTGGCTCTCATGCCTGATCGCTTCGAGTAGTTCCGGTTTCTCTGCGGCCATATGCAGCAAAACCAGCGCCGGCCCTTCCGGTGCGCGCCGGTCAGCCTCCCACGCTTGTACGAGCTTCGTACTGACGTTGAGGTATCGCGCGAAGACCGCCTGCGACGCATGAAGGGCCGCTCGAACGCGCTTCACCGCACGGCCGTTCAGCGGCGCCGGCGGAAGCGGCAGTGTCGTCGTTCGCAGGTTTCGCTTGCCCCCGGCATGCTTCAGCGCCTCTTTCATAGATCCGAGAAGTTCACCAAAGCTCTCTGTCTTCATGGAACTCACCTCATGCCTGCGCTCTGATTGGCGTGGCAACCTGTCGTAACTGACGTTTTTGTTCCGCTGTCAGTTTTGCGGATTCGCCCTTTTCGTACACGAAGATCAAGTAGATGCGGCCTTTATGTCCAAGCCACAAGTAATGAACGCGGGCACCGCCACGCTTACCTTTCGCCCGCTTTGGATCACGCATCCGAACCTTGCGCAAACCGCCAGTGCCCGGCTCCACGTCGCCCGCTTCCGGATTGGCGAGCAGTTCCTGCTGCAACACCTCGAGCGAATCCTCGAGGCCCAGCGCCGTTATGCGTTTCGTAAACACCGTCGTCTCGACGAATGTCATGAGGCGGGGCGCCGGTTATCATCCTATATCCTACATAGGAGTATACTACCATGTAGTGCACATCAGAAGCGCCGAGCGGACGGTTACGGCCCGACCGCCGTCGTCAGGAGGCGTCTTGCTCGACGACATCGCTCAGCGTGACTCGACGAACCGGAGGAGCGCCTGCCGATCGATCGTTGGCAGATTCTTGTAAGCGGCTGCGGCACGCGCGGCTTCGCCGTCGTGCGCGACGATGGCCTCGTGGATCGTGCGCGCGCGGCCGTCGTGCAGATACGGCGGCCCGGTGCGGCTGATGCCCCAGAGCGGCGGCGTCCGGAACTCCCGCGGGGAAGCGTCGCCTTCGCGAATCCCATCGGACAGGGCAGGACCCATGTCGTGCAAGAGCAGATCCGTGTAAGCGGGGATCTCACGCGGGCCGACGCGTCGCCTCCCCGCGAAATCGCGAGTGTCGGTCGATGGCACGCCGCGCACACCAAGCGATCGAAGAGCTCCGATCCGCACCATGAACTGGCAGTCTCATCTGCTGTGGCGAATGCGACAAGAGCGGCTACAGCAACAAGCAATGTGTTCGTCCGCATAAAGCCTCATCGCTGCCAGAGCGCCACGGGCGATATCCACTGTGCGCGATTCACTGCTTCGGATCTATTCGGCTGTATCCTCCGGATTCAGATCGACCCCGCTTCCACGATTGTTGTTATATAGGTGTACCTCGACAGGAATCTCATCAGGCAACTCGACGCCATCAACCGCTACGCGATAGTAGCTTCGATCGCCGAACGGCAGCGCGGGACGCCATGCGCTGAGGATCCTGACCACGCTTCCCTTGGGGATGGATCTTGTCCACGCAATTTCCGGACCACCGTTCCCAATGCCAGGGAATCAGCGTTATGGAGCTTATCGGCTTGCCGTCGCGCTTGTCGGTTAGCGCTGCATACACACCGTATGCATGCAAATCGTCGACAATCACGCGATACTCCGCACCAACTTGAGCCGAATATGGTGCTTCATTGCTGACGGCCTGATATGGGCCGACCGTGCACGCACCCGCGATTACCGCAGAGAAGGACACAAAGAGTGAGATGAAAGCGCTCGGCGAGTTGGATGTGCTGGCATTCATTGTCTGAGACTCATCGTGGGTGGCCAGCGCTTGACGTAGACTGTTGCTGTTTTGCCCATCCGTTTCTTAATAACTGAGCCGATGCGCGCTCGGCTTCGCTTCACGTGTTGCCTGAGATGACATGTGGAGGGTGACAGTCGGCGCCGCGTTGATACATTCGCGGCCGCTGTAGAAGTCGGCGATGAGTTTGTCGAGCGAAAAGGACAGCGTGCAGACAAGAGTCTCAACGCGACACGAAGCGACCCTACTTTTTGGCGCGGGCATCACGTTTTTCGTTAGTCACCTGATAGACGTCGTCTGTCCCAAAATCGGCGACCTCCTCGACGGATGCACAGAAGCGGGGACAACACGTCACAGCCGCACGCGAACGCCGAAGAGCAGATCGATGACCGTCACGCCTCTATCGCGCAGTGCGCCGAGGCCGGGCTGGTCAATCCGCCGGCCGTGCATCTCCACGCCCGACGCCACGCGGTCTGTCAGGCAGCTCGCGCCGACCACCACCTGATAGCCGGTCCGGCGAATGCGACCCGGGGTGTCGCCAAAGTTGTAAAAGTAGAGCCCCGCACCCAGGCCGCCGTACACGGTGTGCACACACCACGGGGCCGTGCGGATAACGCGCTCACCGAGCGCGTACACGGCCACGCGCTGAATACTCAGATTGGGGATGCCATCTTCATTGGCCCATGCGCGACCGATTGCGATACGCAGACCGCCGGTCCGATCGATGGGGACGTCGAGAGACAGCTGCGCATCCAGGCCGCCTCGCGGCAACTCGGTATTGAATGTCCCCTGCGCGCCCAGCCAGAATCCGACTTACGGCCGCCGCGAAAGCGCGGACGATGTGCTCGTCTGCGCCAGCGCTGCTGACGGAACCCCGAGCGCCATCAGCAACGCCCCAACGACAACTCGACGAACGCCCCCGCACGATGCCGTCATCGTCTGAGCTCAATGGTGGAGTCAAACCTCGCCCCGCAGGTGTGGGCGCTGACCGTACCTGCCAATCGGTCGGCAGCCATGCTCACCTGGACAGACAACACGCCGGCCAGCAAGGCATCGAGCGCACTCTGGCACTGAAATCGGGGGACAGGCGCCAGCTCGATCTGCGCGACGGTCCCCATGACCACTCCTGACACCGTGCCCGATCTGGTCGACGACCGATCCGGGGATGTCAGGCTCCAGGTGCCCAGCAGCAGGCCGCGATCGGCATCGATATGGCGGTGATCGAATGTGACGAGAAGCTCCCCGTTGGCCGCCGCCGCGTCGAGCCCGGACAACATCGCGGACCAGTTGCCCGACACATTCACCGCCGGCGGACCCGGAGCCGTTGGCGTCGTCACCCCCGCGTCGCCCTTGCAGCCCGCCATGAGCAGCAGCAGCGCGAACGCTGCCGCACGCCGTACGCATCTCGCCGTCCTACTGGGGGAGCACCCTCGGAAGCGCGACATATCCATGTCCAGACCCACTGATGATGATTCGGTTACCGGAAAACGCCGGCGGCCAGATGAATCCTGCTGGCCACTCGCCCATCCGCCACAGCTCGATCCCGGTGCCGGCGTCCAGGGCGACGACCATCCCGCTCAAATAGGGGATGTATGCCACGCCCGCGGCGGACGAGGTGCGAAACGCCGTGGACCAGATCGAGGGGTCATGAAAGCGCCACTTCTCTTCTCTCGTGCCAAGGTCGTAGCCAATGACGATGCCGGTCGCGGAGCCGCTGACGAGGGTTCCGTTGGTGATGGTGAGCGCGCGAGAGTCCCGGTCCGGCGAGATCAACGACGGCCGGGCGGGCTTGACGCGAGGAATGGACCACTTGATCTCACCGGTTGCGACGTCGAACGCGTGGATGACCCCGTCCCCGCTGGCCGCAATCACGACATCACCATCGAACAGCGGCCCTCCACCCAGATGGGTCGAGAGCGTCGGCTCGTCGGGCTGCGGAAAGTGCCGCTTCCAACGCATCCGTCCGCTATCGGCGGCCATCATGACGACACCGCCCACACCGGGCAAGGTGAACTCACTGAACCCCGCCGCGACATCCAGCCCTCGACTCACTGGCGAAAACACCGTCGTCTTACCCAAGGCGGAGATGACAGCGGACCAGTGGAGTCTGCCGGTTTCGAGCTCCACGGAATACACCCGGCCCGCGGGCGAGCCGGTCAGCACGTGCGTGGCGGTGGCGGCGCCCATGTAAATGCCTGGGCCGTACCCTTCGCCGGGGACGAACCGCCACCGGGGCGATCCTGTTTTCCGGTCGAACGCCACGAGATTGTAGTCGCCAACGACAACCACCGAGCCGGCCGCGATGGCTGTTTCGCCCCAATGCAAATCGCCCCATTCGCCGGTGAGGCTTCTCCAGCGTACTTCTCCCGTCGCGACGTCAACGGCCATGACCTCGTGCTGCTTCGAGACGAAATACGCCGTCGATTCGTCGGCCGCGGCGCCGCTGCGCGCCTGGCCCGCGATGTGCCACAACGTGGTTGGAGTTGGAGGTGTGGGGGCCGGCGGCTTCGGCCCCCACTGCGACCCTTCGAGGGCGGCGACAGCCACCAGCGCTGTCGCCCCCATGACAGTCAGGAACGTCGGTGTACGGTCCATGAGGTTCTCAGAAGCGAGACCAGATCGGGAACCCGTAGTAGTCGTAGATCACGAGATTGCTGTCGCTTTGCACGGCGAGGCGTGCGCCTGGATAGCCGACCGTTCCGGTCCACCAGATGGCGCCGCCCCCGCCGCCGTAGATCACCAGATTGCCATCGTGCTGCATCTCGACGACGCCAGGGTCGTACGTGTGGGTGGCCCAGAGGGGGTAGCCGTCGCTGAGCCTGTAGAGCACGAGGTTTCCGTCGCCCTGAGACGCAAGCTCGAATTGCCCATTCGCCGAGGTGCGACTTTGCCCCGGTGACAACTGCTCGCCTGGCTGCAACGTGTCCGGCGAACCTGGCCCGGGAGGCGGCGGTGGCGGGCCACTGCCTCGAGTCGCGACGCCCATGTGGGCCGTCAGCACGTAGCCGATCGCGGCGTCGCTGCTGTTGGCTTCCTGCAGATGCGATGGTCCGGCGAAGCCGTAGTTGACGCCCTCCGGATAAATCTGGCTCCAGACCGGCACGATGCCGTCGTGCGGCGTATTGCAGCTTGCATCGTTGGTCACCGCCCAGCACCAGGTCGGATCAACCTGGCGCAAGGCGCCCGCGGCGACGAACAGGCCGTTCGCGATCTGCATTGCCGAGGCATGCCACGGGTAATTGGCGACCAGGTAGGCGCCGGCGTATTCCAGCGTGTAGATCGCGCTCCACATGCGGGGGTACCAGTAATCCGCGAGGTACTGGTCGTACAGACGCAGCGGACCCAGCCTCCAGTACTTGGGCAGCTCGTAGAAGAGCCCGACACGTGCAGGAATCTGCGCGGCTTCGCGACCAAGGTTGGATGACGAGTTGAGCTGTTGCAGGTACGATGAGCTGGTCGTCATCTGCCCGAGTACCGGGTAGTTGCTTGCGATGCCGAGTCCGGCGATCTTGTAGAAGCTGTCCCAACCGACGCCCTGCGCCAGATGCAGGGCGAGCTCGACGTACAGGTAAATGTCCCAGAACTCGTTCGGTTGCGCACCGAACGCGGAGAACGCCCACCCGGCCACGGCATAGAGGTTCTGATGAAACCCCAGCGCCGAGAAGATGTTGTCGACGAGCGGCGCCCCACGCTGCGGAGAGCCAATCGTCAGCACACCGCTCAGCGCATGCTGCGTGCTCCACTCCCGGGAGACGATGCCACCGTTACTGTGGCCGATGGCGATGGTATTGGCCGGCAACGCGCCGAGTTGTGATTGGAGCGCGTTTGTCTGCGTCTGGTAAGGCTCCGTCCATGGCAGGTTCGGAACATAGGGGCTGATGGCCAGTTCGCTCTGGAGCCGGCTGGCGGCAGCGGTCCATGTGCTAGAGCTGGCATTCAACCCGTGCACGAACACCGCCGGGCGATCCTGCGCCCACGCCGATGCGCATCCGAGCAGGAGCGCCGCAGCGGCTGCGAAGAAGTGCTTCGCCATCGCTACCTCCTTCCCGTGGACAGGTTCGTGAAGTCGACGGTCATCCGAGACCGGCGTCCCGAGCCGCCGGGCAGCGCGTGTTCGGCGCGCATACGCCGGCGAATCCAGGCGCCGTCGGCCCGCCGCTGATAGTCGAACACGACGTGACTCGCCAGGCTGCCGTCGCGAACGGTGTTGATCTCGATCGGTAGTGCGGAGCGCGGATCGACCAGCACTTCTTCGACGGTTCCGTCACGCTCGGTCAGGAACCGGTCGAGTCCGGCAAGACGCTCGACCGGGTTGCCGTATTTGTCCTGCAAGTCGCGCGAGCGCCTGGAGCGGCTGTCCGCCGTGGCAACGAGGCCATCGAGCCACTGCCCCGGGCCTCGCGCAGCGGGCAGACCGCCCGTCGAGTCGCTGGAGAGCAACGAGTTGAGATCGCCAGTCGAGTCGTACACGCGGGTCGCGCCGGCGACCTCGTCGAACTCGACGCGCGCGCCGTCCAGCGGGTGAGCCGACGCTCGAGTCGACACACCGGACTGCTTGCGATACGCCACCACCGTCCGCCACCCGGCGGACCGGCGCTCCCGGGCCACCGTGAAGACGACCGGCGTGGGCGCCGGCAGCACCATGTTTCCCTCCTCGTCGATCACCGTGTGGGTGATTGAAATCTCCACACTCATCGCCACGTTTGCTTCCCTGCCGGCGTCCTGAGCGGCAGCCGCGGACGCCGCCACGAAGAACGCGACACATGCACACACCAAAACCACGCTCTCGGTTGCTGTCATCGGTCACTCCTCGCCCTGACCGTGCGCACGGTCAGTACAGGAGCGGCGCGTGACCTCGGGACCTCTGCCCCACCTCGCCGCGTCATCCGGCCGGAGGTACCCGGCGCCTTGTGGGCGCGTTGGCGCCCTTCACGTCATCCCAGGCCCACCTCCGAGGGCGCGGCGACGACCTCGGCCGCCGTTCGGGCCGACTGTTGCGGCGTCAGTGGCCGAGGGCGATCCTGCGGCCGGAACTTGAGATAGGCGTTGAGCGTGTGATACGAGATGCCGAGGACGCTGCACGCCCGGCGCTTGTTGCGATCGCACCGCTCCAGGATCAAGCGCGCGTACCGGCTGCCCCACGCTCTCATCGTCTCGTTTGCGTGCACGGAGGGCATCAGGACGTCGCCGTAAGCGCCACGAAGCGCGATCGGGAGGTCGTCGAGTGAGATGTGTCCCCCGTCGCAGGTCGCAATCGCGCCTTCGACCATCCGCTCGAGCTCGCGGACGTTGCCGGGCCAGTCGTACGACAGCAGCGCGTCGGACGCCGCCGGGCTGATGAGCAACCGGCGGCGGCCGCCATGGCGGGAGAGGAAATACAGCGCGAGCTCCATGATGTCTTCCTTCCGGCTGCGCAGCGGCGGGACGCGCACGTCCACGCCGCTCAGGCGGTAATACAGGTCGGAGCGGAACAAGCCCTTTTCGCAGAGTGCAGCCAGCGGGCGATTGGTGGCGACGACGATGCGCGTGTCCACGCGCCGGGCGACGACGCCGCCGACGCGTTCGACGGTGAGATCCTGAATCGCGCGCAGCAGCTTGGCCTGCGCCGCCATCGACAGCTCCGCCACTTCGTCGAGGAACAGGGTGCCGCCGTCGGCGTGCTCGAACTTGCCGCGCCGGCCGCGCACGCCGGTGGCCGTGCGTTCTTCGATGCCAAACAATTCGGCCTCGATGAGCGTCTCGACCAGCGCGGCGCAGTTGATGGCGACGAAGGGCCCCTGGCGACGCCGGCTCAGTTCGTGGATCTGACGCGCCACGAGCTCTTTGCCGGTGCCGCTTTCGCCCTCGATGAGCACCGTGAAGTCGGTGGTCGCCACGCGCTCCACGCGATCCCGAAGAACCCCCATCGCCGCGCTCGACCCGATGAGCGGGGCGGCGCCGTCGCTCGACCGCACCGTTTCGCCTTCATGCAGTCGCGCAAGCCGCTCGGCTTCGATGATCATCGTCGCGAGGCTGGCCGCGGCCTGGAGCACTTGACAGCTCCAGTCATCCACGACCTGCGCGTCAAATGAGGCTTCGAGCATCAGACGCTTGGTGGGGTCGGCGCTGGGCACGGGACACGCGATGTAGCCGCGGCTTCGTACGGGCTGCCCGACGTGCAACGACGGCGGCGTTCCGGGCAGCTCGCAGAATCGGACGTTTTTGGCGGCCAGCAGCCGGCGCAGACGCGCGAGCAGCATGGGCCGCACTTCGGTCGGACCAGCTTGTGCCACCCAATCGGTCGCCACCTCCCGAACGAGGTCGTGCAGTCCGATGCGACGATCGGCCTTCCGTCTCGGAACGAACGATAGGGCAGATGTTACGACTCCGGCTGGTTCCATTGCATGCCTCCTCGAGCGCGGTGGCGAGGCCAGGAACAAGGTCGATGCCAATCGCCCGCACGGGCCGCGGCGGGCATTTGCGCCGGTCGCGGAGACCCGCAGGCTGTCGGACCGAGTAACCAATTCCCGACCCCCGAGGTCGGCCCGAGGCGCCGGGAACGAGCTACCCATGACATCTCTCCATCCCGGGTACTTCGAGCAAATGCTCAAAGATGACGACCGCCTCGTAGCGGAGTGGCGCGAGGCGGGCCACGCGACAGCGCTCGACGCGGCCGCGCACCGAGCATCTGGGACTGCCAAACAGGTGGAGTTCGGTACGGGCGCCTGGCGCCAGCCGCGTTGGTGATTCCACGAGCGCTCCTCCTGCACTCAGGTTGACGAGCACGACCTCCTGTCCGGGGCGGAGCAGAGCCGATCGCTGCCACGGCGTGCGCTCCGGAGCGAGACGCTCCGCCGCGCGCCGGTTGTAAAGGGCTAGTCCTGACGCCACGCGCCGCTCGTGCGGTCGAACCGGAGGACACGGACCCGGCCGGTCGTGCCCAGAAGCCGGATGCACATCTGCGAACCGTCGCGCGCGGCCAGATAAATGGTGCCGCTCGTCGAACTGCCGGTGGCGCTGAACGACACCAGGTTGGTACTCCCGATGCGAATCGGATCCGAGCCTGCCGGGACCACTCCAGGTCCATCGGGCACGGGAACGGTGGATGCCACGCGCAGTTCCACGGTCGAGAAAAAGTGGCGCACGTGCGCGGGTTCGTCGAACGGCGGGTCGATGTCCCGATCGATATCCACCTGCAGCACCCCGTCTCCGTCGCCATCCGCATAGGTGGCGTAGCGCCCGAGGTCGTCAGGGTCGAATCGGATCGCCACAGATCGATTGCGCCGCACGGCCTCGACGCGCAAGCGTTGGAGGACATTGGTCAGATGGCGCGCCGCCATGCGCACGGCATCGCGGTCGCGGGAGGCTTGGAGTGTTGGGATCGCGATCGCGGCCAGCACCACCATCAGGCCGCAGGCAACCACGAGGTCAATCAGCGCCGCGCCTCGGGCACGGGGATCACAGGGTTCGATCACGGGGTTCCCGGACGGCGTTCCCGACCGGGGTTCACGGGGTTCCATCACAGCGTTCCAGCACGGGGTTCGATCACGGAGTTGCACCACGGGGTTCCGATCACGGGGTTCCGATCACAGGGTTCCGATCACGGGGTTCCGATCACAGGGTTCCGGTCACAGGGTTCCGGTCACGGGGTTCGAAGGGGGCACGGGGTTCCGTCGCGACTATCGGCGGAGGAACCCCGTGGCGACCTACCGCTGGCCTGCCGGCTTGTCGGGCTTGGCGGTGACGACGATCAGCGGTTTGAGTTTGAGAAAACTCTTTTCGCCGATGCCCCGGACGTTCATCAGTTCCTCGATCTTCTTGAACCCGCCGCTCTTCTGCCGGTACTCGAGGATCCGCTCGGCGGTGGCGCGGCCGATGCCCGGCAAGTCTTCGAGCTGGGCGAGCGTGGCGGTATTGAGGTTGACGGTCGGCTGGGCCGGCGCGGGC
>DATKDY010000352.1:0-8248 GCA_035512515.1 Vicinamibacterales bacterium
GCAGGGCTGGTGAATGGTCGTCAGGGGGACGGAAAGTAAGCTTGCGTATTTCACATCATCGACACCCGCCATTCGAACGTCCGCTGGCACTGACACTCCGAGTCCATCGAGTGTTTTCAGCAGCTGAGCGGCTGTGAAATCGTTGGCGCACACGAAACCGCCTGGCCGAATCTCTTCGAGGATGCGTTTCACGTCGCCGCTATCGCCCGGGTCGATGCGGCGAACGTGCGGCTCCAGGTTCGCGCTCGCCATCGCCTCCTTGTAGCCGCTGATGCGTGCGTCCACGGTCGGCGCCGACCGTGGACGGCCGACGAACACGAGGCGGCGACACCCAGCATTCAGGAGGTGAGCCGTAATCGTGTATCCAGCGCGGCGATTGTCGATGCCTACCAGATCATAGGGGCTGCGCTCGGGGTAGGCGACCAGGTCGCGGTCGAGCAGCACGATAGGAATTCCGGCTCTATCGAACACGTCGGCGATGCGCCGATTGATCGTGTCCTTCTCCGGCGTGAGCTCGAGCGGCGCGAAGAACACGCCTGAAACCTTTTTCCCCACGAACTGGCGGCAGGCCTGCGAAGCTTGCTCCTCGACGTTCGAAGAATCGCCGAACGAGCTTCCCCAGAGAAGCACGTGGTGACTGCCGTGCTGGGTGTCGGCCATGCCCCGGCAGATCGGCTCGAAGATCTCGGTGAGACCCAGTTCGGGAATCAAGAGCCCAAAGGCATAGCCACGGGCCGCCGCATCCGCGCGGACGTAAGTCCCCGACCCGGCTCGTCGATCGATCAGGCCGGACAGTTGGAGGTCCCTGAGCGCCCGGTTGACGGTCGGGCGTGAGGCTCCGAATGTCCTTACCAGCTCTGACTCGCTCGGGAGCCGTTGGCCAGGCTCGTACTGGCCGTTGGCAATGGCTTCCGTCAGCGTTTGCCGAATTCGCTCGTGTTTCGATAGGTCCAGTTTCGGTGCCATGATCCTGATAATACAGGTTCTGGCCATCTCGTCGCACCAATGAATTCTTCCCTTGTGTTTCCTTGGTCGCGCGCTTCAGCGTCGAGGATGGTGCGCACGGCGGAGCCGTCATCGAACACAATGTATATACCTGTTAACTTAAACAGACTTGACATGTATGCACTTGAATCGGCTCCGCTGCTCTTCAAGCGACGCTGACGCTGACTCCATGAGACTGTCCGAGCACACGGATGTGGCTGCATTTCGGGGGTACCGACGCGCGTTCGTTCTGTGCGCGGCACTGGGACTTGCGGCAGGCGCACTCGGCGGGCCGTCCGCCCAGACCACGCCGACCCCGAGCGCAAGCGGGCGCTGGGTCACCACGTGGGCAACGGCGCAACAGCTGGCGCCGACGCGCGTCGCTTTCGGCGGCCGCGAGCAGCCGCCACCGCCGCCGGCGCACGCCCGCATCCCGGCGACGCTCGCCGATCAGACGATTCGAATGATCGCCCGCCTGAGCATCGGGGGACGTCGCGTGCGCATCAGGCTGTCCAACGCGCTCGAGAAGACGCCGTTGCAGCTTGGTGCTGCGCATGTCGCGATTCGCAGCAGTGGCCCCTCGACTGTTCCGGCCTCGGACCGCCCGCTGACGTTCGGCGGACGCTCGTCGATCATCGTTCCACCGGGGGTCGTGGTGCTGAGCGATCCGGTTGAACTTGACGTTCCCGCACGATCTGAGCTCGCCATCTCCCTGTACCCGCCGGCCGATACCGGTCCGCCCACGGTCCATCCGGACGGTCTGCACACAGCGTACCTGGCGCAGGGAAACGCCACGGGTCGCGCAACCCTCGACGTGACGGCGACGACGACGGCGTATCTCTGGCTGTCGGCCATCGATGTGTTGGCGCCGATGACCGCCGGAACCATCGTCGCCTTCGGCGATTCGATCACGGACGGAATGGGGACGACGCTGGATACGGATCGAGCGTGGGCGTCGCTGCTCGCCGCGAAGCTCTCGACCGGACGCCGCACCGCCGCCCTGGGCGTGGCGAACGTCGGCCTCTCCGGCAATCGTCTGCTGCGACACGGCTTCGGCGTGAGTGCCCTGGCGCGCTTCGATCGGGACGTCCTCGGCCTGGCGGGCGTGCGCTGGATGATCGTGCTCCTCGGCATCAATGACATCACGTTCCCCGCACTGCCGGGAATGCCGCCGACGGAAGCGGTCACGGCCGAAGACTTGATCTGGGGACTCACGCAGATTGTCGAGCGGGCGCACGTACACGGAATCAACGTAGCAGGCGCGACCATCCTGCCGGTGGAGGGCGTGTCGACTTACACCGAGAGCGGTGAGGCCATTCGGCAGGCTGTCAACCAGCCAAGGGCTCAGCCCTTGATATCCCGGCTGAGCCCTTGGCTGGTTGCCAGAGTCTCTTGGGCGCGCTTCGCGCGCCTAGGACCGCTATGCAGCCTCGCCTGACGCGGCGCAACGAGTACAAAATTCTCGTTCTGGGCCGCATAGCGGTCCAATGGATTCGGACCGGAGGCGCCTACGACGCGGTCATCGACTTCGATGCCGCGGTACGAGATCCGGCGAATCTCGAGCGACTGCGCGCGGACTTCGATCCGGGCGACCGCGTGCATCCGAACGACGCGGGCAACGCCGCGATGGCGGCAGCGATCGATGTGTCCGTATTCGATCGATGACGCGCGCGAGCGCGGACGACGACAACCGAGGAGGCGCAACATGAGGGCGTGGCCGGGGATTCTCTTGATGATGCTGTCTGTGGCTACGGCGGACCACGCGTCGGCGCAGGCAGGCGGTTCATCGGTACTTCGGGTGGGAGCGGCGAAGGTCGACGTGACGCCTTCCGAAGGTGAGCTCGCGAAGAACAGCCAGGGCATTCTGGACCGCTTGTATGCGAGGGCTATCGTGGTGGAAAGCGGGAGCTCCAGCGTGGCGCTGGTAACCGTCGATGCAGGCGCCATACCTGACGCGCTCTGGCAAGCTGTGGCACGGCAGCTGCAGACCGAGCTCAGGATCCCGACGGCCAACGTCCTGTTGACGGCGACTCATACGCACAGTGCCGGCGCCCAGCGGGGGCCCGACTACGCCCAGAAGATTGTCGAATCAGTTCGGCTGGCACAGCAGAAGCTGGCCCCCGCGCGGATGGCCTTCGGCACCGGCGCCTCCTATATCAACGTCAACCGGAACGTCATCGATCGCAGGACGAATCGTTGGTGGGAGGGGCCGAACTACGACGGCCCCTCGGACAAGACAGTCGCCGTACTCAAGTTCGAGAGTCTGACGGGGCAACCGATCGCCGTCTATTACAACTACGCCGTCCACGCGGTGATCGCCGGCCAACTCGATCAGGTGAGCGGCGACATCCCTGGTGCCGCGTCCAGATACATCGAGGACTCGCTGGACGACGGGGCCATCGCCGTCTGGTCGACGGGTGCCGCGGGTGACCAGAACCCGATCTATTTCCAGCAGACCTACGACCTGCGCGACATTCGGATCGAGGACTACGCCACGCGCGGCGTCGACATCAGCAACGCGATGCCTCCAGGCGGCGAAGGCCTCGACAGGAAGAACCCGCGAGTCGCGACGTTGATGAACCAGCAGCGCCAGATGGTGTTGTCGATGGGGCAGTTCCTTGGCGAAGAAGTGCTGCGTGTGATGCGTGGCAGCGAGCGCACTGAATCCTCAGTTGCGCTGTACGGTGGCTTCTCGACGACCGCGTGCCCCGGGCGCGAGCGGACCAATCAAGGCCGCGCCGGGTTCGAAGGGACCTACAAGGAGGGCAGCCCGGTCGAAATCAGGCTTGGCCTGCTCCGTGTGGGCGACGTCGCGATCGGCGCGGTCAACGCGGAAGTGTTCAATTCCATCGCCCAGCGATTGAAACGGGAGTCGCCGTATAAGGCGACGATGATGGCGACGCTGACGAACGGTTCGGCACGCTCCGGCTACATCCCTGACGATGCGTCGTTTGGCAAGAACACGTTCGAGGTCTTGTCGTCGAGGCTGCAGCCCGGATGCGCGGAATCCGCCATCGTCAATGGCATCCTGGAGCTTATCGCGGATTCGCGAAAGTCGAACTGAGGACGCAGGAGCACAGCGTGAAACGACCTGGCGTCCACGGAGTGGTGAAGTAGTCGCAGGGGGGAACAATGAGCACAGGAACGAAGGTTGGACGGGTCCGGATAACTGTGATCGCTGGCCTGCTGCTGGCCTCAGCCGCAAACGCGCAGCAGCCTGTGGGCCGTGGGGCCGGCGCAGAAGGTCGCGGGGGACCGGGGGTGGTGTCGCCGGAGGTGCTTCCGGATCGCCGGATTGTCTTTCGCATCCTCGCCCCCCAGGCACAGAACGTGCGGATCGTCGGGACCGATCTTCCGCCTCTTGCCGGCGGCGGGCGCGGCGCCCCCGCCGCGACCAGTGCGTCGGTGATGAGAAAAGCGGAGAACGGAGTCTGGGAAGTGACTGTGGGTCCTGTTCCGCCGAGCTCCTATCGCTACAATTTCAACGTGGATGGAGTGTCCGTCATCGATCCGAGAAACCCGGCGACCAGCGAGTCCAACACCAACACCTGGAGCCTGGTTCACGTGCCCGGTGCCGAGTTCATGGATACGCGGCAGGTTCCGCACGGCGGAGTCACGTCGGTGACCTATTACTCCACTGCCCTTGGACGATTTCGGCGCATGCACGTCTACACACCGCCGGGCGGGTGTGGTTCTCATCCTGATCACGCCGCGGCACGAACTGCGGTTCGCAGGGGTGCGAGCGTGAGCCGGATTGCGTGATCCCAACGATCACTGAGGGCCAGTGCGCGCAGGTTGATGACTTCACCCACGGTCGCTTCCTTCCACCGTGCGCCGCAACGTTTCACGCGCATCGTGAAGAGGCTCTTGCAGGTGGCTTCCGTGTTGCCGCTCCCAATCGGGAGACCGCGGCGGCGCGCCCCTGGATAGCCCAGGAGCTCGCGGTGATTCTCGATATACGTGATCGCGTCGTGGACGGGCCGCGTGTCGCCAACCCTGATCTGCCGCTTCGCCGAGTGCCGCAAGGTGTGGAGGATGTCATCCGGCGCGGCCGTGCGATTGAGGAGATCCACGCGCCAGCGAGCGAGCACCTCCTTCGCCAGGACCTCGCCGTAGAGCACCTGCGCCGCGGCCCCCAGTTTCTCCAAGAGATGCCAGACGTCCAGCAACTCGTACACGGGCGTGCCGAGGGTGGTCGCATCCAACGCGCTCCGCAACAGCGTCCGCATCTCGGGCGCGCCATCACAGAGCGCCACGAACCGCAGGTCCGGCCGTTGCGCCCGGATGGCCACCGCATCGGCCAGCACACGGTCACAGAGATCCACCGGGTCGACCGTGGGCACGGCGCCGTACCGGATGGTGTGCACCGCCTCGCCCGTGGCATCGTGAAAGGTGACCGTCGTGCAATACGCCATACGGAAGACGCGCTGCACGGGGCGTGTCGGGGCGTCCGTGCGCGGGCGACCCACGGGGCGGGGGCGCGGTTCCTCCAGGGGAATCGAGACGCGATCCATCCCGACACTCACCGACCGCGCCTCGGACGGAATCTCGAGCGCCACGATCAGCGCATCATCGATCGCGGTCTTCTTCGCGGTATAGAGCTGCCCGACCGCATGGCCCACGTCCTCGAAGCTCGACCGGCTATACGGCACGCGCCCCACGCGGCGCGCCGTGTCCTCCGCCTCGCGCGAGGTCCCCTGCTGCAGCAGGTGCCCCATGGCCGCCGCCGTCTCCGGCAACCACCCGCCCGCGACCGCTCCCACCCGCAGGCTGATCGGATCCACGACCGTGCCATTCCGCGTCGCGCGATACAACGAGCGGGGCACCACGACGTCCCCGGCCATCGTGTAATACCGTCCCTCGGATCGGAACACCCGCGTGTGCACGCGCCCGTCGATGATCACGGTCGGCGCATCCACGTCGAACGCCGCCAGAATGCTCTGATGCGCGGCGCGCTCGACCGCGGCCGTGTCGGCGCCGACGTCGCGCTCAATCTGGCCATACTCCACGGCTCGGCCACCGCTGGCCCGGTGCCGGGCCTGTTCGGTCCGCGCGACGAGTTGGGTGATGGCATCCGCTAAGGGCTTGCAGTCATCTGGAATCGCGACCATGATGGGCATCGAGGGCATCCTCCGTCTGCTTTGTTTAGCGACTTCAGATGGTACAGGCTCTGCCCTCACGCTTCACGCGCGCACCCGCGAAATTCCTCCGAAATGCTCAGGATGGGATCCCCACCCCTCAAGACTCCGCCGTCCCGATGCGAATACCACATCCATGAGTTCTCGGAGCGACTGATCGTGGATCCGGCCAAGATGCACGTGCTGTTGTGGGAGCAGCTGGGGCGCAGGACCGGGGGCTCCTCCGGCGGGCCAGATGTACAGGTTCCTCCAACTTCCTTCGCGAGCCTGCGGATTGGTCCATTGAACGTCTTGCGAAAAACCGGACGGGTTGATGCCAGCGCGAAGAAGTCGCCCGCCGGTATCCGCGGCCACCTGCGAAAGCCCGAAGGGACCCGTCGTGGCTCGCTGAAGCACACGCTCCGCCGCCTGTTGATTAGTGAGCGCCGGATTCGAGTTGCTCTGGAGAGGCGCAGTCACCGCGTTTGCCGCCATCGCGAGGAGCGTCGCATCGGCGGGATGGGTTGTCGCGAATGAGGCCGCCACGGCCTGGGCCTCGGGTGAGATCGGCCCGAGAAGCTGCGCAGCAAAGGCCTGGGGTCCCAACGATTGTTGAGCCATTGAGGCTACCAACGCCTGCCTCAATACGTCCCGATAGTGCGAGAAGCGCATTCCCGCGGACAGCTTCGCTGCATCCTGCCGACTGTCCGAAAACACAACCAGCTTTCGGCTGGCGGACAATGGCGGCTGCGATAGCTCGCGCAGCAAGGCGTCGGCCAAGACCTGTGCGATCTTCTGGAAACCGGTTCGTTGCGTGCGAATCGGTGAGGTGATCACATCACGGCCACGCCAATCAGCATCACAGCGCGGACAGATCGCCGGATACGGCTCGCGCCCTGACGGGGGATTCGGAGCGTTACCGGCGTGCATCGAAGGAACGTAGTACAAGAATCCGGGAACTCCGTTTCCCCGTCCGATGCCGACTCTCCCGTCCGCGGGATCGAGATGCGCTTGGCGCCAACTTCTCTGAACACCCGGAACTCTGGGGGCGGTGCCAGCTGTCTTCTGAGTCCATGTCAATGTGACTGGGCTTTGAGGTGGTGCGGACGGCCAGAAGACCGCGTATCTCTCGTAGTTGCGATCGAACGACGCCAGGTCCGGCGCGGCCTCTAGGTCGGGGTGGTCTGCACTCAAATACCACTCGTTGGGGTTGCCCGTGTCTCGCCTGTATCCGCCGAGAAGCACTTCACCGCACGCCTCGCAATACAGCAGCTCCAAAATCCTCGAGCCGCACTCGCACGTCAAGACAGGTACGTAGTGGAGAGAACCGACCGGGCAAGGGCCAGAGCGCGCCGGTGCGCTGCTACAACCTGGATCCGCGCAACACCACAGGCCCTGCAGGTTACGGACCATGAGGTGTACGCGCAACGGCAAAGGAGCCTGTCCCGACACGTTTCGCGCGTACACAAGTGCCGATAGCAAGCCGTCGACGGCCTGAGTCCTGACCGGCTGAGGACTGGCATGAAACAGTGTCGGTTCAAGTTCGGCAGGTGATCTCGGAACACTGGTGTGGTTCTCAGTGCACACCCATCTCAAGGCGTCCGGCGCCTGAACGAGAGCCAGAGCCGCACCGAGCTGCTGCGGCGTTGTCAAGGCGGCGTCAGGGGGCGCTCCGGCGATCGCCGTGTAAAGGGTCACGGTTGCCGGTGCGAGGCCCTCCACGCCTGCGCCGTGGACGTCCTGTCCGAACTGCGCAAAAACTGCCGCGTGCGGAGCCAACGCGTCAACGGCTCCAGGGGTTGGCGGCTCTATGTACGTCGGTCCGCCGACAACACGGAAACGGTTTCGATCCCTACCAAAGAACTGCTCCAGGTAGTCGAGGCTTTCTATGCCCGCATCAAGAGACGCGCTTGATGAAATGATTCGCAACTGATCTGAATCGCCTCCCAAGCCGAGCCGGTCCAAAAGCACACGCAGAAGGTAGGCGACCTCGGAACCCGGCGTGCCCCTGAGGCATCCCCTCATTTCTACCCGATCCGATACTGAGGTGTGCCGATCAGGCCGTCGCATTACGACGTTGGTACGGGAAGCCATCGCGGATGTGGCGATTGAAGTAGGCGCCCTTCGACGCGGCCACAAGCAGGTCC
>DATKDY010000353.1:0-40480 GCA_035512515.1 Vicinamibacterales bacterium
GCGGCGACCTTCGCGATGGGCGAGGCGCTTGGGCCGCGACTCGGTCATCTGCGGGATCATCTCGGTTCGTCAGGCGAGATGTACCGCGCGCTTCGCGGCGTGGTCATGCCGGCAGAGTTTTCCGGGATTGCCGGCGCACGAATCCTCGATGCCGGCGATGCGCTCGAACGAGTGGCGGGCTGCGAGAACAGGATCTTGGCCGCGAGCGAACACGAGTCGCCAGAGGCGGCGACGTCACGCCTCGAAACGACGGTTTACATGCGGGCGCAACTGCTGCGGGACGCTGATGCGATGTCCATGGCGCACGGCCTCGAGATCCGTGTGCCCTTCGTCGATCACGAGCTGGCGCAGGCGGTCTGGCCCGATCTGGCCGCGTATCCGTCGCTGCTCCACCACAAGCGGATGCTCCGGGACCAGCTTGCCGGCACGATCCCGTCGGATGTGCTGAAACGCAGAAAGCGCGGATTCACGCTGCCCTTCGACACGTGGATGCGAGGCTCGCTCGGCGACTTCGTGAGGGCGGGCCTTGCCGATCTGGAGGCCGAGCGCTGGGTGACGCCCGGCTTGGCGGATCGCACATGGGCCGCGTGGCATCAGGGGAAGATGCACTGGTCGCGGCCGTGGATGCTGGCCGTGCTCGGCCGGTTTCTGAAGGATGCGTGAGGCAACGCGCAACGGGAGGCCGGCCCTGAGCGTGCCGATCGTCGTCATCGACGCCCGGCACCCGGCCGCGGGCACGGTGGCAGAGGCGTGGCGTCGCCGCGAACTGCTGTTCTTTCTGGTCTGGCGCGACCTGAAGGTGCGCTACAAGCAGACCGCGCTTGGCGTGACGTGGGCAGTGTTGCAGCCGCTGGCGACGATGGTGGTCTTCTCGATCTTCTTCGGGCGTCTCGCGAAAATGCCCTCGGACGGCGTGCCGTATCCCTTGTTTGCATTCACGGCGCTGGTGCCATGGACGTACTTTGCCGGGGCGCTTGCGCAAGGAAGCAACGCCTTGCTGACGAGTCAGGCGCTCGTCTCAAAGGTGTACTTCCCCCGCATGTTGCTGCCGCTGGCTTCGGTCGTCACTCCATTGGTCGACGCGGGAATCGGCCTCGTCGTGCTCGGCTCTCTCAGCGTCTGGTACGGCCACCTGCCCGGCATGGCGATCGTGTGGCTCCCGGCGTTTGCGCTGCTGGCCGTGGCCACGGCATTCGGTGTTGTCCTCTTTCTCGCGGCTCTCAACGTCGTGTATCGCGACGTGCGGTACGTGCTGCCTTTTCTCACCCAGATCTGGCTGTTTGCGACACCCGTCGCCTATCCCGCGTCGCTGCTCCCGGAACAGTGGCGATGGATCTACGCCCTCAACCCGATGGTGTCGGTCATCGAAGGCTTTCGCTGGGCGCTGCTGGGGACCACCGTGCTCGACGCGCCGATGCTGGCGGCGTCCGTGAGCGCGTCGGCTTTCGCGGTCGTGCTCGGGGTCTGGTATTTCCGTCGTCTCGAGACGACATTTGCCGATGTCATCTGAGATGGGCGACGTCGTCATCACCACGCGCAATCTCGGCAAGGAGTACGAGATCGGCCGCGAGCGCGCGGTGAACCGATCGTTGCGCGAGCGGATCACCGGCCACGCCAGCGGAATTGGACGCCGGCTCGCGGGCCGCCGAATGTCCGCGACACGGTCGCGTGTGTGGGCGCTGCGGGAGCTCGATCTGGACCTGCGCGCAGGCGAGGTGCTCGGGATCATCGGCGCCAACGGCGCCGGCAAATCCACCCTGCTCAAGATCCTGTCGCGCATCACGCATCCCACAGAAGGACGCGCCGAGATTCGAGGCCGCGTCGGCGCCCTGCTCGAGGTCGGCACGGGCTTTCATCCCGAGCTCAGCGGACGCGAGAACGTTTTTCTCAACGGCGCGATTCTGGGCATGTCGCGCGCTGAAGTCGCCCGCAAGTTCGACGACATCGTGGCGTTTGCCGAGGTGGCGACGTTCATCGATACGCCCGTCAAGCACTACTCGAGCGGGATGTACGTGCGCCTGGCATTTGCGGTCGCTGCGCACCTCGAAACCGAAGTGCTCGTGGTCGACGAAGTGCTGGCCGTCGGCGACCTGCGCTTCCAGAAGAAATGCATGGGCCAGATTGACGCCGTCGCGCGCAGCGGGCGGACCGTGCTGTTGGTGAGCCACAACATGGACGCCGTGCAGCGCCTGTGCACGCGCGGCATCTTGATCGAAGGCGGGCGCCTTGCCGCGGACGGGACGATTCAGGATGTGGTCCGAACGTATCGCGCGCGGGTGACCGAGACGAACCCGCTGGGCACGTTTCGTACGGAAGGCCGCCGGCACTCGAGCTGGGCGGAATTCCGCGACGTGCGGATCGTCAGCGACGGGCACCGCGTGACGGCGGTGGCGCCGGAAGACGATCTCACGTTCGAGATGGACATTGCCGTCAAGCCCGGTGTGCCGGGGCCCGAAAGCCTCCGCGGCCTGGTGGTGGAGCTCGTCATCCATACCGACGATGGACAGCCGTTGATGAGCCTGATGAATGTCGACCACGAGGCACTCGAGTTGTCCGGTGTGCAGGCGTGCACCGTCCGAGCCACCCTCGCCGGCCCCACGCTGATACCGGGCCGTTATCGTCTGAACCTGTTCCTCGGGTGGCCATATCTGTCGCACGTGGACGAGATCGCTGACGCGCTCGAGTTCGAGATCACCTCCCCCAATCACCCGTGGCGGCCCTATCCACTGCATCCGAGTCGCGGGACGGTCTGTCGTGTCGCGCAATGGGAGTGCCGATCGTGAAGGGCTGGTTTTCGCGTTCCCGACGTCGCGCGGATGTCCCGCATGTCCCGGCTATGTGTCACCTCGCGCCTGGCAATCAGTGGTATGACCCCGTCCTCGCGACACCAGCAACCCTCGCGGCGGGCGTGTGCGGGAGCGCCGCCGTCGGCGCGGCGCTCGCCGTGCTCGAGCGATTGTCGCCCGACGCGTACAACAGCTACCTCAAGGACTACTACCGCGCCGGACTCGAGAGATTCGGCCACGTGTGGCACTACGCCGACATCAATACCGTGCTGATCGGGCTGGCCCGGGTACTCCAGCCGCGTGTGTACCTGGAGATTGGCGTGCGGCGTGGCCGCAGCCTGGCGATGGTGTCGTCGGTCGTCCCCGACGTTCACCTCGTCGGCTTCGATCTATGGAAGGCCAACTACGCAGGAATGGACAATCCGGGTCCGGACTTCGTGGAATCCGAGCTGCGGCGGGTGGGGCACACCGGCGCCATCGAGCTGATCAGCGGAGACTCAGCCGCTACCGTGCCGGCGTTCTTCAAGCGGCACCCGACGGTGTATCCGGAGATCATCACGGTTGATGGCGATCATTCGGAGGCCGGCGCCACGCGCGACCTTGTGAACGTCATCGAACAGCTGCCCATCGGGGGTGTGCTCGTGTTCGACGACGTGACGCATCGGGATCATCAGGCACTGCGGAAAGTGTGGTCCTCGGTGGTGGTGCGCGATCCGCGCTTTGCGACGTGGGAGTACACCGATCTGGGATTCGGCGTCGCGTTCGCGCTCCGGCAACGCGCATGAAGAAGGCACTCGTGACCGGCGCGGCAGGCTTCATTGGTACGGCGCTCGTGCAGCGGCTGGTCAGCGACAAGTGGCACGTGGTCGCCATCGACTGCCGCCCCACGACGTATGGCGGCGTGACCAACGTCGTCGCTGACGTGTCGGTGTCCGGGGCGGTGCGCGAGTGGCTCGATTCCGACACCACGGTTTTTCACCTCGCCGCCATCGCCAGCGTGCCGCAATCGGTGGAGGATCCGCGGGCGGATTTCACGAACACGATGCGTCCGGTGTTCGAGGTGCTCGAATCGGCCCGCGCCGCCGGTGCGCGCGTCGTGTTCCCCTCGACGGCATCCGTCTTCGACTCGTCGAATCCGCTGCCGCTCGACGAACGCGCGATGATTCGGCCGACATCGCCCTACGGCGCGGCCAAGGTGGCCGGGGAGGCGTACTGCTTTGCCTATCACCGCGCGTACGGCGTCGATACACGCATCGCGCGATTCTTTTCCGTGTTCGGCCCCGGCCTCCGGCGGCTCGCAATTCACGACTTGATCCGCAAGGTGCAGCGCGCGACCGACGAACTGGAAATACTCGGCGACGGCACCCAGGTCCGCGACTATCTCTACATCGACGACGCCGTGGACGCGCTGCTGACGGTCGCCCGGCATGGCGCGCCCGGCGAGGACTACAACATCGGCTCGGGAGTGCCGGTCACGGCCCTGGATCTCGCTCGCAGGATCACGACGGCGATGAGCCGTCCCGAGCTCCGGCTCCGTCCGACCGGCACGTCGTTTTCCGGCGACACTCCGCGCTGGTATGCCGACATCTCGAAGATCCGGACCCTGGGTTTCGAGCCGCGCGTGTCGTTCGACGAGGGGCTGCGGCGAACCGTGGCGTGGCTGACGTCGCGCCGGGGCTAAAGCCTGCGCCCTCGAACATGGACTCCAAGCCGACCGCGATCTTCGCGCTCCCAGACAAGCTGGGTGGGGTGTTCTCGTTCGTTCAGGATCTCTTTCGTGTGCGATCGGCGAGTGCGTTGCCATATCGGGCCGTGCGCGTGACCAGCGTCCAGGAGGGCACGCCACCGGCGGGCGATCCGATCAGCGAGCACGACCTGAGGTTTCAGCATCACTTGCCCAAGGAGAACGTGTATTCCGTCGTCAACCGCCTTGCCGCCCTGATGGGGGACGGTGACGGCGTACTCGTGTCCAACGACTGGCTGGAGTTGGCAATGGCGCACTGGCATCCGCCGCGCCGCGCCGTCGTCAATATCGTGCACGGCGATTTCGACTATTACTACGGCCTCGCCAGACGTCACGATGCGGTGATAGACGCCTTTGTCACCTACACCACGCGCGTTCACGAGCGGCTCCTGGAGTTACTGCCGCACCGACGAGACCAGATCCATTTGATTCGCTACGGGGTGCCCATTCCCGCGCCAGTCCGTCGAGTGACCGGTCAGCCTTTGCGCGTGCTTTACGCCGGTCGGCTCCACGAGCACAAAGGAGTCCTGCTGCTGCCGGTTATCGACCAGCACCTGCGGGACCGCAGGATCGACGTGGAGTGGACCGTGCACGGCGAAGGGCCCGCGGCCGAAAGCCTGCGCGCCGCATGGCCCCCGAGTGAGCGAGTCCGCTACAGCGGATATCGCCCGATCGACGAGGTGCGCGCGCTCTATCTCGAGCACGATGTCTTCGTATTGCCCAGCCGATTCGAAGCCTTGCCCGTGGCGTTGCTCGAGGCCGGCGCCGCCGGTGTCGTGCCTGTCGTGAGTGATCTGCCGAGCGGCATTCCGGAGGTCGTCATGCCTCGGCGGACCGGGTACCGGGTGCCGATTGGTGATTCGTCCGGCTTTGCGGAAGCGATCGCTTGCCTGCATGACAATCGCGACGAACTGCAGCGGCTGAGCGAATCGGTGCGTGCGCTGGTATCGGCCACCTTCGACGCGCGCAAGAACGCGGCGGCGTACGAGGCGCTCTTTGCGGATTGGCAGCGGCTCCGCCGGCCGCGTGCGAAAACCCGGGTGCCCTACGGGAGCCGGCTCGATCGTCCGTGGATCCCCAATACGCTGGTGCGTGCGATCAGAAAGGTGATGTAAGTGTGCGCATCGCGCTGGCCCTCGGGTGGTACTTCCCTGACAGCACCGGCGGAACCGAAATGTACGTCAGGGCCCTGGCTGACGCGTACGCGGGGGCCGGTCATGACGTGGCCATTGCGGCGCCGCTTCGGGGGCTGCCAGCGTCGGCCGAGGCCGTGGTCGAAGGGCATCGCGTGTTTCGCTACCCGGTGCCCGCGGTGCCGACTCGAGATGAAGCGCGCGGCGATGCGCGCGCGCGGGGCGCGGCTGACCTCGACCGCTGGCTTGCCGGATATCAGCCGGATATCTTCCACGTTCACAGCCTGGTTACCGGGCTTGGCCTCGAGGAACTCGCCAGGGCGCGCGCGCTCGGCGCGCGTCTGGTGTACACGAATCACCTGCCGAGCATGGGGTTCGTCTGCGCCCGCGGGACGCTGATGCGGTGGGGTCAGACGCCCTGCGACGGCGTGAGACAGGCGGCGCGGTGCAACGCGTGTCTCCTCCAACAGCGCGGGGTGCCACGCGGGCTCGCGCGACTCGCGGCCGCAGTCGAGCCGCGATGGATGTCCCGGGCGGCGGTCGGCTGGCCAGGCCGAGTCGCGACCGGCATGGCGATGGCGGCCCTCGTCGAACAGAATGGCGATCGCCAGCAACGCCTCTACTCGCTGGTCGACCGCATCGTCGTGCTCAGCCAATCGACGGCCGATGTGCTGCGAGCCAATGGAATCGACGAACGACGGCTGGTTGTCAATCGACTGGGGGTCGCGGGAGACCCCACCCGGCGATCCGCACGCGCGCGCGCTGGCGGTCCGATCACGATCGGCTACGTCGGCCGTTATGACTGGGCGAAAGGGCTGGGTGAGATGGCGCGCGCCATCAGCATGGTGCCGAACGCGGCACTTCGATTTTCGTTTCGTGGCCCCATGCACTCCGAGGCCGAAGAACGAGTGATGCGCGACTTGCAGGCACGGCTGGCTTCCGACCCGCGCGTCGTCTTCGCGCCTGCGGTTCCTGCTGCCCAGATTCCTGCGGTGCTTGCGGGCCTCGACGTGCTGTGTTGCCCGTCGGTCACCTACGAGAACGGGCCGACCGTCGCGCTCGAAGCGCTCCAGGCCGGGACGCCGGTGATCGGCACGCGGTTCGGCGCGTTTCCCGAGAACGTGCAGGACGAGGTCGAAGGATGCCTGATCCCGCCCGGCGATGCCGCCGCCCTCGCCAGGGTGTTCGAGCGCCTGGCCGGCGACCCATCGGTCATCGACACCTGGCGCGGAGGCATCAGGCCGGTGCGGACGATGGCGCAGTGTGCGGATGATTACCTGACGCTCTATGGCCAGATCCTGCAGCAGCCAGGTCGCGATGGACTTTGAGCGGTTGCATCCCGGCACTCCCGAGTGGACCGCGTACATCGCCAACCACGAAGCCCGCTACGCGTTTGCCGCCATGCACGTTGACGCCAGCGTCCGCCGTGTCCTCGATGCGGCCTGCGGTGTGGGTTACGGTGCCCGAATCCTAGCCGAGCGGCTGCAGGCACATGTCACGGCCGTTGATCGCGACGCGGGAGCACTCAGCGTTGCGCGACGCGAGTTCCCGCATCCCAATGTGGAGTGGCGACAGACCGAGTGTCCGGAACTGCGCGCGCTCGATGGCGAGACCTTCGACGCCGTGGTCAGCCTGGAAACCCTGGAGCATCTCGACCAGCAACCCGTGTTTCTGGCGCGTTGCGCCCGCCTGTTGCGATCGGGCGGCGCGCTGGTCGTGAGCACGCCGAACCCGCTGGTGACCGGCAACCACGAGTGGAAATACCACGTCCACGAACCGAGGCCGTCCGAGCTCGTGGAGATGTTGAGCGATGCCGGGCTCGAGCACGTGCGACTGTTCGGCCAGACACTCAACGCGCTGGGCCTCCTGCGTCGCGAGGTCCGTGCCGAGATTCAAACGCTCCGGCACAACCCACTCGCTCGTCTGGGCTTCGCGGTGCAACGAGTCGTCCGCGGTCTTGCGCTAGGGCCGGCCCTGCCTGAGCGTGCCGAGGACTTTGCGTTCGTCGAGTACCCGACGGCCGATGCGTGCGAGGCGGTTGGCGCCGATGGTCCTTTCGTCGTTCTCGCGGTGGGCCGCCGCCCGTGACCGATCGCGTCCCCGCCGTCACGGTGGTGATGACAGCCTACAACCGCGAGCGGTTCATCGCGGAAGCCATTGAGAGCGTCCTTGGCCAGACATTCACGGATTTCGAGATGCTCGTCGTGGACGATTGCTCGACAGATGGCACACGCGACGTGGCCGCCGACTACGCGCGACGCGATCCCCGTGTGCGCATCCTTCTCAACGAGAGAAACCTCGGCGACTATCCGAATCGCAATCACGCGTCGCGGCTGGTCCGCACCCCGTACTTCAAGTTTCACGACTCCGACGACGTGATGTACGCGCATTGCCTGCAGGTGATGTACGGCATGCTCGACCGCGAGCCGCGGGCGGCATTTGCGCTGACCACGAGCCGGCCCTGGCCGGGCGGTCGGTGTCCGATGCTGTTGACGCCGCGGCTGGCCTACGAACGGGAGTTTCTCGGGAGCGGACTGTTTCATCTTGGCCCGGCAGCCGCCTTGTTCCGCACGAACTTCTTTCATTCAGTCGGTGGTTTCGCCGAGCGCGGCGTGGGGTCTGATGTGATCTTCTGGCCGCGAGCATGCCGTGCGGGATCGGCGCTGCTCGTCCCGGCGGATCTGTTCCATTGGCGCGAGCATCCTGGCCAGGAGATCAGGCGCACCGCGAACGACGTCGATCAGGCGAAGGCGGGCGGCGACGTCTGGGCAGCGCTGTTCGATGCGCAGTGTCCGCTGACAGGGGAGACGCTGGAACAGGCCCGTCGCAACTACGTCTTCATCGCGTCGCGGCGCGTCTATCGGCACCTCGCGCGCGCCCGATTACGCGAAGCGGCCGCCGCCCTCCGATACAGCAACATCAGCGCCACACAATTCTGCCGTTACCTGCGACGGCCTCGCCGCTCACCGCTGGCAGGCACACCTGATGACGGATTGCCGTGTGGCGGCTCGATCTGATGGCGTCTGCCCGCCGCATTGTGATCATCACCACCGGGCATCTGGCTGCGTGTCCCCGCATGCTCAAAGCTGCCGACGCCCTGCACGCCGCAGGTTACGACACGACGGCAATCGCCGTGCGGCACGAGGGCTGGGCCCCGGAGCTGGACGACGCGCTGCGGGTGTCGCGGCCGTGGCGAAGCCGCGTCGTGGACTACAGCCGTCAGGCAGCCGTCCGCCGTGCGTGGACGGGTGCGCGTCAACGGGCCGCGGCAGCGATCGTGCGTTGGGGAGCGCACCATCCGTCAATCGTGGCTCGATCGATTTCTCGCGTCGTTCCGGAACTGGTCGCCATGGCCGGGGCTGAACAGGCGGCGCTGTACTACGGTGGCGCGACCGGGACACTCGCCGTGCTGGAACAATTGGCCGATGGCGGCCACGCCATCGCCGCGGACTTCGAAGATGCCCACGGGCTCGAACCCCTCGAGCGCGGCGACGCCCGGCACGCGGCGTTGCTGACGAACCTGGAATCGCGAGTGCTTCAGAAGGCGCGGTTCGCCACTGCCGCCGGAGCGGGCATCGCAGACTACTATCGCGAGCATCACGGCGCGGACCTGACCGTGATCAACAACGTGTTCCGTCCGCATGATGTGGCTCCGGCGTCGGTGTCGAAAGACGAACCACTCCGTTTGTACTGGTTCTCTCAAACGATCGGGCCACGACGAGGGCTCGAGCTCGTGGTGGCGGCCGCCCGGCAGGCCGGTTGTCCGCTCCAGTTGACCGTACGCGGGGACGATGGTGTCGGCTACGTGCACGCGCTCAGGGATCTGGCCGAACGCGAGGCACCGCTGTTAGCCGTGGCGTCGGCACCCTCGGCGCCTCCTGATGACATGGTTGCCGCGGCGTCCAGCCATCATGTCGGGCTCTCGCTCGAAGACGACACGATTCCGCATCGGGCTGTCTGCACGCCCAACAAGCTCTTCGTCAGTCTCGCCGCCGGGCTTGCCGTCGTCGCGACCAGGACCAGGGGCCAGACGCCGATCCTCAGTGACGTCGGTGAGGGGGCTGTGGCGATAGCCAACGGGGATGCCGAAGCATTTGGCGCAACGCTGCGTCATTGGCACGAGACGCGGACAGCGCTCGATCGTGTACGTGCGGCGGCCTACGCAGCGGCGCGTCGCCGCTGGAATTTCGATCACGTGCTCGAGTCGGGACGGTTGATCGAGCTCGTGTCATCGGCCGTTCACTGATGCGAATTCTCCTGATTGCCGATCCGTACATCGCCGTGCCGCCGGCGTTCTACGGCGGCATCGAGCGCGTTGTGGCCGATCTCGCGGATGAGTACCATCGGCGCGGGCACGAGGTGAGCTTGTGGGCCGCTCCGGGGTCGGGCACCGACGCGGCGCGATGGACCTTTGGACGGCAAGGCGAGTGGACGCGCTGGAGCAATTTCCGCAACACGGTTCACCTTGGCACGCGGCTGGCGGCATCGATGGCGCGCTACGACGTCGTGCACAACTTTGGCCGGCTCGCCTATCTGTGGAGCATCATGCCGGCGCGCCTCCGGAAGCTGCAGACGTACATGCGCCACGTCAATCCTCGGAACATGCGACTCGCCGCACGGCTCCACGCCCACAATCTGCACTTCACTGCCGTCAGCCGCGCGATCCGAGCCACGGGCGCTCCAGGCGGCGGCACCTGGCATGTGGTGTACAACTCGGCCGAACCCGCTCGCTATCAGTTCGTCGGCAGCGTGCCTGCGGATGCGCCGCTGGTCTTTCTCGGGCGGTTCGAACGCTGTAAGGGCGCGCACACGGCCATCGAGGTCGCACGGCGCACGAACCGGACGCTGCTGCTCGCGGGCACCGAATCCCCGTTGCCGCAGGAGCAGCGGTACTTCGAGCAGGAGGTCAAGCCGCTGATCGACGGACGGCTCATCCAGTTTGTCGGCCCCGTTGACGACAAGGCGAAGCAGGACCTGCTGGGACGCGCCGCGGCACTGCTGCTGCCGGTCGAATGGGAAGAACCGTTTCCCGTCGTGCTGCCGGAGGCACTGCTGTGCGGGACCCCGGTCGTGTCGTTTCGCAGGGGCGGCAACCCTGAGGGCATCATCCACGGCGAAACCGGCTATGTGTGCGACACGGTGGAGGACATGGCTGACGCGGTCCAGCGGGTCAGCGCCTTGTCGCGCGCCTCCTGCCGGGCGGATGCGGAACGACGTTTCAGCACGCGGGCCATTGCTGACGCGTACCTCCGCGTCTATGAAACGGGCGAGAGCGGGACCTGATGCGCCGCGTGCTGATTGTCAGCCCGCACTTTCCGCCGGATTCGAGCGCCGGTGCGCACCGGGCGCGGCTGCTCGCGCCGCATCTGGCTTCATTCGGCTGGACGCCGACGATCGTGACCGTCACACCTGACGCGTACGATGCCCGATTGGACCATGAACTGGCGTCGAGAGTGCCGCCCGCCCTCGACGTCGTGCGCGTGCCGGCATGGCCGGTGAGCGCGACCCGCCGGATTGGTGTCGGCGATCTCGGTCTTCGCGCGCTGTGGCCGCTGCGGCAACGGTGTGCCGAGCTCTGCACGCGGGAGCGGTACGACGTGACGTACATCACGATTTACCCGACCTATCCCTCCGTCCTGGGCCCGTGGTTGAAGCGACGCTTTGGTACTCGATTCGTGCTCGATCTGCAGGATCCGTGGGTCGGGTCGTGGGGGGCACAGACAGGACCTGGAGGCGCGCCCGACCTCAGGAGCCGGGTGAGCCGCGCACTGGCTGTCCGGCTGGAGCGTCGTATTGTGCCGGCCGCCGACGGACTCACTTCGGTCTCGCACGGCACGCTGAACGAACTGGCGGCCCGGGTGCCGCACGCCGCGACCATTCCGCGCGAGGAACTGCCGATCGGCTGGGACGCCGGCGATGTGGCGCACGCCCATCACACGCTGCCGAGCGAGCCCCACCGCCCGTGGACCGCCGTTTACCTCGGCGCATTACTGCCTGCGGGCCGCGACGTCCTGCGCGCGTTCTTCCGGGGCTTTGCCGAGTGGCGGCGCGCCGATGCCGGCGCGGCGCGGCGACTGCGATTCGTCGGCACGAGCAATCAGAGCACGGGGCTGCTCCATACCCAGGCGACCGCGCTGGCCGATGAAGAAGGGGTGGCTTCAGATCTCGACGAGTCCCCGTCGCGCGTCCCGTTCTTCGATGGCTGGCGAGAGCAAGTGAGCGCCGACCTCGTGCTCGTGCTCGGCACGTCAGAGCCGCATTACACCGCAAGCAAGGTCTTTGGCGCCCTGCTCTCCGGTCGGCCGGTGCTGGCCATCGTGCACACGAGGAGCACGGTCGCGACACTGATCAGGAGCGCACCGCCGGCATCCGGGATTGAGTTAATCGAAATCGACGGCGCCTTCGACGTTTCCCGGCTCGCGAAGCAAGTGGCGCGACGACTGAACACGCTCGGGGCGCTCGGCCGCGGCGTCACCGTGCAGTTCGACCCGTCCGTCCTGGAGTCATCGCGCGCCGATCGCCTCGCCGCCCGGCTGGCGGGACTGTTCGATCGCGTCTGCGCGGGGGCGGCGGCCGCATGACGCGGATGCGGCTCACCGTGGTGATGACCCACCCGGTCCAGTACTTCTCGCCGTGGGCGAGGCACATCTCCGCGACGTGTCCCGAGATCGACCTCACGGTCGTATATGCCATCGAACCGACGCCCGAGCAGCAGGGCACAGGCTTTGGACAGCCGATCACCTGGGATGTGCCACTGCGCGAGGGATATCATTCTGTCGTGTGCCGGGCCGCGCGCCGGGACGACTCGGTGGCCTCGAAGGATTTCGGGCTGGACGTTCCCCACATCGGCGACATCCTCGGGTCAACCGCGCCGGACCTCGTGCTGGTGCCTGGATGGAACGCGCGGGTTCTCGAGCGGGCCATCGGCTGGGCCCGGCGCCACGATGTGCCGCTGCTGTATCGCGGGGATAGCCATCTCGAAAGCTCGCCGCCAGGCTGGCGGCGCCGCGCCTCGCGGCTGCGGGCGCGCTGGCGCCTGAGCCAGTTCGATGGCGCGCTCGCCGTGGGCGTGCGGGCTCACGAGTACCTCGCCGCGATGGGTGTTCCACGCGAGGCCGTCTTCCGCTCGCCGCACACCGTCGACAACGCGTTCTTTGCCGCCGCCGCCGCCCCGTTCCAGCAGGAGGCTCGGCGCGGAGATACGCGCGAGGCCCTGGGCATCAGGCGCGACGCATTTGTCGTGGCCTATGTCGGGAAACTGCTCCCCGCGAAACGGCCGCTCGATGCGGTACGGGCCATATCGGGTCTGCCGTTTCCTGCCACTCTGGTGATCGCCGGCGCTGGCGTCGAGCGCCCCGCCTGCGAACTGGAGGCGTCGTCCTCTGATGCACCGGTTCGATTTCTCGGATTTACCAATCAGGGCGATCTTGGCCGCGTATACGGAATCGCCGATGCGCTGGTCCTGCCCTCGACGTGGGCGGAAACCTGGGGGCTGGTCGCCAACGAGGCGCTCGCCTGTGGCGTGCCCATCATCGTGAGCGATCAGGTCGGCTGCGCGCCTGACCTCGTGGTGTCCGGCCAGACCGGCAGCATGTTCCGCTGTGGCGATGTCTCGAGTCTGCGGCGCGCGATCATCGACGTGCGTTCGCGCATGACGCCGGACACGGCCGCCGCGTGCCGCGCGCATGTTGCCGCCTACAGTTTCGCGACCGCGACCGAGGGTCTCCGTCAAGCCTGCCGGCGCACGCTTGAAGCGCGCGGGCGCACGCCGGCGCCACGCGTCCTCGTGTGCGCCGAGCACCAGGTCATCCCGGGTGGGCTCGAGCGGATGACCGCGGAAGTGGTCCGCGCCGTCAAAGATGCCGGTGGCACCGCCCACTGGCTGCTCAACGATTGGGACAGCTGGCAGATTGCCGCGCTCGCCGAGATGCTCGATTGCAGTTGGAGTCATGGACGCAACCGTGTGCCGCTCACGCGGCACTCGCGCAACCCCTGGTATTGGATTCGCCTGGTGCGCGAGCTGGTGGCCAGTAATCGGGTGGTCCTGGGGCAGGCGAAGCGGCGCCGCATCACGCATGTCTTTCTGCCGGACGCGCTCGCCGTGGTGCGTCACGCGCCAGCGCTCGGCCTGCTGCGCCTCACGGGATGTCGCAGCATCCTTCGCCTCGGCGTGGCGCCGCCGCAACATCCGTTCTATCCACGCTTCTACCGTCTGGCGGTCGAACCGTTCGTGGACAGCATGGTCTGCAACTCACGGTTCACGGAGCGTGAACTGCATGCCATCGGCGTGGGTCTCTCGAAGAGTTGTGTCATCGCCAACGTTTCCCCGCGGCGGTCTGTGGCGACGCCGATTGCAGAGACGCGGGATGCCACCCGCGCGATTTTCATCGGCCAGTTGATTCCACACAAAGGCCTGCATCTGCTGCTGGAGGCGGTCGCCGCGCTGGTCGCCGGCGGATCGGCGATGACGCTCGACGTCGTCGGCGACCTCGATCGATGGGAGCCGCCATCGTATGCGGGATACCGAGCGAGCCTGCTCGCGCGCGCGCGCAAACCGGATCTTGCCGGTCGTGTGCGCTTTCTCGGCGCGCGCGAGGATATACCGGCGCTGCTCAAGGCGGCGGGCGTCCACGTGGCCCCCTCGTTACCGGAGTTCCGGGAGGCGTTCGGGCTGGTCGTTCTGGAAGCCAAGGAAGCCGGTGTGCCCTCGATCGTGTTTCGGTCCGGGTCGTTGCCCGATCTGGTTCGTCATGAGAGCGATGGCCTCGTGTGCGACGTGCCAGGCGTGGACGCGCTGGTCGGGGCGCTGAAGTACTATTTCGAGGATCCGCAAGCCGCTGAGCGACATGGCCTGGCGGCGCTGGCGAGTGCCGCGCCATTCAGCCGCGCCCAGTTCGCGCGCGCCTGGGCTGCGCAGTTCGATGTCGGCAGCCTGGACGTCGAATTGGCGGTGGCGCCGCTGATGAAGAAGAAGAAGCAACGCGATGGGTAGCCGTCCCACGCTCGTCGAGCTGATCGGCGTGGCCGTCGGCTGGGTGGCGCTCTCGCTTTTCACGGACAGTCTGGTGGCCTCATCGTTCGCGGTGTTGTGGCTCGTGTGGAAGCTCCTGATCGTGCCCGGCATGCCCCCGGTGCTGCCGTTCGCCCTGTCCTTCCAGTGGTTTCAGGCGTGCGGCGGGATGATTTACTGCGTCTTCTTCGATCGCGACCTGCCGACGCTGCACGTTCCAGAGTATCGAACGATGGTCGTGCTGAGCCTGGCCTCGGTCGCGTTGATTGCGATTGGGATTTGGATCGGCAGCCGGCTGCTCGGCGTCCGGCACTACCCGGCGGGGGCGACGAGCGTCATCTCGCGGCAGCAGTTGTTCACGGCTTACGTCGTGCTCACGGTGTCTGAAGGCAGCATCAACCAGTTTGCCTGGCAGTATCCGATGCTGACGCAGGCGATCATCGCCGTGGCGCTCATCAGGCTGGGCGTGCTCTATCTGATGCTGCGCCATTTTTCGTCGCCGACGCTGAGAATGGCGCCACTGGGCCTGCTGCTCGCGTTCGAAATCGCGCTCGGCTTCACGGGCTTCTTCGCCAGTTTCCGTGAGCCGCTGGCGATTGCCGCGCTCGTCTTGTATCAGGTGTTCGACTGGCGGCGCGGCGAGCACATGGCCGCTGTCGCGTCCCTGATGCTGGTGGCGGTCCTCAGCGGCACCGTGTGGATGGGCGTGCGCGGCCAGTTCCGTGCCGAACAGATCGAGAACACGGTTTTTGCGCAATCGCGATCCGCGCGTTTCAGCCGCATGGCCGATCTCGTGTCCGCCTGGTTCAGCCGCGGCGGTGGAGAAGCCTGGTACGACATGGACTTCTTCGTGGATCGCATGTGGACCGTGTATTACCCATCGCTGGCACTGGCACGCGTGCCCAACTCGACGCCGCACACGGACGGACGGTTCGTGACCGGCGCTGTAAAACATGTGACCATGCCGCGACTGCTGTTCCCGGACAAACCGGAGCTGCCGTCGGACAGCGAGAAGGTGCGCGAGTTCTCCGGCGTCTGGGTCGCCGGGCGCGACGAGGGGACGAGTATCGCGTTCGGCTACGTGATTGAGTCGTACGTCGATTATGGCGTTCCCCGCATGTTCATCCCGATTGCGATCTACGGCGTGTTCATGGGGATGGCGTTTGCGCTCTTCACGCGGTGGATCCGCACAGCAGAGTTCGGCGTGCCGCTTCTCACCGTGGTCTTCTGGCTCGGTCTCTACCTCTTCGAAGAGTCGTGGGCCAAGAAGCTCGGCGACAATCTCACGATGTTCCTCTATCTCGGTGGTCTGGTCTTTCTGCTCGAGCGCCTCATGCGGTCGGGCCGTCTCGGCGAAGCCGCGGCGCCGTCGCCAGAAGCGCGCGTGCACGCGGATCTCTATCCCGCCACGATCGGCCCACCGGCAGCGCATCTCTCGCCACGGAAACACCGAAGCGCCTGATGACAGTCGTACATGTGTCGGCCTACTTCGCGCCGGCCTGGGGATTCGGCGGACCGCCTCGGAGTCTGCTGTCGCTGTGCCAGGCGCAGCAGGCGGCGGGTCTCGCCGTCGAGGTGTTCACGACGACGGCCAATGTCGGCGTCGAACTGCCGCCGGCGCCGGACGGCCTGATGGTCGAGGGCGTGCGCGTCCGGCGCTTTCCGCTCGCCGTGCCGCGATCGATGTTTGGCGCCCCGTCGATGGCGGACGCGCTCGCCGAGGCCGCCGCCGGCGCCACGGTCTTGCACCTCCACGGGTTGTTCAATCGCACGATCTGGCTCGCCGCCGGCGCGGCGCGACGGGCTGGCACGCCTGTCGTGCTGTCACCGCGCGGCATGTTGAATCCGGCGGCGCTGGCCCATCATGCGTGGCGCAAACGCGCCGCGTGGACCTTGTTCGATCGCCGCGTCGTTCACGACGCGACGATACTCCATGCAACCTCGCCCGATGAACGTGACACGCTCGTACGCGTCGCGGGAAGTGCGCGCGTCGCGCACATCCCGCACGGCGTCTCGCTCGAGCCGCGCGATCGCGATGGCCGTGCCGTGCGGGAATGGTGCGAGATTCCGGTCGATGCGCGGTACTTGCTGTTTCTCGGCCGCCTGCACCGGATCAAGCGGCTGGACCTGGTCGCCGGGACATTCATGCGTCTTGCCGAGGCGCACCCTGACCTGCACCTGGTGATGGCGGGCCCCGATGAGCAGAATCAGCGGCCGGCGATCGAAGCGCAGCTCGGCTCGCTCGGTTCCCGCGTCCGCTGGACCGGCACCGTCGAGGGACCGCTCAAGACCGCCGTGCTCGAGGAGGCGGCCACGCTGCTGCTGTGTTCCGACGCCGAAAGCTTCGGGCTCGTGGTGGCTGAGTCGCTCGCCGCGGGCACACCGCCGGTCGTGACACGCACGTGTCCGTGGGCGCTGCTCGAGGAGGAACGCTGCGGCCGCTGGGTGGCACAGACCGCTGCCGCCATGAGCGACGCCGTCGCTGAATCGCTGGCCTCGCCCTCGATTCGCGCCCAGCGGAGCATGCGCGCGCGCGAGGTCGCGGCCCGCCACTTCGCATGGCCGCCCATCGCGCGACAGTTCGCGTCGTGCTATGCGGAGATTGGACGCGCAGATCGATTGTCCGTCGCATGATGCGCGCCCTGGTCATCGCGCCATGTTTTCATGGCGCCGATGGCGTGTCCGCGGTGAGCCGGCAGATCGTACACGCGCTGACGAGATGTGGCGTCAGTGTGAGCTGTCTGGCGCTCGACGATCACAACGGCCGCAGCCTGGTGTCAGATCCTCTCGAGGTGCCGGTCGCGACCGCGGGAGGGGGCCGCGCCCGCTTCGCGATGCGCACGACGGCCACGTCGGTGGCCGGGCGCTTCGATCGCATTATCGTCACGCATCTGCAGCTGGCGCCCGCGGCGTGGGTCGCTCATCGTCTCGCGCGGGACGTCGCCGTCTACCTTCACGGAGTGGAAGTCTGGCGCCCGCTCAACCGCCGCGCGTGCGCGTTCCTCGCTTCGACACGCCTGCTGGCCAATTCCCATTACACCGTCAACCGCTTCCGGGAGTGGCATCCGTCCTTGAGCGCCACGCGCGTCAGCGTGTGCGCGCCGGCGACCCCGCCCCGCGTCACGGCGACGCGGCCGTTCGACGCCCGGTCGCAGAGCGCCGTGATCGTCGGACGGCTCTGGAGTGAGGAACGTTACAAAGGTCACGACGCGCTGCTCGACGTGTGGCCGTCCCATCTGCGCCATCATCCGCATGCGCGCCTCGTCATCGTCGGTGACGGCGATGATCGGGTACGGCTCCAGCACCGGGTGCAGGCAGAGGGATTGTCCGCGAGCGTCGTGTTTCGCGGCCGCGTCAGCCGATCGGAGCTCGAGCAGGTACTGGACGATTCCCGAGTGTTCGTCATGCCGAGCAGCGGCGAAGGTTTCGGCATCGTGTATCTCGAGGCCATGCACGCGGGCCGCCCGTGCATTGGGTCCCCGGGCGCCGCGAGCGAGGTGATCGAGGACGGCAAGACGGGACTCCTCGTGCCGGTCACCGATCGCGCGGCCCTGGTCGACGCGCTCGACGCGCTCTACACGGATGATGCGCGCGCCGCGGCCATGGGAGCCGCCGGCCTGGCACGCGCACGGGGAATGTTCGGACTCGACCGCATGTCGCGTGAGCTGGGCGCCGCGCTGGATCTGCCGTGCTGATACTCGGCTTCAACGCGTATCACGGCGACGTGGCGGCCGCACTCCTCAGAGACGGCGAGCTGGTGGCGGCGCTCGAGGAGGAACGCTTCCAGCGGATGAAGCACGTCGCCGGTTTCCCGGCGCTCGCCATGCGCAAGTGTCTCGAGATCGGCGGCGTGAAGGCACAGGACGTCGACATCTTCGCCGTGGCGCGGGGGCGTCGGGCACACTTCTGGCGGCGAGCGGCGTTTGCGATACGCCATCGTCCGGGCGCGGCGCTGTGGCGGCAGTACCGGTCGAGCGGCGGCCGGCAGCACAGCCTGCCGCGGACCATCGCGGAGGCACTGGGACTGGAAGAGTCGCACGTGACACGCCGCCTCCGGCACATCGAGCATCACCCGACGCATCTGGCGAGCGCGTTTTTTGCCAGCGGGTTCGACGAGGCCGCGTGCTGTGCGATTGACGGGTTTGGCGACTTCGTCAGCGTCTCGGCGGCACGCGGGCGCGGCAGCGCGCTCGACGTCGTGCACCGGACGTTCTTCCCGCATTCGCTCGGCTTGCTCTATCTCGCGGTCACGCAATTTCTTGGATTCGACAATTGGGGGGACGAATACAAGGTGATGGGCCTGGCGCCGTATGGACAGCCGAACGACGTCGACGCCGTTCGCCGTCTGCTGCGCCTCGAGCGCCACGGCCACTTCACGCTCGACCTCCGCTATTTCCGCCACTGGACCGGCGAGGTGCCGATGGAATGGAGCGAAGGCGTTCCTCGGGTCGCTGCGACGTACTCGTCGGAGATGGAGGGGTTGCTCGGCCCCCCGCGCGCATCGGCCGATCCAGTCGAGCAACGCCACATGGACCTCGCGGCGTCGCTGCAGGTCGTGTTCGAAGAGGGCGTCTTCCATGTCCTGCGCGGCGTGCACTCGCGCATCGGCGGCAGCCGGCTGGCCCTGGCCGGCGGCTGTGCGATGAACAGCGTCGCCAATGGGAAGATCCGCGCCAACACGCCCTTTCGCGATCTCTATGTCCAGCCTGCGGCAGGGGACAATGGCACCGCGCTGGGCGCCGCGCTCTACGCGTGGTACGCACAGGAGGGGGGCGCGCGCGGGTGGCGGATGGAGCACGCCTATTGGGGCACCTCCTTCAGCGACGATCAGGTGGCCGAGGCCATGGTCGCGGCCGATTCTGCGGTTCGGGACCGCTGTCGCGTCTCACGACCAGCCAGCGAGGCGCTCAGCGGCATCGTGTCAGCCCATCTGGCTGACGGCCTCATCGTCGGCTGGTTCCAGGGCCGCATGGAATGGGGCGCGCGCGCTCTGGGCAATCGCAGCATCCTCGCCGATCCGCGCCGCGTGGACATGCGCGACATCATCAACGCGAAGATCAAGTTTCGCGAGCGCTTTCGCCCGTTCGCGCCAGCGGTGCTCGAAGAGGAGATCGACAATTACTTCGTCGGTGCCGTCGCGGATCCGTTCATGCTGCAGGTCTACCCCGTGCGCCCCGACAAGCGTGCCCTCCTGCCCGCGGTCACGCACGTGGACGGGTCAGGCCGCCTGCAGTCCGTCAACCGCACGGCCAACCCCGCATTCTGGACGCTCATTCGCGCGTTCGGCGATCGCACGGGCGTGCCCGTGCTGTTGAACACGTCTTTCAACGAAAATGAGCCGATCGTCGAGCAGCCCTCGCAGGCGCTCGACTGTTTTCTGCGCACGGACATGGACGTGCTCGTGATGGGCTCGCACCTGCTGGTCAAGAACAGCGTGCGGACGTGTCACGCATGACACACGCTTCGGCACGCCGGCGCGTCTGCTTCTTCAACCGCTCCTATTGGCCCGACACGGGCGCCACCGGACAGTTGCTGACGGAACTTGCCGAAGGACTCGCCGCGACGCACCGATTCGATGTCACCGTTGTGTGCGGTCCACCGCTCACCGGGGAGAGGCTTCCGCGCTCGGCGGTGCACAACGGCGTCCGGATCGTTCGCGCCTCGGGCACACGGTTCCGTCCGCGGCGGTTTGCCGGGCGTGCCGCAAACTACCTGACGTACTTCGCTTCGGCGTTCATCGCCGGCCGGAGGCTCCCGCGGCAGGACGTGGTCGTCGCGTTGACCGACCCGCCGATCATCGGCCTGGCGGCCGCGTGGTCACAAGCCCGCGCGCGATTCGTGTTCTATTGCCAGGACGTCTTCCCCGAAGTGGCTGCACTGCTCGAGGACTTCCGCAGCCCCATGGCCGACGCCATCCTCACACACGTGAATCGATATCTGGTCCGGCGCGCGGATCGCGTGATCGCGCTTGACGACACGATGCGGCGGCGGCTGGTAGACAGCAAGGGAGCCGACGCCGCGCGGGTGAGCGTCATTCACAACTGGGCCGATCCCCTGATGTTCATCGACGCCCCGCGGGACAATCCGTTTGTGGCCGGGCATCAACTCGAGAAGCGGTTCGTCGTCCTCCATGCCGGCAATATCGGCTTCTCGCAGAACCTCGACATCGTCCTCGATGCCGCGACCGAGTTGAGGGATGTCCCGGACGTGCTCTTTCTATTCGTCGGCAATGGCACGTCGCGCGCCGATCTTTCACGTGCCGTCGAGGATCGCGGCCTTGCGCACACAGTGAGGTTTCTACCGTATCAACAGCGGGAAGAGATGCGCTGGTCGTATGCGGCGGCCGACGTCTGTCTCATCTCGCTTCGGGCCGGCCTGTCGGGCGTCATCGTACCGAGTAAGTTGTATTCGATTCTTGCCGCCGGGAAGCCCTTCGTCGCGGCGATCGACGAGGATTCGAGCGTGGCGCGCATTGCGACCGAACACGATTGCGGCCGCGTCGTCCAGCCGGGCGATGCGGCCGGACTGGCGAGGGCGATTCGCGAGCTCGCGGGCAACCGGCAGGCACTTGCGGCGATGGGATGCCGCGCCAGGATGGCCGCCTCCGCGTTTACACGCGACGGGCAGATTGCCGCGCATGCGTCGCTGCTCGGCGCGCTGTCGGCCACACGATGATGAAGCGCACGTTCGACGTTCTGCTGTCCTCGATGGGCTTGCTTCTCATGATGCCGGTGTCCGTCCTCATTGCGATCGTGGTGAAGTTGGAGGATGGCGGCCCGATCCTGTTCGGCCAGGAGCGAGTCGGGCTCGACGGCGGGGTGTTCAAGGCCTGGAAGTTCCGCTCGATGATTCCCGATGCCGAAAGCGTCACCGGGCCCGTCCAGGCGACCGCGAATGATCCACGGATTACACGTACAGGCGCCCTGCTCCGCGCAACCGCCATGGACGAACTGCCGCAGTTGTGGAACATTTTGCGCGGCGACATGAGCTTCGTGGGTCCGCGCCCGCTGCGGCCAGGCGAAAAGGATTCAACCGGCGACGGCGTGCTGGCGCTGGAGACTATCCCGGGATACGCCGATCGCCATCGTGTCCGTCCGGGTCTCACGGGTCTGGCTCAGGTCTACGCGCCGCGCGATGCACCACGACCCGAGAAGTTTCGCTACGACCTCGAATACGTCGCCCGACGGACCATGTGGCTCGATTGCCGGCTGATGGCGCAATCACTCCTCATCACGCTGCGCGGCGCCTGGGAACGGCACGATCCGCGGCGTCACCGGCGCGCCTGATCGCCCGGTATAATACGAGCGCGAATGCGTGATGCCATCGTGGTAGGAGGCGGCCCCGCCGGTTTGGTGGCCGCCGCCAGACTCGCCGGGGACGGCCTCGACGTTCTGGTCTGCGAGGACCACGACAGCATCGGCGCACCCGTCCACTGCACGGGCGTCCTGGCGCAGGAAGCCCTCGACACGCTGCCGCTTCCGGCCGCGGCCGTCCTCAATCCTCTCTCCACGGTTCGCTTCTTCGCCCCCACCGGGTCCTCCTTCTCGTACACGACAACGACCGTGGAAGCGGTCGTCATCGATCGCCTCGTGTTCGACCAGGCGCTCGCCGCGTTCGCACGTGCGGCGGGCGCGGTGATTCGCCACGATGCACGAGTGGCGAGCATCGACGTGGACGCACATCGGGTGACGGTCACCCTCGGCAGCGGTGAAGCCGTCGACGCGCGCAGCATCGTCCTCGCCTGCGGCGCTGCCTACGGCTTCCAGAAACGCCTCGGACTCGGCATGCCGACGACGTTTCTCCAGTCGGCGCAGCTCGAGATGCCGTGTGAAACGCCCGGGGACGTGGAGGTGCACTTCGGATCCGAAGTCGCGCCCAAGGGCTTTGCCTGGGCCGTGCCGGTGCGGCGGCCGCATGGCGCCCACGTCCGAGTGGGCGTCATGGCGGACGGGGATGCCGGGCAGTACTTCAAGCGGATGATCGACCGTGTGCAGCAGCGGTGGGGCCTCTGTCCGCCGCCGGCGGTGGAGCCGCGACGCAAGATGCTGCCCCTCGGCGCCATCGAACGGACCTACAGCGATCGCGTGCTCGTCGTGGGCGACGCGGCCGGCCTGGTCAAGCCGACGACTGGCGGCGGCATCTACTACAGCATCGTGAGCGGCGAGATTGCGTCCGCGGTGCTCGCAAGTCAGCTTCGCCGCGACGCCCTCGATGCCGCCTCGCTGGCCGGCTACGAAGCCGCCTGGCGCAAGCGCTTTCAGCCCGAGTTCGACGCGCAATCCAAGCTGCGTCGCGCCGCGCAGGCCATGCGCGACGAAGACATCGACGAACTGTTCCAGTTGGCCCACACCGACGGCATCATCCCGCTGGTCCGCCAGTCAGCGCATTTCAACCGTCACCGCGACCTCATCTTCTCGTTGTTCCAGCACGGGCCGTCACGTCGGGTGCTGCTGCGGCGGCTGTCGAGGGCCTATGTTTGACCGTTGATGGGTCGCGCCGGTGCACGGCGATGGCCAGGACGACGGCGGCCAGCAAGGCGTTCGCCGGCGCGATCAGCGGAATCTCGAACACGCTTTGCGCAGCAATGCCCGCCAGCGACGCAACCGCCCCAAGTCGAACCCAGTAAGCCTCGCCGCCTTGTTCCCGCAACGCACGGCGCATGACGCGGGAGGCGAACAGGATCACCGCCACCGACGGCACGACGAGCAGGACGCCCCCTTCGGCGGCGACGTGCAGATAGTGATTGTGCGCCTGGTTGAAATGAATGTACTCGCGCAGGTGCGGGAAGTAGGGCCAGGTCTCCTGGTATGCGGTCATCGCCATCCCGAACGTTCCTGCACCGGTGCCGACACTCCAGAAGTCCCGGACCAGCGGCAGCGTTTCGCGCCAGATCACGACTCGACTGGTGGGCATGTCCTGAAACGTTCCCGCCAGGCGGGCGACGACGCTATCCGGATTCACGAACAACAGCGCCAGCAGCAGCGCCGCGATGCCGAAGGCGACGGCGCTCAGGCTGGCGGCTCGATGCCGCGACCGACGCGGACCTGAGGTCCACCAGCCAACAGACACCGCCACGGCAAGTCCCACCCACGCCGAGCGCGACTCCGCCAGCAGCAGCACGATCCCCATCACGAACACCGCCGCACCGGTCGCCGCGGCGCGTGAGTTCAGCGCTGCGGCCATGGCCGTCCCCACCCGCCCATCGCCGGTACGGGAGGACAGCTGCGCAACGAAGTAACCGGCGGACACCGGCAGAATGAGCAGCAGCCAGCCGGCAAAGTGATTGCGATTGACGAATGGTCCCAGTGGTTTGGCGGAGATGGCCTCAGGCTGCCAGAAGCCGAAGATGTGCTCTGGCGCCGCAACGCGAAATCCGAGCGCCGCGAGCCCCGCCACCGCGCCGAAGAAGGCGAGCGTCCGGCACAGGGCGCGCGTTCCGCCGGCGTGCAGAATCGACCGTGTCGCCACGAAGACGAGCACCGCGCTCACCACCGTGGCGAGAGAGGCCAGCGTGCGGCTCACGTCGAGCGTCAACGGGCGGGCGCCGCCGCCCATCCCGCCGGCGCCGACGAACAGCTGGCTCTCGAGACCACTTGCTGCTGGCGAGAGGACGTCAACGACTGAGGCAGGCAGGGGAACGACCTGCAGGGCCACGGCGCCGGCGAGACCGAGGAGCGCCAGATCGAGCGGGGCGTTTGTGAACCCGAGCGCAGGCCGCCGGAATGTCGCGACGGCCCAGAGCGTCAGCGATGCGGCCAAGACCGGCACCGTGGTCCAGCCGGGCATTCCGCCGAATGCCACGAAGGTACCGACGACCACCACCACGAGAAGGGCGCGGTGGGCAATCACGTCTACGCCGCGGGCGCCTCGGAGTAATAGCTTTTGTACTGGTGCCCGTAATAGCGGGAGTAGTAGTAGCGGTTTCGGGCGAAGTCCACTTTGTTCAGCACCGCCGCCATGGCACGCGGGTTGGCCGACTGGAGCATTTCGACGGCGCGTTGGGCCAGACGCCACCGCGTCATGTCGGCGCCGATGACGAAGGTCACCCCCGACACCATCGGCGCCACAATCACGGCGTCGGTCACGGCCAGCACCGGCGGCGTGTCGATGATGACCCACTCGAACGGACCGGACTCGAGCCCTTCCACCAGCGCGCGCATGCGTTCCGACGCGAGGAGCTCCGAGGGATTGGCCGGCGTGCGACCCGCTGGAATGACGAGCAGATTCGGGTCGTGCGTTCGCTGCACCACCTCGCGCATGCGCGACTGTCCCGCCAGCAGCGTGGACAGCCCGCGGTCGTTGGAAATCCGTAAGGTCTTGTGCACGTTGGGACGCCGCATGTCGGCGTCGATCAGCAGGACGCGCGATCCGCCGACGGCGAGCGCCATGGCAATGTTGACGGCCGTCGTGGTCTTGCCTTCGAGCGGCTGCGCGCTGGTCACGGCCAGCACCTTCGGCCCGTCATGGGACGCCAGTCCGACCAGCGACGTGCGCAGCGCCCGGAACGATTCGCCGAAGTCGTGCGGCACCGGCCCCGACAGCAGCGGATAGCGTTCTCCCGGGACCGAGGGCACCAGCCCGAGGAACCGCAGTCTCAGGCGCCGTGTGATGTCCTCGGGTGTCTTGATGGTGTCATCGAGGTAGTCGAGCCCGAAGGCGATGCCGAACGAGATGACCATGGCGAAGAGCAAGGCGTACGTCCAATCGGTCCGGTGATTGGGTGTGAACGGCCCGCCGGGCACTTCCGCGCGATCGACCACGCGGACATTGTTCGATCGGCTGTTGGCGACGACGCGGAGCTCCCGCTCGCGCTGCAGCATCGTGTTGTAGATGTTGCGATACGTTTCCGTCTCGCGCTGCATCACCGAGTAGTCGATGCCCTTGCGATTGAGGCTGGTGGTCGCCACCTTCTGCGAGTCGAGCTCGCGCATGAGCGACCGCTCCTGCGCCATGGCCGCTTCGTACTCGCTGCGGGCGCTCGCGGCGGCCTTCTGCAGGGCTTCGTTGTACTGCCGTTCGGTGTTGTCGATGGCCGTCGCATTGTTCGTCCGCGATGGGTGCAACTCGCCGTATCGCGCCGCCAGAGCGGCACGCTCGCGTTGCAGTTCCTGCAGACGGTTGCGCAGTTCCTGAACCGCCGGACTCTGGATGATGACCGCAAGCAAATCCCGGTTCGTGCCGGCCTGCTGGACCTGATTCCAGACTTCCTGCTTTTCAATCCGCGTGGTTCGCGCGCCCATCACCGCATCGTTCAACTGGCCGAGCCGGGCAACGACGATGTTCTGGTTGTCGGCGAGTGCTCCGGCATCCTGCTGCTCGCGGTATTCGGACAGGCGGCGCTCGCTGTCGAGGACCAGCTTCTGCTGACGCGCGACTTCGCCGGTCAACCAATCGAGCGTCTTCAGCAGGTCGCCGACCTTCAGCTCGAGATTCTGTGAAACGTACTCTTCCACGACAATGTTGGCCGCTTGCGCCGCAAATGCCCGGTCGGCCGACGTGAAGGCCACATCCACGAGATGGCTGCCACGGACCGGAACGACCTCGATGCGCCCGATGATGGCGTCAATCATGCCCGCATCGGCGACCGACTCATCGACCGCGGGAGGGTCGATCACCGGCGCGTCCGGTGGAAACAGCGCCGCCAGGGGTGCGCGCCAGACCTGATTGGCGGTCGCGAAGAACTGCTGAAGCGGTGTCGGCGTCGGCCCGCGCCCGTTGAATTCCGGCACCTGGCTGAGATCGAGTTTGCTCACCACGCGGCGCGCGAGATCGCGGCTGCGGAGCACGCGGTGTTGCGTGTTGAAATACAGCTCGGGGTCGGACCCATACGTGCTTTGCGCGATGTCGACCGGCGTTCCGGCGTCGGGCTTGTCCTCATCGATTTCAATCTGCGCGACGGCGCGAAACAGCGGCGTCGTCGTGTAGCTCTGCACCATGAACCAGGCGAGAACCAGCACGAAGACGGCCGTGACAATGCGCCGGTACTTGTGGAGCACGGACAGCCGATCCAGGAGGTGGGTGTCTTGAGGCAGACCAAACGGCAGGGAGGCCGCGGGGGCGGCCTCGACCTTGGGATCCGGTGCGCCTAAGTGGCTGCTTTTCAAGTAGTTGCCCGCAGATGGTCCGACGACGAGCGCGGCGGCGCTGACGTTCGACGATGTATCGGTCCCGCGCCGAACGCACTTTAGACTGTTAATATGACTCTATAAGACAATAGAGTACTTTGTCGAGCCTGTTGTGAGGCTAGGGTTGTTGGGGACTCACGGGCTGGCCTGGATCCACGGCGATGATGCCGGCGCTGGCCGCTGACGTGACGACCGACGTGGTGGCGTTGCCCAGGGCGGCAATTATCCCGGACGCCGGTGTCTCTGGGACCACCGGCGCCAGTTGAATGATCTCGCCGGCGCCCGCTGAAAATGCGGCGCTCGTCACAATGATCGCGCCGGAGGGCCCTACCAATTCCGCCGTGTATATTCCGGGCTCGAGGCCGGCGATCGTGAACTGGGCGAGTCTGTCTACGTCGGTGCGTCCGGCGACGGTGCCGTCGACGAGACTGCGGACGCGAACGCTGCCAGCGCGCGGCACCAGTTCACCCTGAGTGTTTTGCACGATGCCACGCACCGTCACCGAGCTTCGGCCCGGCCGCACACTTTCAAATGCGCCGCGGCCCTCACGAATTGGCGTCAGCCGTTCCGGGGTGGGAGTCACGGGGCGGACACGGATGGGCTGACCGCGGTCCGGCCCCTGGGCCGTCACGATACTCGTCGCGACAATCAGCCCGAACAGGGCCAGTCCACACGATCGACGCGCGCGAGAGTCCGCCATGTTCAGGTCGTATTCTATATGATCGTAAGAGTGACGCGTGACCCCTTTCGCGGCAGGCGCTCCGTTCGTCGTGCACGCCTGCTCAACTCGGCGCACGTGCGCACGGTTTGACACGGATCACGCCCCGCACCTGCCGAATGCGCGGCGCCCGATGATGGCAGGTGGACGAGTGGAGTCTCGCGACGGCGACCGACCGCACCAAGGTCCGGGTCGTTTTCTCCAGGGGATAGGGATGATAAGGCCTTCCATGACCATGAACCTGCGACGCTTCAGTGCAGCCGCGTTTCTCGCGGCAGGAACAATTCTCGGGACCAGCGCGCTTGGCGCGAGCGACTGGCCCGAATGGCGGGGGCCGTCGCGAGACGGCCGGTCGGCGGAGACGGACCTGCCGTCGAGTTGGTCGCCGCAGGGAGAGAACCTCGCGTGGCGCGGGGCCATCGGCGCGCGCTCGTCACCGGTGGCGTTCGGTGATCGCCTGTACCTGCTGACGGTCACGGCTGGTGACGTCTCGACAACGCAGGAGCGGCTGGTCGCACTCGACGCCGAAACCGGCAACGTGCTCTGGGAGCGCCGCTTCAGCATCTATCTCAGCGATGTCCCGCAACACCGCGCGGCCTGGGCGTCGCCGGCCGTGGATCCGGAGACCGGCAACATTTTCGTCTTCACCGTCGGCGCGCAGCTCGCGGCGGTTTCGCCGGATGGCAAGATTCTCTGGGACCGCTCGCTGACGGAGGAATACGGCGCGGTGACCACGCATGGCGGACGCACGACGTCACCGATCATTCACGACGACAAAGTGATCCTGAACACGCTGATGCTGGCGTGGGGCGATTTGAATCGCCCCGGCAACCGCTACCTGGCCTTCGACAAGCGCACGGGCCAGACCATCTGGATCAGCTCGCCGCAGGCGCGGCACTTCGACACCAATTACTCGACTCCCATCGTCGTGGACATCCCCTCCGCCACGGCGGGACAGCCCGCCACCACGGCAATGATCGTCGGCGGCACCGACGGCGCGTATCACGCACTCCAGGTGAACACGGGCCAGCCCATCTGGCGCATTGACGTGTCGAAGCGCGCGATTCTCAACAGCCCGCTCTACCGCGACGGTGTGGCCTACATCACGCACGGCGAGGAAAACCTCGGCACGACGCAGATGGGCATGGTGGCGGCGATCGACGCGCGCCGAACCGGCGACCTCGAGGAGGGTGCATACAAATGGCGCACGTTCGGATTCATGCCGAGCTTCCCATCGCCGGTGATGGACGACGAGCGCCTGTATTCCGTGGACAACGGCGCGATCGTCGCCGCATTCGATCTCGAGACCGGCGTCAAGGTGTGGGAGCGAAGCCTGGGTACTCTGCAGAAGGGCTCGCCCGTCCTTGCCGATGGCAAACTGTATGTTGGCACGGAGAACGGAAAAGTCTTCATCCTGCGCCCATCGGCCACCGGTGTCGAAGTGCTCGACGAGGATCTGCTGGGCACGCCGGATTCGCCGGAGGTCATCTTCGCGTCGCCAATCGTCGCCGACGGGCGCGTGTATGTGACGTCGATGGAAGCGACGTATGCGATCGGGAAGCGGCGGCCGCGCGCGGCATCTTCGAACGCGGCCCGGCGGCAGCCGGGCCCTGCAAGCGCGGGCCCGGCGACCGCGGGTTCCGCTGAGCAGCCCTCGAACGGGGGCGGCCTTCAGGCCAGCCAATCCAAGGTCGCGCACGTCCAGGTCTTCCCCTATGAGTCGCTGCTCGGGCCTGGCGGCAAACAGGATTTCCGCCTGCGCCTGTTCGACGCCGGCGGCAACTTCATACGCGAAGAGAAGCCGGCCGCGGCGACATGGGCGGTCGACCAGCTCCCCGGCACGATCGGCGCCGATGGCGTCTACGTCGCGGGCAAGGACAGCGGCGCCGGTTTCGTCAAGGCGACCGTTGGCGGGGTGACCGGGCAGGCCCGTGTGCGAGTCATCGCGCCGCTGCCGTGGACGATGGATTTCGAAAATCCGAAAGCCGAAGGCCCGCCCGCGTGGTGGGTCGGCGCGCCGGGCAAGGTGTTCCGGCGCGCGGTGGAGGGCGTGGGAAACGTGTTGGTGCGGCCCCGCGACGAGACCGTCGGACGCCGCGCCAAAGTGCTGATGGGCCCCGCCACGCTCGACGGCTACACGATTGAATCCGACGTCCGCGCCACCGAATCGCGGCGCCAGCGCGGTGACGTCGGGCTCATCAACCAGCGCTATGTGCTCGTGCTCTTCGGCAACGGCCAGAAGCTCGAACTGCACCCCTGGCAGGCCGCCGACGAAATGACCGCGCGCGTGCCGTTCAAGTGGGAACCGGACACGTGGTATCGCATGAAGCTGCGCGTGGACAGCCGGCCCGATGGCACCGCACTGGTCCGCGGCAAGGTCTGGCCAACCGGCGAACCCGAGCCCGAGGCGTGGACCATCGAGAAGACGGACACCATCGCGCACGTCGAGGGCAGCCCGGGCATCTACGGGGATGGCATCTCCGAGCTGTATTTCGACAACATCGCGGTGTACCCGAACAAATGACTCCTGTAGCGGCCGGTTCCGGGACCGGCCCCGGCAATGACCCCTGTAGCGGCCGGTCCTCGGACCGCCCGGCGAGGCTCGTAATGAAACGTTTCGTCTGTGCTCTTTCATTCGTCATCGGCGCGGCCACCTTCGTCTCCGCGGACTGGCCGATGTGGGGCGGCACGCCGTCGCGCAACATGGTGTCGCCGCTCGAGGGGCTTCCCACGACGTGGGACGTCAAGTCCGGCAAGAACGTCAAATGGGTCGCCGAGCTCGGATCGCAGTCCTACGGCAACCCGGTGGTCGCCGAGGGAGTGGTGCTGGTCGGCACCAACAACGAAGCGCTGCGCGATCCCAAGCAGGGCGGCGATCGCGGCGTGCTCATGGCGTTTCGCGAATCGAACGGCGAGTTTCTGTGGCAGGCCACGTTCGAGAAGCTCCTGTCGGGACGCGCCAACGACTGGCCGTTTCAGGGCATCGCCTCCTCACCGCTCGTCGAGAACGGCGTCGCCTACTTCGTCACCAATCGCGGGCAGGTCATCGCTGCCGACCTCGACGGATTTCACGACAAGACCAATGACGGTCTGATCAAGGACGAGAAGCTGACCGGCCTGCACGACCCCGACTTCATCTGGATCTTCGACATGATGGAGGAGGTTGGTGCGTTTCCGCACAACCTGGCCAATTCGTCGCCGGTGGCCCATCAGAACCTGATCTACGTGAGCACTTCGAATGGTCAGGATGAAAGCCATGTCAACGTGCCGTCGCCGCGCGCGCCCTCCATCATTGCCCTCGACAAGACGACCGGCAAGCTGGTGTGGGAAGACAACTCCGTGGAGGATCGGATTCTTCATGGACAGTGGTCCACGCCGACGGTGGGTGAGATCGGCGGCGTGATGCAGGTCGTGCACGCCCAGGGTGACGGCTGGGTGCGCGGCTACGAAGTCATCTCGGGCAAGAAGCTGTGGGAGTTCGACACCAACCCGAAGGACTCGGTATGGCCGAAGACGCGCAACGAGGTCATCAGCACGCCGGTCATCGTCGACAATGTCGTCTACATTCAGAACGGGCAGGATCCGGAACACGGTGAAGGCGTCGGCCATGCCTATGCGATCGACGGCACCAAGCGCGGCGACATCACCGAGACCGGGCGCCTCTGGCACTACCAGAAGATCCGCCGCTCCATTTCGACCGCAGCGGTCAAGGATGGCTTGATTTACCTGGCCGACTTCAGCGGCTTTCTGCACTGCCTCGATGCCAAGACGGGTGAGCCCTATTGGATCCACGACATGTTCGCCGCCATCTGGGGCTCGCCGATCGTGATTGACGACAAGGTCTATCTCGGTGACGAGGATGGCGACGTCACGGTGCTGCAGCACGGCAAGGAACTGAAAGTGCTCTCCGAGATGAACATGGGGAGCTCGGTCTATTCGACAGTGGTGCCGGCCAACGGCACGCTGTTCATCATGAACCGGAATCAGCTCCTGGCCATTGCGGAGGGCGCGCAGTTCAAACGGCCGACTCAGTAATGGCTCTCAGCTTACAGCTTTCAGCTTTCGGCGCTTACAGCTTGAGGGCTGAGAGCGCTGACAGCTGAGAGCCGAGAGCCGAGAGCGCTGATAGCTGATAGCTGATAGCCGATAGCTAAGGTCGTGAACATGCGGCGTCGTGATTTCATCGGGTCGTTAGCGGGGGCATTGGTGTTGCCGCGTCTGGTGCGGGGTCAGAAGCCCGTCGCGGCGCCGGCTGATGCCTGGCCCCATTTCCGGGCGACATCCGCGCTGACCGGCGTGTCGTCATCGCAAGTGCCCGCCGCGCTGGAGCGGGTCTGGGTGTGGGAAGCAGGCGCCGATGTGCCGGTGGATTCGTCGCCGGCCATCGTCGGCGGCGTCGTGTATGTCGGCACGGCGGCTGGCGAGCTCGTCGCGCTTGGTCTCGCCGACGGCAAGTTGCGCTGGCGCTACAAAGCCGGCGAGTCGATCGGGGAATCCTCACCCGCCGTCGCGGGGGGACGTGTGTTCATCGGCGATCTCGACGGCGTCGTTCATGCTGTCAGCGCGGCGGACGGCAAGCGAGTCTGGACTCACAAGACGCAGTCGGAGATCAAGTCTTCACCCCTCGTCGTCAACGACGCCGTGCTGATTGGGTCGTACGACGCCTCGCTGTATGCGCTTGGGGCCGCCGATGGCAAGCCGCGATGGACGGTAAAGACGGACAACTACGTTCACGGCACGCCGGCGGTGGCCGACGGGATCGCCTACTTCGCCGGCTGCGACGAGATCTTTCATGCGGTGCGCGTGTCGGATGGCCAGAAGGTCTTCCAGACGTCGGCGACCGCCTATACCGGCGCGTCGGTGGCCGTGGTCGACGGCGTCGCGTACTTCGGCACGTTCGACAATCAGATCATCGCCTTCGACATCGCCGGGCGTAAGGTGAGATGGCGCTACGAGCATCCGGATCGCAAGTTTCCGTTTTACTCGTCGGCGGCGGTTGTCGATGGCGTCGTCATCGCCGGCGGTCGCGATCGCATGGTCCACGCCCTCGACGCGTCCACGGGCAAGGCGCGCTGGACCTACATGACCCGCGCGCGCGTTGACGCGTCGCCGGCGGTGGCCGGCGGACGCGTGTTCATCGGCTCGAACGACGGACGCTTTTATGTCCTCGATCTCGCCAGCGGCAAGGTGGTGTGGGAATACGAGGACGGCGGCGCCCTCATGTCCTCGCCCGCCATCGCCTCCGGGCGTGTCGTCTTCGGTTCGTCCGACGGCCGCGTCGTCTGCGTCGGCTGAAAAAGCGGCGCTTCGCGCCGCAGGCTTCGCGCGACACGACTCAAAGGGCCACGTTGCCGGAGGGCGGCGTTCCGGGCCGAAGGGAGTTCAATCGGCTCATTCGCCCAGCGCGCGTTTGACGGCGGCGCGGAGGGCGGCGGCCGTGAAAGGCTTTTGCAGAAACGCGTGATTTGACGCGTGGATCAGGTCGTCCGGCGAATAGCCGCTCATCAAAATGGCCGGGACGTCTTCGCGAATGCCCCGCATGTCCCGCAGCGCTTCACGGCCGTCGAGACCCGGCATCGTCAGATCGAGCAGCACGAGACGGACCTGGCCGGCCAGCTCACGAAACCTGTCCACGCCGGTCCGACCGTCCTCGCACAGAATCACCGTCATCCCCGTCCGCTCCAGGACGCTGCGCACAAGGTCTCGCACGCCGTACTCGTCGTCGACAACGAGCACCGTGCCGGTCGTCCGCCAGGTGGACTGCGAGGCGTCTGCCGCGTCCGCGATGGACTCGGGTGGTGGAGCGGCGCTGCCCCCGTGCGCCGGCAGAATCAGCTCGAATGTCGAGCCGGCTCCGTAATGGCTGTGGACCTCGAGGGCGCCCTTGTGTGCGCGAACGATGCCGACGACGGCGGCGAGCCCGAGGCCTCGGCCGGTGAACCTGGTGCTGAAGAACGGATCGAAGATGCGCGCCGTGGTCTCTGGCGTCATGCCTTCACCGGTATCGCTCACCGTGAGCGATACATAGGTGCCCTCGGTGAGTTGGGGGCTGAACACCGTCTGCGAAAGCTCCTCTGCGGTCCGGCGCCGGTAAGCCGTGCTTATCGCGATTCTGCCGGTGCCGTCGTTGAGCGCCTCACCGGCATTGATCACGAGGTTCATGATCGACTGCCGCATTTGCGCTTCGTCAGCGAAGACGGCCGGGAGCGTTGGCGCGAGCGCGAGCTCGAGCGTGGCCTTCTTCGGCACCGTCACCTGCAGCAGTGCGTGCATCTCCCGAATCAGCCGGTTCACGTCCATGGCGTGCAGGGCGAAGCGCCCGCGGCCGGCATAGGCGAGCATCTGTCGGCACAGCTCCGCCGCCCGTTGTGAGGCAGCCTCGATTTGATCGAGCGACCGGGCCATCCCAACGTTCTCACCAAATTCGCCGCGCAGCAGGCTGGCATGCCCAAGGATGGCTGTCAGCAGGTTGTTGAAATCGTGGGCGATGCCGCCGGCCAGCACGCCGAGGCGCTCGAGCTTCTGTGCCTCCTGCATCCGTCGCTCGACGGCCCGCTGATTGGCTTCGGCGCGCGCCCGCGTGAGCACACCACTCAGCAGAGTGGCGGCCAGGCGCATGAACGGAATGGTGTCCGCCGGCCAGTCCACGCGCTGGTCAGCTGCGCCGGCCAGCCCCAGAATCGTCAGTGTCCCATCCGACTGCTGCGTCGGCACCATGGCAAACGACTGAAAGTGACGGTCGGCCAGCCAGGCGCGTTCCACGCTGCCTTCGGACAGCTCATCGAGCGAGCGGACGACGACGGGCGTGTTTGCGGCCACCCGGCGCAACAGTTCCCGCACCGGCCCGCCATCGAACTCGATGTCGCCGGGACGGTCGCTCCCCGTTACCGGGTCCACCCACCAGTGCGTCACGCGCACGGTGTCCTGATTCGCGACCTCGCACAGCGTGGCGATAGGTGCGCCCAGAAACCGCGCGATCTTTTCCAGGCTGGTAGTGAGCGCCGTGTCGAGCTGATCGCTCGATCGGCTGGCAGAATCGGCGGCAATCTCGGCGAGCAACGCCGCAAAGCGCGCCGCACGCGCTTCTTCGGTGACGTCGATGGCCACACCGACGGCGCCGGTGGCTCGTTCTTCGACGACGACGGGGGCGATGATCTCGTGGACGACGCGCAGTTCACCATCGCGAATCTGATCGTGGCGCGACCGGACGATCTGGCCGCTGAGCACCTCGGCGAGCTGATGTTCCCAGTGCCGTCGCAACTCCAGCGGAGCTTCACTCAGCGCGCGGCCGCGGATGTCGCCCCAGGCCCGGATGGATTCGGCGTTCTGATGGGTGACCTCGAGGTTAGGGCCGCTGCGGCCCCAGACGGCAAAGGGCATCGCGTTGACGAGCGCCTCGAGCCGCGCGTCGGCTTCGCGGCGCTCCTGCTCGCGTCCGACTTCGTGCGTGACCTCGCGCATCGCGCCGCCCTGGCGAATGAGCAGTCCAGAGGCGCTGCGCTCGACACGTCCGCGGTCTTCAATCCAGCGCAGCGGGCCGTCCGGAGGTGCGAACCGGTATCGCAGCCGGAACGGTCCGGCCGGTCTCCGGACTGCCAGGAGAGAACCGACCTCCTCCTGATCGTCGGCGTGAACGCCTCGAAAAAACCGCGCCACCAGGTCCGTACGCGGTTCGAGCTCGATGCCGAGCAACTCGATGACCCGCGGCGAGAAGTACAGCGCGCGTTCGGCTTCGACCCACATCCAGGCACCGATGTCGGCGACCTCGAGCGCGCCGATGAGCGGGGCGGCAAGGTCTGGCGAATCCACGACGACCAGCCGGAGCTGGTCTTCGAGCGATCCGTTTGGGCCGCCGCCTGCGTGCATGTCAGCGGTACTCGATGGTGATCGATGGGTGGTTGACCTTCACGCCCTTGATGTCCTTGAGGTAGGGCCGGAGCTCGGAGATGGACGCTCCAGGTTGCACTTTGGACTGCAGCGCTTTGAGCTTCGCTTCGTCCGCGAACACGCTGGCCATGTCGACTTCGAGCAGCGTGATGCGCGAGCCGTCGACGTAATCGGCGTTGGTCTTGACGATTGTGCCGTCTACTTCGAGGTCTATCAGGATGCGGAAGCCGTCGAACATCGTCTTGATCATCTGCAGCATTGCCGGATCGATCGAGTCGAGGCTCGGCGCGTCCTGCGCGCGAGCGGTCGCCGAGTCCGCCGCCTGCTCGTCGACGGTGATTGTCAGCACCGACGTGGCGCCCTGGCGCACCAGGCCGAAAGTGATTGGGCTGCTGCCGGACGGTTTCTGCGAAAACGTGCCACTGGTGGAGCCGGACATCTGCGGATCCTGATCGATGCGGACCTTGGTGATGTCGTCGAACGCGTAGATCGCTTTGGCGCCCTCGAAGCCGCCTTCCGTCATGGGTGTCAGGGACACGGGGCGCACGCCCATACGTTCGCCCGCGCGTTTGAACTCGGCCTCGTTCAGGACACCCCCGGATTGCTTGACCTGCCCGCCGCCGATGCCGGCCATCATGCCCTTGAGAGCGGCCATGTTGACGAGCATTGTCTGCTCAATCGTGCCGCTGCCGTCGGGTTTGATTTTGATCAGCGAGGCGCTATTGATACACCCGGAGGCGGCGAGACCGAGCCCGATGAGGAGGACGAGCCGTAATAGGTTCATTGCATCTCCATGGAAACGACAGATCATACCTATACTTGCGACTTGCCGCGTATAAAAGAGAGAAGTGCCCCGCGTCGCGCGCTGGTCACCGGCGCGTCGTCCGGCATCGGTCTGGCATTCGCGCATGTGCTGGCCGAACGCGGGCATGACCTGATCCTAACAGCCCGGCGGCAGGATCGCCTCGAAACACTCGCGTTCGAGCTCCGCACACGCCACGGCATCGATGCCGTCGTGATGGCCGAGGACCTTGCGGACCCGCTGGCACCTGAGCGGCTGGTCAGCTCGATTGCCCGGAGAGCGCTTCACGTGGATGTGCTCGTGAACAATGCCGGCTACGGCGTACCAGGCAGTTACGCCACAACGACCTGGACGGACCAGCAGAAGTTTCTCCAGGTGCTGGTCGTGGCGGTCGCGGAGCTCACCCACCGGCTCCTGCCGGGCATGATCGAGCGTCGTTGGGGGCGCATCATCAACGTGGCCTCGCTGGCGGGCATGCTGCCCGGGGTGGCGGGGCACACGCTCTATGCGGCGTCGAAGGCGTTCGTCATCAAGTTCTCGGAATCACTCGCTCTGGAGACGATGCGGCACGGGCTCCATGTCACGGCGAGCTGTCCGGGATTCACGTTCAGCGAGTTTCACGACGTGACCGGCACCCGTGCGCAAGTCAGCCGGATGCCGAAGCTGCTGTGGCTGGACGCCGACGTTGTCGCGCGTGCGTCGTACGACGCGGTGATGGCCGGAGTGCCGGTGTTTGTGCCGGGCCGTGTCAACGCGACCCTGGCAACGCTCAGTCGCGTGCTGCCCCGCTCGATTGTGTGGGGATTGATGAAGCGGAACGCGACAAAGTTTCGGCGCGTCTAAGCAAAGGGCCGCTGCGCGGAAGGCCGCTGCGCGGAGGGCCGCGTGGCGGAAGGGGACAAGGGCATTCATGCTGAACGATTTACGTCAGGCCGTCCGCTGGCTGCTCCGCAGTCCTGGCTTTGCGGCCGTGGCCATTCTCTCTCTCGGCCTTGGCATCGGGGCCAACACGGCGATGTTTTCGCTCGTGGACGCGGTGTTGCTCCGGCCGATCCCGGTCGAAGACCCCGGCACGCTCGTGGACGTGTTCACCAACGGCAGCGATGGCGGCGAATACGCCACGACGTCCTATCCGGACTTCCTCGATCTCGAGGCGCAGAACACGGTCTTCAGCGACATCACGGCGTACTCGATGATGCTGGCGCCGCTCAACCTTGGCGACCGCGCCCGGCTGGTGATGGGGCACATCGTGACCTCCAATCACTTCACGCTGCTGGGCATCCGGCCGTTTCTGGGTCGCACGCTCCAGCCCGCGGACGACGTTGCTGGTGCGGAGCGGGTGGTGGTCATCTCGCACCGGATGTGGCGCTCCGATTACGGCAGCGATCGGTCGGTGATCGGCAAGACGCTGCAGCTTCGCGGTCAGGCGTACACCATCGTCGGCGTGGCGCCTGCGTCCTTCACGGGCGTGGTTCCGATCCTCGTGCCGGAGCTGTGGCTGCCAATTTTGCATGCCGACGAAATCGAGCCGGCTGGCATCAACGACAACGTGCCGTCGCCCACCGGGCGGACGCGCCTCGAGCGGCGCGGAAGCCGCTGGTTGTTCGTGAAGGGGCGCCTGAAGCCGGGTATGACGGTTGCTGCCGCGCGCGCGAACGTGGAGGTTCTCGCGGCGCAACTCGCCGCCGCATATCCAGAGACCAACCGCAACCGGCGCATGGCCGCATTCGCCAGCACTGATGTCCGGCTGCTCGTCCCTCAGGCCGGCGGCCCCCTGTCGATCGGGTCGGCCGGCATCATGGCGGTGGTCGGCCTGGTGCTGCTCATCGCGTGTGCCAACGTGACCGGCATGCTGCTCGCGCGTGCCTCGTCGCGCCAACGCGAAATCAGCGTTCGGCTTGCAATCGGCGCCGGTCGCTGGCACATCGTCCGCCAGATGCTCACCGAAGGGATCGTTCTCGGCGTGTGCGGGGCCGTCGTGGCGGCGGCGATCGCGTCGAGCCTGGTGCGCCTGCTGCTGTCGCTGAAACTTCCGATCCCCGGGACCATCAACCTCGACGTCCGGCTCGACCTGCGCGTACTTGCGTTCGCGCTCGGCGTGGCGATCGTGGCCGGGGTGCTCGCTGCGCTCACCCCCGCATTGAAGGCTTCGTCCATGCGCCTCGCGGCAGAGCTCCGCGGCGATACGTCATCGGCGCGGTTTGGCGGCCGCCGCTGGGCATTGCGCGATGTGCTCGTCGTCGGCCAGCTGGCGCTCACCTTGGTCCTGCTGGTGGTGGCCGGGCTGCTGTTGCGCAGCCTTGCGGCCTCACAGTCGGCGGACGTCGGATTCCGCACCGCCGGGCTGGCGATGGTGGCGGCGGACACCGGCATGGTGCGGTACACCGCCGAGCAGAGCGAACGGTTCTGGGCGCGCGCGCTCGAGCGGGTCGAGACGATCCCGGGCGTCGAATCCGTGGCGCTCGTGACCCCGCGCATGCCGTTCGACGTCAACTACAGCCAGACCAGCATCCGGATTGATGGCAAGGCCTACGGACCCGACGATCGCGGCGAACTGGTGGCCAATGTCGCAGTGTCGCCGGAGTACTTCTCCACCCTCGATGTGCCGATCGTCGAAGGCCGCGGGTTCACCGATGCTGACCGCCGCGAAGCCCCACCCGTCGTCGTCGTGAACGAAACCCTGGCGCGCCGCTTCTGGCCCGACGGCAGCGCCGTGGGCCGGACGTTCGAACTGTCGTTCTCGGACGGTCAGAAGTTTCAGGTCGTTGGCGTCTCGAAGGACCACCGGCTGTTCACGGTCAACGAACGGCCCGCACCGTATCTGCATTTTGCCGCGGCCCAGCGGCCGTCGCGCTACAACTACGTCGTTGCGAGCACGCGCGGGGACGCATCACAGACGCTCGCGACGCTGCGCCGTGAGCTGCTGGCCATCGAGCCGGGGCTCGTCTTCGTCGCGAGCAACACCATGGAGTCCGCCCTCGAGATGTCGCTGCTGCCCCAACGGGTGGCCGCGTGGCTGGCGCTGGCGTTTGGCGGGGTCGGCACACTGCTGGCCGCCATCGGGCTCTACGGTGTGGTCGCGTTTTCCGTGGCGCGGCGCACGCGCGAGATCGGCGTGCGGATGGCCGTCGGAGCCGACGCCGGTCAGGTACTGGGGCTGGTGATGCGCCAGGGACTGGCCCTTGCCGTCATTGGCGGGGCAGTCGGCGTCGGGCTCGCGGCCGTGAGTGCCAACCTGCTGGGCGGATTGCTGTACCAGGTGAGCGCGGTCGATGTCGTGGCCTGGGGACTCGCGCTCGCCGTGCTGTTCGGAGCGGCTCTCGCGGCGAATCTCATTCCGGCGGTGCGCGCGATGCGGGTGGATCCGGTCACGGCACTACGCAGCGAGTAGTCGGCGATCCTCAGGTCGTTGGCGGCCCTGGGCAGGGTGAGCGTGAATGTGGTCCGTGGTTTGATTTGCCCAGCTCACCGCTGAGCCTCGACGACAATGTCAGCGACCGCCCACTGATAAAGGGGGTGCGACTGCTCGACGCGCAGTGTCACGAATCGGGCAGCCTGACCACGCAGCGGGATCGTGAACCTGGCGTCTCGAGGATTTTCGAGCGCCGCGCGGAATGCTGATCCGCCCATCCTGCCTTCGAAGCGTGTCTTCCACGTCACGTTGTCCACTGACGTTCGAACACGAAGCTTACGTGGGTACAACTCGGCCTCCCAGCCCATCGACACCACGATTCCGCATAGCCGTTCGGCACGTCCGAGGTCGAGGGTGAGCGCATCGCCTACGCGCTGAGGGTGTGCAGTTATCCATCGGGTGGCTGGATTCTGGTCTGTGAGCGTCATGGCGTCAACCTGTCCCTGCTCGTCGAATATCGCGGTTATGGCGACAGGGTTGCTCTCGCAGCCATCCCGCCGGGATCGGCTCGTTGGGAGCTGAAACAACGTCCACTTCTTGTCGTCGCCCAAGTGCCTGATCCCGGGGTGGTTCGACAGAAAAGAGGCCCACGACCTCGTGGTGGCGACGCCATTGTCAGCCGCGATCAATAGCGGTCCGAACGAGGCGAGCGCTTCGAGAGCGGTACGGTCGCGATCCGCGAGCGCGTGCTTCAGCACCTGGTAGTAAAGTGGCTCGTAGCCGTTATAGCCGTTGACCGTGCGCTTGCCGTGAAGCGTCACGCGGTACATTGCAGCGGTATCCCGCGCGATGTTCCCAAGGGGCAATTCCAGCACAGCCACCGACCTGTCTCCCGGCGGGATACGGAATCCGCTTTGCGGGAC
>DATKDY010000354.1:0-6305 GCA_035512515.1 Vicinamibacterales bacterium
CGTCGAAGAAGAAGTACGTGTCGTACTGGTGATAGTGCACCTGGCGAATGATCGCGATATCGTCGCTGTCGAGCGCACGCAGAACCGATTCCTCGGCGGACACACGCGCCTTGACCTGAATCTCGAAGCTTTCCTGTTCCGCCGCTCCGCCAATGGCCACCAGCTTCTGCAGCACGCTCTGCTCCCGGCGGATCAGGAACGCATCAATGCGTCGCGCCACGTCATCCGCGCCGGCCTTAAGATCGGCTTCGTCGAGCGTCAGCAGCCGGCGATCCCGCATCAACCACCGCCCATCGCACATCGCGTCCACCACATCGGTCGATTTCGTGGCATAAACGAGCTGCGAGTAGACGGCATGCGCATCGTGGGTGAAGCGCGGGGTCGTATGGGTGCGGTCGAGATCGACGACGATGAGGTCAGCGCGCTTGCCGGGCTCGAGCGAACCCGTGATGGCGCCCATGTGCATCGCCGAGGCCCCGAGGCGGGTCGCCATCGCAAGCGCGGTGCGCGCGGGGACCGCGGTGGGGTCGCCGCTGATGCCTTTGGCCAGGAGCGCCGCCAGCCTGGTCTCCTCGAACATGTCGAGATCGTTGTTCGACGCGGCGCCATCGGTGCCGATTCCGACATTCAACCCGATCTCGATCATCTTCGCGACGGGCGCGACGCCCGACCCCAGTTTCAGATTGCTGGTGGGGTTGTGAGCGACGCCGGCATGCGCATCGCGCAGCGTGCGGATCTCGCCCTCGTCCACATGGACGCAATGAGCCGCAAGCACCCGCGCGTCGAAGAGCCGCTGTTTTTTGGCCCACGGGATCACGGGCATGCCGTGCTCGGCGCGCGAGCGCTCGACTTCGAGTGCCGTCTCCGCGAGGTGCGTGTGCACCGGCACGTCGAACTCTGCGGCCAGCTCCGCACAGCTGCGAAAAATTTCTGCGGTGCACGTATAGGGGGCGTGCGGGGCCACTGACGGGACGATGAGGGGGTGTCCCTTCCATTTTGTGATGAACGCGCGCGCCGAGGCCAGGCCGTCTTCGTAGCTGGCCGCGTCGGGCGTCGGGAATTTCAGCACGGTTTGCGCGCACAGCGCACGCACTCCGGCGGCGGCTGCCGCCGCGGCGACCTCTTCTTCGAAATAGTACATGTCGGCGAAGCACGTGGTGCCGGCGCGAATCATCTCGGCGCAGGCGAGCGCGGTCCCGAGCCTGACGAAATCCGGACGCACGAACTCGCGCTCGACCGGCATCATGTAGCCCATGAGCCACACATCGAGCCGCAGATCGTCGGCCAGACCGCGCAACAGCGTCATGGGCGCGTGCGTATGCGCGTTGACCAGACCGGGCATGACGACGCGGCCCCGGCAGTCGACGGTGTCGACGGCATCGAAACGGCCAGCGATGTCCCCGACGGCAAGAATGGCGCTGCCGCCGATCGCGATCGAGCCCGCCTCGTGAATGCTGAACTGCTCGTCCATGGTCACGACGAGCGCGTTGGTGAGGAGGAGATCGCACCGCGAGCGCATGACGATACTTTGCCAAAGAGTCCGGGTTTCGGGTGTAAATTCGCTCCTGAGGAGCACTCCATGACACACCAGCTCGTCGTCAACGGTCTGCCGCTGACGGTGGATGTCGATCCGGCGACCCCGCTGCTGTACGTGCTGAGCGACGAGCTCGCCCTCCGCGGGCCGAAGTTCGGGTGCGGCGTCGCGCAGTGCGGGAGCTGTACCGTGCTCGTCAACGGCCGAGCCGTCCGATCGTGCGTGACGCCGATCCGCGCGCTCGAGCAACGCGTTGAGATCACGACGCTCGAGGGGCTGGGCTCACTCGACCAGCCGCACCCGATTCAGCAGGCGTTCATCGACGAGCAGGCGATGCAGTGCGGGTTCTGCCTGAGCGGCGTGATCATGACCGCCAAGGCGCTGCTGGACCAGCAGCCGCACGCCACGGACGCGGAGATTGGACAAGCGCTATCCACCGTGCTGTGCCGATGTGGTGTCCACGGTCGTATGGCTGCCGCCATCAGGCGTTACGCGGACGACGTACGGCGGAGGTCGGCATGAACCGCCGCGAGTTCCTCGAGCAGTCGGGCGCGCTCGTCGTGACGTTCAGCGCCGCGGGCGTGGCGGCGCGACTCGGCCTCGGATCCGCGGATGCCGCAGGCCAGGGGATCAACGGCGTCCCGCCGCGCGAGCTCGACTCATGGGTGGCGATTGGCGCCGACGGCCGCGTGACCGCCTTCACGGGCAAGTGCGAGATCGGGCAGGGCCTGTACACAGCCCAGACGCAGCTCATTGCCGAGGAGCTGCGCGTGCCGATCGCGAACGTCACGCTGATCCAATGCGACACATCGCGGACGCCGGATCAGGGGACGACGTCGGGCGCGCAGTCGCATCCGGCGAACTTCAACCACGCGAACCTGGCGCTGGCCTGTGCCACCGCACGCGAGGCGCTCGTCACCCGTGCCGCCTCCCGGCTCCGCGCGCCGGTCGAACAGCTCACGGTGGAAGACGGCGTGGTCACCGTCCGGCACGAGGCTTCGAGACGGATTACCTACGCAGATCTCATCGGCGGCCAGCGATTCGAGATCCCGCTCAACCCGGCCGCGAAGCGGCAGCACCCGAGCACGTGGCGCGTCCTCGGCACGCCGGTGAGGCGGCTCGACGGCGTGGCGATGGCGACCGGGCGCTTCGAGTTCGTGCACAACGTGCGCGTGGACGGGATGCTGCACGGGCGCGTCGTGCGGCCGCCGGCAGTCGGCTCGACCCTCGTCCGCGCGGACGAGTCGTCGGTCCGCGATCTCCCCGGCGTCATCCGTCTCGTCGTCAAAGAGAACTTCGTGGGTGTGGTCGCCGAGAAGCCATGGCAAGCCATCCAAGCCGCCGAGAAGCTCGAGGCGACATGGACGCCTGGCGTGTCGCTGCCCGATCAGAAGGACTTCTACGCGTATTTGCGCAGCCGCACGCCGCGGCGCGATGCGTTGACGGTGGATTCGGGAGACGTGGACGAGCGGCTGGCCTCCGCCGCGAGGGTCCTGAGCGCGACGTATCTGTATCCCTACCAGATGCACGGCTCGATCGGAACGGCGTGCGCGGTGGCTGATGTGCGGGACGGTCGCGCCACCGTGTGGTCGGCCACGCAAGCCGTCTACCCGCTGAAGAACACCATCGCCATGATGCTCGGCATCCGGGCGGATGCCGTGCGCATCATCTTCAGGATGGGTCCGGGCTGCTACGGCGTCAACGGCGCCGACACCGTGTCCTACGACGCGGCGCTGCTGTCGCAGGCGGTCGGCCGGCCCGTGCGCGTCCAACTGTCGCGCCGGGACGAGATGGCGTGGGAAAACTACGGCTTTGCCTTTGTCATCGATCAGCGCGTGGGCCTCGGTGCCGATGGCGCGATCGTCACATGGGACAGCGAGAGCTGGTCACCGACGCGCGGCGGGCGGCCTGGTGGGAGCAGTCCTGGCAATGTCGTCACGGGAATGCTCGCGGGCTTCCGGACGCCGCCGTTCACCGGCCGCACGCCGGCGCCGGCGCCGCAAGGAGCGTTCAACAACGGCAGCAACGCCGTGCCGTCGTACGTTGTCGGCCGGGTCGGCGGGGCGGCGGGCGGCACGGGGCTGGTCGCCAGCGAGCGCGTCCTGAGCCACACCGTGGAATCGCCGTTTTTCACCGGCCCGCTGCGATCGCCGCGTCGTCTGCAGCACACGTTTGCGCACGAGTGTTTCATCGACGAAGTGGCGGCGCACGTCAAGGCGGACCCGGTCGAATACCGGCTGCGTCATCTGCGCGAGCCGCGCCTGCGTGAGGTCGTTTCGGCAGCGGCCAGGCACGCCGGCTGGGACACGCGGCCCTCTCCGCGATTGAGCGTCCCTCGCAACGGGGTGGTGACGGGACGGGGCATCGCCTGCGTGTTGTACGAAGGCGACAACGGCTATTGCGCGACGGTTGCCGACGTCGAGGTGGATCAGCGCACCGGCGGTGTCCGGGTCGTGCGCGCGATCGTGGCGATGGATGCCGGCCCGATTTCGAATCCCGATGGCATCAGGAATCAGATCGAAGGCGGGATCATTCAGGGGATCAGCCGCACGCTGTTCGAGGAGGTCACGTGGAGCGGCGATCGCGTCACGTCGATCGACTGGCGCAGCTATCGATCGGTGTCGCTGGGTGATGACGTGCCGGTGATTGAAACGGTGTTAATCAACCGCACCGAGGGCGAGGCCATGGGAGCCGGCGAGACGACCGTCACGGTGGCCGCCGCGGCGATTGGCAACGCGATTTTCGATGCCACCGGTGTTCGGCTTCGCCAGATTCCGTTCACCGCGGACCGCGTGCAGGCCGGTCTGGCCGCTCGCGTTCTCGGGTAAGCTGTGGGCTCCTCGGCAAGCCAACAGACGGGAGAGATGACCATGCCCACCTCCGGTACCGCCTTGCAGGCGACGAGCATCGTCCCGAGCCTGACCGTCAACGATCTTCAGTTGAGCATTACCTTCTACGAAGGTCTCGGTTTCGCTATCGAAGAGCGGTGGGAAGACGCCGGCGTGCTGCTCGGCGTGATGCTGCGTGCCGGCGACAGCCGGATCGGCCTCGGGCAGGACGACTGGAAAAAGGGACGCGACCGCGTCAAGGGGGCCGGCATGCGCATCCTGATCGGCACCGAGCAGAACATCGACGACCTCGCCGCCTGCGTCCAAGCCGCCGGGATCACGCTTGATGCCGAGCCGCACGACACGCCCTGGGGCAGCCGCGCCATCGAAATCACCGACCCGAGCGGATTCAAGCTGACCATCTCGACCGATTGAGTGGTCCGATGCACAAATACGGCCGCATTCGGCCGCCGATGCATCCCGGCCCGCGGCGTTGCTCGTCGGTCAAATACGCTTGGCATTCTCCCTCCTCGCGCCTTGCGGGCCGGGCGCCTCGGCGCCCTCGATGCGGGCCGTATTTATGCACCGAACCACTAAGCGAGGCTGCGCGGCACCTGGTCGAACCGGGGCATGATACATAGAACCATCGCACTCAATGGACACACCCTTTCGCGTGGGCATTTCCGGTTCGTACGGTGGACTCAATCTCGGTGACGAGGCCATCCTCGAAGGCATCCTCAGCCAGTTGCGTGGATCGCTGGCGGTCGAAGTCACCGTCTTTTCCCGCAATCCCGAGGACACGCTCAAACGCCATGCGGTCGAGCACGCCGTGCCGGTGCGCGACATGTCGCGCGAAGAGGTGCGAGCGGAAATCGCTCGCCTCGATCTCTTCATCCTCGGCGGCGGCGGCATCCTGTTCGACGCGGAGGCGAGCATTTATCTGCGCGAGGTCATGCTGGCGCACGAGCACGGCGTGCCGGTCCTGGTCTACGCGATCAGCGCCGGACCGCTGGACCGTCCCGAATCGGGAGCCGCGGTCAAGGAGGCGCTGGATCGGGCCGCGATCATCACCGTCCGCGAGCGGGGCAGCAAGCACCTGCTCGAGAGCCTGGGCGTGCACCAGGAAATTCACGTCACGGCCGACCCGGCCCTGCTGCTCGAGCCACAGCCAGGTCCCGCGGATGCGCTCGAGCGCGAAGGCATCGAGCGCGAGGGCAAATGGTTGATCGGCCTGTCGGTGCGGGAACCCGGTGTGGCGGCGCCCGATCTGGACGCCGATCACTACCACGGCCTGCTCGCCAACGTGGGCGATTATCTGACCGAGCGCTTCGACGCCGATCTGATCTTCGTGCCGATGGAAAGCCGCATGCAGGACCTTCAGCACAGTCATGCCGTGGTGTCGAAGATGGCCAACCCGCGCCGGGCCCACGTGCTGAAAGGCACCTACACCTCAGGTGCGATGCTGGCCCTCATCACGCATTTCGATTTCGCCGTCGGGATGCGCCTGCACTTCCTGATTTTTTCGGCGCTCAATCACGTGCCGTTCGTCGCGCTGCCCTATGGCGGCAAGGTCGACGGCTTTCTGGAAGATCTGCAGATGCCGATGCCACGGATACAAGGCATCAATGCCGGTCAGCTGATCGCCCATCTGGATCGGTCCCTCGACACCCGGCAGGAGCTGAAGCAGCGCATCGCGGACCATCTGCCCGGCCTGATCGAACGCGCCAGGCTCACCAACCGCTTTGCCGTCGAACTGTTGACCGCATCGGGTCGTCGCACCACGGAGTGAACTTCGGCGCGCTAGGAGTCTTGACCGCGTGAGATCTTGAGGAATGAGTCAAGTTTTTCTCGGTCAAGACGACTGCCCCGCCGGCCGGGGTCCCCGCCGCGCGGACTTTGCGCGGTGGGGTGGTGGAGGCGGGGCGAGAGTAATAGGGGCCAGC
>DATKDY010000355.1:0-12901 GCA_035512515.1 Vicinamibacterales bacterium
CACGGCGAAGCCGTGGCCTGCCGCCGCAGGCGGCCATCGGCGAGCGTCAGCGAGCCGCCCCTCCGCCGCGAAGCGGCGGCCTATTTCAGCGCTTCGTCGATCACGAACACATCGGTGAGGAGCGTGCGCACGTGAACCGACGCGTTCAGGTTGTCGACCAGCAGCGAGCTGATGCCCGCCTGCGCCGTCACGACGCGGATCGCGGCCTGCGCGGTCTGCGCATCCGCGGCCAGCACCGCGAGAAACGCGTCGTACACGGATGCGCGGTCGGGTTGTTCGGCCGCAATCAGTTGCCGGAAAATCTCGGCCAGGTCTGTGAGCGCGGCATCGAATCGTCCCAGCGCCTCGCGCAGTTGTCCGCCGGTCTGTGACGACTGATCTTTGGGGAGCCCTTGCGCCGCGTACGCCAGCATCAGTTCGTAGCCGCCCTCGATGGCGTTGACGCGCCGCTTCAGCTCTTCTCGCAGGTTGGTGTTGTCGGTCAAATGGGTGATCCGCGTGGTGGGATTCGTCTCGTCACATGAAAAGCGGGGCTTCAGCCCCGCCCTTCGAATCCCGCAATTCACTTGGTGCGCGAGTGGCTATCGGCTATCGGCTATCAGCCTTCAGCGCTGAAGCCGACCGCTGAAAGCTGTTGGGCGCGGCCGAGACGCCGTGACTACCGTGGTCGCTCGGATGCCGGGGCCGCCTTCCAGCGATCGGGATCGTGATACTGGAGGTACTCGCGCCGGGTGACGTAGCCCAGAATCATCGACCGCGTAATCCACAGCTTTTCCGGCCGCAGCGCGAAATAAATGTGCGCGATGATCAATCCGACGAAGCCCACGCCCGCAAGGCCGTGCAGCACGTAGGTGACGCCCCACGCGGGGTCGCCCATGATGTACGGATTGCGATCGACGATCGGATTGCGCACACGCCACATCATCAGGATGCCGGTGGCGATGACGGCCAGCCCGGCGATCATCACGACCAGGTGATAGAGCCGGTTGCCGAGCGGGTACTTGCCGGGTTTCGGCGCATCGGGTTCCTGGCCGAGCTCGCGCAGCATTTCGGCTTTGAATTCGGGGATGTCGCGCGGTCCCACCCAGATCGACCAGAAGTCCAGGAAGAACGAGGCATGGATGATGTGGAACAGGATCGAGCCGGTCAGCACGAGGCCCGCGATCCAGTGCCACTGTACCCACGCAAACTGAATGCCGACAATCGGGAAAAACGCGGTGATGACCAGGACGAGCATCGAGGCCGCCATCACCCAGTGGAACACCCGCGACACGAGCGTGTGGCGGGTGATCTTCGCCGGCAGCCCCGGACGCTCGGCCTCCATGCGATCGACTTCCGACGCCTCGCGCTTGTGGTGGCGCGAGAAAAGCATGTAGCCGCCGTGTGCGACTAGGAACAGCAGGCCCCCGAACAGCGACGCGTAGAACAAGCTCCAGGAGATGTGGGTGAGGATGTCCTCACCCCAGGGACTGCGCGCCCAGGTTACGAGGTCCATGCGGCGTCCCCCCGAATAGCGCGCTTCACCAGATTCTGCATGAGCGGCACCTTGAAGGCGTTGTGACGCAGCGTCACGGCGCCGCGCGTGGAGATGTCGGCGGCTATCTGCGCGGTTTCGGCGCTGCGCGCACGCCCGCGAATCGCGTCCTCCACTTCGACCAGCCGCAACGGCCGCGCCGACACGCCGCCGACCACCAGGCGCGCGTCGTCGATCGTGTTGCCGGTGAGCGACAGCGCCGCGGCGATGTTGACCAGCGGGAAGTCCCACACCTGCCGGTCGCGCACCTTTTCGAAGTAGTGCGGCTTGCCGGCAAACGTGTTCGGGATGCGGATCGACACGAGCAGATCACCGGGCTGCAGCACCGTCATCCGCTCGATGTCGAGCCACGGCCCGATGAAGAAGTTGCGCGCGGCGACGACGCGCTCGCCGCGGTCGTTCTGGATGACCAGCTGCGCATCGAGCGCAATCAGCGCCGGCGCCGTATCGGACGGGCTGACGGCGACGCACCGGTCCGCTTCGAGGATCGCGTGCTCGCGATTGATCGCCGTGGGCGTGTCGGCGTAGCAGATGTTGCCGCCGGCACGATAGCAGGGCCACCCCGCACGGTAGTAGTGACAGCGGGTGTCCTGACCGAGGTTGCCGCCGATCGATCCCTGATTGCGGATCTGCGGCGAGGCGACGATTTCGGCCGCCTCGGCGAGGAGCGGAAATCGTTCGCGCACCGCCGGGTGCCGCGTGATCTCCGTCAGGCTCGTGTTGGCCATGATCTCGAGGCCGCCGCCGGCGTCCCTGATGCCGCGCAACTCGCCGACGGCGCTCAGGTCGACGACGACCGACGGCCGTTTGATCCGGTCTTTCAACCAGTCGAACGAGTCGAGGCCGCCGGCCATCACCCACGCGTCCCGGTGACGTTGAAGGAGTCCGACAGCGTCGGCGATCGAAGTTGGCTGGAACAACTCGAACGCCGGCATTACATCGCGAATGACAGGCATGATGTTGCTCCTTCTAGATGTAAGCGGTCAGCGGCTCGTACGCGATCCGCCCCTGTTGCAGTGATGTCATGATCTGCTCCGGCTGCACCGGCGTGCGCCTCAGAATGTCGTCGTTGCCGATGGCGTTGGCGAGGGCGCACAGCACACTCGAGGCGCCGACGCCGATGCCGGGCTCGCCAATGCCCTTGGCGCCGACCACGGGATTGCCCGGATCGGGAATATTCAACGCTTCCGCCTGCGCGTCGATCGGAATGTCGAGCATCGTCGGGGGTTTGTTCTGATACATGCGTTTTCCGATGGCCACGCCGTATTGCGCGTCGTAGACGAGCTTCTGGCCCACGATGGCGCCCATGCCCTGCATGCCGCCGCCGAGGATCTGGCCTTTGAGACTGCGCGGGTTGATCACGGTGCCGACGTCAGCCACCGCGAGGTAATCCACGATGCGATACACGCCCGTTTCGACGTCCACTTCGACTTCCGCGAAGCCGGCGACGAAGCTGTAGCTCGATCCGTCGCGCGGATACGTGTCGCGCGCCGCGACGACCAGGCCCTGGCCCGCGAGCGTGGCCACGCCGATCTTGGTGAGCGCGTTGATCTCGGCGGGTGCGTCGTGGCCGTCGAATTTGCCGCCGCGTGTGATGGCGCGCTCCCCGAGCTGGGCCCACGTCAGCGATCCGCCCGGCCCCGCGACGCCGTTGCCGCCGACGCGATACGCCTGAGGACTGCCGCCCAGTTCGGCGGCCGCGAGCTCCTGAATCAACTGCTTGCCCGCGGTGCCGGCGGCGAAGTTCGCACGGGTGTGCGCGAGCGTCGTCTGGCTGCCGGCCTGAATGGAGCTCCACGCAATCCCGCGGCCCGTGTCGCCCCAGACGACTTCGACCTGCTCCCACGGGAACTCCATCACTTCGGCAACCACGCGCGCGGTGTCGATGACCGAATGCGTGCCGAGATTGCCGATGCCCTGATGGACATACATCTTGCCATCGGGCTTGATCACGAAGAGGCCGTCCATGCCGATGGAGCCGGCCGTGAACGTGCTGTAGCTGACGCCGACGCCACGCACTTTCGAGCCATTGCGCTGGCCGTTGCGCTGCTTGCGCTCCTCCCAGTTGAAGAGCTCGGCTCCGCGATCGAGCGCTTCTCTGACATACGAGCTCGTCACCTTCGCGGTGCGCGGGCGCGCGGCCTGGGCGATCGGATTCAATCCGAAGAACGAGCCGTTGACCGGCGCGTTGATCTTGCGGATTTCGACCTGGTCGATCCCGAGCTGCTTGGCCGCCTTGTTGACGAGCGGCTCGAAGAGGATGGAGCTCTGCAAGCCGCCGGGAGCGCGTTGCGAGATCCGCGGCGGCGTGTTCGTGGCCACCGACAGCCCGCGGAACCGCGCGTTCGGCGCCTGATAGAGCAGGGTCGCCAGGTTGGTGGCTTGCCCGGCATCGCCCTGACGACGGTAAGGGCCGGCGTCTTCGATGATGAACGCGTCAACGGCGGTGACGGTGCCGTCCCTCTTGAAGCCCATCTTCGCCCAGGCCTGGAAGCCGGGGCGCGTGCGGCCGATGTAGGTTTCTTCTTCGCGCGAGATGCGCATCATCACCGGCCGGCCGTTGAGCTTTCTCGACAGCAGCGCCGGAATCGCCATCGACTGCGCGCCCGGAATCTTGCTGCCGAAGCCGCCCCCGCAGTACTCGCTGATGACGACCACGTCGCTTTGCGGAACGCCGACCCAGTTTGCCACTGCCGCGACGGTGCGCGACACGCTCTGCGTCGATCCGTGCAGATAGAGCTTGCCGTTCTGCCAGTACGCCATCGCCGTGCGGGATTCGAGCGGCTGGTGGGCCGTGGACTGCTGATACTGCGTGTGCTCGACGACGACGTCGGCTTCGGCGAAGCCCTGCTCGACGTCGCCCCAGACGGTCGTTTCACCGGCTTCCGCGTCGGTGGGGAAGTGGCCGTTCTTCGCGCGTTCGTACTGGTCGGCGGTCCACTTGATGTTCTTCACTTCGCCGCCCACGAAGACGTTGCCCTCGGTGCGCCCGTTCGCGCTCCCCGGCCGGAGGCTGTCGAGCGGGTCGATCGCGAACGGGAGTGGTTCGAAGGTGACGTGAATCTGCTCGATGGCGGCGGCGGCGAGCTCTTCGCTGTCGGCCGCGACCGCCAGAAACGGCTCGCCCTCGTACCTGACCTCACTGGCCAGGGCGAGCTCGGGCGCCAGCGGCGGCGTTTGCGGCGCCTGCTGCGCCGGCGGAACGGCCGCTGCTGATGGTGGCGTTCCAGGGGCAGCGGCTGCGCCCGCTGCCGGGGCGGGCGCGGGGCGTCCTGGCGGCGTCGGCTTCGGCAGATCGTCGTAGGTGACGATGGCGTGTACGCCCGGCATCGCCAGCGCGCGGCTGGCGTCGATGCTGACCACGCGCGCATGCGGCCGCGGACTGAGCATCAACTTCGCAAACAGCATCCCTTCGGCCCGGAAGTCCTCGGCATACTTCGCCTGCCCGGTGACCTTCGCGTGCAGATCCTGCGTGACGTAATCGTGGCCGATCAGTTTGAACTTCGACGGATCGACTGGAGGGAACGTCTGCGCGGGCGCCGCATTCTGCGCACCTGCTGCACCTTGCGCACCTGCTGCACCTGTGCCACCTGCTGCACCTGTGCCACCTGGTCGTGGAGGAGTCTGTTTTGCCATCACGCCCTCCTTGCGAGTTCGGCTGCGTTCATCATGCAGTCGAGAATCTTGTTGTAGTCCGCACAGCGGCAGAGGTTTCCGGAGATGCCGTGTGCGAGCTGGGCGCGCGTCGGGTTGGGGTTCACCTTGAGGAAGCCGGTGGCCGCCATGATGAAGCCCGTCATGCAGAACGCGCACTGAAAGCCCTGGCCGTCCAGCACGGCTTGCTGCACGGGACTCAAGGTGCCGTCCGGACTCGCCAGGCCCTCGATGGACGTGACTTTCCGTCCACGCACGCTGTGCGTGAGGATCGAACACGAATAATGCGGCACGTCGTCGATGAGCACGGTGCACGCGCCGCATTCCGATCGATCGCACCCCAGCTTGGTACCGGTGAGCCCCAGCTTGTAGCGCAAGGTGATGGCGAGCGTCTCGTGCTTGAGCACGTCCACGCGCCGCTGCTGGCCGTTGATGTCGAGCGTGATGAGGCGCTCAACGGACCCCGGCAGCGATGATTCGTTCTGGCCGACAATCGTCGTGCGAAACAGATATGCGGATGCTGAGACGGTCGCCCCTGCGGCGATGACGCCCTTGATGAAGGTCCGGCGCGAGTGGCCGGTTTCCATCCCCTGGTCGGTCATGGTTCCCCCCGGAATGGCGCGAATGGTAACAGAAATATGGTGCCTATGGTGCCTCAAGTGCCTCGGGTGCCTCAAGTGCCTAGTGCCTCAGGTGCCTCAGGTGCCTCAGGTGCCTCAAGTGCCTCGGGTGCCTCAGGTGCCTCAGGTGCCTCGAGTGCCCCCAGTGCCCCAGTGCCTCAAGTGCCTATGGTGCCTCCAGTGCCTCCCCAGTGGCTAAGGTGCCTAAGGTTCCGACTGCAGCTGTGCGCCAACCGCCGGGCCCCGGCGCTGGAAACCAAGCATCCGCGGCCCCCAGGTGCTCCAGGCCTTGGAGCTCACGGGCATAATTACGGCGGCATTCGGCCGCCGATGCATCCCGCTCCGCGGCGTTGCTCAGCGCTCAGATAGTCCCGCTCTCCTCGCGCTTCGCGCCTGGCGGAGCGGGCGCCTCGGCGCCCTCGGTGCGTCGTCGTAATTATGCCCGGGACCACTTAGGAATTTGGCCTGCAGCACCCCCAGGCACCTGAGGCACCTGAGGCACCCCAGGCACCCCAGGCACTTGAGTTCTACTTGCGTCCAGCCCCGCTCTGCCGTAAACTCCGCGGCAATCGCCAGGCTGTCACCGATGTTCTTTGTTTGTCTCGGTCGATCAGGTCCTTGTCGGCTGGACTAGGTTTGTTCTGGAGGAGCGCGTATGAGAAGTTTGCAGCAAGTTTTGAAGGTGGCCGGTGTCATCGCCGTCGTGCTGATGATGTCGAGCACCGTGGCTGCGCAGACGTTTACGGGCGGCTTGCGCGGGACGGTCCGGGATGCCAACGGGGTCATTCCCGGAGTGACTGTGCAATTGCTCAACGAAGCCACCGGGGCGCCTCGGGAAGTCGTCTCGAACGATCAGGGTGCGTACAACTTCGCGGCGCTGCCGCCCGGAACCTACAGCGTCCGGGCGCAGCTGAGCGGGTACAAGACGTTCGAGCGTCAGGGATTGCGGGTGGCAACCCAGCAGTTTGTCCAGTTGGACGTCATCCTGGAGCTTGGAACGATTGAGGAAACGATCACGGTCACGGGCCAATCGCCGCTCATCGACACGACGACCGCCTCGACCGGCGGCGTGCTCGACCGAGAGGCGCTGGAAGTGCTTCCGTCGCCGGGCCGGAACGCCTTTCTGATTGGCGTCACGATCCCGACCGTGACGCCGGTGGGCGACCCGCAGTTCAACCGGCAGCAGGATCAGACCAACGCCTCGCGCGTTTCGCTCGGTGGCGGCGGCGTTCGCGCCAACAACTACCTGCTCGATGGCGTTCCGATCACCGAGCTCGTCGGGCGCGCCGTGCTGAACCCGACGATCGAAGCCCTCGAGGAGGTCAGGGTGCAGGTGCACACGTATGACGCCGAGATGGGCCGCACCGGAGGTGGTGTGTTCAACGTGACGGCCAAGTCGGGGACCAACAACTTCCACGGCTCCGGCTTCTATCAGACCCGCCCGGTGTGGGGCGTGACCGAGAACTTCTTCGTCAAGGCTCAGGGACTGAGCAAGGAGGAGAGCGGCCTGGACGACACCTACTACCGTTTGTACGGCGGTGGGATCGGCGGGCCGATCTGGAGGAACCGGACGTTCTTCTGGACCGCGACGGAAGGCTATCGCTCGAACACGACACGTAACGAACGGCAGATCTGGCCGAGCGCGAAGCAGCGGCTGGGCGACTTCTCCACCTCGACGGTCGGCGGTCAGCCGGTCCAGATCTTCAATCCCTTCTGCCGCGGTGGTGTCGTCACCCCGCAGTGTCCCGCGACGGGAACGGGATCGCTGGCGACTGGTGGTCTCTTCACCAACGCGATCATCCCGCGGACGCATCCGGCGGCAAACCCGGCTGGCTTCGGGTTGCTCGGTGTGTGGCCGACGCAGACGAGTGCCGGCCCGATCAGCGGCAACGAGAACAACGAGCCCAACGCCGAGGCGACAGGCCCCATCGTCGATTCCGCGGACATGTTCACGGTGAAGGCCGAGCACCGGTTCACCGACCGGTGGTCCATCAGCGGTCTGTACATCTACAACAAGACCGACGAGCCGGGCAGCACGATCATGCGTGAAGAGGACTGGTTTATCGCCAGCCAGGACAACTTCTTTGGTCCGCTGCGCCGGCGGCCACACGTGGCGGTCATCAACAACACGAATATCATCAACGACACCACCGTGCTGACGCTGCGCTACGGCTTCTCGACGTGGCAGGACTCCTGCGACCCGCAGCCGTTCAGCGCGGGGATTGGGAGCCTCGGATTCAGCCCGAATTATGTGAACGCGCTCGCCGAGACCGACATCTTCCCGAGCCTGAGCTTCGACGAAGTGGCCGACGTCGGCGGGTGGGGCGGCTCGAAGCCGTCGCGATGGAAGAGTCCCTTCTCCGTCAACGGCACGTTGTCCAAGCTGTGGGGCAGCCACAGCCTGAAGGTTGGCGCGGACGTGCGCCGCCTCGGCATCGAGACGGTCACGGAAAGTGATATGGGGGGGAGCTTCACCTTCAACCGGCTGTTCACGAGCAACGCGGGCGTCGGCGGCCATGAGTTGGCGAGCATCCTGCTCGGCGTCCCGGCCTCTGGATCGGTTCCCTTCAACCGCGGGCTCGGTGAGTGGTTCACGACCTACTACGGCGGCTACATTCAGGACGACTGGCGGGTGAACCAGAAGTTGTCGGTGAACTTCGGCGTGCGGTTCGAGCACGAAGATGGTCTTCGCGAGGTCGACGACCGACAGACGGTCGGCTTCGACCAGGACGTCGTGAGCCCCCTCGACGCGCTGGTGCCCAAGACGGGGCTTCTTGCGGGACGGACCATCCGGGGCGGCCTGATGTTCGCGGGTGTGGATGGCAACCCGACCGAACAGGGCAATCCGGCGGCGGTCAAGGTTGCGCCGCGGGGCGGCTTCAGCTATTCGATCAACAGTCAGACCGTCGCGCGCGGCGGGTATGGCCTCTTCTACGCGCCGTGGAATTACAGCCGCACTCAGCACGGCCAGATCGGCTTCTCGCGGACGACCTCGCTCAATCAGGCGGACAGCACGCGCGGCGTCCCGATTACCACACTCGACAATCCGTTCCCGGCGGGGCTGCAGGAGCCGATTGGCAGCTCGCTCGGCCTGCTGACCGGCACGGGCGGCACAATCAATTACATCGATCAGAACAAGGGAAACCCGAAGGTCCATCAGTACTCGCTTGACGTCCAGCGCGAGCTGCCGGGCAACATGGCGATCACGATCGGCTACGTGGGTGCGACCGGCCGGGACATCGGCTTCGGGGGCACCGGCAGCACCGCCATCAACATCAATCAGATCGATCCGGACGTCGCGCGCGCCGTATTCCCCGGGCCCAACGGCACGTGGAATCCAGCGGCGCTGCTCGCGTCTGTTCCCAATCCGTTTTTCGGGGTGCCTGGCACTGGCGAGTTCGGTACTCGCGCCACCATTCAGGCCGGGCAGCTCCTGCGGCCCTTCCCGCAGTTCGGCAACATCAACCAGTTCGAGCGGACCGAAGGCGGGCGCCGGCAGTACCACGCCGCGACGTTCGTGCTCGAGAAGCGGACCACCGGTTTCTGGGGTGGCCGCTTCAGCTACACCCTCAGCCGCACCCGGGATAACCAGTTCGGCGAGAGCAGCACGTTCCAGACGCGGACGGCGACGCCGCAGAACAACTACGATCTGGACGCCGAGTATGCCGCGGCCCACTTCGATTCGCCGCACCGCCTCATTCTCGCGCCGATTGTCCGGTTGCCCGACTCGTCGAGCGGCAACCGCGCCGCCCGCCTCCTGCTGAGCGGGTGGAGCGCCTCGGCGATTGTCGAGCTCGTGAGCGGTTCGCCGCTCAACGCGGTGCTCAGCAGCGGCGCGTCGACGAATAACCTCGGGCTCTTCGGGGGACAGCAGCGCCCGAACCTGGTTGGGGATCCGAGCACGTCCGGCAGCGATCAGGATCGTGTCGCGACCGCCGGCCAGCCCGACGCGCGCTTCTTCAACGCCGCTGCGTTTGCGAACCCAGGCGCCGGCACCTTTGGCAACGCTCCGCGGACGATCTCCGACGCGCGATATCAGTTCCGGAAGAACCTGGACCTCGTGGTCACGAAAGAGACCCGGTTCGGGCAGCAGACGGGAGAGGTTCGCTTCGAGCTGCTCAACCTGACCAACACCCCGAAGTTCAGAGGCATCGACAGCAACTCGATCAACCTGGGGAGCTTCGGGCGAATCACACGGCAGGCAGGCTTCATGCGGATCTGGCAGCTCAGCTTCCGCTACAAGTTCTAGGAAGTTGACGAACTGAACGCTGCACGAACAACTGGGGCGGGTTCACAACAGAACCCGTCCCAGCTTTTTTCAAGCGCTTGGTCAGCGGGACATGGCTTTGGGGCGGTCCGGCAGCGCTCGATGCCGGCGTCTCCTCGTTGCGCGTCGGAGCGCGCGCTTGCGCGCGAAGAAGGCGACTGACAGGAGGCCCGCCAGCCCCGCCCCCACCGTCACCGCGCCGGTCGAAGGGCGAGCGGCCCGGAGGGCCACCTGTGCCTCGTTCACCTCAGGACGATCGGCGTCAGCCTGTTCGTAGTTGGCCAACAGCGCGCGATAGTGCTCGCGTGCGGTTTCTGTCTCACCGGCAGCGGCAGCGGCCCGGGCCCGACCCAGCACGGAGAGCGTTCGGTTGGGATTGCGCTGAAGCGCCTGTTGAAACGCCTCCAGCGCGTCTCGTGGACGGCCGGCCTCGACGAGCAGTTCGCCCAGCAGCTCCGGCGCCGGCTTGATGGGGTTGGGGAGCCCCAGCGGCGGAGGCAGCTTCAGCTCGGCCTCGACGGCGGTCCGCAGGATCTGCAGCGCCTCGTCGCGGCGACCCGCCGCAAGGGCGATCAACGCCGCCACTTCGCGCTCCATGATCGCGATGGCCGGGCGCAAATCCCCTTCCTGCGCCGACTGCGCCCGCTCGGCGAGTCTCTGACGGGCGAGCTCGGCGGCCGGTGCGTTCCCCAACCGTGCCGCGCTCATGCCGACGGCAAAGAGTTCGTTGACGTTGCCGAAGTTCGTCTCGCCAGCAAGGATGTCCCACCGCCGCGTCTCGACGACGAAACGCGCGCGCATCGACGCGAGATCGTTCAGGAGCGTCAGCTGCCGCGTCGCCTTGACGACCGGGACGAATCGTCCAATCAGCTCGGATGCCTCCTGAAACTGTCCCATCTGCAGCAACTCGTATTGCAGCCACGCGAGCGCATGGTAGTTGCGTAAGGCTGGAGACAGGCCCTTGCGTGAGACCCAGGCTTCCGACGCCGCATACGCCGCACGATCCGACTGCGCCGCTTCACGCCACATCCCCAGCTGGAGAAAGATGTGGGCCGGCATGTGGAGCGCGTGGCTCGACCCGGCTGCCACCTTGGCGTAGCGGCGCGCCGCTTCGAGCGCGAGCGCCGCATGCTGAGGATCGTCGAGAGTGTGCAGCAGATAGTGGAGCGCACCGGGATGGTTGGGATGCGACTGCAACACCTTGTCGAGAATCTCGTGCACACGCCGCTGCGTGTCGCTCCCCGCCAGAGAGGTGAGGTGACCCTCGTGGGCGTCAGCAGACCCGACGAGACCTCGGGAGGTCAGGCCCATCAACGCGAGGGCGTAGAAGGCGGCGACATCCGGGTCCCCTGGAGTTGCCGAATACAGTTGCTCCATCGCTCGCGCGTAGCCGGATCGGCGAGCCGTCGCGTCTCCTGGGCCGAACAACACCTCGATGGCCGCGAGGAAGGCTTTCTCGCGCAGCGTCGGCGCCTTCGCCGCACGCGCCGCCATCGTCGGTCCCAGCTTGAGAAGAACGCGTCGAGCGGCGGCGGGATCCTCCTTCCGCCACAGCGTCTGGTGATACGTCATCGCCTCGCCCCAGTAGGCCATGGCGAAACCCGGCTCGATCTGCTGGGCTTTGACGAAGGCTTCGTTCGCCTCCTCGTACTCGAAGCTGTGAAGCGCCTCGACGCCTCTGAGAAATTCCCGGTGCGCGACTTGCGATCCGGAGGTCGGAAACGTGATCAGACCCGATCCGGCCTGCTGCGCCACGAGTGGGGCGCCAAGCACCAGGAGCAGGGAGGCGACGGCGGCCGGCCGATTCGGTCGATTCAAACGCGATCGACGCCGCGCCGGCTGACGCGGAATGGTCATCGCTCAGGCGGTGGCGGCCCCGAGGGCGCCTTCATGCGATACCAGCCGCGGGATCGTACGTCCACCCCTGGCCGCCGCACCTTCACTTCCACCCTGCGGGTCCGCCGATTCGGATCCCGGTCCCCCAGGTAATACCCCAGGATGTAGTAGTCACTCGTTTCGGCGTCGATCCGCTTCAGCGCGCCATCGAAGTCGTTGTCGTTCACCACGGCGATGCCGCCCGTGGCTTCAGCCAGCAGCTTCAGGCTGCTCGTGGTTTTGCCGATGTGCGTGCGCATCTCGGTCGAGTCCACCTGGTCGCTCACGCTGGTGATCGTGACCAGGCCTCGCGGATCGATGGCATAAACGGCGGCGTTGACCCGGTTGGCCGCACCGGCCAGCGCTGCCAACTCCGACGACAGGTCCGCGTCGGCGAACTTGTTGTGCTGCTGCCCCAACGCGAGGAAGCGATCGCCACGCTCGGGGTCCGTCCATGGCGTGCCGTATCGTCCCCCGAACACCTGGTCGGTGCCGGCGCGGCCCTGGGGGAACGGATCGAAGTCGTACCCGTTGCTGATCAGGACGACGGCTTTACGCCGATCGCGGACGCGTTCGAGATCGCCGAGCAGCTGGTAGGCGGTGCTGAAGGCGACGTGCGCGTTGTAGCGAAGTCCCTGTGGTCCTTGAGCCCCGTCGCGCGCGTCCATGATGTCGCGGTAGCCCATTCCATGACCTGACACCCGGCTAATCGCACTCATCAGGTGCGAATGGTCGTAGGTCATGGGGATTTCAATCGACGAAGGCCCCGTGCTGAAGACCGCGAACATGTCGCCGGGATGGATCAGGGTGGACGCGACCTTCTTCAACAACGCTCGCACCAGAGGCGTGTCCGTGGCGGTGAAGTGCAGGTCGTCGATGAGCACCACGAAGACGCGACCCGCTGCCGGGTCGGCGGGTGTCGCACGCGGCAGGATGATCCCTTCCGGTGCC
>DATKDY010000356.1:0-9505 GCA_035512515.1 Vicinamibacterales bacterium
ATGCCGGACACGAGCCAGCAATCGACCTTCGTTGACGACACGCGCCGGATCGCTCAGCGACGCCGTCGGGTCGTCGACGGCGGGCGTCGTCCGCAGCAGCTTGAGCGCGACTTCCCGATCGAGGTGTGTGTCCCAGGCGCGATGCACCTCGCCAAACGTGCCCCGACCGATCGGTTCGAGCAGACGGAGATGTCCCCACGCGGCACTCGCCTCCGGGGCTCGACGCGGCGCCGCATCCGTCGTCTCGGCTGGCGCTGGCACCTCGTCGGGCTGCCTGTGAAGGGCAGCGATCTCGGCCAGGATCTGCAGGTTGCGAACGACTCCACGCTCGGCCGGCTCGGCGGTCGAGCCGGCTTCGTTCCAGTCCACCGGCGTGCCATCCAGGATCGCGGAGGCGAGCAGGCCGAGCCGCGTGTCCTTATCCACGCTCCATCTCCTCGGCCAGCTTCACGAGCGCCCGTCGTGCGGCCTTCCGCGCCGCATCGGGCGAGGCGCGTCCGGTGGCTTCTGCCAGTTGCTCATAGCTGTACCCCAGCTCAACGCTCGCGACGATCAGCTCGCGGTCGGCGTCGGTGAGCCGCGCGAGCGCGGCCTCGTACCGTTCGAGCGCTTCGTGTCCGACGGCCTGCTCCAACGGTGACGGTCCTTCGTCGACCTGGTGCGAGTCGAGCGCCGTCGCTGCCGGCCGGCGCGTGACACGACGGATGTGGTCGCGAATCCGATTCATCACCGCCTGACGGAGGTACGCCTGCAGGGCGCCCTCGCCACGCGCGTCGATCCGGTCTAGATGCTTAAACGTCTGTACGACCGCTTCCTGGACAACGTCCTGCGTATCGGCCAGGTCGCGTGCCCACAGGGGCAGGCGCCGGCGCGCCCACCGGAGCAGCGGCGGCCAGCAGCGGGCGAAGAGGGCGTCGGCAGCCGCACGGTCGCCGGCCCGCGCTCGCTCGAGGAGCGTCGACGTGGAGTCTGCAGTTCGCGAGGGCGGGAGAGGGGGTCCGTCCACAGTCAGGCTCGTGCCGAATGCTACCTGAAAGCGAGCGAAGCTCCGCCTCAGACCGGTGAGCATTTGCGGGTGCGGCTCCGCCTCACTCGTTGGCAGTATTGGCTTGCCCGGCCTCCGGCCGGGGAGAGTCTTGAAGGCGGATTCCGGCCCTTCAAGACTCTAGGCCGACGAGGCGATGTCCGCCAATGCGGGTCGCGACGTATTCCCCTGTAGCGGCGGATCGACGACTCGGCCAGCGAGACGGTCGAGACTCGGGTCATAGCCACAGGAGGATTCACGACTGCTCATCTCTACAGCTCTCGCGCTGACCGCTGCGCTCGTTGCCGCCGGGCCGGCGATCGACCTTGCGGCGGCGCCGAAGCCCGGCAACCCCCGGGTCACGATCACCTTTGCGGACGACGAAGGACACAACATCAAGAGCGACGGGCGAGGCGCCTACACCGACGGCAGTGGAAGTGTCGTCGCCTATTGGCAGCGCTCCCGACGTCTGGACGATCACCGCCGCCGTTGATGACACCGACATCACTGAACTGTTCAACGAAGTGAGCAGCGGAAGGAAACGAACCATTCAGTCAAAAGGAGATTTGCATGTTTGGGACAGACAGAATGCGCAGGATTGAGCGCACCGCCGTACTGGGCTGCCTGCTGCTCAGCTTTCTCATAGCGCTGCCAGCTTACGGCAGCACACTGACAGTGATGAACACGAATGACAGTGGGCCCGGATCGTTACGCGAGGCGATCCTCAATGCCTTGCCGGGCGATACGATCGATTTCGATTTCGACGTCACCGGCACCATCACGCTCAGCAGCACGCTGACCATCGATAAGGATCTGACGATCAGCGGGCCAGGCGCGGCAAGTCTGTCGGTGAGCGGGAACAATTCGGTTGTCGTGTTCGTGACGGCCTACTACACCCACGTCACCATCTCTGGACTTACCGTCTCCGGGGGCTTTAATGCAAATCGGGGAGGGTGGGGCGGCGGCATCGTCAACCGCGGTTCCATGACGGTGAGCAACTGCGTGATCACCGGGAACACGATTCCTGCGGGAGGCGGTCCCGGCGGTGGCGTTTTCAACTATTCGTCGCTGCGGCTGATCCACAGCATCGTCTCCGGAAACTCCGCAGCCTACGGTGGAGGCGGCGTTTGGAACAACGGAAACGCATGGCTCGAGATTACCGACAGCACGATCTCCGCCAATTCTGCGGTGGGAGATGGCGGCGGCGTCAGCAATGTCAACGGCGCGATGACGATCACCCGCACCCTTATTTCGGGCAATTCCAGCCAAAGCAGCGGCGGTGGCCTCTCCAACCTCGGCACGCTGACGCTGGTGGACAGCACCGTCTCCGGGAATTCCAACAACGGTATCTTCAATTGGGGCGGCAGCACACTAAAAATCACGGGCAGCACCATTTCGGGCAATACCTCTGTGGGGTGGGGCGGCGGGATCAATACTTGGGGCACAGTGACGATCGCCAACAGCACCTTCGCGAGCAACACTGCGCTCACTGGCGGCGGGATCCTCCACTATGCCGGAGTGATGACGGTCTCCAACAGCACCTTCTCCGGTAACAGGGCTGAAACCGGTGGCGGAGGCCTCTGGACTTCGTCCACGGTGACGTTGAAGAATACCGTGATGGCGGATAGCGGTGACGGCGGGAACTGCGGCAGTGACAGAGGCGCCGGCACCTCCGCCGGACACAATCTTTCTGACGATAATTCCTGTTCCTATTTCTTCAACCAGCTCGGAGACCTGAACAACACGCCCGCCGGACTCGATCCCAACGGCCTGCAAAACAACGGGGGCGCCACGAAGACCATCGCACTGGTCTCGAGCAGTCCCGCCCTGAATGCCATTCCTGTAAGCGCCTGCACCGATACCAACTCGCTCGCGGTTACCACCGACCAGCGCGGCATCCCACGCCCTCAAGGCGCTGCGTGCGACATGGGATCGTTCGAGGCGTGCGTCGACAACGACGGCGACGGTGTGTGCGATGACGTTGACAACTGCCCGAATACGGCCAACCCCGACCAGGCTGACGCGGACGGCGACGGCGTGGGCGACGCGTGCGACAACTGCGTGGCCGGGGCCAACCCGGATCAGGCGGACACCGACGGCGATGGGGTGGGTGACGCATGCGACAACTGCAAGACGACGCCGAACGCCAACCAGGCCGATGGCGATAACGACGGCGTGGGCGATGCCTGCGACAACTGCCCGACCACGGCGAATCCGCTCCAGACGGACACAAACGGCAACGGGATCGGCGACGCGTGCGAGTCGCGCGATGGCCGGATGACGGGCGGCGGCAGTGTCTTCACCTCGGCGGGCGTGCGAGTGACGCACGGCTTCGAGCTCCACTGCGACCCGGCAAACGTGCCGAACCGGCTGGAAATCAACTGGGACAAAGGCAACAACTTCCATCTGACCTCGCTGACGTCGGCGTTGTGCATCGACGACGAGGCGATTGCGCCGAACCCACCCGCGGCGGGCTTCGACACCTTCTTCGGGAAGGGGACAGGGACCTGCAACGGCCAGCCGGCATCGGTCGAGTTCACGTTTACCGATGCGGGTGAGCCTGGCAAGAACGACACTGCAAAGATTGTGATTTCGGGTGCCTGCTCGCTGACCGTCAGCGGCAACCTGAGTAACGGGAACCAACAGGCGCACAGGCAGCAGTAGCGCAATACGCGAGCGGAAGGTTGACCCCGGGCTCGGCACGCGCCGAGCCCGGGCGATCTCGCTGACCCGTCCCATCACGCGCGCCGCCGGCTTGCGCATTCGCAGCGGCCGCACCGAAACGTTTCTCACTCGGCTCACGTGCTCGACCTCGGCCACCCATGCGTCTGAAGGGCGTGCAGTTCGTGGAGTTCGTATGGCTGTCTCGCAGTCAGCAGGCGGTTGCACAGTCACAAGTCGGCCAGCAAGTCGCTCTACCGCCTGCTGGCTGGGCAGCCGTCTAATGTGGCGACTATTTGGAGCCTCCGTTCGCAGCTCATCGCACGCAAAGGCGGATATCCCCTTTGATAGGGCTTCAGTAGACGGGAGCTACTCGTTTCCCAATACCGGTACAGCGACCTCCGTCGTGATCCACAGTCGGCGGCGGCCGCTCCCCGCCACCCCTCACGCGTGGTGAGCGCGCGGCTGGCGCCACGGGAACGCCAGATCATTCGCGCACTCGCGGCTGGCGCGACCAACCGTGAGATCGCCGCCAGGCTCGGACTGAAAGAACAGACCGTCAAGAACCGGCTCTCGGTCATCTACGGCAAGCTGGGCGCGCGCAACCGTCTCGAACTCGTCGTTCATGCCCGCCGGTATGGGCTGTCGGAGCACCGGACGGACGACTGATTACTAACGCTGCAGGGGGTGGGCCGTCGATGCCCGCCTCTTTTCAGGCTCGAAACAGGTACGAACGTACCGTTGGGATGCATCGGGCAGTGCTACCCTGTGACCCCGTCGCACCGCGCCCGCGTCCCACGCCCGTGGAGGGCCGATGAACCATCACGTTGTCGTTGCATGCCTCGTCGCGGTTCACCTGTTGGCACCAGCGGCCAGCCAGGTGACGTCCGATGGACAACTTCGCGGGACGGTTCGCGACGCCACTGGGGCGGTCGTGGTCAATGCCGCGGTGGTCATCGCGTCGCCGCACCTGATCGGCGGAGCGCAATCTGTGTCGACCGGCAGCGATGGCCAGTGGCGGAGGTCGGCGCTCCCGCCCGGGGACTACACCATCACTGTCGCCGCACCAGGGTTCGACGCCGTCGTGCGGGACCGCGTGCGCATGCTCGCCGGTGGGACGCTGATCGTCGACGTCGATCTGGCCATCGCTCCGACGACGGAGCGCGCCCGGGTCGAAGGCTCGAGACCCGTCGTCGATGTGACGAGCGCCGCCGTCGCGTTCAATCTCGGCGAACCGCTGCTGCGGGGCTTGCCGACGTCCCGCACGTTCTCGGACCTCATCAACCTCGTCCCGGGCGTGGCGGGCGAGCAGGCCTTTGGCGGGACGAAGCGAAGCAACGGCCTGTTCATCGACGGCGTCGACACGACCGAGTCGTCCGAGCAGAACCCGTGGCTGCGGTTCAATCAGAACTGGCTGCAGGAGGTGCAGGTCGCCGGTCTTGGCGCCGAGGCCGAATACGGACTGTCGACGGGAGTGACGGCCTTCGGCCTCGTCCGATCTGGCACGAACCGATACGCGGGACTAGGCGAGTTCTGGATGACCCCCGGGGCATGGGTCGCGACGAATACGCAGGCGTTGTCACAAACACTGCAGCGACGGTTCGCATCCGCGCGGATCGACTCGTACTGGAATACGAACGGCCAGGTGGGCGGCCCCCTGCGCACCGATCGCCTGTGGTTCTTTGCCGGCCTCGACCACACGACCAACGACGGCGCGCCAGCGGGGTATCAGGGGTCCGACAGTCAGCAGGAAGACGACACGCGCGCGATCGGCAAGCTCACGTGGAATGCCTGGAACTCGGCACGAATCGACGGCTTCGTGCAGGGCGGACGCCGCCGCATTCGCAACCGCGGCCTCAGTGCGCAAGTTCCGGCGGAGGCTGCGAGTGCCTACCGCCAGCCCCAATTGAGCGGGAACGTCCGCTTTTCCCAGTCGGTGGGGCGATCGCTCCTGTTCGACGCGCAGTATGCGGGTTACTTCAGCCCGGAAACCGTCGAGCCGCAGCCGCCGGCCTCCAAGGACGGCCCTCCTGGTCATGTCGATCAGCTCAGCGGGAACTACTCGGTCAACGCGCTGCAGTACAGCAGCGAACACCGCTGGCGCCAGACGATGGCGCTCGCCGGCACGTGGCATGCCGGGGGCGCGTCGAACCACGAGATTAAATTCGGCCTGCAGGTCGAGCGGTCGCGAGAGCAGACCACGAGCGGCTTTCCAGGCGGGCGGCTCTATTTGGACCTTGGACCTGCACCCGACACAGTGTTACTCAGCGACGAGAGTGTGTTGCGTGGGGACACGGCGCGACTGACGTTGTACATCCAGGATCGCCTGCGGCTCGGCACGCGCGTCACGCTCTCTCCGGGTTTGCGCGTCGATCGCTTCCGCTGGTCAACCACCGAGGTGGACGGTGTGCTGGCGACAAGCCCCGTGTCACCACGCATCGGCATCGCGTGGGATGTCAGCCCCAATCACCGCACAGTTGTCCGCGCGCATTACGGCCGCTATACGGATCCGGCGTTCGCCCAGCCAATCCTGCTGACCGACGATGCCGACAGGCCCGTCCAGATCTCGGCGCGGGTCGTGGCACCAGACGTCTTCGAGGAAACCGCGCGGCAGGATTTTCGCGGCAGCCGGCGCATCGATTCCGACATTCGACACTCGTACGTCGATCAATTCGTCGGCGGCGTCGAACATCAACTCGCCGGGCAGTTCGCCGTCATCGGTCAGTACATCCACCGTGAGTTCGGGGCGTTCAGCGCCTACGTCACCGACAACCTGTCGTGGCTGCCCGTCGAGCGTCGCGACCCCGGGCCCGATGGACTCACTGGAACCGGAGACGACGGAGAGCTGTTCACGGTGTACTCCCGCATCGTGACCGGTCCTGCGACCAGCGTGTACACCAATCTCGACAAGGCGTGGCGGCAATATCGCGCCGGACAGCTCGTCCTCCGGACGACGGCCGCCGGCCCCTGGCAGCTGCAAGCGTCCTACACGCGATCGCAGACGCGAGGGACGATGACGACGGGTCTGCACGCAAACGCCGGCGTCCGCTTCCTGGGGTCCACCACCAATCCCAACCGGCTCATCAACGGCGATTCGAACACCGCATACGATCCCACGAACGAAGTCAAGATTCTCTCGATCTGGTACCCCCCGCAGCTCGGAGGTTGGGTGCTCAGTGGCGTGTACCGATACCTGACAGGCGGTGCCTGGGGCCGGACGTTCTTCGCCACCCAGCTCGCTCAAGGTCGCGAGAGCGTTCGAGCCGAACCGCGAGATACGAACCGGCTGCCCGCCATCAGTCAACTGGATCTCCACGTTGAGAAGAGCGTCCGCTTTGGCAGCCGGACGCTCGGCACGTTTGCTGATGTCTTCAACGTGTGGAACCAGGGCGCGCCCGACTCCGAGTGGGGAGATCCCGTGATTTCTTCGTCAGGGCCGAATCTCGGCGTACCGACCCTGTGGCGTGCGCCGCGTCAGGTGAGAATCGGGCTGCAACTGACGTTTTGATACCTGGTGATGCGCACGTATTTCCGCGGGGAAGGCTCCGCCGATCAATACTCCTTTGGGTGAGGTTCATGCCCGGCGCAGTCGACGATAGGCAAAGGTCCGATGGTGCTCATCACGAGGCGGCGAGTCGAAGAACGACGCGGCGGTGTTCGCGGGCGTCGTGGCGATCTACTCCGCGCCGGGCGTGCGGGAGGAGGCCACCAACATGCTGGTGGGAGAGACGCTGGCCAGATAGTGACGACGCCATTGGCAGCCAACTGGAAGTATGCCGTCGGAGGCGCTCGCCAGGCGATCCCGCGTTATACCTGACCATCGCCGGGCTCCTGGCGACGGGCGCCAGACTGCGGCCGCGCAGGTTTGCGCCGGGCGTTCATCGCTATCGCAGCATTGAAGACCTCGAGGCCGCGGCTGACTCTCACCACGCCGAGGGTTTCTCGGAACGACGCTGACTTGCTCGGTTTCCAAGCCGCCGATGACTTTACAGAGGGCATTCATGTTCATTCGCCTGCCACCCGCGGTCCTGCTCGTGACAACAGCCGCCTTTCTCGCCAGCGCCTGCGGCGCGCCCAGCGGAGGCCGCTGGACGGTTCAAGGTGGCCGTCGCGCGTTTTCAGCACGAAACCTGCACGTTCTGTCCTGGCGATGACATGGGCATCGACGACTGGACGCGCATCCGGCCACCGTTTGGCGGTAATGGGCGGCTGCGGCGTATGAGTATTTCGACCGGCCCGGTGGTCATCCGCTGCACCGAGTGCGCGCAGGATCGTCTGACGCGGCCGGACGAGTGGTTCACGTGTGAGGTCTGCGGCACTGGGGTGGCCGAGGTTCTTTGCGGCCGTGAGCTCGAGCTCGCGGCGCTGGAGATAGAGTCATGAACACGCCCCGTCTCGTTGAAGTGCGTCAACATCTGCTCAGGAAGAACGACCTGCAGGCGCGGACGGGCGACGGCATGACGGCGTGGTTGCGCTTCGTCGTGGCGCGCGCTGACGAAAGCGGCGAGCATGCATTCTCTTGATCAGTGGATTCTCGGACTCGGCGGCAGCGGCCTGACGCTCGGGCTCGTCGTCGCGCTGCTGCTCGGTGTTCGGCACGCGACCGACGCGGATCATCTCACCGCCGTTTCCACGCTCATCCTGTCGGACGACCGCCGTGGCGGGCGGCGCGCCGGTGTGCTGGGCCTCTTCTGGGGACTCGGGCACGGAACGACGCTGTTCGTGTGTGGCCTGCCCATCGTGCTGTTTGGCGCGATCCTGCCAGACGCTGTAGGGCGCGGCGCGGAGTTTCTCGTGGGCCTCGTCACCGCGGTGCTGGCGATACGCCTGCTGCTGCGCTGGAAGCGTGGATATTTTCATTCGCATCCGCATCGCCACGGTGAGATTCGACATACGCACCCGCACGTCCACGAGCACGCGCCGGCGGCCGGCCATCCCGCCGTGCATCCACATCGCCACGCCGAGGGCATGGGCCGATCCCCGGCGACGGCGTTTGGTATCGGGTTGATGCATGGTCTCGGTGGATCGGCGGGCGTGGGTCTCTTGCTGGTGGCGTCGGTCGCCGATCGCATGGGCGCGGTCGCCGGCCTGCTTCTCTTCGCCGCCGCCACCGCGCTGTCGATGGCGCTCGTGTCCGCCGCGGTTGGCTATGGCCTGGTGCGCGGTCCCGTGGCCCCCAGACTCGAACGCGTGGTGCCGGCGTTTGGGACGGCGAGTCTACTGTTCGGCGTGTGGTACGCCTTCACGGCCCTCGCGCCCATCGGCTAGTCTTCAGCCCCACGCCGCTTGCCGTACTCGGACCGGCTTGATGCGCCTGAGACCCTCGGCGATCCTCACGGCGGTAATCGCGCCATCGCCGAGCACCAGGCCACGCTGTTTGCGCGAATCGCGTCGCCGCGCAACGAGCGTTCTGGTTCGGCTGGTACGCACAGTATCCCGATACGCTGCTGGTCAAGTAGTTCAAAGGCGCCGACATCCTGTACGATGGTCCTGTGAATATCTCCCCAGCTCGAGTGGTCGCCGCCCTCCGGGCGTTCGCCGCGGCCGTCAAGCAGTTTGGCGAGGGCTATGCCCAGGGGCCGCCCGGCTGTTGAGGGCTCAATCCAGTGTCCTGGGAGCAGGACGCACGCGCGCGGCACCGAGAGCGGGAGACGGCCTCCGTCTCCAGTCGTGTCCAGTCAAAAAAGTAGCGCGCCATCATACGTCGCACGCCGCCCGCGCCACACGAACTCCCTTTGCTTTAGGCCCCGTTGCGAGTAGCCTCTCCACAAGGAGGTGCCCATGGGCACGATCGCGAAGGCACTGATCACCCTGTCGGTT
>DATKDY010000357.1:0-3020 GCA_035512515.1 Vicinamibacterales bacterium
CGCCGAAATCCATCGACCACATGGTCGATGTGTTGAGCGCCGTACTTCGGACGGCCGTGAAATGGGGGCACCTGCAGGAAAATCCGACGCGAGGCCTCGATCTGCCGCCCCTCAAGACCGTGCGACCCAAATGGGCGTTAACGGTGGACCAAGCTGCCGCGTTGCTCGACAAGCTGCCGCCGCTGGCACGCGGCATGGTGGGTCTGGCCGCGCTCTCCGGGCTCCGCCGAGGCGAGCTGTTCGCCTTGCGGTGGAAGGACATCGATGAGGCGGCAAGGACCCTCACCGTGCGCCAGGCGGTCTACGACGGGACGTTCAGCACGCCCAAGACCGAGGCGGGGCTCCGACAGATTCCGCTGTCGGATGTCACGCTGGAGGTACTCGGACTGTGGAAACAACGCGCGGCCGGTACCGACGGGGAGGCGCTGGTATTCGGAACGCGGACCGGTAAGTCGATTTCGCCAAACAATGTGCTACGACGGGCGATTTTTCCGGCGTGCAAAGCGCTCGGTCTGCCGAACGCGACATGGTTGACGTTCCGACGCACGTACTCGTCCTGGTCGCATGACAAGGGCGTGCCAGGCAAAGTGGTTGCGCAGCTGATGGGCCATGCGAACGTCGACACCACCCTGAACGTCTACACGCAGGTGCTCGACGGCTCGCTCCGAGCGGCCGTCGACCGAGTCGGCCGCGAATTGTTCAAGATTGTTCACGATTGTTCACCAGCCGGGGACGGCAAGCGCGCTAACTGATTGATTTGATTGGTGCGCCCAGCACGACTCGAACGTGCGACCTCCTGGTTCGTAGCCGGAAAAAGAAGCGTTAGCCGGCCGTTGCTGCCCCTTGCTGGACGTTGTCGGATCGCGCCCCATCACCCGTAGAATCCGGCAATTTTCGACTTTCGCTCGGTGCCGGCGTTTGCTGCGGCTTGCGGCTCTTTGTTGCATTGAAAGGGCAGGAAAAGGGCAACGTTCCGCTCACGGCTCACAAGGAGTCTGACCGCACACGTGTTGACCTCACTGTGGTGCCACTTGCGAGGCGTGCGTCACGACGGCGTCCTCGGCCTACGCACGAAGCGACCACGGGTGGCCTGCCCAACGCGCGTTGACCTCGGCACGATCCCGGCCGCGATTCGTGCGTATCGCGGCGCCTCCGGCTGCGTCCACGAGCGCGCCTTGGTCTTCACGGTGCCGAACGCACCTTGAACTGGACGGCATCAGGCTCTCGGTGACCAACTGACGAGCGAGGCGGGAACGACCCAGCAGAACGCCCCAACATCCCCACACGCACCGTCCGTTAGCGGTCTCAGCGCTCCAGCAACCAGATATGCCCTGTGGACTCGGTCGCGGTGAAGTAGAGGTAGCCCCCCTGAACGTCATTGGTGGCCGCAGCGCCGGACGCGGCGCGCAGCCGCGGATCGTGAAGGTGCAGGACAGGGCTGGGTTGACCCAGGGGCCGTTTCGTCGCCGGATCGACCCGCTGGACCCACGGGCAGAAGGCGCCGTCCCGGAAAGAGAAGTGATACACGAGCGATCCGTCGGCGGACCAGTTCGGATGGCACCCGTGGTCAGTCACGATCGGCACCCATGACTGAGACGTCACAGGAGTCCCCTTGGATGTCGCGACGGCGTAGACCTGCCGGACGTTCGGGGAGTTCGTCGTGTGGAATGCTACCCACGTGGCGTCCGGCGAGAAGCGGGCCTGGTGCAGGTTCCAGCGTGAATGCGACGCGAGCTCGGTCTCGCGGTTGGATCCGAGATCGTAGAGGAGCAGTCGCGACGGCTGCCCTCGGCCGAACAGAACCGCGTGCCCGGTGGGCGACCAGTCGGCCGTGATGTCACATCCTCCGCAGAGAGGTCTCGACGGCCGGCCGCCACGCACATCGACAATCTCGACGCGCGCCGACTTTCCCTCCGCACGCGCGACCGCGATGCTGGACCCGTCCGGACTGATCGTGGCATCTATCGCGCCACGCTCGGTCACCTGCCGTTCGATTTTCGTCTCGAGATCCTTTGACCAGACCTCGTCACGACCTGTGCGGTCGGAGATGAACACGAGCGTTCGGCCGTCCACGCTGACGCTCCGGAGCCGGTCGCTCGCCGCGCTGTCGGTGACTCGCTCAAGCGCACCGGCCGCCGTGCCGGTGCGTTCGTCCACCGGAACGCGCCAGACGTCCACGTTCGCGACTGTGCTGGCGAAGACGATGCGGCCGGTCACCGAGACGCTGGGGCTGCGCTCGACCGCCGTTCCAGACGTGAGTGGCTCGGCAGCGCCCGCAAGCCTTCCGGTATCCGGCACGACGGGAATGCGCCAGACGTTCGAGTTGTCCGCCTCGTTGGTGGCAAACAGCACGCCATCGCCGCTCCACGCCGCGGGAATTGGTGGACCGGCCCGGAGACCTGCGGCGTGTATCGCCGGAATCGCTCCCGTTTTTACCAGACCACTGCCGTCGATCCTGACCAGATACCAGTCGAAGCGCTTCTCGTCCGCGTTCTCCTCGCCCAAGAACAGGATGCGCTCGCCGTCGGGCGTCCAGAGTGGGTAGCGCGCGCTCGCCAGGCCCGTCGCGATCTCCCGCGGCGCACCGCCCTCCGCAGACACGATCGCGATGCTGCCCACCGCTCCCGGGATGCCGCCTGCGATCACCGACGCGGGAAAGCCCGTCCAGTACGCGATCCAGCGCCCATCCGGTGAAAACCGGGGCGTTCGGGGCCACGGCTCCGACAGAATCTGCTTCGGTTCGCCGCCCATGGGGCCAACGGTGTACAAGCCCTTGTCGCGGCGCGAGAACACGATCCTCGAGCCGTCCGGCGAGAACGAAGGTTCGACTTCGTCGGCTCCATCGCTGGTGATTTGGAGCGGATCGCCACCCGCGGCCGCCTGCAGCCAGATGTCGAAGTTCGAGGCGCCCGCGGCATCCGATGCGTACGCCACGAGAGCGCCGTCGGGCGAGATCGCGGGATCGGTGTTCAGGCCCCCTGTCCAGGTCAGCCGAGTGAATCGCGGGTTCGGATCTGGCG
>DATKDY010000358.1:0-2575 GCA_035512515.1 Vicinamibacterales bacterium
CCAGCCGTCGTGCCGACAGTCAGGTAGTACTTGGCGAAGGCGACCGTGCCCCAGCGGCGTTCCAGATCGACGCCGAACATCCAGACCCACAACATGTTGAAGAGGATGTGGAAGACCTCGGCATGCACAAACTGGTACGTCACGATCTGCCACACGTAGCCGCGCGTCAGCACGAGTTCCGGGACCAGGCCGATCCAGTCCACGAGCCGGCTCATGATGAGGACCAGCACGTACACGGCAATGTTCGTGTAGATGATCGCCTTGACGGCCGGCGTCAGCGGCCCGGGGCCAAACGAGTACGACATCGGAGGATTGGGATATCGGCTCACGAAAGGATGCTACCAGACAGGCGACTCACGCGGACACGCGTGCTGTCGGAGCAGACGGACTTCAGAGCAGTTTCGACAAGCGTGTAGTACGGAGCACACGGGCTTCAGAGCCTGTGAATAAAAGCCTGGGGTTTGCGGATTGCGCAGGCGATCAAAGCGTACTACCCTGCGCGTATGAGCGACGAGCTGTTTGACGACCTGGATCGACAGGCGCCTGGCGTCCCGGACCCCGGACCCGCGCGCTACGAAACCGCCAACCGGACGCAGGTCGAGCTCACGCCGACCGATCTCGAGGCGTTGCTGCCGCCGGGCCACGCGGCGCGGTTGGTCTGGCGGTTTGTGGAGGGCTTGGACCTCGGGGCGTTTTACGCGCAGATCAAAGCCCGCGAAGGCGGGCCGGGCCGGGCGCCCATCGATCCGAAGATCCTCGTGGCGCTCTGGCTGTACGCGACGATCGACGGCGTGGGCAGTGCGCGCGAAGTGGACCGGTTGTGCACCGCGCACGACGCGTATCGCTGGCTCCGCGGCGGCGTGTCGGTCAATTACCACACGCTGAGCGATTTTCGGGTCGCGCATCACGCGGCGCTCGACGATCTGCTGACGCAGTCGATCGCGACGTTGCGGCACCGTGGTGTGGTGACGTTAGCGCGCGTGGCGCAAGATGGCACGCGCATCCGCGCGAGCGCGGGCGTGGGGTCCTTTCGTCGCGAAGGGACCTTGCAGGAGCGCCTGACCGAAGCCCGCAAACTGGTGGAACGCACCGCCCGGCAACAAGAGGGCGGGCTGAGCCGCGACGTGGCGGCGCAGGCGCGCGCGGCGACCGAGGGCCTCGCCCGGGTCGAAGAGGCCCTCGCCCAATTGCCGGCGGTCGCCGAGGCGAAGCGTCGCAATCGCACGAAGAGTGCGCCCCGCACGTCGACCACCGACCCCGATGCCCGCGTGATGAAGATGGCCGATGGCGGTTATCGACCGGCGTACAACATTCAAGTCGCGACCGATCAGGACAGCGACGCGGTCCTCGGTGTGGCGGTGACCAATGTCGGCAGTGATCAACAACAGCTCGTACCGATGCTGGAGCAAGTGACGGCCCGCGGACTGCACGCGTCGACGTGGCTTGTCGATGCCGGGTATGCGAGTGACGCGGCCGTCGAGATCACCGCCGCACAGGGAACGACCCTCATCATGCCGGTGCCTCGCGCCCGTGGCACCGATACGCCGCTCCCCATCCGCGCGACGGATCCTCCGGCGATCGCCGCGTGGAAAGCGCGCATGCAGACCGACGACGCCGCTCGCCTCTATCGCTCGCGTGGGGGCACCGCCGAACGGATGTACGCGGATTGGCGCACCCATCGGACCCTCGGACGCCTCCCGCTGCGCGGCCTCGGCAAAGTCCACACGTGGGTCCTCTGGGCCGCGATTGCGACGAATGTGCGAATCGCCATGGGGATCGTCCCACACCTGATGACGTAGGCTCCCACCGCTCGCGCCCCCGCCGACCCGCAGGCCTCTACGTCAGTGCGCCGACGACGGGTCACGCCCCCTCTTAGCTTGCCGAGCCAGCCACAATCGATTCATTCACAGGCTCTGAAGCCCGTGTGCTCCGTACGACCCATGTCCGCCCGATTCACTGCCTGAACAGCCGCTCGTTCGCGATCAACGTCCGCGTGGTGGCGTCGGCGCCCCGGCGGGCGGCCTCGATGCGGGCGGTGCGGTCGGGTTCGTTCAACAACACACTCACCTGCGCGCGCTTGAACAGCACCATCGGATAGTCGGGATGGGACGAAGGGATGCGATCGAGCGCATCTCGGGCCTCCTCGACGCGTTTGTCCGCCAGATACAACACCCCGAGTTCGAGGTCGCTGACAAACGCGTCGCCCTGCGCCTCACGCGCCCGCTCGAATCCCCAGATCGCCTGATCGGTCTGCTGCAGCAACATCGCCATCCGTCCGAACCTGATGGCCTCCACCGGCGTCGGTGGCCGCAAGTCGAACACCCGCCGCAACAGCGACAGGCTCTCGGCCGTCCGGCCCTCGCGCTCACGCAGCAACGACAATGTCTCAAGCGCCGGCAGCCGCTGCGGTTGCTGTGCGAGCACCTGCTCGAGCAGCGGCACCGCCTGAGGCCAGCGCGCGCCCCTGGCGTGATGCAACGCGAGATACAACTTCACATCCACCGACTCCGGCGCCAGCGTCGTCGCCTTGCGGAATGCCTCGAGCGCCTGCATGTCGTGGCCCAAGGCCGAATGC
>DATKDY010000359.1:0-2603 GCA_035512515.1 Vicinamibacterales bacterium
GTCTTTCGGTAGCCGCGATCCTGCACCGCGCGCACGCAGGCTCCTATGTCCTTGTTCAAGTTTGATTTCGAGTTTTTGAAGAATCGCTACGATTACGAGCTGCAACGCAAAGAACAGTTGACGACCGCCTTGACGCTGCCCGTTGCGGTATTGTCAATTTTCGGGGGCGCCATGCTGGCGATGGCCCGCTCATTTTCCTACAGCGATACAGTAGTGACCTGGGTGTTTGCGACTGTGCTGACCTTCGATGGTGTGGGGTTGCGTTCTGCGCATGCCTGTGGTTCCTAGCCCAAGCGTACCACCGTCAGACGTACGTGTTTCTGCCGCTGTTGGGCGAGATTGACCAGTCTCGTGAGGAGTTCCTAGAGTTTGCACCGGCTATGGCCGGCGGCGAGCGTGAGGTTCTGGATGCGTTTGAGAATCAGATGCGTCGACGTATGATCGATGCAGCGGACCGTAACACCCAAACGAACGATGCGCGAAGCGGCCTGTTGCACCGAGCGCGTTTGGCGCTTTACGCCATCCTCGTGCTGTCAGCTGGGTGCGGACTGCCCTATGTTGTCGACCAGGTGAGGCATTGACTATGACCAGACCGATCCAGCCGAGACCCGTGCCTCCGCCACCTCAGTCGCCAAGCGGTTCGGGAACGCAACTGCCAACTGTTCCGCCCAACCGCGAAATCCGCGAGGGGGAAGTTCCACCGCGGCGGCCACGGTAGCGGGCACTAACCCCGAGCGACGCTATCTGGTCGTTGTCCACCGCGCGGTGCGAGGGAAATAGGCGGCCGCGCCGGCAGCGGCAAGCCTGGCGCCGGCCGCCGCTGCGAGCGTGCGCCTATCCAGCGGGTCGATGGCGTACTTCGATTCCGCGCGCGCCGAAACGGACGGCGTCACGAATGTGCCGATGGCGAGTGCCGCGAACCTCCGTCACTCGACGACGACGGCGCCGTCTGCCAGCGCGGAACTTGCCGGTCGACGCACCCTGGTACGTCCCCTTCATCAGCCACTCGACGACGGCCTGCTGGATCGTCGAAGGCGGTCCACCCCACCCCACATATGGCTTGAGCCCTCCCACAGCGAGGCATGCGACGCGCAGTCCATCTGCGCACGCACCTTTCGGGTGGAGGCGAGCGCGTCGTAGAGGCGGTTCACGGTCAGGTCAATCGTGTCGTGGATGAGTGGCAGCAGCGCATCGAGCGCGTCCGGGTCGCCCCGGTTCCCCGCCAAGAGGAGCGCCGTCGGGTTGCGCGACTCGGGAATGGCTCGATTCTATTCCATTCCGAGGCCGTCTCCCTCTTTTTTCCGGGACATCACCGTGCCGGGATTATTCGTTTCAGCTCGTCGTGCCAGTTCTGCACGACGATCAACCCCGTTGACGTCTCCGGCGCGGGCGGCCCGGGCAGCAGAAACAGGAATCGCTGTCCATCCGACGCCCCTTCGTAATCAGGTCCCAGTCGCCCCCCGAAGGGCTTGACCGTGAACATCGGCGCGGGGCGTCCGGGAACAAACGTCGCGGCAGCGCTCACGGGCACGCGCACGAGCGACTCGCCGTCGTAATAGAACAGCTCGCGACCATCGGGGCCCCACCGCGGCGACGTGCCGCCGGTCGTGGACACGAGCCAACGTCCGGAATCAACATCGGGATACGGACGCACGTAGATCTCGAAGCGGCCGGTCTCGTCGGATTGGTACGCCATCCAGCGCCCATCCGGCGAGACATGCGGATCCAGTTGAGCGAAGTCGCCATCGAGCAGGATCTCGACGTTGGTGTCGGGCGGTGTCACTCGCGCGATGGCCTGGTTGCGGAAGCTGCGAAACACCGCCAGCAACAGCGACTTGCCGTCCGGTGTCCAGGAATAGGGGCTGTGAATCGGTCCGTCGGTCGTCGTGAGCCGCTCCACGGTGCCCGTGCCGGACGCATGGCGCCGAAACACGCCTGGGCCCTCACGTTCCGAGCGAAACGCGACGTATTGACCATCCGGCGACCACGCCGGCATCGTCTCGATGGTCGGCTCGAACGTGAGCCGGCTCATCGTGCTGCGTGACGGGTTGGCGATCCAGATATCCTGATTGCCGCCTTCGTCGAGCGCCAGCGCCAGACGCTCGTTGTCCGGCGACAGCGCAACGCGCACGTACGGCCGGGACTCGACGCCCACGGGTGTTTCGTGTCCGGACCGATCGATCCACACCAGGCGCTGCCGGCTGCCTTCCGACTGCGGCGGCAGATACACCAGTGCTCCGCTGGCGGCCGTGGCGTAATGGAACACGGTGTTGTCGGTATGGGCCAGACGCTCTTCGAGCGGCACGGCGCCGCCCATCGTGAGGCGAACGGGATCGAATCGCGTCGCCCAGAGCGCGCCGTCACGCGCGAATACCAGGATGTTGCCGCCAATGGCACGCGCATGACTGCCCTCGCCGATGATCTGCACCACGCCGGTTGACACGTCGAGCACCGCGACGTGGCGCGTCGCGCCGGTCACGACGGTGAACAGCACGTTGCGCCCGCCCGGCAAGGCCTGCGGCAGCAGGTGGAGCGTGTCACCGCGGCTCGTGTCGAGCGAGGTGAGCGCTTCCGGCGTGCCGCCGGATGCCGGGACGCGCTGG
>DATKDY010000360.1:0-45308 GCA_035512515.1 Vicinamibacterales bacterium
GCGAATGGGTGCCGACGGCTGACCAGCGCGTGGTCACCTACGGCGTCCCGTGGGCTCACTATGAAGCGCAGCTCGCGCTCCGCGGCGAACGTGCCAGTCCGCGCATCGCCTACCTGGAAGGAGCGATGGAGCTGATGAGCCGGTCGAAAGATCACGAGCGCATCAAGGCATTTATCGGACGGCTCATCGAAACCTACGCGCTCGAGCGCGGTATCGACCTTTCCCCCTACGGTGCGTGGACGCTGAAAGCGGCGCCGCGGCAGAGCGGCCGCGAGCCCGACGAGTGCTACCTCGTGGGTGATCAGACGCGTGACATCCCTGACCTCGCGATCGAAGTGGTCTGGACCAGCGGCGGCATCGACAAGCTCGAAATCTATCGCCGCCTCGGTGTCGGCGAGGTGTGGGTGTGGAAAGAGTCGGTCATCACGGTTCACGTGCTGCGCGAGAACCGGTACGAACACACTGCGCAGAGTGCGCTCTTTCCAGATCTCGACGTGAATCTGCTCGCGGGGTTTCTGCAGCAGCCGACTGTCCTGCAGGCGGTCACCGCCTTTCGCGAGGCGCTCCGCCGCTGACCGGCAGCGACGTCAAGGCACCAATCCGTCGCGCCTCTGCACTGGTTCTCGCGGCCATAACCACAGTCGGCTGGCTCGTCGACCGACTGCCGCCCAGTGGACGAACCTCGGCGACGTTGCGCCGTATCAGCGAAGACCGCGTACTTGATAAAGCTGTGACAGCAGTCTCGTGTAGCTGTAGAAATACGAGTCGCCGGCCGGGGTAATCCGGAAGTTGTTGATCGAATAGACACCTGCCGGTAGTGCGAGCGTTTTCCACAGCTCACGTCGTCCGCCCTCGATGTCCAGCCGGACGATGTGCGCGGGTACCTCGTCGCGGCGATACACCCACAGCGATCGACCATCCTCACTCCATGCGACGGGGCGATCGCCTGGCGCAGATCCCTGGACCGGTCGCGGTGTGCCGCCGGCGACCGGCCACAGCGTGATTGCCTGCTCACCGTGACCGATCGCCGCCACCCATTCGCCGTCCGGCGAGATCGACAGCGCCCAAGTCCGTTCCGGCGTCAGCGGCCGTGGCGCTCCATTGTCAAGCGTCTGAACATAAGACCGCAAGTCGTGTCCCGCTTCCAGCCCGGTGAAAAGAATGCGTTTCCCGTCGGGGAACCACTGTGCGCCCCTGTAACTGACGATGCCGAACGGCGACAACGCTTTCGGGTCGCCGGGGCCGCGCGGCAGCACCATGAGTTGTCGCCCGCCTTGCGTTGTCACCAGGACCAGCGTGGCATCGGGCGACAGGTCGTCGGCGAAGCCCTCCCCGAGATACGTCGGCGGCGAGCCATCGGTCGCGCGCAAGTAGACACCAGAGCGGTCGCCGAACAGCAGCCAGCGCCCGTCGGCCGAGATCTCGGCCACGCCGGATTCGTCGAACCAGGAAAGATCGCGCTCGCTCGCTGCCCCCGGCGGCAGCCCCACCAGGGCATCGCGTTCATCGTCGCGGGTGAGCAGCGCGCGGCCATCAGACGTGACGTCCCACAGAGTCAATGACCCGGGCGATTCCAGAACGATGCGCTGCGCACCATCCAGATCAACCGCGCGCAAGGCGCGGTTCGTTCGCAACGACCCGGCGGTGAACCAGATCTCGTTGCCGTTCGGAGACCAGGCCAAACCGCGTACGCTCGTCCACTCGTCGGTCAGCTTGGTGCGCCGGCCGTTCAGATCAACGACACCAACGCTTCCACTGATCCCGCGACCGGATAGATCCTCCAAAAAGGCGATGCGCTGTCCATCGCGCGAAAACCTTAGAAACCGGATCGAGCCTGTTGTCTCGTGCAGCCGTCGGCCTGCATACTCGATCCATGTCTGGCTGCCATCGTCGGTCGATCGCGCCAGCACGAGCCCGGCTCCGGTGGGGTCCCAGTCGGCGTCTTCGACGTGTTCCGTCACCTCGCGAGGTGTGCCTCCGGCCAGCGGCGCCAGCGCCAGCGTGCCAACGAACCGTTCGCCAATGAGGAAGCGCCGGCGAACCAGGAGCGCCATCTCACCTGCACGTGCCGCGAGTACTTCGGTGCCGACCGGATAGTCGAGCGGCCGAGACGAAGGGCTGTCGCCGAGATCGCGGCGCCAGACTTCGAGCGCGTTTCCCTCGCGCGTTTCGCTGTACACCACGGTGTGGCCGTCGGGCGTGAATCGCGCACCGCCGATTCGTCCGAGGCGGAACGTCAATTGCTCGTAGCTGACTGTGGGCGGTGGCCGCAAAAGCAGCAACCCGACGGCCGTCGCGGCCAGGAAGCTCGCGACCAGCAGTACCGGAAGCAGTTTGCGGCGGCGAGCAGGCGGCACGACGCCAGATGCTCCACCGCCGCTTGGCTCGCGAAGCTGCTGCAGCGAGAAGACGAGATCGCGCGCCGATTGAAAGCGTTCCTCTTGATCTTTCTCGAGGCACCGTCGCACCACAGCACCGCCGAGCGGCGGCAGTTTGGTATTGACCGTAAGCGGGTCAGCGGGTTCATCCTGGAGGACGGCCGTCATCGTCTGCACGGTCGACGGCCGCGCGAACGCGCGCGCGCCGGTAAACATCTCGTACAACACCGCGCCGAGCGCGAAAATGTCGGTCCGATGATCGACGGGGCCGCCGAGCACCTGCTCCGGCGACATGTAACCGGCTGTTCCCGCGATCTCGGCCTTCTGCGTCGGCGCGGTGGTGGGATCCTGCGAATCGGTCTGCGTTGGTCTCTCGGCCAGTTGTGCGAGCCCGAAATCCAGCAGCTTCACATGGCCGTCGTCGGTGACGAACGCGTTGGCCGGCTTGACGTCGCGGTGAAAGATTCCTTTGCCATGAGCGGCGTCGAGTGCCTGCGCGATCTGGATACCGTAGTCGATGGCTTTGCGGTAGGGCAGCAGGCCGCGATCCAGTCGTGCTCGGAGCGTCTCGCCTTCGAGTAGTTCGGTGACGACGTAGGGCGTGCCGGCGCTGATATCGACATCGAACACCGCGACGATGTTCGGATGATTCAAGCTGGCAATTGCGCGAGCTTCGCGGCTGAAGTTGCTGACGTTGTCGGCGTCAGTCGGCGAGTGGCGCAGGATCTTGATGGCGACGTCGCGCGCGAGACGCGGGTCGTGTGCGCGATACACCTCGCCCATGCCTCCCGCGCCGATGAGGCGCACGATCGTATACGGACCCAGGCGGTCGCCGGGAGAGAGAGAGGTGTGTGCGTTCGAGGACGCCGGCTGCCGATTCGTCACGGCTGGAATGTCCCGTCGGAAATAGGGACATCCTACCTCCCTGGTGGACGGTTATTTCCGGTGATAGGCCAATCCAGCCGAGAGTCGTAGGAAATCGTCGACCTTGTTGAGGAAAACGTCACCTTGGGCGCGAAACGCCCACCCTTCGCCTTCGCTGTCGGTGAGCAGGTACTCGTACATCAGGCTGGTCGCCAGTCCCCATTTGCCGGGCCTGTCCGAGTTGTCGATGTCATCGGAGACCCTGGCGTAGAGGAACTGGAAGGACGTCAGATGCTTGTCGCTCTCGCCGTGAGGCGTCACCCGCAATCCAACGCCGGTCGTCGTTCGCGCAAGGCGCGGCCTCTCGCGTCGTGCGGGGTCGTCCTGTCCATGTGTGCCGCGGTGAAAGCTCGCGTCGAAGACCAGGCTTACCTTTTTCAGTGGGTGCTCCGCCGGCGCGGGCGCGATGGCGAAGACGAAGTGGAGCCCGCTCAGGTGACTGGCATTGGCATACGACGAACCAAAGAAGACGTCCCACACGTGCGTGTGCGCGTGGGCCATGCCGGGAACGAACAGCAGCACTGCGAGAGCGAGCCACAGTTGTCGAATGCGCATATGTCCCCTCCAGGAGATCGTGGGGCCGTTACCGGTCGAGCACAACGCACTGTCGCACGACGAAACGCCGGCGCAAGATGCTGATTATTGCACGGAAGAGTTGTCTGTCCTGCCATAGCCTGGCGCGCGCCACGGTACGATGACGGGCAACGGGTGTTTACCCGACTTCACCGGTTCAATCGGGGCCCGCGAGAGAAACCCTGATGCCTCTCGGTGCGCAGCCAGCAGTCGCTTTAGCTCGTCGATGAGACTGCGATCTCCGGCGGCGTGGGCCGGCTTCCCGTGCTGCGAACACCTCGACCGGCGCCGCCCCAGCGCGCCCAGCGCGCCCAGCGCACCCGTCGCACCTGTCGTACCTGTCGCGCCTGCTGCACCTGTGCCACCCGCGCCACCTGTGCCAGCAGCGCTATGATGGAGCGATGCCTATCGCCGAGTCGCTCTTACCCGAGTTCGATCGCGAGATGGGAATCACGCGGCGCCTGCTGGACCGGATTCCCGACGGCCAGTTTACCTGGAAGCCTCACGACCGGAGCATGACGCTGGGCCGGCTGGCCGAACACCTTGCCGAGTTGCCCATGTGGGGCAAGGTGACCATCGAAGAGAGCGGCATTGATATGGCTACCGCACGGCCCGCGGGCTACGTGCCGCCGGCAACGCGAGCCGCCGTGCTGCAGATGTTCGACGCCAACGTGGCCGTCGCGCGCGCCGCGCTCCAGGGCCGTTCGGACGCCGAGCTGATGGCCCCGTGGACGCTCAAAGCGCAAGGCAAGGAACTGTTCACGATGCCGAAGGCGACCGTGCTGCGCGGGTTCGTGATGAATCACATCATCCATCACCGCGGACAGATGAGCGTATACCTCCGCTTGCAGAACATCCCAGTCCCCTCGATGTACGGGCCTTCCGCAGACGAACCCCTGTAAGACCACGGGGTTCCCCGTGCTACTGCGCCATGAACTGCACGGTGACCGTCATCACGACGGCCACTGGCGCTCCGTTGAGCCGCGTAGGCTCGAACTCCCATTGCTGCACGGCGTCGAGCGCGGCCTGATCGAGCAGCGGAATCGAGCGAAGCACGCGCGTCGCACCGACGCGGCCGTCGGGTTCGATGCGCAGTTCGACAATGACCACTCCCTGAACGCCCGCCTCCCTGGCGTCCAGCGGATAGATCGGTCTGGCGTCCTTGACTTTACGCGGCGACCTGATGTTCCCGCCAACGCGCAGCGCGCCGTCGTTCGTGACGCGATCGGAAATGGGCATGTCCCGGACGATCGCATCCTGGCCCGTCGCGAATTGCACGACCGTGTTGAACGCGAGCGCCCCTGCGCTCGGCGGGTCGTAGCGCGACTGGCGCACTGCCCACGCCGCTGATTCGATGAAGGCCTCGAGCATCGGGCGCACTGTCGCTGCGTTGACCCGCGTTCCCGAGCTGGCACGGAACGAGGCGTTTTGCAGGAACTGCTCGAACCTGGCGATGGCTCCCGGACCGCCATGCATCGTCGCGCTGAATTCACCCATGCGGAATGCAAATCCCGCCAGCCGCACCTCTGCAACATTGCCGGCTTCGTCCACGACCGTGCGCAGCGTCACGCTCGCCGAGGTCCTCTCCCCGACCGCGTCGGGCGGAAACAGCGGTGTATCTCTGTGGACGCGGCGAGGAAGCACGTCACCGGCCGTCACGAGCGTCGCGCGCTGTTCGACTGGCCCAGGCTGCGCCTGAATCAACGACGTTGCTTCCCCCTGCAGCGGGAACGCGCCGGTCGCCGACCAGGTCCCGATAAGGACGACGAAACCCACAGCGACAGCAGACAGGACGATGCGGCGTGCAGACATGAGGTCCTCCGTTGAAAGCAGCACGATGCGGCGGAACAGATGGCGACGGCGAGCGAACGCGGGAGCGGGCGCAAGCGGCACGTCGTCGGCGAAGGCGAGAAGGGCGCGAAGGTACTCACGACGGCGACCGGTGACGGCGACAGCGGTCGCGTCCACGACTTCTTCGCGCGCGAACTGCACTCTCGAAATCAGCCACCACATGACCGGGTGAAACCACATGATGGCGCGCACGGTCTCCTCGACGAGCAGGTTCGCCCAGTCGCACCGGCGGACGTGAACGAGCTCATGTGTCAACACCGCGTCGCGGGTCGCGACGGAGTGCTTGCGCAGGCTCGAAGGCAGCATCACCACCGGCCGTCGAAGCCCGAACGTCACCGGCTGGCGAATCTCCGCGGCGTAACGGACCTCCGCGTGTGTTCCCACCCTCGCCTGAAGCTCCGCGTGTTCATCGTCTCGCGCGCGCTCGCCGCATCGGCGCAGCCGGCGCAGCCGGCAAACACCGATGCCCAGCCACAGGAGACGAACGGCCGAACCGGCCGCGAGTGCCAGGACGATCAGCCACGACCAATCAACCGGCACGGCCAGAGGCGCATCGCTGACAGCGCCGGAAACGACCGCCGTCGCCGTCTCGGACACAAGCACGGCGCCGTCCGTGGCAGTGCGCGGGGTCTGAATCCACGGCAGCACCAGGCACACGAAAAACACGCCGCGCCAGAGAGCGTAGCTCAGACCTGCCGAGGTAATGCGCAAGGCCCAGATGAGGGCGCCGGCAAGGAGCGCGACGCAGGCGATCTGAACGGCGACGGCGGCCAGGTTGGGCAGCGACGCAATGGTCATCAGTCCTCGCTCTCGTCTTTCTCGATCAGCCGCCTGACGAGGCGACGCTGCTTCTCGGTGAGACGGTTGTCCTTGGCCAGGTGCACGAGCAACGCGTCAGACGCGCCGTCGAACACGCGATCGACGAAGTCCTTCACCATCGCGCCGACAACCTGGTGCCGGGGCTTGGCGGGTCGGTACAGATGCGCCCGCTCGACGACGGTCTTTTTGAGGAACCCCTTGTCCTCGAGAATCCGCATCATCGTCATCACCGTGGTGTAGGCGACCGGACGCTTGGCTTGGAGGGCGCCATGCACGTCACGGACGGTCGCCGCCTCGAGCTTCCAGACCACCTTCATGATGGCGAGCTCCTGTGGCGCGAGGATCGGGTGCGGGGTGCGCATGCCTACTAACTACTTAGTAGATAGTAGAGCGGATGTCAAGCGGGGATCACAGTAGGATCACAGGGTTCGCGGGACACGGCGTTCGACCACAAGGGTCGCGAACTCTGTGGCACCCTGTGATCCTACCGCGCGATGAACCCGAGGCGCCTCAGTCGATGCGCAGGGCAGTCATCGGAGACGTGCTGGCCGCGCGTCGGGCAGGCAGGTAACAGGCGATGAGCGACACGAGGACGAGCACCAGCGGTACCGTCAAGTACGTCCCGGCATCGTAGGCCGCCGTCTCGAACAGGAGCGAGGTCATGAGACGCGTGGCGGCTACCGCGCCGGCTGTGCCGATGACGATGCCCCACACGACGAGCGCCATGCCTTGACGCAGCACCATGCCCACGACGCCGCTCGGATCCGCACCAAGGGCGAGGCGCACGCCGATCTCGCGCGTGCGCTGCCCAACGCTGAATGCCAGCACACCGTAGAGTCCGATGGCGGCAAGCAGAAGGCCGCCAGCGGCGAAGCCGCTGAGCACGGTCGCGCTGAAGCGCTGAGGCGCGGACGCTTCGCTCAGGATCTCCGCCAGCGTCGCAACCTCGAACAGGGCGAGCGCCGGGTCGGCGGATCGAATCACCTCGCGGACCGACGACAACAGCGAGCCCGCGTCGATGTCGCTGCGCACGGCCACGTTCAAGTTGCGGAAGAGACCGCTGATCGGCGCCGCGAGCGCCCGATCGGGCATCTCCGAAAACGGCACGTACGCGTGGATCACCGGCTCGTCGCCCAGCGGGCCGTCGATGACGTCGCCGGCGACGCCGACAATCGTGTACCAGGGCGCCTGCGATGCGGCGATGCCCCATTTGATTCGCTTCCCGATGGGCTCTTCCCCGGGCCAGAACCGCGAGGCCATGGCGGCACTGACGATGACCGCCCCGCGGTCTTGCGCCTGTTCCTCAGCCGTGAATGGCCGCCCTCGCACGATCGGTATCCCGAACGTCGCGAAATAGTCGCCGTGCACCCACGTCACCGCAATGCTCGGCGGAAGTCCGCCCGTGTCTCCGTGGCGGTCTGGCGTGAACGCCCGACGTTCGCCGTCACCACGGATTGGCAGGTCGGTGGCGATGGCAGCCGACAGGGCGCCGGGGATCGCCGCAAGCTGCTGTTGCACCGTGTGATAGAAGGCGCGGAACGGCGCCGGCTCCGAGTACCCGGCGGGCGGCAATGTCACACGCGCCGTCACGACGTGGCCGGGCCGCAGACCCGTGTCCTGTGCCGTCAGCCGTGTAAAGCTCTGGATCAGCAGGCCCGCGCCCACCAGCAACACGAACGCGAGGCCGACACTCGAGACGACGAGCGCCGCCTGGAAGCGATGCTGCCGCCGCCCGCCGGCGCTGCGCGCGTCGCGGAGCAACGCGTTGACGTCGCGCCGCATGCCGCCGGCCAGCGGAATCACGCTGAAGGCGAGCGCCGTGAGCAGCGAGAGCGCGAACGTGAAGCCGACCACGCGCACATCGAGGACCACGTCCATCACCCCGGGCAGACTCGTCGTGAGGACCGCCGGAATCAACCGCAGCGCCCACTGGCCAATGAGGAGGCCGAGCGCGCCGCCAAACAACGCCAGCACAAGCCCCTCCAGGAGCATCAGCTGCGTCAGTCGGTGGCCCGCGGCGCCCAGGGCCGCACGCACCGCGACTTCGCGCTCACGGGCGACGGCGCGGCCGAGAATCAGATTGGCCACGTTCGCGCACGCGACCAGCAGCACGAGGCCCACAGCGCCAAGCAGGACGAGCAGCGGCCGCCGCACCTGACCGGCAATTTCGTCCGTGAACGACGTCGCCGTCACGATCAGCGAAAACGGCGAGTTGCGAATGACGGCCGGATAGTTCTCGCGAATGCGCGGGCCGAGCGCCGCGAAGTCCGCCGCGGCCCGCTCCGCCGTCACCTCGTCACGCAACCGCCCGATGACGCTGTGATTGAAGAACATGCCGCGCGCGTTGCGCTCGAAGGGATTGAAGACGAGCGGCAGCCACGCGTCGGCCGGAACGTTGTTGAACTCCGCACCGCGGCGCGGGAACTGGAACGATGCCGGCATGACACCAATGACGGTGTACGGTTGACGGTCCAGCATCAGCGTCGCACCGAGCACCTCGGCACCGCCCAATCGTCTCTGCCACAACCCGTGGCTGATCACCGCCACCTGCGGATTCTGTTCGTCCGCCGCCGTGAACGTCCGGCCGACGGCCGGTGAAACGCCGAGCAGCTGAAACAAGGGCGCCGTCGCCTGCGCCACCGTCACCTGTTCGGACGCGCCGCCGCCCGACAACTCGAATCGGCGCGTGCGATAGGCCGCCATCGACGAAAACGAAGTTTCGTATTGCAGCATGTCGACGTAGTCGGCCGGCGACACGCCAAAGCGCGGAACGTTCGATTCCGGAATGGTCTCGTGCACGAGCATCAGCCGCTCGGGCCGCTCATAGCCCAACGGCCGCAACAGCACGGCGTTGACGAGGCTGAAGATGGCGCTGTTGGCGCCGATGCCGAGCGCCAGCGTGGCGATGGTCACCAGGCTGAATACCGGAGCCTTGGTCAGTCCGCGCAGCGCCTGAGGAAGGTCGAATGCAATCGAGCTCATACGGGTGTCTCCTCGGTAGGCAATGGCCCACAGGCGCCGGCGTTTTTGGCGGGCGTAGGTGCGCGTCGCCGAAACGGAACCGAGCCAGTCCTGGACGACCAGCATCCATGCCGCGCGACGCCCGCGCGTGGACAGCAAGTCGATGAAATCGGCTTCGAGATCGGACCGGAAGTGACAGCGGAATTCGAGGGGATACGCCCGGATGAGCAGCCGGTAAAGGGCGCGCGACAGCCGGTACTGCTGCATGGCTACGCCTCGCCCGGCACCAGCCGCCGCGCACGCACCAGCGCGGCGAGACGCGAGAGCCGGCGCGCTTCGCCCTCGAGCGCACGGCGGCCCGCCGGCTGCAGGATGAAGACCCGGCGCCGGTCGCCGGCCGGCGTGCTGTGCTCCTTGACCAGACCCGCCTCTTCCATGCGCTGCAACGAGCCGTAGATGGTGCCAGGCCCCATGCGCACTTCCGGCCCGGCCGATTCCTCGACGGCCTGCATGATGGCGTAGCCGTGCAGCGGCCCATTCGCCAGGGCCAGCAGGATGTGAAAAACGGCGGGCGTGAGGGGCGGCTGGCCGAGGGGTGACGGCGGTCTGCTCATGTGGCGTATTACCGTGACGGAAATATGGACTACCGCGACGGTAATAGTCAAGGGCCACGCGTAGCGCTATACTTCGCGCACCTGGAGGCCTGCATGTCATCCGTCTCGCGCCGCGATTTCACCCGTCTGTTCATGGCCGGGGGATCGGCCGCGCTGTTTGCTCATCCGGCGTGGGCGCAGACCCCGCCGGCGGCGCTCCCCGCCGCGGGCCCCGCCGCCGGCGAGGCGTTCTGGACCGCCGTGCGGGCGCAGTTCGTGATGCCGCCCGATCTGGCGGTCATGAACGCGGCCAATCTCTGTCCCGCGTCCGGACCTGCCCTGCGGGCGCTCATGCGCGAAACCGACGACGTCGATCGCAACCCCTCACCGCAGAACCGCGCGCGGCTGTCGGGGGCGAAGGAGAACACGCGCAAGGTGCTGGCCGAGTTCCTGCGCGTCACGCCGGAAGAGATCGTCATCACGCGCAACACCAGCGAGTCGAACAACCTGGTCTCGAACGGCTTGGATCTGAAGGCGGGCGACGAGGTCGTGATCTTCGCCGACAATCATCCCAGCAACAACCAGGCGTGGCTGGAAAAATCCAAGCGCTTCGGCTACACCGTCCGCGTCGTCGAGCAGAAGAATCCGCACCCGGGCGCCGAGTACTACATCGAGGCGTTCACCAGGGCGCTGACGCCGCAGACAAAGGTGCTGGCGTTCACGCACTTCACCAACACAGTGGGCGACCTGTTCCCCGCGAAAGAGATTTGCGCGGCGGCCCGCTCGCGTGGGGTGTTGACGCTGATCGACGGCGCACAGACCTTTGGCTTGTTCGACGTCGACCTGCGCGACATCGATCCCGATTTCTATTCAGGCAGCGCCCACAAGTGGCCGTGCGGCGCACGCGAGTGCGGCGTGCTGTTCGTCAACGCGCGTGTGCACGATCGCATCTGGCCAACGTCCTACAGCGCCTATCCCGGCGCGGTCGGCATCTCCCGGCGCCTGGAAGCGTTCGGGCAGCGCGATGAGGCGACGATGATCGCGTTTGGCGAGGCGCTCGCGTTTCAAACGACGATTGGGCGCCAGGCGATCGAGGATCGGAGCAAGGCACTCACCCAGCAGTTGCTGGCGGGTCTGCGCAAACTGGACGGGTTCAAATCGTTCACGTCGTATGAACCGGATCGCACTGGTGCGGTCGTGACGTTTGCTCCCGGTTCACTCGACGCGCGCACGCTGGTCGCGGCACTCTACGAAAACGACAACATCGCCGTCACCACCGGCGGAGGGCAAGGGCGGAACGGCGTCCGGGTCTCGCCGCACTTCTACAACACGCCCGCGGAAATCGACAGACTGTTGGGCGCGCTCGCGCGCTACACGCGTTCGGGCGTATAGGCCGGCTGCGCCGGTAGGCCGCGCTGCGCGCGGAGGGCGGGCCTGCGGCCTCGACGGCCGCGGCATTGCCGCGGATTGAGATCCGAGCCGCGAAGCGGCGAGGCCCTCGGCGCGATAGCGCCGCCTTCGGCGCGGTAGCGCCGCCCTCCACGCGGAGCGCGGCCTTCCGCGAAGCGGCTACTGCTGTGACGTTCCCTGCCGCACCGTCGGGTATTTGATCCCGAGCTGCTCGAGATACGTCGGGTACTGACTCGGATCGTAGTAGTACTTCTTCATTTCCGGGCGGTACTTGTCGAGGATCGCCTGGTTCAGATGCGTCGGCGGCGGGGTGTCCTTGTCGATGAACGGCACGTACTTCTGGTCCTTCGTCTGCACCGTGTTGAAGTAGTCCCACGCCTGCTTCACGAGCTCCGGCTTCATCACCAGATCCAGAATCGTCATGGCCTGCACCTTGGCACCAGCGACAACGCCCTTGTGCGCGATCGGCGTCGCCATGGCGATCGCGCTCGACCAGTTGTGCCCGGGAAGTCCGGGGATGTTCGACGGAAAGCGCAGCGTGATCGTCGGCACCGTCCACGAAATGTCGCCGATGTCGTCCGATCCACCGCCCATGTTCTCCGAGGCGGGCACGGGCTTGCCGAGATCGTCGATCTTGGTGGCCAGACCATCCTGGGTCGCGTTACCCAACTCCTTTTGCAGCGCCTTGGCCAGCGTCTGATCGGCCTCGCTCCACGTCGGAAGGCCCACGCGCTCGATGTTGGCATACGTGGTCTCCGCGATGGTCTTGTTGAAATGCCGCGGCCAGGCCGTGCCCAGGATGCGCGAGGTCCACGTCGTGTTGGTCATCAGCGCCGCGCCTTCCGCCATCTTGTTGCCGATCTCGAGCAGCTCCTTGATGTTGGCGTAGTCGATCTCGCGGAAGTAGTACCACACGCTGGCGTTTCGTGGGACGACGTTGGGCTGATCGCCGCCGTTGGTGATCACGTAATGCGACCGGTGCGGCAAGCGCAGGTGCTCGCGGCGATAGTTCCATCCGGCGTTCATCAGCTCCACGGCGTCGAGCGCCGAGCGCCCGCGCCACGGCGCGCCCGCGCTGTGCGCAGTTTCCCCTTCAAAGGTGTATTCGATTGAAACGAGACCGGTGCCACCGGCGGCGCCCCAGGACACGCCGAGGTTGTTGCCGACGTGCGTGAAGAGCGACACGTCCACGTCCTTGAACCGCCCGTCGCGCACGAACCACGCCTTCGACGCCACCAGCTCCTCGGCGACGCCCGGCCATAGCACGAGCGTGCCCGGAAGTTTTTCGCGCTCCATGATCTCCTTGACGGCGATCGCGGCAACGATGTTGAGCGGCACGCCGGAGTTGTGACCCTCGCCGTGGCCCGGCGCACCGGGGATAATCGGATCGTGATAGGCCACACCCGGTTTCTGGGACGCCTGCGGGATGCCGTCGATATCCGAGCCGAGCGCAATGACGGGCTTGCCCGATCCCCAGCGAGCAAACCAGGCCGTCGGCATCCCCGACACGCCCCGTTCGACGGCGAATCCGTTCTTCTCGAGGATCGCGGTCAGATAGCGCGACGTCTCGAATTCCTGAAACCCGAGCTCGCCAAAGCTGAAGACCGAATCGACCATTTCCTGGGCGAGCTTCGCCCGCGCTTCCACTTTCGAGACGGCGTCCTTCTTCAAGGCCTCGAGCCGCGCGTCGGGCGATTGCGCCCCGATGCCAGGGGCGACGAGCAAAGCGAGCAAGATGACGGCTGCAGCGTGGCGAACGAACATCGTGAACCTCCTCGAACCTGGCGCGTGGCGTCGGGCGCCTGCTAGAGTCTACTAAAGGTGATCTCAGAATTCGTCCCGCTCCCGCGCTGGGCCGGCAGCCACAAGATGACCCTCTACGCGTGGGCGAAACGCCGGGTGTTTCCGGAGCTGCCGCCCTCCGAGGCGCGCTACTTCGATGTCGCCCACGACGCCCGCGTACTGGCACATTGCCATTGGCAGCCGGATCGGCGCGCGCGCCCCACGCTGATTGCCTTACACGGTCTGGAAGGCTCGAGCGACGCCCATTACATACGCGGCGTCGCCGCCAAGGCCTGGGCCCGCGGCTTCAACGTCGTCCGGCTCAATCAACGCAACTGCGGCGGCACCGAGCATCTGTCTGCCGGCCTGTACCACTCGGGACTGACCGCGGATCCACTCTATGTCCTTCGCGAACTCATCGAGACCGAGAAGCTCTCGTGCCTCGCCTTCGCGGGCTACTCGCTCGGCGGCAACCTCGCGTTGAAGCTCGCGGGCGAGCTCGGCGCCGACGCGCCGGCCGAGCTCGTCGCCGTCGCGGCAGTTTCCCCGGTCATCGAGCTCGAATCGTGCGTCCGCGCCATTGAACGTCCCGCAAACCGACTCTACGAGTGGAACTTCTGCCGCAATCTGCAGGCGCGCATGCGCCGCAAGGCGCGCGCGTGGCCGGGCAAATACGACACCACCGGGCTCTGGAAGGTCTGGTCCATCCGGCAGTTCGACGATCGCTACACCGCACCGCATCACGGCTTCAAGGACGCCGGCGATTACTACTACCGGGCAAGCGCCATGCGCGTGATCGACCGCGTCGCGATTCCGTCGCTGATTGTCAGCGCCGCAGATGACCCGTTCGTCCCGCCGGAGCCCTTTTGTGATCCCCTGGTCACCGGCAATCCCAACATCAGGACAATGATCACCTCGCACGGCGGCCATTGCGGCTTCGTGGGCGAATCGACCCTTCACTGGCCTGACGCTGTCCCCGCGCACGGTCAACAGGCCAACGGTTATGACGGCTATTGGGCTGAGCGCATGGTGGTTGACTTCGTCGCCAGCGCGTCGAGAAGCTGACGCGCGAAGAGCGGACCCTTGCCCTCGTCTTCGTGCTTGAAGTACACGTAGACGTCCTTGCACTGCATCGAGAGGTCCCGCACCCTGTCGGCCCACTCGCCGATGTGCTGCTCGGTGTAGCCCTCATCACGCAGCCGCAGATAGGCGTAGTCCGCGGTCGCCATCACCGGCGTCGATCGGGTTTCGCTATCCGCGATGCAAAGGGCGAGATTCCGGGTGTGCAGGCGCGCGTAGACCTCTTCGTCCAGCCACGAGTCGTGACGAAACTCGAACGCGGCGCAGACCCGCGGCGGCAGGACGCGCAGAAACTCGTCGAACACGCCGAGATCCTTTCTGAACGACGGCGCGAGCTGGAACAGCAGCGCGCCAAGCTGCGGACCGAGCTCCGCGGCGGCGTCGCAGAAGCCGCGCACCAAATCCGCGGCGTCACGCAGCTTGCGGTCGTGGGTGATCCGCTTCGGGGCTTTCAGAGTGAACTTGAATTCGGCGGGAACCTGCGCCGCCCAGCCGGTGACGAGCCTGGCGGTGGGCATGCGGTAGAAGGTGTAATTGATCTCGACGGTCGAGAAGCGCTCGCTGTAGTACGGCAGCATCTTGGACGCAGCGAGATTGTCGGGATAGAAGCTGCCCTTCCACTCAGGGTAGTTGTAACCGCTCGTGCCAACGTGGACCACGGGCGCCACCTTATCAGGAGCGGCGGCAGTTGGCCAACGGCCGCTGTGCAGCAAGTTCCCAACCGCCAAGGGCTTCAGTGCAAAGCCCGCTTGGGTTGAGAACTCCGGGTTTTGAACTGTCAGTCTTGACGGTTTGACGGCTACCGCGCGTGAGCGCGGCGGTTACCAGCGCGGTTCGCGCCGGCCGCCCCCGCCGCCATAGCCGCCGCCGCCGCGGCCCCCGCCACCGCCGCCGAAGTCACCGCCGCCCGCGGGCTTGGGCCGGGCCTCGTTGACGACGAGTGCACGTCCTTCCATCTGGAACTGGTGCAGTTCGTTGATTGCCCGTTGCGCATCGTCGTCCGATGCCATCTCGACGAACGCGAATCCTCGGGCGCGGCCGGTGGCCTGATCGCGCATTACGCGCACGTTGTCTACCGTTCCTGCGCGGCTGAACAGCTCCGTCAACTCTTCGTCCGTGCACTTATACGGGAGGTTGCCTACGTACAATCTACGGCCCATCGCTGCGAGACCCTCTCGCGCGCCGCGGTGTCGATGACGGTGACTCGGTTCGGCGCGCGAGCGACCGGACACCGGTAACGCGCTCGCAACTGACGGCCTTCGGGGACATACGGGTCCGAAACACGTAACCTGCGGGCGTCGGAAGTCGTCCGCGCGCCAGGGACGCGGGACGAAGTTCCGCTGTGACGGGCGAGTATAAAGCAAAAAGACCTCCAATCTGCATGCTAGAGTCGAAACATGGTCGTCGTGGCCACCCTCGCTCTGGTGCTGCTCTTTCAGGGCTGTGCGCCGTCGCCTGGGGCACCTCGACAGTATGATCTCGATGGACAGATCCTCGCCATTCGTCCCGAGCAGAACGAAGTCCTGATCAAACACGGCGATATCGAAGGCTTCATGCCCGGGATGACCATGCCCTTCAAAGTGCGCGACGCGGCGCTGCTCGGCGACAAGATGCCTGGTGATCTTGTGCAGGCGACGCTCATGGTGGCCGAAACGGACGCCTGGATTGCGTCCCTCGTGAAGGTTGGGGAGGCGCCGCTCGCCGAAACGGTTCCAATGCCGGCGGCGGCATTCGTCACACCGCTCACCCCCGGTGACCTCGCCCCGGAGACGGCGCTGGTCGATCAGAGCGGCGCGCCGCTGTCGCTCGCCGACTGGAACGGTTCGGCCGCGGCGGTCACCTTCATCTACATCCGCTGTCCGCTGCCGGATTTCTGTCCGTTGCTCGACCGGCGATTCACCGAGGTCCAGCGCCTCATTACCGACGACGCCACGCTGCGCGAACGTGCGCGGCTGCTGTCGGTGAGCTTTGATCCAGATGCGGACACTCCCCCGCGCCTGCAGGCGCACGCTGACAGGCTCGGCGCCGATCCGGCCATTTGGCGATTCGCCACTGCCCCGCGTGAGGTCGTCGATCGATTTGCGGCGACGTTCGGTGTCAACGTCATCCGCGAGCAGGACTCGACGATCACGCACAATATGCGCACGGCCGTCGTTGGCCCTGACCGCCGTGTGGTCAGCATCCATGACGGCAGTGACTGGACTCCTGCGCAGATTGCCGACGACATGCGTCGCGCCCTCGCGCGATGACGCCACCACGCCAGGCCTTCACACGAGCCGAATGGCGGCGCATCCAGCAGCTGAACACACCGCGCAAGGTGCAACTGTGGCTCAACGCCTTGCCCTACAACACGGAAGCGCGCGGCGGAACGCTGCGTTCGTTCCGCGGGGTACTGCACGCCGGTCAGGCGCATTGTCTGGAGGCGTGTCTGGCAGCGGCCGTGATCCTCGAACAACACGGGCATCCTCCGGTTGTGATGAGCATCGAGTCTCAGGACTGGCTCGATCATGTCGTGCTTCTGTACAAGGTTCGAGGCAAGTGGGGGGCCATCGGACGCTCTCGCGATCCGGGGCTGCACGGACGGAAGGCGGCCTTTCAATCTCCCCGAGCGGTGGCCATGAGCTACGTGGAGGGCTACGTCGATTACGCCGGACGCGTGCGCGGCTACGGCGTGGCCAATCTCGACGAGGCACTGCCCTCTTACGATTGGCGCTTCTCGTTGAAGAACGTGTGGAAGGTCGAGCAGCTTCTGATCGATTGGCCGCATCGCAAGATCCGGACGTCCACGACGCGGTATCGCGCGTTGAAAGAGTACTACGTGGCGTACCGTAAGGCACACGGCTCGAAGCCGTGGCGGCACTACTCGGGGCGCGACAGGTGGATGCCGCTGCCGTCTGAGTTTCTGGAGGGTTGACGTCAGGCCGCCCGCCTGGCGTTGTCCGGTGCGTACTGCGATCACATTCTGCAACGGCCGCACGCGGAAAGCGCGGGGGCCATTGACTCCACCACGCATTCCTGTCATCGTCGTTTTCGAGGTCACCGAGGTATACGTATGGGTGATCTCGTCTCCGCGTTGCGTCATTCCTTTCATCACCAGCGGTTCCGCGACGGCCAGGAGGCGATCGTGTCGGCCGTGCTCAGCGGTCGAGACGTGCTCGCCGTCATGCCGACCGGGTCCGGCAAATCGCTTGGCTATCAGCTGCCCGCCGTGATGCTCCCCGGCACGAGCGTCGTCGTGTCGCCGCTCATCTCCTTGATGAAGGACCAGGTCGACAAGCTCAATCGCCGCGGCATTCCATCCGGCGCCTTGCACTCGCTGCTCGGCAGCGACGCGCGCCACCGCGTCGTGGACGACGCCAGGGCCGGGCGGCTCCGGCTGCTGTATGTCGCGCCAGAACGGTTTGCATCCGAGTGGTTTGGGCTCTTGCTGCGCCACATCCCGGTGTCCCGCTTCGTGGTTGACGAGGCGCATTGCGTCTCCGAGTGGGGGCATGATTTCCGACCCGACTACCGGCGTCTCCGAACCGCCGCCGGCGTCTGCCGGCGTAGCGACGGCCAAGCCGGGCGGCCGCCGATGGCCGCGTTCACCGCGACGGCGACGACCGAAGTGCGCGACGACATCGTGCGGCTCCTGGGACTCGTGACGCCGGACGTGCTGGTGGCGGGGTTCGATCGCCCGAACATCCAGTTGTCCGTCACGCCGATGGGCGGCGACTTCGACAAGCATCGCGTGCTGCCCCGACTGGTGGGCCGGCGCCGCGCACTCGTCTATACCGCAACGCGACGCACGGCCGAAGCGGCGGCGAGCACGCTCGTCAACAGCGGCGTCGAAGCGGCAGCGTATCACGCAGGGCTGCCAGACGAGGAGCGCACGCGCGTTCAGGATCGTTTTGCCGGCGGGTTACTGCGGGTGGTGTGCGCCACCAACGCCTTCGGCATGGGTATCGATCGCCCGGACGTCGAGGCCGTCGTCCATTTCGCGATCCCCGGATCGCTCGAGGCCTACTATCAGGAAATCGGCCGCGCCGGCCGCGATGGACGGCCGGCGATCGCCACGCTGCTCTGGGATCCGGAGGACGTGCACACGCGCGAGTTCCTGATCGACAGCCCGCGCCGCGCCAAACCGGGCCATCGCCAGATCACGATCGATCCCGAGGAGCTGGCGCGCCGGAAAGAGATCGAGCATGGAAAGCTCCAGCACATGGTGTCGTATGCGCACACGCGGCGGTGCCTGCGCGCGACGATCCTTCGATACTTCGGCGATCCTGCCGCGCGGGAGCGGTGCGACAACTGCAGCAATTGCCAAGCGGGGCACGCGGGGGATCGGCACCGGCGTCCGCTCGGGGCCCGCCGCCATTTCACACACTACCGTGTGTGATCACTCGCGCGCGAGCGGCCGCGTCAGGCAGGTCGGACCGCCGCCGCCCTTCGCGCTGATTTCGGACCCGTCATACGTCCAGACCTCGGCTCCTGCCGCCTCGAGCCGTGCGCGCGTGACGGGCACATTGTTCAGCATCACGCACAGCCGTGGTGCGACGGCGAGAACGTTCGTGCCCATGGCGTCGAACTCGTCCGGTGGCACCTCCACCAGGCGGATGGCGCGATCCAGGAGCCGCTCTCGGAAACTCACAGGCATCAGCGGCGAGTAAACAACCGCCAGGTCATGGTCGACCGGGCTCAGCACTGACATGAGATGAAACACATCGCCGGGACCACGATGATGCGGAAGCGCGACCACCACGACGTCGACAGACTGTCCGACCAGTGCCCGGAACTGCGCGATACCGGCGTTGTTGGTGCGATAGCCGCGTCCGATCGCGACCGTGCGCTCGTCGAACCACACCACATCACCGCCCTCGAGCTGACCGGGCGGCTGAATTGCTCCGGCAACCGCGGCGCCGAGCGCCTCGAACGCGCGACGCTGCGCAGCCGGTTCCGCTTCTCGCAGCGGTTTGCCCATCCGGCAGACGATGATGCCGCGCGGCGAGACGATGGACGCATCACGGACGTAGATGGCGTCGAGCGTCAACTCCCCGGCGTCACTCAGTTCGTCCAGCTGCGCGCCGGATGCGGCAATCAGTTCCCTGAACGCCGCGTATTGCTCCGATGCGCGCCCGAGGTCCGGCGGCGCGGTGAAGTTGAGCGCGCGCCACTGCCGTTCGATGCGGCCGCCGCCAAACGCCACGTGCGCCGGATGGAGCAACACGCGCGACAGGCGCCCATACTCGTTGAACTGTGTCATGCGGGAGGTCCGGCGGCGCGCCGCAGCCAGACGTAGACCGGTAATCCGGCGAGCAGAAGGAGGAATCCGTAGAACACCGTGTCGGCGCCGGCGCCGCCGATTGCGAACATCGCGTAGACAAAGGCGAGCACGCTCACCAGCGCCGCCGTCCCGCGCGGCCTCGATTCACCGGGCATCAGCCACACGGCCAGCGAGCAGAACACGTACGGCACGAGCGTGCTCAGCGTGCACAGCAGGATGATGAACGTGAACAGCGCGACCAGCCCTTGCGAGTAGTTCATCGCCACCAGCACCGTCGCGAGCACGCCGCCGACAATCATCCCGCGCGCCGGCGTGCCGCGCGCGGTGAGGTGTCCGAACACAGGCGGAAACAGTCCATCGGCCGCAGCAGCCATGGGGAGCTGGCCTGCCATCAGCGCCCAGCCGTTCAACGCACCGAAGCACGAGATGGCGGCCCCCGCCGCCACGAGCTGCCCGCCCACACCGCCCAGCAGTTGCCCCGCGGCATCCGCGAACGGCGCCGTGGACGTCGCCAGCACGTCGGGCGCCACCAGGCTCATCACGCCCACCGTGGACACGATGTAGATCGCCGCCGTCACGACCGTGCCGGCGACCGTGGCGAGCGGAATCGTGCGTGCCGGATTGCGGACGCTGCCCGCCGGAATCGTCGCGCATTCGAGACCCAGAAACGCCCACAAGGTGAGCGTGACCACCGTGAGCAGCTGCGTGCCCATGGGAGTCGTGGTCGTGTCGGGCAGCAGGAACGCGTCCGGCTGAAAATACAGCACGCCTCCCACGCCGACAACCGCCAGCGGCAGAAGCTTCAGCACCGTCGTGACGATCTGCACGCGGCCGGCGAGCCCGACGCCCGCGATGTTGACGCCGATCACGAGCCAGACGGTTGCAATCGCCAGCGCCGCCGCGGCGCCTGGCGCGCGCACGATCGACGGGATGAAGGGATCGAGATAGCCGACACACGCCACGGCCAGTGCCGCCAGCGTGCCGACGATCGACAGCCAGTAGCCCCATGCGACGAAGAAGCCGGCAAAGTCGCCGAACGCCGCGCGCGTATAGGCGTAGAGTCCGCCGGTGGCGGGCAGTTGCCGCGCAAGGCGCGCGAATACCAGCGCCAGCAGCACCGCGCCGCCTGCCGACACGGCCCAGCCCGCAAGGCTCAGTCCTCGATACGCCGCCAGCGACGCGGGCAGCAGGAACACGCCGGAGCCGATCATGTTGCCCATCACGATGGAGACGGCAGCCCAGAACCCGAGGACGCGTGGCGGGGCGGCAGTCACGGGCAGGCTTCAGGGGCGACGGGCGGCGAAGGGTCCGACTTCTACCTTCCCTTGCGTATGGGCGAGCGGCCCGAGCTCGGCGGCCACCCCGCGGGTGATGGCCGCAGTTTCGCTCCCCGCCTGAAAGCACGAGAAGTCCGGGCGATCACGCCACGCAAACGGCCCGCACAACCGCACGCCCGCCTTGATGGCCGCATCATGGACGATGTTGATGGCGCGCTCGTAGTCTGGCGATCCCTGCCGGTAGCCGGTGAAGTTGCCGAGGTCGCCGCTCGCGGCGAACAGGGCCGTCACGCCTGGCACCTTCGCGATGGCATCCGCGTTTTTCAAGCCGTCGAGCGTTTCGATCATCAGGATGAGCACGATGTTGTCGTTCGCGGTGCTGCGATATCCCCCGGGTACGCTCCCCCACAGTGCGGCATCGAACGCCTGGCCCCCTCCGGCGCTGCGCCGCCCAAGCGGAGGAAAGTAGGTCCAATCGCGTGCGGCGATCGCCTCCTCGACGCTGTCCACCGTCGGCACGACGATCACCAGGGCGCCCGCGTCGGTGGCGTGCTGAATCTCGCGCTCGTCTGCCGAAGCGACGCGCGCACCCGGTACGGCCCTGGCGTGAGGGCACGTGCGCCACATGCGCGCCGCCTGATCCCAGTCACGGGAGGAGTGCTGCATCTCCGTCCAGATGAAGTCGTACCCGGCGTTGGCCATCGCGCAGTAGATGGACGGGTCGGTCGCGCTGAACAGCGTGCCGCCAGTCACCTTGCCGCCCTGCAGCATCTTCAGCTTGACGGGATTCCAGATCCTGGCATCGGCGGGCGGCGCGAATGCCGGGCCATATTTCCACGCCGCGGGATCGAACCCACCCTGATTGACTGCGCCAGTGGGGGCTACCGTGATCGCCTTGCTATCGCTTGCCGCCGGCGCGGCCAGCGGGAACTTGCCGGTCCCGGCCGCGGGCGCCGTGGCATACGGATCCGCCGAAGGCGCGGCGGGAACGGCCGGCGTTTGCGGCGTCTGATTTTGCTCGGCCCGTATGGCCACCATCACAGCGAGTCCGAACACCAGGGCGACTGGCACTGCGAGCCGTCTCACGTCTGACTCCTTTCAGCCACGGTCACCGTTGGCGCATTCTACTGCTCGACTGGCCTGCGGGGCTGAAAGAAATGGGACGGCGAAGCCGACGGCACATCGCGGGGGGGGGACCCTCGCGACGTGCCTTGTCGGAGGCGTTGAAGTGCGGCGGCGTTATCGCCCGCTGACCTCGGCGGCTGGGTAAAGGAACTCGAACCCGACCGATCGATTCGGCAGGAACCATTTCGTGATCCGGTTCGGAGCCAACTCGTTGGCCGCAAAGATCATGTCGTACTGGTCGGCGGCTTCGGACCGCGGCGTTGGCGCAGTGAAGAACATCGCGTAATACTGCGACCGATCCGCGTTGGTGACCTGAACGACCGACGGAGCGACGATGCTGAAGATATAGGTCCCGGCCGGGAGGGTAACCTCCGGGATGTGCACCGGGCCGCTGAACGTCACGAAGTGATCGTTGGTCGATCCCTTCACGACATCCGCGGTAACGGTCACTTTGTACTCGACAGGCTGTTGTGCGGCTGCGGTCGTCGTAAAGACCGCCAGGACCGCCAGCGCCGGAATCATCGCTGCAACTCTCTTCATGGTGCCTCCGTGGGCGGGCCGGTAAGGACCGCGCCAAAACTGGTAGACGTCGGCGAATGTACAGGCAAGTCGCATTCCAGTTCGTAGCGCCGGACAGCAGCGCCGACGGAGACCAGCATGCGCGTCCTGCGCGGACGCACGGAATGAGGCGAGAACCGCATCGCCGTGTCACGGACACGAGACCTTCAGTGACGTCGCAAGACACACGTCACGGCGATTGCCGGACACAGTCGTTTCTGCTCGGGCGCCGAGACAACCAGCCTCATGTCCGCGTCGCCCGAACACCACGTCCCAGGTCCAATCAAAATGCAACTGCCAAACCTTCCGCACCAGCCGAGAACAACGATGTCGACGGTGAGTGCGTGAACGTTGATCGGTGGCCGCACGCACCTGCGGAAAATTCCGTGCGCGCTGGTGATTTCTTCTCACGAGTCGTTGTCTCAGCCGGAGACCGACAATCGCCGGCGCACTGTCGGCCAACACCAACGGGCGCCCGCAACTCTCACGCGGACCCTCCAAAAGGGGCGCGATTACAACGAATTGGCGCGGGTGCCGCCGCGCGCGAAGTCGCCCGCATCGTCGCCAATGCGATACGGGCGTCCGCGGGTTTCCCGTGAACGCCGGAACGCGGCATCGGTTCCGCAGAAGCAACAGGCGAATAAACGGACGAAAGGACTCGCTTTTTGTGCAGATGCGGCGATAATTATGCCCTGCTGACTGGTTAGGGGTACGAGGCCGCAAGGAGCCTTCATTCGGGTCGTGGGTGTTGTGTGCCGCGGCGAAGGTGTGTGGGGAGGCGTAGACCATGCCGCAATCAACCGGAAAAGCTCGACCGCCGGACGGCCATGGGCGCGGTGCGTCAGACGATCAGCCCACTGGCACCGATTCGCGGGGGGCGGCCAACGACGACAACCTGACCTCCCTTGGCGACGAGACCTCGCTCGGTGACCTCGACAGGACCGTGTTGCCCGGTCCGCCGAAACCTCACGCGCCGCCTGACGAGGCGGAGGACGCCACCAGATTTGAACCGGCCCCCTCCGCGGGCCGGCCACCCACAGACCGACGAATGGCGGCGAGCGCGCCCGCCACGGCGGCGACGGATCACCGTCAGGCCACCGGAGGCGCCACCGGCGACGCCGCCAGCGATGAAGGCCCACTCGCGGTCGGACAGTCCTTTGGCCCCCGCTACAGCATCACCCGTGTGTTGGGCGTCGGCGGCATGGGGGCGGTGTATCAGGCCTGGGATGCCGAGCTCGGCGTGGACGTCGCCGTCAAGGTGATTCGTCCCGAGATCGCCGCCGATCCGATCGCGGCGGGCGAAATCGAACGCCGCTTCAAGCGCGAACTGCTGCTTGCGCGGCAGGTCACACACCCGAACATCATCCGCATTCACGATTTGGGCGATATCGGCGGCATCAAGTACATCACGATGCCGTTCATCGACGGGTCGGACCTCGCCACGGTGCTCAAGCGGGAGAAGAAGCTTCGCGTTCCCCGCGCGCTGCGGATCGCTCGCGGCACGGTTTCGGGGCTGGTATCCGCCCACGAGGCCGGCGTCATTCATCGCGATCTCAAGCCGGCCAACATCATGATCGGCTGGGACGACGCGCCGACGATCATGGATTTCGGCATCGCACGTTCGGCCGGGGGAGCGGGACAGGGGCCCACTCCGTCGGCGGTCACGCTGCGCCCGTCGGATCTGAGCCGGACCGCGGCCATGGCTGCCAGCAGCACCATGGCCGGCGCCATCGTCGGCACCGTGGCGTACATGGCACCCGAGCAGGCACGCGGCGAAGAAGTCGATCAGCGCGCCGACATCTACGCGTTCGGCTTGATCGCGTACGACATGATCGTTGGCGGCCGGCGATCGGAGCGCGCGCCGAGCGCCATCGCGGAGCTTCAGCAGCGGATGCAGACCGCCCCGCCCCCGCCGCGCAGCATCGATCCGAGCATTCCGGAGGCCGTCGACGCCATCATCCGGCGCTGTCTGGAGCCCGATCCCGCCAAGCGGTTTCAGACCACCGTTGAACTGCAGAACGCCGTGGATCGGCTGGACGAGAACGGCAACCCGCTGCCGATCATGCGCCGCGTCAGCCGGCGCACCTTGATCGCCGCGGCGATCATGGTTGTCGCGCTGCTGGGCAGCACCTATTACGTCACACGGCTGCTCACGGCGCCGCCGGTGGAGCACGCCCCGGTGACGATGGTTATCGCGGACCTCCAGAACAACACCGGCGATCCCACGTTCGATCGAACTTTAGAGCCCATGCTGACCCGCGCCCTTGAAGGCGCCGGATTCATCAGTGCCTATGACCGCAATCGGATTCGCGCCGGGTTGGGAGTCGCGGCTCCAGACACCTTCGACGAAATTGCTGCCCGTGAGCTGGCCGTTAAACAGGGAATCGCCGTGGTACTGGCCGGTTCCGTGGATACCCGCGGCGGCGGCTACGAAATTTCCGTGAAGGCGGCGGAATCGGTCACGGGAAAGGTCATCACGACGGCGAGACGGCGCGCATCCAACAAGGATGCGGTACTCGCGACGGCGACGGAGTTGATGGCCACCGTTCGCCGAGCGCTGGGTGACAGCGCCTCGGATTCGTCTCAGATGTTTGCGATGCGAAGCGTATCGGCCGGCTCGCTGGAAGTGGTCGCTCACTATGCGGCAGCCGTCCAGGCGCAATCCAACAACAGGTTCGACCAGGCCCTTGACAGCTACGCCAAGGCGGTGGCGCTCGACCCGACGTTCGGGCTCGGGTATCAGGGGCTCGCGGCGATGTCGCGCAACCTTGGCCGAACCGAAGACGCAGAGAAGTACATCAAGGAGGCGTTGCGTCATCTCGACGGCATGACCGATCGCGAGCGATTCGGCACACGCGCGTTCTATTACCGGATGATCGGAGACAACCAGCAATGCGCCAAGGAATACAGCGCATTGCTCGACTTGTACCCGGCCGACACCGTCGGTCACATTCAACGCGCGTCTTGCCTGTTCCAGTTGAAACAGATGCAAGAAGCCGTCAACTCGGCCCGTCAGGCCGTGGCGATGTTGCCCAATCACATGGGCTATCGAACCAACCTCGCGCTGCTCACGGCGTTCGCGGGGGATTTCGAAGCGGTGGAAGCCGAAGTCAACCAGATTGCGCCGCCAAGCGCAACCGCGTTGCTGGCACTCGCCTATAGCCAAATGGCGCGCGGACTGCCGGATGCGACAGCCACCTACGAGAAGATGGCGACGATGGGCCCCACAGGAGCGTCGCTCTCAGCCGCCGGCCTCGCGGATGTCGCGCTCTACCAAGGCCGCTTTTCCGATGCGATCCCGATTCTCGAGCAGGGCGCGGCCGCCGATCTCGCGACCAAGAGTGTCGTGAGAGCGGCAGTCAAGCAGACATCCATCGCCTATGCGCATTTGATGAGGGGCGCCAATGCTCCTGCGATCGCCGCGGCCGACCGCGCCCTCGAAACGAGCAACGCGATGGCGGTCCGCTTCCTGGCTGGGCGCGTCTTTGCCCAGGCCGGCGCGCTCGACAAGGCCGAGAAGATCGCGGCCACGCTCATCGCCGAGTTGCCGGCCAGCCCGCAAGCGCATGGCAAAATCATCCTGGGCGAGATCGCACTCGCGAAAGGCGACGCCCGCGAGGCGATCAGGATTCTCACCGAAGCCACCACCCTCCTCGATACCTGGCTCGGGCGCTTTGCGCTCGGACGCGCCTATCTTGAAGCGGAGGCATTTCCCCAGGCGGATTCCGAGTTCGATCGCTGCATCGCGCGCCGCGGCGAGGCCCTGTCGCTGATGGAGGAAGGGCCCACCTTCGGACACTTCCCGATGACCTACTACTATCAGGGTCGTGTGCGCGAGGCGCTGGGAACGGCGGCGTACGCCGATTCGTACCGCGAGTACCTCAAGATCCGCGGCGCATCGACAGAAGATCCGCTGCTCCCCGAGGTGCGCCGGCGCGCGGGAAACTGAGCTCGTTTAGGCGCGACGGCCGAGATCATCGAGCAGGTTGTCGGTGTCTACGATCCGTTCGCGAATCGTACCCAGTCGTCGTCTGCGCGGCACCTGCGGGAGCCGCTGTTACCAGCACATAGATGGCGATGAACCGGTACAGCCGACTCATGACACCCACCTCCTGCACGAAGTCGGAAACGCTGAACTGACGAAGCTGCGAGGAACGCGGAATCAGCGCGGCGGGGCGGCTGGTCGCCCCGCCGGCGCAGGAGCGGTTAGTTCACAGTAAAGAGTGCACCTCGTACGGCAACGGTGCCATCGCAGAAATGCGTTTGTTGCGGAACGGGAAATACCGTACCCGCAGCGCTGCTCTTGACTTGGACCACGTAGGTACCGGCAGGCAGATCGGACGCAGATCCCTCGACCACCAGCTTCCAGATGAACTTCCACGTAAAGCTCGTCGTGTCGAACTCAAATGAATTACCAGTGCCGGGTGCGGGCGGCGTAAAGACGCCCACCGAAGTACCGGCCGGGAGCGCGCCCGAAGTCGAGCACGCAAACGCCTGCACGACAACCTGTGCATAGCGGGTATCGAGCGCGATGCCATCCGCATCGGTCCACTGCCACTGGAGCGGCACCGTTGTGCCCGTATTGAACGTCGTATCGGCCGGCGGTGGCAGGTTCTCGACATTCCTGAAGCGGTATTGAACGACGCGAATCGTGACCGTCGCCTCGTTGGATGGATCGCTCAACGGAATCTCTGGATCCTCGCTCCATGCACCATTGTCCGCGAGATACGTGAACGTATCGGTGCCGACAAACCCTGTTTCAGGCGTGTAGGTGAACCCGCCGTCTGGAGCGGCCGCGAGCACGCCGTTAGACGGTCCTGCCGTAATCCGCAATAGCCGGCGCGACGTCGCTGGACTGTCTACGTCCTCGGTGTCGTTGACAAGCACGCCCGGGGCGCCAACCACAAGTTGCGTATTCCGATCCGTCACGTACGCGTCGTCAACGGCAACCGGTGGAATGTTGACTGCCACTACGCTGGCAGGGTCGGACTTCGCACTCGGGTCTTCATCACCAGCGATGAATGCCCTCACGAGGTAGATGAATTCGACTCCGTCGGGCAACTCGTCTTCGTCGATGAACGTCGTCGTCGTGCTGAAGCCAATCGAGACATCCGGAATCTCCGCCGTGCCGCGGAAGATCTCGTACTGGAGCACAGTGCCGAACGTCGGCGCGTTCCAATCGAGGCGGACGCGGTGGTAGTGCTGAGGCTGAGGCGGCGGCTCGGGACAGTCTCTACCAAGAACACACGCCCTGAGTCCGTGCGGTCGCGGCCGTTCCATGGCCAGCGCGGTCTCGAAGTCCAGCTCCTGCAGCCCGGTGCCGCTGCCAAAGTCCAGCAAATCGCCGCTGCCGAAATCGAGCAGGTCGCCGGAGCCGAAGTCCAGCAAATCGCCGCTGCCGAAATCGAGCAGGTCACCGGAGCCGAAATCGAGCAGGTCGCCGGACCCGAAGTCGAGCAGGTCGCCGGATCCGAAGTCGAGCAGATCGCCAGAGGCGCCGACATACATCAGCGCGCCGGAACCGAAATCGAGCAGATCGCCCGAACCAAAATCCAGCAGATCGCCAGACCCGAAGTCCAGCAGATCGCCTGATCCATAGCGGAAGAAATCTCCCGAACCGAGATGGACGATGTGCGTGCCGGAACCGAAGTCGAGCAGATCCCCGGAACCGAAGTCCAGCAGATCGCCCGATCCGAAGTCGAGCAGGTCGCCGGAGCCGAAGTCGAGCAGATCGCCGCTCGCGCTCGACACGATTTTCGCACTCCGTCCGAAGCCAAGCAGGTCGAGACGGAAGTTCTGCCAGTCGTTGTGCCCGACCAGGGTCGTGTCGTGATCACCATCAAAATTGACATCGCTGGCCGAGTGCTGCGTCTTCGGGTCTCCGTCCCAGTCAATCGCCTGGTCGGAGCTGTCGGCCACTATGCGCGCCATCATCGGATTTGCACCATCGAACGGCGCGCCGTTGCAGAATCGCTTTGCTGCGGTTGCCGCCTGAGCCAGCGCCAATGGGCTATTGACGGGGACAAACCACGCCGCCCGATATGGCGGGGGTGGAGTAAGCGGGCCGTCCGCCAACGAGGACTCATTCAATGTGTCCTGCTTGGATCCGGAGTAATCAAATCGGATATTCCCGAAGTCATCGAATATCCCATGAGCCTGGAACTGATAACTCATCAGGGTCGGGAAGGGCTTGCAGTTGGGTTCGACATGCGTGGCGGTGTTCAGCGCCTTGTTTCCGAACACTGCTGGCCCGCCGCCGTGCCACAGCCCGCCTAGATGTCCGAACTCGTGCAGCAGGGTTTGCACTTGCAGATTCTGAGAACCGACGAAAAGCTCGCGATCCCACAACCCGAGCGTCACCATCAGCTTGCCACCGGGGAGGTCGGCGACACCTGAAACGCTGCTCGGCACATGGAATTTGGGATTAGGAGCGTCCGCACAGACCGAAGCAGTTGCGGGGTCGTAGCCCGTTTCATTCTTATCGCCATCGAGGCACGGGAACTTCGACTTGGCCTTGCCGCGCGCGTGAGCAATGAGTGCGTATCGAACATACGGCTCGCGGATGCGATCGAACCGCCGGCGCAACTCGCCATTCTCGAGAGTGGCGCGCTGAACGTCCTCAAACGTGGTGAGCTCTCCGCCGTCTGCGTTCACGGGTGCATATTGATAAAGCTGCACGCCGTACGGGTAGCCTATCGTGCCGGGGTACGCGCTGAACTGACAGCTTTCGCACGCACGCTCCAGGATCCGCTCACCACCTCGCGCGTGTTCAGTCGGAACGAGGTACTCGCTCGCGTCACATGCAAGATCCTCCACCGGGCAGGGAAACAGCGCCGCGTAGGCCTCCAGGCTACCGACGTCAGCGTGCAACCTGATTCCGTTGGCCGCGTACGTGTCGCCCACCATCTTGATCACGGCCGGTGACGGCATGTGATCGTGTCCAACGTGATCCGTAATGAAGTCCTGCGTGTCGTTGAACGGTGCGTCTGCAGACCCGTACTGCGTTCCTGCGTCTGCTCTCATCGCATTGAACTCGACGATGAGATCACGCTGTCCCGTGCGGGCGCCGATTCCGTAGAGGTTCGGGACGGGTGTTCCGTTCGGAAAGTCAGGCGTCGGAGGATCTTTGAGGCCGTTCATCGCGTCCTCGAGACCGTCCGGCACGCCATCCGCGTCGACGTCCGCGAGCGTCATGCTCAAGATGATCCCGCCAAAGGCGAGACACTCGTATGGCGATGATTTCTGTGCTCTCGCGCCATGATCCACTCTCGTCGTCACCGTTTCGCCGAAGTCGACGTGTGAACCACGCTTTGACATGAGGGAACTGACGTCGTAGGTGGGGTTGGCCCAGCCCCGATCCGAATTGCCGTCGATTGGCGCGGGGAAGGGATCGTTAGCCACCACGGAACCGTTGAAGAGCAGCCGATCGTTCTTGTTGTCCGCGCCGGTGCCCGCAACGTAAGTAAGGCTGGCAGTCGGGGCAGCGGACGCTTTATAGAACCCGGACAGCGTGTGGGTGGTGATCGCACCCTGCGCCTGCACCGCGGCACCGTCGTAGAAGAGGATTTTGGTGAGCGGTGCCGCCGGATGCCCGTAGACAATGGCCAGCGTCGCGCCCGCGCTTGTCTTCGTTCGATTGCCGGTTCCCGCCTGCGGGAGGTTCACGGTGTGAAGTGGCAGCTTGTGAGTCTGGAGGTCGGCGTCGTTGACAATGTAGCGCCCGGTCCACTTGTCATTGACATCGTACAGCTTGGGCAACAGGTGCAGCACATCAGCACGGTACATGGTCAGGAACGCATTCGAACCTCCGGAGCTTCCCCAGCAGCTCGCGCCCGTACCTGGCAGTGAGGTGATGCGTGTCGCTTTCGCGACTTCCACTGGCACGCCGCGAAACTCCACGCCTCCCGGGGCGGTGAGCTCTTCGGGCTCGACAGTCTCCCAATAGAGGTATGCGGCTTTGATCTCGGCGTCTGCCGGAACGGTGTTCTTGCCGTCGGCGTTGAAATTGATGGTCCCTGTTCCACCAGTCCTTAAAAGATCGACGCCACCGACGACATACCCGCCGGGAAGCAGAAAGCCGCGCGAATATGTCAAGGTGTCGGGTGATTGCGCCTGCCCTGCCGTCTGCGACAACAGCGCAGCACAAACGAATGCCATTAGCGCGGCCGTAGGGAGCTTGTGCCGAGATCCGATATGTTTCTTCATTGTTGCCTCCGAGGTCCCAAGCACCTCGCTCGCCCTGGTCGCACGGTCGCTCAGTGTCCTACACAGTTTGGTCAGGAGATGCCGTAAGCGCACAACAGCGACACACGACCGTCAGCAGTCTACCAGAACAGTAACGCCTCGTCCGCGACGATTCATCCGAGAGGAGCGTTCGATGCCTCCATATTGTTGAACTTCGTGGCACGATGTCCGCTGTGGCGGCGACTTCTGCGAGCCGGTCCCGCGCTCCTGTCAGAAAATTAGACGAGTGCTACCGCCTGGACCGAGCAAACGGCTGCCCTAAAAATTCCCTAACGAATGGACGGGCCCAATCGAACAGTTCGGCAACCGCAGTTGTGGCGAACAAAGGAGTGGGCGCCCGTACTACGGGGCCCGACGGGGGTCGGAGAAGCCACAGCCCTATGAGCGCAGCGAGTCCTACGAGGCGAAGCCGCGTCCTATTTGATTTCGTTGTAGACGACTTCGACGTTCGCACGCAGGCGGGCGGCCTGCGGCTCGCTGTAGCCCGTGTAGGTCGCCGGGATCGTCCAGTTCTTTGCAATCTCGTCGATGCTGCGTCCCGCTTTCTTGCCTTCGCGGACGGCATTGGCAAAGTCCCGGTTGAACTCCGCGTACTGCCGCAGGTCCGCCATCGTCATCTGCGTGCTGTGGCCGGTGATAATGGTGTCCACGTTCTTCAAGCCGGCCGCCGCCTTGTCGAGCGTGTCGCCCAGCTCCGCGCCGCTGCCACCGTTGTTGGCGTCGAGAATCGGGACGTTCTTGCCTGGGAAGATGTCGCCGGCATGCACGACGCGGAGGGACGGGAACACGACCCACGCATCGCCGCTGGTGTGTCCGCGCCCGAAATAGTGCAGATCGACCCGGTCGGCGCCGGTTCCGATCACCAGCGTGTCGTTAAAGGTGCGCTTGGGCAGACCGCGGCCTTTGTGTTCCGTGAAGATGTTGCCTGGCTGCGGTTTGAAGCCCGTGACCGTACGCATCTCCTTCATCAGCGCCGCCGTGTTTTCGTGCGCCACTACCTCGACCGTGGTCGGGAACTCGACGTTGCCGCTGACGTGGTCGAAGTGCGTGTGCGTGTTGATGAGGTGGGTGACCGGCTTGGGCGTCAGCTCCTTGATCTTGTCGAGCAGGGGCTGTCCCCATCCCGGGTTCTTGGAGTCGACGACCACGACCCCGGCCGACGTGATGAACACGCCGGTGTTGCCGCCACCGCCGCGCAGCACGAACAGGTTGTCGCGCAGCTTTTCGACCTCGAGGAGTTTGGGCTTCTCGCCCGGCTGCTGGGAGGCAGCCACCGCCGCCGACAATGCGCCCACGACGACCAGCGCGCCAAGGACAAGGGCTCGTCTCATGCGGCGCATTATAGTTCCAAGGTTCCAAGGTTCCAAGGTTCCAAGGTTCCAAGGTTCCGTTGCAACTTTGCAACTTTGCAACTCTGGAACTCTGGACTCTGGACTCTGGAACTCTGGAACTTTGGAACTTTGGAACTTTGGAACTTTGGAACTTTGGAACTTTGAGGTGTACGCTGTGGCATGGCCCGGCTCAAGAGCGAACTCGAACTGACCTGCCCCTGCTGCAATGCCGTGCTCGTTGTGGATACGAATCTCGGTCGCGTCATCGAGCACCGTGAGCCGGCCAATCCCGACCGACCCGAGCTGGGCGATGCCCAACGAATCCTGGCCGACCAGGAAGCGCGCCGCAATGCCATCTTCGACCAATCCGTCCAGGACCACAAAACCCGTGGGGACGCGCTCGCGAAGCGGTTCGAGGAGGCGCTTAAAGAAGCGAAAAAGGAGCCGATTTCCAAGCCGCTTCGCGGCTTCGATCTCGATTGACCACCGGGTGCAGCAAGAAGTGACCCTTCGGGTCGTCACCTACAACGTGCACCGGTGCCGTGGCCTCGATGGCCGCACCCGGCCCGAACGAATCGCCGCCGTGCTGGCGTCGATTAACGCGGACATCATCGCGTTACAGGAGGTTGTCGGTGCGAGCCCTCTCAAACCAGGGCACGCCGCCGAGATCGGTGCCGCGCTGGGCATGGGCTGGGTCATGGCGCCGACGCGCCATTTCCGCAACGCGCTTTTCGGCAACGTCGTCCTGTCGCATTTCCCCGTCAAGCACCATCAACAGTACGACTTGAGCTGGAAGACGTGCGAACCGCGGCTGGCGCAACGCGTCGACCTCGAGGTGCGCGATGCCGCCATTCTGCACTTCTACAACGTGCATCTGGGCACGGCCCTCTACGAACGTCGCGAACAGGCCCGCAAGCTCGCCACCTGCGTCCATGACCGCCGTGTGGTCGGCCCGAAGATCGTCCTCGGCGACTTCAACGAGTGGGCGCGCGGCCTGACGACGGACGTACTCGCCGAGAAGTTGCGCGGCGTCGATCTCACCAAACATCTGCAGCGAAAGAGAACCTACCCGGGGTTCTTCCCCGTCGTGCACCTCGACCACATCTATTACGAGGGCGCGCGCGTCGACGTCGACAAGGTGTGGCTCCCGCAGGATCGCCTCGCCAAGATGGCGTCCGATCACCTGCCGCTGGTGGCGGATTTGCGGATTCGGTTTTGATTACGCAGATGAAGTATCCGCAGATTGCGCAGATTACGCAGATTACGGTTGTTCTCGATTGCTCAAACACCTCGACAACCAACGACTCAATCACCAGTTACAGACCTGTCACAGAGGGCGTTCTTGTTGTTCGTAATGCCACACGCGACGTTTGTACTGGAGGCTCGTCGTACCGAAGTTGAGCAACAGACCGCGAGGGCGTTTGGCGGCGCAGAGATAGTTGATTAGCTGGGCCTCCTCAATCGGCCCGAGCGAGTGGAGCGCCTTCAATTCGACGAGCACCTCGTCGTAGCAGACGAAGTCGACTCGATACGACCTCTGCAACAACTGCCCTTTGTAGGTGATGGGCAACCTCACCTCCCGCCGGTGCGGAATGCGGCGCGCTCGCAACTCGATCTCGAGCGCCTCGACGTACACCGGCTCGAGGTATCCGCACCCCAGCTCCCGATGCACCTCCATCACCGCACCGATGATCGCGTACGTCTGTGGATCGCGGTGATTGTTCTCCATGCCGCCACCCTGTGCAGCGGGCGTGCCGTCGAGCGTTCAGGCACGATTCCGATGTTTCCGCGGCCGGGCACCTTGAACGATTGCAGTCCCTGCTACAGGCCGACGTACCCGCCGGCGCAGTTCCTGCGATCGAGAGCGATGAGATGACAGCCGTTCGAAGCGAGGAGAGGAGGAGGAGGAGGAGGAGGAGAGAATCTGCGCAATCTGCGCAATCTGCGGATACCCAATTCTGCGTAATCTCTCGGCCGAGCGATGCGGGCCGTGGCGGCGTTGGCTAGCTTTCTTCTTCGAAATCCGCGTCCAGGACGGGTCCGAGCCGTGTCGAGGGACGCAGCGCTTCGCGGTGGTCGTAAAGCGGAAGACCCTGGACGTGCAGAGGATTGATGCAGCCCGGGGCCGCCTGGTCGATCACCACCGTGACCGGGCTGCCAGGAGTGCCTTCACGAAATGACAGGCGGCAGCCGCAAGCAAGACGCGCGTGTGTGAAACCTTTCAACATGGGCTGCACGAATCATACTACAGCAGCGCCTTGATCTCCTTTTCGAAGACCGCTTTTGGCGCGATGCCGAGATGCTTCTGGCACACCCGCCCGTCGCGACTGATGATGAACGACGCCGGAATCCCCCAGATCGGTCCATAGGCGTCCTGCACGTCTTCGCGGCCGAGGCCGAGCAGGACTGGATAGTTCATCTTGAACTGATCGGCAAACGCCTGTGCCTTCGGCGCATCGTCGTCCACCGAGTAGCCGACGATGACGAGCCCGTCCTTGCCGTACTGATTCTGCAGTTCGACGAAGCCGGGAATCTCCGCCTTGCACGGCCCGCACCACGTGGCCCAGAAGTTGAGCAGAATCACCTTGCCCTTGAACGACGACAGCGAGACGTCCTTGCCGTTGAGATCGGGCATCGTGAAATCCAGATTTGCGGGTTTCGCGTTGGCCATGCAGGCGCCGCCCTGGGCGTCGGCGCTCAGTGCCGGGAGCTCGTGCGAGGCGACCGGCGTCATCGTCTCCGCGGCGGCGGGCTCGGCCTCGAGGTGCCCTTCGAAGATGAATGGCACGCTGATCGCGAGCAGGGCGATGGCGGTGGCAGCGATCGCCGCCAGGCGGAGCTTCGAATTGGGCTGGTCCATGTCTCTATTTTGCCTCATTTTACGCGTCCCCCGAAGGGGGCATTCGCAACCGCCGCCGGCGGCCGGGTTCGCGGTAACGTCCGGTTGGGAGGACAACCCCGGCGGTCTGGAATTTGCTCGCGCCGGGCCATCCTCGTGTTCGGCCCGCGGCGAGCCACGTCGAAGGGCCACGGCCTCGGGCCGCAAGTGGTTATAGAGTAGTGTACCCGCGCGTCAGCGCTCGACGGAACCAGTAATAAGATGCCTGCCAGGGAGTAGGTCCATGAATATCGTCATGCCGGGCCGGTCGTTGTTGCGGCGGCTGTTGACTGTCGTGTTCGCATTCGGCGCCATCGCCGGACCCGCCGCGACCGCGTCAGCACAGACCGATTTCGTGCCGTATTTCGGCAAGAACCAGATCCGCTACGACAATTTCGATTGGCGCATCTACACGACCGACCACTTCGAAATTTATTACTACCCGGAGATTGAGCCCCATCTCGAAAAAATCGCGGGCTATGCCGAGAGCGCCTATCAGCACGTGAGCTCGGAGCTCAAGCACGATCTGGCGTTCAAGGTGCCGCTGATTCTCTTCTCGACGGCGAGTGAGTTCTGGCAACAGAACGTGATCCCGGGAGCGGCCCAGGAGGGCGTCGGCGCGTTTGCCGAGCCCAGCCGCTACCGCATCGTCATGCCGCTCGACGAGCCCTCCGACCTGCTCTATCGCCTCACGGTTCACGAACTCACCCACCAGTTCCAGTACGACATCATCCCCACGTCGCTCGTGCGGCAGAACATGCCGCTGTGGGTGTTCGAGGGAATGTCGGACTACATGACCGGCGTGTGGCGCCCGATTGACCTGATGTACGTTCGTGACGCGGCCGTGTCGGATCAGGTGCCGAAGATGTCCGAGTTGCAGGGCTACGGCAGTTTCGGCAACGCGCGGACGATTTACAACCTCGGGCATGCCGCCTTCGAATTCATCGAGGCACGTTGGGGGAAGGAAGGCGTGCGTCAGTTCGTGTTCTCGCTCCGCAAGAGCGTGATTGGCGGCGGCGAGAACGCCTTCCGGGAAGCATTCGACATGGACGCCGAGGAATGGGATCAGCAGTTCGATCGGTATCTGAAGGAGCGCTTCAAGCCGTTCCGCGACAAGGAGCGTCCGGCGGATTACGGGCGCAACCTCGCGCCAAATCCGGAACGCACGCGATTTTCGAACGTGCTCTCGATCGAGCCGTCGCCGTCGGGCGACCTGATCGCGGCGGCCACGGGCAACGCCCGCGATCGCGAGCTCGACATCGTGCTCCTGTCGACCAAGGATGGGTCGGTCATCCGCAATCTGACACCGGGTTTCGATCAGAGCCTCGGGTTCGAATCGATTCCCACGCCGGGCATGCGCTTCGTCGCCGTGCCGTGGATGTCGTGGGCCCCGCATGGCGATCGGCTGGCGTATTTCGTACGCACCGAGAAAGATCGGTCGCTGGTCGTCCAAAACGTCATCACGCGCAAGATCGACACCCGCATTCCGATGCTGACCGTGGACTCGCCCGAGTCACCGGACTTTTCGCCGGATGGCCGCACCATCGCCTTTTCGGCGGCCCGAGGGTTGATCAACGACATCTACACCGTCAACCTGGAGACCCAGGAAGTCGTCAATCTGACCAACGACGAGTTCGCCAATTACGCGCCGACGTGGTCGCCGGACGGACGGTCCATCGTCTATCTCAAGCGGATCAGCGGCAACGAGAAGCTCTTCAAACTCGACCTCGCCTCGGGCAAGAGCACGCAGCTCACGTTTGGCACGCACGACGAGGGCGCGGCGCAGTTCCTCGATGCCGACACGCTGGTGTTCACCTCGACGGCGATGGATCCTGCCAAGCCGATCGATCCCGACGTGGCGAGAAACGGCGCCATCCACAATGTGTGGACGCTCAGCCTCACGACGGGCGAGCTCCAGCAATTCACCGACGCCCTCGGCGGCAACTACTCACCGGCCGTCCTTCGGGATGGCTCTGCGACCCCGCGGATCGCATTCATCGCCTTCTACAAGGGCGACTACCATCTCCACACGCTCGACCGCCGCGAACCCGTCGCGACGGCCGAGACGGCTGATTTCGGCGCGCCTGGACCGGTGATCGACTTCCAGGCGCCCATGACGCATACGCTGGTGGCCGAGAACCAGAAGAAGAAGGGCAAGTTCGAGAAGATGTTCCTCGATGGACGTCCCCCGGTGAACGTCGGCGTCACCAGCGGTGGCGACTTCTTCGGCGGGACACAGATCTCGTTCACCGATGTCCTGGGCGATCAGCAGTTCACCATGTTCGCCGCGTCGGTGTCGCAGTACCGCACGATGTCGCTCAGCTACCTCAACCTCGAGCGGCGGCTGCAATGGGCCGTGCAGGGCTATTCACAAACACAGTTCTTCTACGGTGCGCTCGAGGGCCTGTTCTACGACCCGGCTTTCGCCGGCTTCATCGATCGCGACTACGCCGTGGCCACCCGCACCGTGCGTGGCGGCACCGCGTTCGGCATTTACCCCTTCAACCGCTATCGCCGCATCGAGTTGTACGGCGGGTTCGTGCAGTACAACGAGCGCTTCGACGCGCCGGAGTTGCAGTTCGAAACCGAGCAGTTCCAGCAGCAGGAATTCGGACGCCAGTTGTTCAACAACGGCAACATGATGCCGCTGGGCGTGACGTTCATTTCCGAAACCACCGTGTTCCGCGAGTTCGGTCCGCTGTCCGGCAGCACGATGCGGCTCAATTACGAGGGAGCGCCCAATCTCGGCGAGGCCACGCTGTCGCGTCAGACGCTCGATGTGGACGCCCGCAAATACTTCCGGGTAGGCGGCGAGGGGCTACTGGCGCTGCGCGGGCGCGGGTTCCGCAGCTGGGGCGAAAATCCGGGCTTCTACTATTTCGGTGGCAACTCCGAAATGCGCGGGTACGACTACCTCTCGTTCATCGGTCAGGATGCGTTCCACCTCAACGCCGAATTGCGTTTCCCGCTGATTCACGCCATGGCGACGCCGATCGGCATCCTCGGCGGCATTCGCGGCACGTTCTTCGCGAACCTGGGCGGAGCGGCCTTCGACACGCAGCCGTTCAAGCTCTATCGCCAGGACGCGACCGTGGAGACACCGCTCCTCGGCAGCTCGGTCATCGCCGGTCCGCTAGGCCAGCCGATCGCCGTCCCCATCTATGGCGAACCGCGGCTCGTCGAAGGCTTCCGGCTGCTTGACTCGCGTGCGTCATATGGCATCAGCCTGCAGACCTTCGCGCTCGGCTTCCCGGTGCACTTCGACTGGTCGTGGCGGACGCTCTTCAACAAGGACTGGGAGGACGTCGTGTTCGCGCGCGACGGCGGCAGCGCCAACTTCCGCAAACCGAAGTTCACGATGTGGATTGGCTATGACTTTTAACGTCTAACGCTCGAAGGCGTCGCCCGTCGCCGCCGCGGCTTCGGCGGGCAGCAAAGTCGCGACGGCGTCGAGCAGTCGCAGTAAGGGGCGGGGCCATGGGCTACGCTTGTGGGCATGGCCCTGGCTCCGAAGCGCTGGCAGGATTCGGCCAGCGAAACCGCGCAGGTCGTGCTCCCGCACGAATCCAATCCACTTGGCTACATTCTCGGCGGCACGGTGATGCACATGATCGACATCACCGGCGCCCTGGCGTGTCATCGCCACACGAATTCGCTGGCGCTGACGGCTGGTGTGGACAGCCTCGACTTCATTCACCCCATCAAAGTCGGCGACATCATCATCCTGAAGTCACGCGTGAACGCCACGTTTCGGACCTCCCTCGAGGTCGAAGTGGAAGTGTTCTCGGAGGGCATTACCAGCGGCGAGCGCAAATTGACCAGCAAGGCCTACCTGACGTTTGTGTCGCTGGACGAACAGGGCAAACCGAAGGACGTTCCACCGCTGCTGCGTGAAACGCCGGAGGACGAACAGAGGAACCAGCAGGCGCACGCGCGCCGCGCCGAGCGTCTCGCGCGCAAGAAAAAAGGCACGACTGGATAATGTCAGTTCCCGGCGCGCGTCAATCGCATCTCACTGCGATCGAGATCCAGCGCCACCCGATACGGGCTCAGGAACTTGTGCCCGACGATGCCGCCCACCTCGAAGCCGAGCAGCACACTCGGCGCCCGCAGATTGAGCACGACGACCGAAAAATTCGGATACGCGATCTCGTCGAACTTCAAGTTCACACCCGGCATCAGGAACGCGTCGCGGTCCCAGCCCGACGTCCCGTAGACTTTCAACGCGATCCTGCGCGGCATGCGGACGTTCAGCAGGTCTGCCGTCGCCGTGGAAATCGAAATCACTTCGCCGCCCGTGTCCACGACGAAGTAAGTCGGGTGACTGCCGTTGATGACGCCGCGCACCATCGACAACCGATGATGCCGCATGTCCATGCGAAAGTCAGAGGGTTCCATGGGAAGCGTGCGGCCAATCGTCAGCTTCCGCGTCCCATAGTCGACGATCATCGACAGACCGAGCGCCATGGGCGAGAAGCTCTCCGTTTCTTTCTTGGGCACACCGCGCAGCGGCGGGGCCTTGATCAAGGTGGGCACGTTCTGCACTTTGAGCGTGCCAAACTCCAGTTCGTCGATGCGGCCAAGCTGTAACCCTCGCAAGCCGACCTCACCCACGCCGGCGCTGAGCGTATAGGTAATCGGCCGGACGTTGGCCGATGAAGCAGTCTGGCGTGAAATCGTCGTCTGTTCCGACCCGGTATCGAGCACGAAGTCCTGAGGCCGCCCGCCATTGACGCGCGCCTTGACAATCACCTTTTCGTCGACGATGCGAAAGTCCACGGTATGCAAGCGAGTGGCCGCGACCTCGTCGATGTGCAGCGGCTGACGCTCCCCAAACGACCGCAGAAACCGCACCTGCGAGCGGGACCATGCGGCCTTGTCGCTGCGCTCCTTGTTGGGCAGCAGGTTGATGTAATTGTTGAATGAGGCGGCGGCCTGCTCGAAGCGTCCCATGCGCTCGTAAATGGAGCCGACGGTGTGGTGGATCTCGCCGTCTCGGGGGGAGAGTTTCAGCGCAGCCTGCGCTTCAGCGAGCGCGTCGTCCAGCCTGGATCGCGAAGCCAGCGACCGCGCGATGCCGTGACGCGCGCGAGGGGAATCCGGCGCCAGCGCCAGCGCCGCCGTCCACGCCTCTTCGGCCTCGTCGAACAGCCCCGCCGACCAGACGGCGTCCGCGTAGGCCGACAGCGCATCGGGATTCTGCGGGGCATGCGCGCGCAGCGACGCCCCTTCACGCTGTGCGTCCTGGAACCGTCCAATGCGCAACGCGGTTCGGACGAAACCGACGCGGGCGCGCAGCGCCAAGTCCGTGTCGCTGGTCTCGATCGCCCGGCGGTAGGCCTCGAGCGCCTCCTGAAACCGGGTTTCGTCGAACAGCAGCGAGGCCAGTTGCAGTTGCAGTTCGGAGTCGTCGCGTGTGTCGGTCGCCTGCGGAGCGGCCAGTAACGCCGCACAGGCGGCAACAGTCAGAGCCAAGCGCCGGAACATTCCCATGCTGAGACCTCGTCTCCCCGGATTCTAGACCTGCCGGGGCCAGAGAACACGCAGAATCGGACACGGTCGGGCCGGCGCAACCCGACGACGGCGGCCCGGCTGAAGCCGGACCCTACTTCTGATAGTGCTTGGCGTTGATCTCGATGTAATCCTTCCACTTGTCCGGCACTTCATCGAGTGCAAAAATCGCCTCCACCGGGCACGCTGGCACGCACGCGCCACAGTCGATGCACTCGTCAGGATGAATATACAACTGTTGGGTGCCTTCGAAGTCCGGTTCGTCTTTCCGCGGGTGGATGCAGTCGACCGGGCAGACGTCCACACACGCCGAGTCCTTGGTGCCGATGCAGGGTTCCGTAATGATATACGCCATGTCAGCTTGCGCTCTCCAGGGCTGGGGGTGGGAAATACCCCAGCCGTATCGAAATGCGACGCGCGAGCTCCCACGCGCCTTTGTGATGTTCGTTGAGAATCGGCTTGTCGTCGGGGCCGTGGCCGAAGACGCCCACCCGCGCCACCTCTCGTCCGGTGTAGTCATAAACCGGCGCGCACGTGCAAAACAGGCGCTGCATCGCGTCCGGCGCGACCGGCGGCGGGCCCAGCCGCACCATGACGGCTTCCGCGCCGGCGACATCCTCAGGCTTCACCAGCCGGAGACAACTCAGACGACGGGTCGCCTGACGCGGTGAAAAATACATGGCGCAGTGACCCGGCATCTCTTTGCCATACGAGGTGTGCATCGCAATGTCGTCCGGACCCGTGCTCCACAGATACGTCACCTCGCCAGCCGCGGGAATCGCGATGAACCCACGGTACGCGGTTTTGAGCACGTAGCTGCGCATGACAGGATACGCGTGGAGGCGGACCTCGGAACGGCCCAGGGCCCGGAAGCTCAGGTCGAGCATCTTGAGCGTCAGCCCGTAGCGTTGCGTCTCGTCATCCTGCCGCACGTAGCCGCGACGCTTGAGCAGCCCCAGCAATCGGTGGATCGTCGATGGCGGCTGCCGGACCGCCCGGGCCAGGTCTGACAAGCTCAGCCCGTGCGGGCTGCCACTCAGCACCTCACACACCTCGAGGGCTTTGTCTATCGACGTCATGACGCCGCTGGAGGCTGCTGGGAGGGCTTGTCTTTCCACTGGATGGAACACCGTTTCGACCCTCTGACTGTACTGAGGTCCACCAGGCCTGTCAAGGAACTGACTGGTTGACGGGGCGCACCGTCGGCCGTAGGATGTCGCCTCCCCCCCAAATGCGGGTGTGATGTCTCTGAAAGTCGGCCAGACACTCGGCCAGTACAAGATTCTCGACAAGCTGGGCGCCGGCGGGATGGGCGTCGTCTACAAGGCGCAGGACACGCGGCTCGGACGACTCGTCGCCCTCAAGGTGCTCGCTCAGGCCAACGCCGAGGACGTCGAGGCCACCGAACGCTTCCGGCGGGAGGCCCGCACGGCGTCGAGCCTCAACCACGCGAACATCTGCACGATCTACAGCTTCGACGAGCAGGACGGCCAACTCTTCCTGGCGATGGAGCTGCTTGACGGCGAAACGCTCGACGCCACGCTGTCGAGCCAGGCGCTCCCGCTGCCGCTCCTGCTCGATCTCGGCACCCAAATCGCCGATGCGCTGGAGAACGCGCACGCCGACGGCATCCTGCACCGCGACATCAAACCGGCCAACATCTTTCTCACACGGCGGGGTCAGGTCAAGATTCTCGACTTCGGCCTGGCCAAACTGGCGCCGGGGATAGGCCGGCGGCGTCCTCACGATCTCCATCCGACGGAACACTTCACCAGCCAGGCGGGCACGACCGTCGGCACGATCTCGTACATGTCGCCTGAACAGGCGCGTGGCGAGGATCTCGACCCACGCACCGATCTGTTCTCGTTCGGCGTGGTGCTCTACGAGATGGCGACCGGACGACCCAGTTTTCCGGGCGCCACCACGGCCGTCGTCTTTGACGGCATCCTCAATCGCGAGCCCACCCCGCCGAGTACGTTGAACGCTGCCATTCCGGTGGAACTGGATCGGCTCATCACCAAAGCACTCGAGAAGGATCGCGAATTGCGCTACCAGACCGCGGCCGACATGCGCGCCGATCTCCAGCGCTTGAAACGGGACTCCAGTACGCGGAAGAGCGCGGTGACCCTGCCCATCGACGAAACGTCGGCCACCGTCGTCATTCAATCGCGCGACATCGCACAGGGCGCTGCTGCCGCGCCACCCAGATGGTCGCGTCAGACGCTGACCGTCGCGGGCGCCGTGGGACTGGCCGTGGTCTTTTCGATCATGGCGTGGACGACGATGCGCCGCGGTGGCACGACGGAGCAGGAGGGACAGGTCGTTCACGCGGACGCGCTGGATCCGGGTGCGCCGGGTGCGCAGGGCCTGTCCGCGATAGCGCCGCCAGGCGCGTCGGCGGATGCGCCGGGTGCGGTGGGTGCCGTGCCGGATCAGCCCGGCGCGCCGGCTTCTCCACCGGCGGCGCCAGCCGCCGCCCCTGTGGCCAACGCGACAACGCCTGGCGTCGTCGCTGATAACGCCAAACTGCCCACCGTGAAGAGCGCCGAAGACGCGGCGCGCGAGCGTCTCAAGATCGCGCGCGCGAAGTTGAGCAGCAACCTGCTCGAACCGGCACTCGCCGACCTGCGCCAGATCTTCATCGACTTCCCGAGCAGTGCGGCGGCCGCCGACGCGTCGTTCATGTCCGCGGAGATTCTGGAGAAGCTCGGCCGGCTCGAGGGCGCGATGGCGGCGCACATCGAGTTCAACACCCGCTTCTCGAAAGACCGGCGGCTGCCGGCGAGCAAGCTGAGGCTGGCGGAGCTCACGCTCCAATCGCGTCAACCGGACCGGGAGAATGCCGCCCGCGAGATTCTCGGCGACATAGTCAGGGCGCATCCGAAGACGCCACAGTCGTTGGCCGCCTTGCAGATCAAGCTGAAACTGGAACAGGGTCGAGGGCCGCGCGAGATGGATCCCGTGCTGGGCATCGAGGTCCCCCGTACCCTGCCGACGCTACGGACGATGATCGAGCAGTTTCCCACCTCGCCGATAGCCATGATCGCGCTCAATCGCCTGGCCGAGCTCTATGCCGACATCGGCGAATTCGCTCGCGCGGCGGAGACATACACGCATCTGGCCACCGCCTTCCCCGACAATCCCAACGACGCGTGGTTCCGCGCGGGCGAGACCTACGAGCGTCGGCTGAAGGACCTGGACAAGGCCCGCGAGGCGTACGCCAAGGTGCCTGAAGGCACTGCGCGCTACAGAGACGCCCAGCGCAAACTGAAATAACGGACCGCGCCGACGCCCGATCGCCAGCGTGGCGGCAAGCGAGTCGCAGCACCACGTCCGGTATGATGGGGCAATCGTCCTCGATGAAGCAGGCCCTCCTCGCGCTTGGCGTATTGCTCCTCAGCGCGGTAGTCGCGCATGCGCAGCTGCCGACCGAACCGGTCAGCGTCGCGGGCGGCCGTGTCGTGATCGCTGCCGAGGTCTCCGCGACGATCGCGAGCAACGACCCAGGGTTCTTCAACTACACGGACTACGAATACAGCGCTTTGCGCAATTTGCGCATTGGCGTGGGCGCCGAGTTTCGAGCGAGCCGCTGGCTCCAGGTGCTCGGCGAGCTGCGCGTGGATCACGGCACGCGCATCGAGCCCTTTGCCTTGTATGCGCGCATTCGTCCCTGGCCAACGCGCCGCTTCGACATTCAAGCCGGGCGCATTCCGGCGACCTTCGGTGCCTTCGGCCGCAACGTGTACGGAAACGGCAACCTGGTGATCGGCACGCCGCTGGCCTACCAGTACCTGACCTCGCTGCGTCCGGACTCGCTGCCCGCGACCGCCGCGGATCTGCTCAGGATGCGAGGGCGAGGATGGTTGTCGAACTTTCCCCTTGGCGTGACGTCAGCCGATCGGGGCCTCCCGCTCATCAACAGCCTGCGTGCGGATACCGGCGTGCAGGTGCACGGCGTCAACGGCATCGTGGAGTGGACCGCCGCCGTCACCACGGGGTCACTCTCGAACCCGCGGGTTCGGGATGACAACGGCGGACGCCAGCTCGTCGGCCGCATGGTGGCCAGGCCCGTCCCTGCCGTTGCCCTCGGAGTCTCTGCAGCCCGTGGGGCCTATCTCAGCCGCGACCTTCAGGACGCGCTCCCTTCGGGATCCCGCATCGAAGATGGCGTCCAGCGGGCGATGGGCCTCGACGCCGAGTACTCGGAAGGACGATTCCTCGCGCGGGCGGAAGTGATCCGGTCGCACTGGACGTTGCCCTTCGCGCTGAGTGGGCGCGACCACGAGCGGCTCGGCGCGTCCGGGGTCCTCGTCGAAGCCAGGTATCGCGTCTTCCCGGGTGTCCAGCTCGCCGCCCGGGCTGAACGCCTCGACTTCACGCGCATTCAGGCCGGCGGGCTCATTGAATTGTGGGAAGCGCCAGTGCGACGGGTCGAGATCGGCGCAAGCTACTCCTTCATTCGCAACGTGACGCTGAAGGCGTCGGTACAGCGCAACACGCGCGACGGTGGGCGCGTGCGACGCGACATGCTGGGCGCGCTGCAGGTGGTCTATTGGTTCTAGCGCGCATCGCCCTAGTCGTCGCAGCCCTCAGCGTGGGTGTCACGGGTGACACAGGTGTCACGGGTGCAGCAGGTGCGGCAGGTGCGGCAGGTGCAGCAGGTGCAGCAGGTGCGGCAGGTGCAGCAGGTGCAGCAGGTGCAGCAGGTGCAGCAGGTGCAGCAGGTGCAGCACGTGCAGCAGGTGCGGCA
>DATKDY010000361.1:0-3022 GCA_035512515.1 Vicinamibacterales bacterium
TGCGGACCTTCTCCGCCCACGTGTTCTGGAACGTCAGCTTGTTGTTGTTGAACGGTACGTACTGGAGCTTCCAGTTGTAGTTGTTCAACTCGGTCAGGTCGGTTTGCGCGGCGTCAACTACTTTTGCCGATCAACGACAACTATTTCTGCCGGCGAAGGGTTAGCAAAGGAGCGCCGCTGGCGACCGCAGCGGAACTCGGTAATTGTCGCAGGCCGGTCGCGGGCCATGTGTGAGCGCTGCCTTTCTTCTTCTTGATCAGGATCCGATGATGGCGGTGGGCGCTCGTGGAAAACCGGCCGCGGTTTTCCAAGGACCGGTGGGCGCGTTCTTTGCGTCCACGGGTCCGACAGCGTCCACGGCCTCTTTTCCGGTGCGCGGCTCGGTCATTCGACCGGTCGCGAGTGTCGATTCGAGACGAGCCACACGCGCGCCGGACCTCGCGAACCGGGAAAACACGGAGACCTTCAGGTCGTTCCAGGGAACGATCGTCGCTCCTGAGGCGTCCTGAGCGGCCGTTTCGTTCACGAAGCAGCCTCCGCTCCGCCTGGCTTGGGTTTCCCTTTCCGCTTCGCGTGCTCAGTCCTGAAACTGGAGACATCGAATTCCAGTAGCACGGAGTGGTGCACCAGCCGATCGATCGCCGCGGCCGTCGCCATCTGATCACGAAAAATCCGATCCCACTGCGCAAAGATCAAATTGCTCGTGATGACGACCGAGCGTCGTTCGTAGCGTTCGGCGAGGAGCGTGAAGAGAATTTCGGCTTCGTCAGGACTTTGTTGGATGTAGCCCACATCGTCGAGGAGCAAGACGGCGTAGTGATCGAGCTTCCGCAAGGCGCGCGGCAACTCGAGATTCCGTTTCGCGGCGAGCAGCTCCTGCACGAGACTGTACGTCGGCATGAAGAGCACCGCGTGTCCCCGATCGACGAGCGCGTGGCCGACGGCGCACATCGCGTGGCTCTTGCCGACGCCGGGCAGACCGAAGGCGAGCACATTGGTCGCATCGGCGAGGAAGTCGCCCTCCGCGAGCTCGTGCAGCTTGCGCACCAGCGCCGGCGGCAGTCGGCCTTCATCCAGGGTGTCGAACGTTTTTCCCGGCGGCAGCTTCGAGGCCCGGCGCAAGCGCGTGATACGGCGCTCGTGGCGCTCCTGCGCTTCGAGCTGCAGGACGTCGCGCAGCACCGGGAGCGCCGGCTGCTGCTCCGCTTCGACGAACCGCGAGACCATCTCGCGCGCGGCCGTCGTGAGCGTGAATCCCGTGAGCAGGGTGGTGATCTGATCGCCGACGGTGCGTGTCGTGGCGGCGCGGCTCATGCTGCGGCTCCCGCGCGGAGCGCGTCATAGACCGAGAGATCCGGGACCGGAATGTGGATCACGGGCACCGTTAGCACGGGCGGTGCCACCTGGGCTTGCACCGTGACGTAATCGAAGCCGCCGGCCTGATCCAGCACGGTCGCGAGCACGTCCACGACCCGCGCTTCTCCCGCGGTCGCCGCTAAGTGCAAGATGCGCAGGTACTCGATGTCGGCGCGCTCGCCGTGCGTCCGTACCAACGCGTCGTAGGCGCGCCGGAATGTGACCGAGGGATAGAGGTCTTCGCGATACCGATACCGCGCAAACGCGCCCGGCTTGCGCACCAGCCAGCCGATCACATGGCGGTAATCGATGCGGTGCTCGTCTTCTTTGCGCAGCCGCGGCATCGTCTGCACGACCTGATCGCGGTACCGCACCTCGACGACATTGGGATGCACGCGGGCTTCGACCGTATGGCCCATCAGTTGCGCGGGCACGGAATACGTTCGATGCGCAACGCGAATCGTGCTCCACCGCCGCACCACCGGGTAATAGATCGTGTAGCTGGGAATGGCGGCCGAGGGCAAGGCCCGCAGTGTCGGCCGCTCTTCGGCAAAGCGCGCTGCGGCCGGCCGGTTGCGCCAGTACGCGACGACCTCCTGGACGAACCCGTCGTACGCGGCTACATCGTCGAAGGCCGCATGGCCCCGCACGAGCAACGCCTGCGCGATGAGCGACTTCAGTCGTCGATGCGCTTGCTCGGCGACGCCGTTTTCATGCGCCTGGCCCGGCGTGATCCGGCTCGAACGCATCCCGTAGTGCTCGAGGACTGCGCGAAAGCGAGGCGTCAGATCGCGCCCATTACTGGCTTTCAGCTCGTGGGTCGCCGCCGACAGATTATCGCTGCGCAGCACGTCCGGCACCCCACCCAGCGCCCACAGGGCGCCTTGCACGCTGGCGGTCAGCGCTTCAAACGTTTCCCCGAACGCAATCGCCACCCACGTCCAGTGGCTGTAGCTGAGCACGAACTCGAAGAGCAGATGCGGAAATGGATCGCCGGCGATCGTGACGCCCAGGTCGGTCGCATGGGTGAAGTCGATGGCGGCCTCACGACCCGGGACAGCGATTTGCTCGAAGAAGACCTCCGGCTCGACGCCGTGCCGCGCCCGCCAGTCGCGAAAACGCCGTTGCAGCGTCCGCGCCTGCCCCGCGTGAAACTCCTCCGGATAGCGTGTCCGCAGCACCTCCAACACCCACTTGGCTTCGAGAACGCCCTTGAGATCGCTTCGCAACAGTGGCTCGACGTCCGTGAGCCAGACCGCGCCAAAGGGATCCGGACGGGTCCGCCAATCGCGGGGCTGTTTGGTGGCCGACGGAGCCGGCCCATGGTCCCATTCTCGAGCGGTCCGAAGACTCATGCCGCTGGCGGCCGCGGCGGCCGCCTGACTCTTGCCATCCATACGTTTCTGCCTCATGAGCCGAACTTGCGCATCCGTGACCATTGATCACAGGCTGACACAGCCGGCCGGCTGACCCCATGCGGCAGATCTAGTTGTCGCTATGCGGCAGATCTAATTGTCGCCGCGCACGGTTTGCAGACACGCGCGGACGGCGTCGGTGTCGACCGGACGCGGCGGGCCGCACGCCGGGTCGTTCTTGAAGAATCCGACCACGCCGACCTTGATGTTCTGCGAGCCGTAGCTGCCCCAGTACCAGGCCTTGCCGGCCT
>DATKDY010000362.1:0-7561 GCA_035512515.1 Vicinamibacterales bacterium
TCGTGCCGGCGACGTGCGTGCCGTGGCCGCACCTGTCCTCGTACCAGTTGCCGGTCCCGGAGTCGTTGGTGCCCGTCACGCTCGCGTCGCTGTCGAGATCCTCGTGGTCCCGCGAGTAGCCGGAGTCGATGACGCAGACCAAGCGGTTCGCAGCGCTGCCATCAGCAACCTGATCCGCCTCTACCATCTTGATTCCCCAAGGTGTCGTCTGCGCCAGCGGATATCGGCGCGGATCGTCCTCGACGTACTCGAGGTTCGGATTGGCACGCAATGCGGCGACGGCCTGCGGCGGGAGCAGCGCGGCGAGTGCATTCTGCGGACCCAGTTCCCGGAGGACCTGGCCGCCTGCGGCCTGAACGGCATTTCTCGCCGCCTCGGCCCGGCCGGGGTGGAACTTGACGATGAACCTTCCGTCATCGGCAAACGCGGGAACCGCCAGCATCAGCACCGAAACCAGCGTCGCCGCGGTAAGACAGCAGATGGACTTCACGTGGACCTCCCGTGGGCCGCGATAATAGCCGAAATTCGGGGTGTAGGGTGCATTTATCCAGGTGTCGTGGCGTCGTCGGCGCCGCACCACGTCGAAGTGTCAGCGGACCGATGCGTAGAATAGGCTGTCTGGCTACGCTGGAGGCTTCGTGTTCCTCTCGCTCTGTTACGTGGTGCTTCGGCGGATTCTCGAACTCGCCGCCCTCCGCCTTCGGTCGAACGATTTCAAGGATTTGGAAATCGTCGTGCTGCGGCACGAACTCGCGATCCTCCGGCGACGAACCCGCCGTCCGGTGCTGACCCGAACCGACCGGCTGTTTTTGGCTGCGACCAGCCGACTCCTACCGCGCGCACGCTGGCGGACCTTCATCATCACGCCGGCGACGCTGCTTCGCTGGCATCGGCGCTTGGTGGCGAAGCGTTGGACGTACGCGCGCCGCGCCGGTCGGCCGCCGATCCGCCGGGAGATTCGAATGCTGGTGTTGCGCCTGGCGCCATAGAATCCGCGGTGGGGCTATCAGCGCATCGTCGGCGAGATGAAGGGCCTGGGGTTCGCGGTCGCGGCGACGACCGTCCGTACCTGGCTTCGCGAAGCAGGTCTCGGTCCGGTCGGCACGCGCGGAGGGATGACCTGGCGCGAGTTCGTCCGCACGCACCGTCGAAGCATCCTCGCGGTCGACTTCTTCACCGTTGAGACGATCTGGCTCCAACGGCTGTACGTGCTGTTCTTCTTCATCGAACTGGGCAGCCGCCGCGTCCATATCGCGGGGGGCACGGCGAATCCGAGCGCGCCGCGGGTGACCCAGCAGGCCCGCCAACTGACGTGGACGCTGGCGGAATGCTCGAGGGACGCCACGCAAACTTTGAAACACGCCCTTTGAGATACTCCGCGTTGGTCACTAACGGCAGGCTGTCGAAGTCGCTGGCCCGACAGCGCGCCTTCAACTTCTGCCGAGGGGTTTCGCCCAATTTAGTTCGGCGAGCAGTTCCGCATCATCGTGGCGACCGCTGTAAACGCTCGTTCGCACGCGCTGTCAAACGACTTTCAGGCGAGTGCTGAGATCCGTCGGTCCTCAACGGCTGGCCGCGTCGCGACGTTATCGTCGGTCGGGGTCGTCTGGCTTCCCGTCCGCCGGTTCGTCGCGCGTGGCCGAAACCGTGGGAAGGTGCACAGGTACGACTTCAAGACCTTCGATACCAGCAAAGTCATCCGGGTTGCAGGTGTAGACGGGCAGGCCGTTGGCCAAGGCCGTCGCGGCAATCATCGCGTCGTAGGCGCGGGCGTTTACTTTCCGACCTGCGCGACGCAGCGATGCGGCCACTCGACCAAAGGCCCGTGCGGCTTGCGCGTCAAACGGCAACGGGTCGAAGTCGGCCTCGGCCTGCTGGACGTGTGCCTGGCTCGCGGCACGTTCGGTCTCTGTAGGCGCGACCAGCGGCCCGACCGAAAGCTCTGCGAGCGTCACCGCGGTAATAAGCGGCTCGGCTGGCAGGAGAGTGGCGTCAGCCACGCGCGGCAACATGATCACGGTGTTGGTGTCCAACACCCCACGGCCACGCTGGACAACTGCTTCCGTCACAGAGACCCGTCCAGCACTTCGTCGATGTCTGCTCTGAGCCTTGCGGGATCGACGATAGGCAGTCCACGCCAGCGATTTACCAGTACGGCGGCTGAAATGGGACGGCGTCGTAACGGGCGCAGCTCAGCGATCGCTCGGCCATCGCGAGTCACGATAAGCGCTTCGCCTCGTGCTACGCGGTCGAGCACGTCACCGCCGCGGTTCCGCAGTTCTCGGACAGTGAGTTCGTTCATCCAGCTTCGGTATCACCGGTGAGACACGAAAATCAAGACCGCCGGTGGGTCGCGCGCCTACGCCGTCTACTCGCCACGTCCGGTGCGCTCGGACAGTAACAGGCGAGCTTTCAATTGTTTGCGAGATCTCGCCCGCGGCGGGCAATGGTGGTTCCACCTAAGTTGTTCTTAATGAGAGCCTTAGCGGTGCAAGGGTACGCGGAAACTCATGGTAGCGCTCGATGTCGCACCGTAAGTCTTTCAGAATCAGATATTTACTGTTGGCGGAGAGAGTGGGAGTCCGCGAATTCGCATCGGCAAATCCGAGAAAAACGGCCTGATTTTGAACAACACTTCGGAAATCAACCGTTTGCGGCCTTCCAGGTTTTTCGGATTTCTTCGTCCGTTTACCACCGTTTTCGGATTTTGCCAGCGCGATGTCACTCGAAATGTCACTTGTCGCGGTCGTTGCTCTGGCTCTCCTCGACAGGCGGTTCGTAGGCGATCCGCCGCCCAGTCGGCAAGTGCCCAATCCTATTTAGCAGCGTGGCGCGCTAGTGTCCTGTAACTGTGGTTCGCGACATTGATTGCGCGGCCCGTGCGTCGACGGTCCGCTGGGCGAAACGGGCGATGCTTGCCAGAATCTCATCAGCGCTCTTGGTCCACACGAAGGGCCTCGGGTCGGCCTGATGGGCGTCGATGAATTCCTGGATTGCGGCCTTGAGTTGGGGGACGCTGCGGAATGTCCCACGCCGAATCTGCTTCATCGTGAGCTCGGCGAACCAGCGTTCCACGAGGCTCAGCCACGAGCCGTAGGTGGGGGTGAAGTGCTGGTGAAAGCGCGGGCGTTTCGCGAACCAGTTTCGGATCAACGCCGTCTTGTGTGTGCTGTAGTTGTCCATGATGATGTGGACGTCGAGTCGCTTCGGGACGCGCGCGTCGATCAAATCGAGAAACTCTCGAAATTGTGCCGAGCGGTGCCGTTGATGGAATTGCGTGATGACCTCACTCGTCTTCGCATTGAGCGCCGCGAACAGCGTCGTGGTGCCGTGGCGTTTGTAGTCATGCGTCCGGCGCTCCACTTGTCCGGGTTGCATCGGCAGCAACGGCTGCGTGCGGTCGAGGGCTTGGATCTGCGGTTTCTCGTCGACGCAGAACACGGCCGCATGCGCGGGGGGATCCAGATACAGGCCGACGATATCGCGGACCTTCTCGACCAACAGCGGGTCGTTGGACAACTTGAACGTCTCACTCCGATGCGGCTGCAGTCCAAAGGTGTGCCAAATGCGGCTGATCGCGGTGTGACTGAGGCCGACGGCTTTCGCCATCCCGCGCGTACTCCAGTGCGTCGCGCCACGCGGCGTCGTTTCCAACGTGCGAATGATCACGTCTTCCACCTGCGCATCCGTGATGCTGCGCTTGGCCCCTGGCCGCGGCTCATCGTAGAGCCCGTCCAATCGATCCACGATGAACCGCCCGCGCCATTTGCAGACCGTGCCCGGCGTCACGTGCAGCCGGCGCGCGACCACTTTGCTGTCCGTGCCCTCGGCGCACGCCAAGATAATCCGCGCCCGCCGCGCCAGCGCCGCGGCCGATCGCGACCGATGCGCAAACGATTCCAATCGCTGTCGCTCCTCCGTCGTCAGAATCAACGCAACCTTTGGCCGTCCCTTTCGCATGCTCGCCTCCTTAGTACGGGAGTACGCGTGGGCCGCGCCATTTGTTTCACTATTTACGGTTACAGACACTAGGGCACCCCTTCATGTGGTGCCGCATTACTCGTCGCGCAGGGCTTCGATCGGCTGGATGCGCAGGCCCTGCCGCACCGGACCGATCGCCGCGATCACGCCGATCGTCATCATCAGCAAGACGACGAGCGGCAGCAGCATCGCGCGGTAGTTCCGCATCATGTCACCTTCGAGGATCTGCTCCAGGCCGACCGCGGCGATCAAGCCGAGGACCGCGCCGGCACCCAGCTGGGCCAGGACGCGTGAGAAGATGCCGACAAGGATCCGGTTGCGATTGGCGCCCAGCGCCGCGCGAATGCCGATCTCGCGCCGCCGCCGCGCCACCGTGAACGACATCAGCGAATAGATGCCGGCCGATGAGAGCAGGATCACGCTCAGGATCACCAGCGCGAGGCTCACGCCGATCAGCCGCATCATGCCCTGAGCCTGCTTGAACGCGATTTCGGCGGTGGAGACGTCGAGCAACAGCACGTCTGGATCGATCGACGCGCTGAGGTCGCGCAGTGGATCGGCAAGCGCCGCCGGATCGCCGGTGCGCACGCGCACGTTGAGGCGGGCGGGATACAGGTCGCCGGCGGCGACGGCGTGGTAGACCCGGCCTTCCGACTCGTCGTCGAACGATCCGGGAGCAGGGAAGTCGGGCACCACGCCGACGATCTCATACCAGCGTTCAAGCACGACATTCCACGACGGCGCCTCACGGCTCCGGCCGACGTACTTGATCCGGCGGCCGAGCGGATTGGCGCCGCTGAAGACCTGGTCGACCAACCCGCGGCTGACGAGCACCCCGGGCGTCACGCCGGCGGCGTCGGCCGACGCATCGGCGGCGGTAAGGCCGCGCCCGATGCTCACTGGCACGTCGAACGCGGAAAAGAAATTGGTTGCGACGCGATTGAATCGCACCAGGGTGCCGCGCTTGGTGCCCTCGACGATGTTGTCGTCGACGGCATCGACGGGCACGGGCACGCCTTCAGCCTCGAGCACCACGGCGAGCTCGCGGCCGGGACTGGTCAGCGAAAACGTCACCTCACGCACGCGTGAGTCGTCTTTCAAGCGGCGCTCGATTTCCGCGAGCGCGCCGCCATACCGGGCGGCGAAGGCCTTGTCACCCGCCTCGGTCGGCGGTGCAGCCGTGCGATCGAGCGACAGGCTCGCGTTGAGAAACTCGGCGGTGGCGTAGCCGCCGCCAGATTGGAGCCGGAGGGAACTCCACGCAAAGTACGTCGCCATCGGCAGGATCGCGACCGTGACCGCGACCTGTGCCACGATCAGCGCCGTCCACAGCCGCCCCATCTGCATGCGCGATCCGCTGCCAGGCGAAAGCGTTTGCAGCCGCGTGTGGACCTGGCGGCCGGTCGCCTTGAGCGCCGGCGCCACGCCGACGATGGCCGCCGCGAACAGTGTCAGCCCGACGACGTAGATCACGGTACTGGTTTGAAGCTCCAGCGAGAACCAGAAGGGCCAGCGGCCGACCAGGGTGAGCATCGCGCCCTCGATCTGACGGAGCCCGACGGCGGTGAGCCCGATACCGATCGCCGCCGACACGCCGGCCAGCATCAGCGCTTCGACGAACAGCTGCGCCACAATCCGGCGCCGGCTGGCGCCGAGCGCCCCTCGCACCGCGATCTCGCCTTGCCGCGTCGCCGTCCGCGCGTAGACGAGGATGGCGACGTTGACGCAGATGAGGACCAGCAACAGGACGATCGCGATCTCGATCGCGTAGACCGCGAGCGCGTCCTGCGGATCGTCCATGTCGCTGAAGGCGTGGGCGTACGCGATCACCAGCGGGCGCAGGTGTTCGTGGGTCGCCGGCGACGCGGCCGCCAGACGCCGGCTGATCGCCGTCAGCTCCGCCCGCGCGCTCTCGAGCGTGGCCCCAGGCGCGAGCCGCCCAAACACGTTGATGCTGGGACCGCTGCGCGGCGCATAGGCGGCGGCATCGAGACGCCACGGGATCCAGAAGCTGTGGTACGTCGGGAACCCGAACCCTTCCGGCATCACGCCGACGATCGTGTAGGCAGTGGGACCAAGCCCCACCGATTGGCCGACGATGTCCGGATCGGCGCCGAAGCGGCGGACCCACTCGTCATGACCGATCACGATCGCGTCAGGCGCGCCCGCGCGCTCGTCTTCCGGCAGCAGCGTCCGGCCACGATACGCCCCGACGCGGGCCGCGCGGAACGCCGACGCCGAGATCTCCGCCACCATCACGACCTCGGGCGGCCGGCCGCCGACGATCAGGTTGCGCTGGACGTTGCGCGACACGCTGAAGTCCTCGACGGACTTCGCGTCGCGCCACGCCTCGAGGTCGTAGAGCAGGCGCAACTCGCGATTGTTCGTCGAGGCGTCCCAGTTCACGAGCGAGACCAGGCGATCACCCTCGGGCAGCGGCAGCTTCGTGCCCATCATCAACGAGACGATGGTGAAGGCGCCGGCGGCGATCGTGATGCCGACCGACATACCGAGCACGCTGACGAGGCTAAGGCCCGGATAGCGGAGCAGCATGCGCCAGGCCAGCGTGAAATCGAGCGCGGAAAACGCCGGGCCCTTACGGATCCGGCGCTGGCGTTGCCGCTCGACGAGTCCGGTGCCGATCGCGTTCAGACAGGCCGCAAACCCGAAGGACAGGCGGGCCCGTCCCGCGCGGGCGGTGAGCTCGCGGTCGAAGGCATCGATCATCTCCACGCCATAGAGATCACGGTGGCGGCGGGGAAAGGCGCGCAGCGCAAGCTGATACAGACGCGTCACTTCGGGCCTCCGAACATGTTCTGCGCGCGGGCCACATCGAGGAGCGCCCGCAGCCGTTCGGATTCCGCGCGCGCGACCGCGCGGCCGAAGCTGGTGCGCTGGTAATACCGCCGCGCCGGCCCGCCGCTCGCATCGCCCTTCGGCGTCGATTCGGTGACCAGGCCTTCGTCCACCATCCTCGCGAGCGCGGCGTAGAGCGTGCCGGGAAGGATCGCCTCGCGGCCTTCCGTCATGGCCGACACCGCCTGCATGATGGCGTAGCCGTGCATGGCCTCGCCGTCGCCGAGGGCGAGCAGCACCTGGTAAGTGGAGTGTTTGAGCGGGATTAGCTCGGCGGGGTCACGCGTCAGTCGGCGCATCGTATTCGTCTTAGACTATAGTTTGAATCGAATAGTTCCCGCGCCCTGCACTTTTTTTCTGCGACGGGTGATGCGACAGCCCCTCCGATGTGCGAGAAAGCCGGTACGTTCGTCCGTCTATATCGGGGAGGTCCTCAATGCCAACGCCTATCCGTCGGATTACCGCGGCGCAATTTGGCCTGCTGGCCCAGCCGGCGCAGCTGACGCGCAAGATCGCCGCGGTCCACGTTCATCACACCTGGCGCCCCCGGCGGCAGGATTTCCGCGGGTTAGCGACGGTGGAAGCCATGCGCAAGTTCCACATGGAGCAGAACGGCTGGAGCGACCTCGCGCAGCATCTCACCATCGACCCCCAGGGCGGGCTGTGGACCGGGCGCAACTGGAACCTCGCGCCGGCGAGCGCGACCGGCCACAACGGCACCGCC
>DATKDY010000363.1:0-7820 GCA_035512515.1 Vicinamibacterales bacterium
TGCCGAGCACCACTGCCGGTTCACCGTTGTAGGACCCTTCGCCGCGCTTCAGCGCTTCGCCGATGCGCACAGTTCCCAAATCGGAGATGAGAATGGGCTGTGTGCCGCGTGTCGCGACGACTGTCTGTTCGATGTCGCTGATCGTGCGTATCTGGCCAACACCCTGAATCAGGTACTCCTGTCCGCTCGCGACACGAAACCCCGCCGACGTGTTGCGATTCGCGCGCCGGAGGGCTTCTTCGACTTCGTCAATGGAGATATCAGCGGCCGCCAACCGCTGCGGCTGCACGACCACCTGGAACTGGCGTTCGCCACCACCGGTTGCCACCACCTGCGACACACCGGGCACAGCTAGGAGCCGCCGTCGTACCTGTGCTTCGGCAATCGTCCGCAACTGGAGCGGATCATGCTGGTCGGAGCGCAGGGCCACGAAGAGGATCTCGCCCATGATGGACGACACCGGCGCGAGCGTTGGCGGATCGACCTGCGGCGGCAAATCGGCGGCGACTGCCGCGACGCGTTCGTTGACTGTTTGCCGCGCCCGGTAGATGTCCTGGCCCCACTCGAACTCGACCCACACCACCGCAATCCCCACGGCCGTAGCCGAGCGAACACGGCGCACACCGGCTGCGCCGTTGAGCGCGGTCTCGATGGGAAAGGTGACGAGCGCCTCCATGTCGGTGGGCGCCATCCCCTGGCCTTCCACCAAGATCGTCACCGTCGGTGCCGTCAGGTCTGGCAGCACGTCCACCGGCATGCGCCAGGCCACCCAGCCACCGAGAGCCAGGAAGAGAACGCTGAGCCCAAGCACTAACGGGCGGTTGTGAAGCGACCACGAGATGATGCGATCAATCACGTGACGCTCCCTTAGTGAACGTGGCCATGGCCGGGGGTCTGGGGCGACAACGCCGCCAGGCGCACGAGATGCGCGCCGCGCGTGACGATGCGCTCGCCAGGCTCGACACCCTCCACCTGGAGAAAGCCGCCCTCGCGCGGGCCGCCGACTGTGACTGGCCGCCGCTCGAAGCTTTCGCCGCCCGTCTGCACGAACACGATCGTCTGACCCCCATCGTCGACAACCGCATCTGCGGGCACGGCCACTTCGGCGCCGCGAGGTGCCGTGATCAGCCTCAGCGTGACGCCCTGGCCGATGGCAATAGCGGATGGGGGTTTTGCCAGCTCGAAGGTGATCGGGATCGATCGCTTTTGTTGATCGACGACACGCCCGACTGAGACCAGCCGAGTCGTCTGGAGTGGCGCCGGTAGTCCGGGCACCTCGATTTCCGCCGCGGTGCTGTTCTCGAGCCGTGCCAAATGCTGCTCTGGGACATCACCCACGACATAGACGCGGTCGAGCGCGACGATCCGATACAGCAGCTCGCCTTCTTCGACAGTCGCGCCTGGTGTCGCGCTGACTTCCGCGACAACACCCGCAATAGGTGCACGAACGATGACGCGTTCGCCAGGGTCTCCGCTGCCTTGACCAGTGCGGCTCAGTTCGAGGTGTTGGAGTTGCTCCTGCGCGATCTTGACGCGCGCCGCCGCAGTTTCATGCGCGGCCTTCGCCTCGGCCAGTCGCCGTTGCGGGATGGCCCCGGCGGACGACAGCCGTTCGATCCGTGCGAGATCCTCTTGCGCCAGGCGAAGGGCGGTTTCCGCTTGTGAGAGTTCCAGCTTGAGTACTGGCGCTTCGCCGAGTCGATCGTTGCGCACGAGCAGTTCGACCAACGTGCTACCCCGGGCCACCGGCGTGCCAACGGCCCGACCGCTACCGCCGGAGATGCGGCCCGCTGCTGGCGCCCGAACTTCGGCGCTGCCCCCAACCCGTGGCTGCACCGTGGCCGGAACCGTCACGACCTGACGTCGCGCGTGCGCGTCGACCTTCATCGTGGCGAAATCCAGCGTCCACTGCTGCTCCTTCAAGAACGACGTGGCACCCTCCTCGCCAGCACCGATACCGGCGAGGGCCGCCTGCTGGTCCGAGTAGACGGTGACCGGGCCAACCCGAAGTTCATCCTCGAGTCGCGCGCTGTGCACCTCCACGGCGACCTGATAACGTCGCGCTTGGGGCACCTTCAGGGTGACGTTGAAGATGCCAGGCGTCGAGGGACCGTCGACTTCAAAGCGGTCTATCCGCTCGCCCTCGAATCGCACCACGACCTTCCCCTCGCGCAACGGCGCGAACGTAGAGAGGTCGGTCAGGTGAATGTGAAACGAGGCCTCCTGGCCGGCGACAAGGGGCGGATACTCCATGAAGAGCTCCGTCTTGTCCGTCCAGATAGTCACCGCCACAGTGGGCGGCTCCTGCTCCTCGGGCGCAGGTGCTGGTGTCTGGCCGCCGCCGCACGCCACCAGGAGGCCCACCACCACCACCAACGGCACGGCGAGGCGTGTGTCCCTCATCTTCATGGTCTGAACTCCCGTCCGATCGCCCGGTCAAATTCGATCGCGGCCCTCCGGGCAGCAGCAGCGAGGTCGAGGATTCGTAGGCGCGCGTCGAGGGCCTGACGGTCAGCGTCGAGCAACTCGAGGATGCTCAGTTCGCCCTCCTCGTACCCGACGCGGCCGATCTTGGCGAGCGGTTCTGCGATTGCCGTGGCGGACGCTTGGTAGCGCGTCACTCGCTCTTGCTGAATTCTCGCGACGTTGTACGCTGCGCGGACTTCCGCGGCGATTTGGAGCCGCCACGATTCGGCTTCCGCCTGCGCGCGGGCCTTCTGTGCCGTCGCCAGCGCCGCGGCGGCTTGACCGCGGCTGAACCACGGAATCGAGAGGTCGACGGAGACCTGATAGCCGGAACTGGTTGTCCCGCCAAGGTCAGACCGCTTGAGGCCCCCTGTGAGCGTAGGTGTTGGTATCTGTAGCCGAGTCGCTGCTGCACGCTCGGCTTCGAACCGAGCGATTGAGAGTTCCGAAGCCCGATAGTCGCCTCGGTACGCAAGGGCCTGCTCGATGAGAGCCGGCAGCGGCGGCGGCGGGGTGGTTGCGATCAACGAGTCTGCGGCAACCAGCGCCTCGGGGGTGGTACCCGGTCCCAGGTAGCTCGCGAGCCGTCCTTGTGCCCGTGCGCGGTCGCCCGCCGCCAGCGACCGCTCGGCTTCCAGATCGATCAGCACCCGCTGCCCGCGCATGCGATCGTACGTCGATCCCTCGCCGCCTTCCTCGCGCGTACGCAGCACCGAAATGAGCTTCTGCAGTGCGTCTATCGATCCTTGGAGCGTCTCCTCCTGTTGCTGTGCCAGAAGCAGAGCGGTGTAGGCCTCGCGCACATCCGCTTGGAGTTGGACCCTCTCCAACTGCGCCTCCGCCTCCGCTGCGTCGACCGCCAGGCGACCTGCCGTCTGGAGACGACTCCGCCTTCCGGACATTGGCAACTCCTGACGCGCCAGCAGGAACGTGTCATGCGCGCCGAGCACGCTCTCCCGAGAGAACGTGGCAGAGGGATTGGGCCACAGCGTCCTCTCTGCCTGACTCGCACGAGTCTCATCGATCCTCGCGTTCAGCGCGCGAATCCGCGGATCGCTGGTCACGAAGCGCGCGAGTGCGTCGCGCTCCGTGAGCCGCAGCATCGGTTCCTGCGTCGTTTGCTCGGAGGATTGAGCACCGCAGGGCAGAGCGGACAGCGCGCTTACACAGACAAAAACGGCGAGACGCATAGGCGTCACCTCGAAAACGTCACGGACAAAAGAGAAGTACAGGGCGAGCCAGAGTGGCTCAGGCGAACGTAGGCAGGAAGGCAGGCGGGGCGCGCAAACCGGACGGGGACCCGACCGGAGGCCCATGTGCCTTGGGCTGCGGCCGGTCGGCGGCCAACCAAACGCTGGTCAGCTGGACGTGCGGCTCACCGGAGACCTGAAGAACAGGGGACGGAACGTGGCTGGGAACCGACTGCTGGAAGACAAAACTATCCACCGACCAGATCTGCTCGTCGCTGTCTTCCTTGCCAGCAGGCTCAGGCTCCGAATGGTCGGCGTCATGGTGCGAGTGCGGTGACGCATGGGTATGGACGAGGGTGTCCCCATACGGGTGATGCTCGTCGCTCACCGACTCGATTGCGTGGTGGGCGTGCGTGTACGGTGCGGCCGAAAACCCACACACGAATGCCAGCACCGCAACAGCCGCCCCAAACCGGCGCAACATGACCGTTCTATCGTCAGTGGTGCGGACGACCTGTGTCAAGCGAGCAGGGGGCGCCCCGATATAATGCATAGTGCGGGCATGAACACCATCCGACGCACCACGTCGACGCTGCTGTCGGCTGTCCTCCTCGTTGTTGTCCCAGCGCTCCTCTCCGCACATGAGGTGACGCACACCGGCACGGTGGTCGCGTTGAAGACCGCCAAGTATGCGCAGCCGAGCGGGGAACCCCGCGAGGTCCGCGAGCTGGAGGTGGCCGTCGTCGATCCGAAGACGAAGAAGGTGGCCAACCGCGTGTTCACCATTACCGACAAGACGAAGATCACGCGTGCCGGCAAAACAGTCACCACTGCCGACGTGACCGCCGAGAAGAACGAGAAGGTCGCCGTTGTCGTTGATCACGACAAGCCCGGCGACGAAGCGATCCACGTGCGGTTCGACGCAGGGACGTAGACGGACGCCGACGAGTGCCGTGGCCCTGCCATTCACGGCCGAGCAGTTCTTCGGCGTCGCATCGAGTATTTCTCGTCGACTGGTTGGACGCGGGTCATCGGTGTCGGCCTGATCGGCTACGCTCTGCTATACCCCTTTCTGACGATCGCGTTCGGCCACAGGTATCCGGCGGCGCCGACATTCGGCGTACCGTGTCCGACAGACATCCTGACCATCGGCGCATTGCTCACGAGCCGAGCTCGTGTTCCGGCGGGGCTGGCGGCCGTTCCAGTAATCTGGGGGATGATCGGGGGCTCCGCGGCCGTGCTCCTCGCAGTCCCGACGGACTACGTGCTGCTCGGCGCCGGCGTAGTGCTCGCGACTCTGCTCATCGGACAACGCTTCCATCCGAGTGTCGTGAGTCGATGATCACGTTGCAACCACGTGGAGGGCTTTCATGCGGATCCGAGTTCTGATCGGTGGGTTGGTCGTGCTGGGCGGGGCGGTCGCCGCCCGGCAAGCGATCAATCCTCGGCAACAGCCCGGCGCCATGGTCCACATTTTTGCGCCCGAACAACACGACCTCTCTGACGGTCACTTCGTCATTTCGGCGAATCGGATCTACATGGTCGGCGGGCTGAATGATCCCGAGGGATGGGACCATCTCGATAACGAGGCCAAGAGTGTCAAGCCCGTCTCGGGTACGGCGGAGATCGACGTCGACGAGATCCAGAACACGGGCACGTTCGAAGCACGCCTGAAGATTCCGGAAGGCGACCTCGTCCTCATCATCCATTTCGCTTTCCACGCGTGCGCCTTCAACCACTCGGACATCTCTCCGTTTGGAATCGATGACTTGCAGCCGCGACTCAGCAGCCAAAACGCGAATTGTTAATTAATCCAGCAGTTCCCCTCACGGTGGCGCCGCGCTCGGTCGTCTCGGCTCCTGCTCTGGCGCTGCTCATCCGGGTCAGTCAAGGAGATGCCTATGGTGCCCTTTTCCACGCCTTCCGTATTCCGTTCCGTGGGATGGTTCCTGCTTCCTCTCGTTTTCAGCGCGCACGCGCGACAGGCGCCTCCGGCGGAGGAGCCACTGCCGCCCGGCCGCGACTCGCAGATGAGTGCGGAGGCGCTCCTGACGGAACTCAACCCGCGCGGAGGAGCCGCACTCGTGAAAGCATGGCACGGCGACGATCCCGAGGCGGTCGCCGCCTTCTACACTGAGAATGCCGTCTTCATCGATGAGCGTGGAACAGTGTATCGCGGCAGGGCGGAAATTCTGAGGGGGTTTCTTCGACGGTGGGTCCCAGCGATCCGAACGATCACACCAACGATTGAACACGTGGCGGGCGGACGAGAACAGATGACCCTTGTCGGCGGATACACGGCCAACGTCACCAATCAGGACGGCTCGAGCTATGACGCACAGGGCGTCTTCAGCAATACCTGGGTGCGCCAGTCCGATGGCTCGTGGAAGATTCGGGCGTCGCTCAACAGCGCGCCTTCGCGAGGGTCCGGCCCCGCGGGCGTGACCCGGCGGACGCTGGCAGGGGAAACCGTGCTGGTCGTGCGCTTCAACGTGAAGCCGGAGGAGCGTGAATCGTTCGAGCGCTTCTTCTGGGAGAGCCTCCGGCCCGCGGCTGCGAAGCGGGCGGGTGTTCAGGTCGAGGACTTGGATCTCGGGGGGTTCCGCCTGCTGATCCCGTCCAAGCCGAACCCGCAGGGTTACCTCACCTACTACGTGCTCGCCGATCCCGCGGGCGGCGCGCTCGGCGGCGGTGAGGTCATGCGGGATATGGTCCGGGACGCTTTCCCCGGCGACGAGGGGCGGGAGCGCGTGCGGCGGTGGATGGAGAGCATGGTACTCGAGGCGCCGTTCGCGCCGGCAGGAGAGGATTTTGTCGAGGCCGACCTGCGCAACCCGCGTGTGTCGAATCAGGGGCGTGATCGAATGCAGCGAGAAGAGATCGCTCTGCGTGGGATTCCCCAGCCGTGATGGCGGCTCTCGGCTGGAGTTTCTGGACCGGGACGGCTCCGGTGAGGCGATCGTCTCCTGACCGGAGGCCGATCCCGCGCCCATAACGGAGCCGCTAAGACGAACCCTCACCGCGTCGGTCGCACTTCAGTCTTCGACCACAGGACCAGGTCGCCAAAGCACGAAGGCCGTCCACGCGAGGGTCGCGCCTCCCAGGGACCCGCAGACCGAGAGCCCGCCCGCGTACTGAATCGGTTGTCGCTCGAGATAGTGTTGCAGAATGTGCGTGCCCATGGAGAAGCCCCATAGGAACGTGTCGATTGGGCGCCCGAAGTGACTCGTGAACTGGGCTTCGGCGATGCGGCTGTCGATGATTCCATCGGAGACGGCAAAGCCGTTGATCCGATCACTCGACATCGCGACACCGTACCCCAGAGAGATCGGCGCCGCGTCCTGAACGGCGCCTGAATGATTTGTGAACGCGCCTCGATCGTGGAGGCCGAGCTGACTTACACGCGCGGCGGCTGGAAGCCGACTTCACGGAGACGCGCGCGCGCCTCGGCCAGGAGTTGGCCAACACGTGCGCCGTCGCACGCCGCGCCGCGTCGCCGGAGCATCCAGGCCCACGAGCGACTCGGGCCCTTGCTCGAGACGTTTGTGCTGCAGGAACTGCGACGGCAGGTGAGCTGGTACCCGGACCCCGTGGACTTCTTTCACTATCGGACCGTGACCGATTTCGAGGTTGACATCGTGCTCGAGCGCGGCAGCGTCGCGGTCGCCGGCGTCGAGGTGAAGGCGGCGGCCAGCGTCACCGACGCGGACTTCCGCGGGCTCCGGAAGCTGCGCGATGCGGCCGGCCGGCAGTTTGCCGGTGGCGTCGTGCTCTACGACGGGGCGTCGGCGGTGCGATTCGGAGACACCCTGTTCGCGGTCCCCATGCGGGTGCTGTGGGAGAACTGATCCAGCGGAGCCGGCGGTGCTGCGGACACGTTCCGGCTGGCAGGGCAAGCCTGGCTCGTGGCCCGGCGCTCGACGTAGATGTGGACGTTCTTGAACCCGTGGATCTTCCCGGTGTCTGACGTCCTGTCATGGATGGGATCCCTCGCGTTGGAGCAGTACGTCGACGAGCAGCGGGAAATGATCGGAACCGATGTCGCCTGGGCGTTCCAATGCGCAGAGGGCGAAATCGTCGGAGACGAAGACGTGATCCAGGGGCCAGCGGAAACCTGCCGGTAGATTCGCATTGAAGGTGGCAAAGAGGCCGCGCCCGACCCGC
>DATKDY010000364.1:0-58160 GCA_035512515.1 Vicinamibacterales bacterium
TTCGCCGACATGTATTACTTCGAGGAAGAGGCCGCCCAGGCGGCCGCGGCCGCCGGGGTGCGTGCGCTCTGTGCGCAAACCGTCCTGAAATTCCCGACGCCCGACGCCGCCAGCTACGAAGACGGGCTGGCCTTGGCGCGCGCGTTCATCGCGAAATGGAAGGGGCACCAGCTCATCGTTCCGTCAGTGGCCCCGCACGCCCCCTACACGTGCACCGCGGAAATCTTTCGCAGCTGTGCCGAGCTGGCCGCAGAGTTCGACGTGCCCCTGCACACGCATCTGGCGGAGACGGCACTCGAAGTCGAACGCTCGCGCAACGAGTACGGCATGCCCGTGATCCCGTGGGCGAAGAAGCAGCGGCTCTTCGACGCGAAGGTGCTGGCGGCTCATTGTGTCCACGTGGACGAGGGCGAGATCCGGACGCTGCGGGACATGCGGGCCGGCGTTGCACACAACCCCACCAGCAATCTGAAGCTCGGATCGGGCGTCGCTCCCGTGGCGAAGATGATCGAGTTGGGGCTGAATGTCGGGATTGGCACCGATGGCGCCGCATCGAACAACGATCTCGACATGTTCGAGGAAACCAGGCTGGCGGCGCTCCTGGCCAAAGGCATCAGCGGCGACCCCACCGCGCTTCCCGCGCGCACGGCGCTCGCGATGGCGACGCGACTCGGGGCCTGCGCGATGCACCTGGGCGACCTCACGGGTTCGCTCGAGCCCGGCAAACGCGCCGATCTCATCGTCGTCGATCTCGACCGAACCCATACGACCCCGCGCTTTTCGCACGATGTGAACGCCGTCTACTCGCAGCTCGTCTACGCCGCGAAATCGACCGATGTCGTTGACGTGATGTGCGACGGGCGGTGGTTGATGCGGGATCGCCGGCTGCTGACGCTCGACGAAGCCGATCTCACAACAGGCGCCGATGACGTGGCACGACGCATTGATGTGTTCCTGATTCGGCGGGAACAAAGCGTGCTGCAGAAGCTGGTGGCCATTGGCGGAGCGGCGGAACAGGAGAGCTTCGAGATTCAGGTCAAGGCGCGCGTGTCCTCTGAAGAATCGGTTCTGCGTGCGCTCGACAGCGACGACATCGCGATCATCCGCCAGGTGCACTATCACCAGTACGACACGTACTTCTTCTTCGACGATCCTGCGCAGGGCCGTCTGCGCTATCGCGAAGACGAGTTCCTCGATGATGAGAACCAGGTCGTCAATGCCCGCGCGCGGCTGACGCTGACCGGGCCGTCGCGCGTAGGGGCGTTCGGATCCGTGCTGCTGTTCCGGTCCCGCTTTTTCGCGCCCGCGACCCACTCGCCGCGGTTCTATCGCGAGTACTTCAAGCCGGCGCGCGAACGGGACGTCGAGAAGGATCGCCGGCGATGGCTCGTCGCCTACCGCGGCGTGCAGTTCTACGTGCACCTCGATCGGCTGGTGAGTCCGCCCACCGACGGGTATTTCGTCGAAGTGAAGTCGCGGACCTGGTCGCGGCGCGATGCCGAAGACAAGGCCGCCGTCATCACACCGCTGCTGGAGCGGCTGGGCGCGCGAGCCGACGACATCGTCGAGGCCGATTATGTCGAGCTCTGACGGACGTCCGAAGTGCGCTTCAATTGAACGCGCAGGAGGGCGGGGAGGAGGATGCCCCGCCACACCTGAGTTCTCGCAAGGCGGAGCCTCAGACCCCGCAAGCATGTTTGGTGAGCGCCGCTCGCTAGCCCCTATTACTCTCGCCCCGCCTCCGGCGGGGCAGTCGTCTTGACCGAGAAAAACTGACTCATTCCTCAAGATCTCACACGGTCAAGACTCCTAGACCTGCCGACGACCGGAGGTTCGGACGACTGGAGGTTAGTAGGTGAGCGTGATCAGACCAGCCCGCGTGTTAAAACAAGTGTTGCGAACTTGAATCTCACTCGACCCCGCCGATCCGGCCACCTCGACCCGCACGCAGTGGCCCCAGTCGATGTACAGGATCAGGGTTCCTGGCGTTCCACTGAAGCCTTGGTACGTCGTCGCCGCCCCTGAAGCGGTATTGGTCGAGTGGATGCCCACCCATTCGATGAATCCGCCGGCACCAGGAATGCTCAACAAACTGGCGTGAGCGATCCCGCGAAAACCCACGACCATCTGGGTGCCCATCAGGCTGACGGGAATGTTGGCGGGCACCGTGATCGGCGGACTGGTCGCGCCAGACATAAGGTCGTATGAGTGCGTCACGCGGGTCGGGTTCCCGAACGTCGCCGGACGCGCAGACCCTGGGACGCCCGCGCCAGGAGTGAAGACGAACAGTCCGGTGTTGCCATTGCTGTCGGACCAGGTCCCGCCCAACGTCACCAGGTTGATGGTGGCCGTGATATGGACGGCGCCTCCCGGTGGCCCCACGATGGTCAGGCCGAAGCCGATCGTGCCGTCGGGATTCTGGTAGGCGATGCCGTTCACACTGGCCTTCTGGCTTGCGCCACACAGATCGTCGCTCCCATCCAGCGTATAGTTCCCGCCTTCGCCGACGACGTTGAGCGTAAGAATGTTGCAGTACGGCTGCTGCTGCCACCGGAAGTTGCCAAGGGGCTGCGCCCAGGCGGAACCCGTCGCCATCAGGATGCCAATTGCGGTTATCAACAATCTTGCACGTGTGAAGAACATGCTCGTCTCCTTTGTGGTGGGAGCGCGGGGGGGGCGCGACCGCTTCTCAGCGACGCGAGTATATACCTTGACGGCACCTCACATTGGGCGGCACCTGGGGGATGAAGTATGCTCGACCCGCGTTCGGAACGTATGAGCTTCTTCCCGTTGCCGCTGGGCGACCGCTGGTATCTGGGCGTCCTGATCGCGATCGCCGCACTCGCCTTCACCCCCTGGTCGCGCGCGACCGAGCTCGGCGGGCTGCCGCTCTTCGCGTGGTTCATGACCGCGCTGATGGTCCTCGCGCCGGCGATTGCGCTCGTGCGTCTGATCGGCCGGCACGGGCCGCGGGACTGACCAGGCGCCGATGACGATCGAACGAGCGATCACGCTCGCCTATCTCGCCGGCTGCGTTCTCGTCGGCCTCATGGCGTCGCGACGGGTCCTCGGCTCGCGCGACGAATACTGGGTCGCAGGGCGGCGAATCGGCACGTTCGTCAATAGCCTCGCCATCATGGCGGCGCTTGCCAGCGGCGGCTCCATCATCGGCGTGATGGGCCTCACCTACGCGCAGGGCATCCCCGCCTCACTCGCGTTGTTCACGGGCGCCATCATCGGGTTTCCGCTCGCGTCCATCCTCGTCGCCGAGCCGCTGCGGCGCTTCGGGCGCTTCACCATCACCGACTTCCTTCGTTACCGGTACCCGCACGCGCTGGTCGGCTGGCTCGTCCCGCTCCTCATCGTCGTCAGCTTCACGATCTACATTGTCGCGCAGATGAAAGCGGCCGGCATCACGGCTACCGTTCTGCTTGGCATCGAGTACGAGGTGGCGCTGACGCTGGCCACGCTCGTTTTCGTGATGTACGTGTCGATTGGCGGCATGCTCGCCGTCACCTGGACCGACGTGTTCCAGGGCGCGCTGATGCTGCTGGTCGTGGCCGGGACGGCCGCGGGGCTCATCTGGCAGTTCGGCACGCCCGGAGCGATCCTCGGGTCGGCGCTCGCGCAGGCGCCGGACCTCGGCACGCTGCGCGACCAGCCGCTTGGCAGCTACCTGGGGTCGTTCGTCATCTGGGCCACGGCCATCCCGATCATTCCGCACATCGTGATGCGCGTGTTCACCGCCCGGGACGCGCGTGGCGCCCGCCTGGCGCTCAATCTCGCGATGCTGCTCTATGCCTTCATGATCCTGGCCGCGGTGTTTGCCATCGCGCCGGTCGGCCGCATGCGGTTTCCCGATCTCGCCGATGCGGACATGGTCTTTCTCCGCGTCATGGAGTCGGAGTTCTCTCCGCTCTTCCGCGGACTGGCCGTGGCGGCGGTGATGGCCGCAGTCATGTCCACGACCGATGCGCTGCTGCTGGCGTGCAGTTCGGCGATCGCCCACGATCTGATCGGTCAGACCATCCTGAAGCGCAGTCTCGGGCACCGCGCCGCGCGGTGGGTGGCGATTGGGTCCGCATGGGGCGTGGGTCTGGTGGCGATGGTGCTCGCCTATTCGCCGCCGGCGCTGATCTCGCAGTTCTATACCGCGGCCATCGGCCTGTTGACATCGGGACTCTTCGTACCCACCATCGCGGGCCTCTGGTGGCGGCGCGCCAACGTCGCCGGAGGCGTCGCGGCGCTTGTCGTGGGCGTGCTCACCTATCTCGCCGCACACTTCACGCCGGGTATGCCGCCGCTCTCCGCTATCCTCGTCGCGCTGCCGGCGAGCGCCGTGGCGATGTGGCTGGGCGGCACGCTCGGACGTCCCGAACAGGCGGACGTGCTGAAGGAGATCGAGCGGCTCCACGGCGGCTGATACTATCTCGGGCTCAGGGGAGGTGTTTGATGGACTCGATGACAATCAGCCGGCGCCAGCTGCTCGCTGGCGTGGGCGCCGGCGCCGGTGCCGTTCTCCTCGAGCAAGCCGGCCTTCAGGCTCAAGCGCCGCCAGCCAATACCGTCGTCTTCTCGCATACCACCGTGGTAACCCACGATGGAGCGCGGAACGACGTGGCGCTCGTGGTGCAGGGCGACAGGATCGTGGCGATCGGCCCGACTGACTCGATCCTCGGGACCTATCCCCGCGCCGAGGTCTACGACGGACGCGGGAAGGCCCTGCTCCCGGGCCTCATCAACTGTCACGCCCACATGGGAGCGGTCCTCGCGCGTGGTTTCAACGAAGACTTCGGGTTTCCCAACACCTATCGCCTCGCCGTCCAGCCCAACAGCCTCCTTTCCGGTGACGAAGGCACGCTGATGGTCAAGATGGCGGCTCTGGAATGCATCCGCTCCGGGACCACGACCGTCGTCGAGTTCACCGGAAACATCAGCCGATCCGCGGCCGCGCTGGCGGACACCGGCCTGCGCTGCGTATTTGCCGAGGGCATCAGCGACGTCGAGAATCCTGCCGGCCCCGTGTCCGCGGACAGGCTCGCCAAGAGCGAAGCCCCGAGATTCTCAGCCAAGCTGCGCGACGCGGGCCTGCAGCGAGCCCATGACTTGTTCAGCACGTGGCATGGTGCGAGGCAGGGCCGCATCAGCGTGTTCCCGACGACCTCGCTGGCCGAGAATTCATCGCCCGAGCTGTTGCAGGCCGTCCGCGCCTTCGCTGAGAAGCACGATCTCGGATACACGATCCACCTGGCTCAGAGCCGCTGGGAGATCGAGTACATGCTCCGGCACCATGGCCTTCGTCCATCCGCGTATCTCGACAAGCACGACTTCCTGGGGCCCCGGCTGTTTGCCGCACACGCCCGGTACGTGGACGATTCCGAAATCGCGCTGCTCGGCCGCGCGCGCACCATCATCACGAACCAGGCGGCCATGGCGGGCAACCGCGGTGTCAACCCGCCCATCCCCGCGCTGCGCGAAGCAGGCTGCCCCATCGCTCAGGGCACCGACAACAACACCAACGACATGTTCGAAAACATGCGGATCGCGTTGTTGCTCGAACGCATCCGCCGTACTGATGAGACCCCGGGCCTCCGGCCGCAGCCGGAGGACGTGCTCGAAGACGCGACGCTCGGGAGTGCGCGCGCCGTGCGGCAGGAAAAGCTTCTTGGCTCGCTCGAGGTGGGCAAGAAGGCAGACCTGCTTGTTCTCGACACGCAACGGGCCCACCTCGTGCCGGCGGGGCGCATCGTGTCCGCGTGGATCCACAACGGTCAACCGTCCGACATCGAGTCCGTGATGGTCGACGGCCAGTTCATCATGCGCAACCGCAAGGTCCTCACGATGGACGAGGCCAGCCTCATCAAGGAAGCCGATGCCGTGGGGCGGCGCATCTGGAACCAGGTGCTGGCCGCCGGTCCCGTTACCGTGCCGAGGGTGACGCGCCGCTAGAGACTTGACGTACTTGCGGGTCCGAGGCTCCGCTCGCTAGAACATCCGCGATTGGCAGCCGTCCACGACGACGGTCGTCCCGCTGATCCAGCTTGCACGCGGCGAGGCCAGAAACGCGACGACGTCGCCCACTTCCTCGGGACGCCCGAAACGCCCGAAGGGCAACTCGCGTCGTACGAACTCCGCGATGCCCTCGGGATCGGCTTGCTGGCGCGCGTGCCACGAGCCGCCCGGAAAGAGAATCGATCCAGGCGCGACCGACACCACGCGAACATTGTCTTTGGCCAGTTGCTGCGCGAGAGACTTGGTCAGGCTGATCTCGGCGGCCTTGACGGCGTTGTACGTCATGCGGCCGCCAGCCTCCCGCCCGAAGATCGACGAGATGACGACGATCGTCCCTTGTCGACGCTTCAAGGACGGCAGGGCGGCGCGCGAGGCTCTGATCACCGGAAACAGGGTCTGATCGAACGCTTCCTGCCAGGTCTCGTCGCTGGTGTCGGCCAGTGTGGCGCCTTTGCCAAGGCCGACGTTGTTGACCAGCACATCGACCCCGCCCAGTGTATTGATGGTGGTCTCGATGAGGCTTTCGACCCCGGCCGCCGTCGCCACATCGGCAACAATCGGGAGCACCTGGGCGCCCGGCGGCGCCCCGATTCGCAGTTCGCCGGCGGCCTGGTCGAGCCGCTCCGCGCCGCGGGCGCAGATGGCCACATGACATCCCTCGTCGACCAGTGCGCGGGCGCTGGCAAATCCCAGCCCCCGGCTGCCGCCGGTGACGATTGCCACCTTGCCTGTGAGCTGCAGGTCCATCGATTAGCGGGGGCGGCTGCTCAGATCGTTGAGCCGCCAGTCGAACTCGTGAAACTCCATCTTGAACGTATTCTGCGGGAGGAACTGCGCCTCGGGTCCTGACAAGTGCGGCATGATGAGCGCCAGCACGGCACGCTCGAGCGGGCTGCGTTGCGCAAAGAGCGGATCTGCCTTGTGCGCGAACGACTCCACGAACGCCGCTTCGCGCCACGAAAAGATCGGCGAGAGCGACACGCGGTTGGACGGTGGATCGATTCTCACGAGTGTGGCCCGGCTCACGCTCTCGGCCGCAACCGCAGCGAGCAGCTTCTCGATGATTGGTCCATCGAAGGCTTCGCTGCGGAGACGCCCTCCGCCGTAAGCCCCCCGGCCAAGCGCCAGAAACACCCTGGCGTCGCCGAACGGAGCGAGAATCTCCTTTTCGATCGCGTCGAGGCTCACGAGCCGGCCCGCGACGCGATGACCCGCCTTTTCGAACGCGCCGGGAATCTGGCGGATGCTCGATGCCGGGTATTCCCCGGCGCGTCCGCGAATCGGGAAGCGATCGACGACGGTCCGAAGCACCAGCGCGTTATACGCATTGATCCAGAATGCTTTCTGCTCGTCAGCCGGGCCTTTCGCGAGGGCCGTCGCCGCGGGGCTGTTGAGCGACGCCACATAGCGGTCGAGCGCCGCACGCTCGATGCGGAGTGCGTTGTAGTAGACGAACCCGTCGCGGACGTAGGTATCGAGCAGCCGATCGAAGGGCTGATGGAGCGGATGTACGGTGGACGGCACCAACTGCGCGGGCGAGGCCGACGCGACCGCCGCTACGAAGATGAGCCCTAACAGGACACGATCGACGGACATCACCGAAAACACATCCTCGACTATAGCCCAGACAAAAACGCGCTCAGGGCATCGTTGAACGCTTCCGGCTGCTCGAGGCTCGGCAAATGGCCTGTGCGGGGCAGCACCACAAGCTCAGCTTGGGGGACGATCGCCGCCATCTTGCGCGCCTCTTCCGGCGGCGTCAGCGTATCCTCTTCGCCAACGATGATCAGCGTGGCCACCTTCACGTTCTGCAGCACCTCCGACGAATCGGGCCGCGTCATCATCCGGTGGATGCCGCCGCGCACCGCCGCTGCCGACTGTTGTTTCACCAGTCGCCGGACGACGGGTTCAACGTCCGGGCGTTCGGTGAGCGTCGTGGTACCAAGCAACGTCGGCATCATGTCGCGCGCGATGCCCGCGGGCCCTTCGCGGTCGAGCACCGCGAGCATGCCCCGCCGATTGGCACGTCCCTCCGGCGTGTCCGCGCCGGCCCTGGTATCGATGAGGATCAGCGCGCGCACGAGCGCAGGGGCCCGCCGCACGACGGCAAGGGCCGCATAGCCGCCCATGGAGCAGCCGCCGATCACCGCAGACGAAACCTCGAGTTCGTGGAGCAGATCGACGACGTCAGCCGCGTAGTCATCGATCGACGGGTCGGTGTCGGGCTCGCCGATTGTCGAACCACCAAAGCCCCGCAAGTCGGGAGCGATCAGCCGCCAGCCCGGCGGCAGCGCCCCGGCTTGCCCTTCCCACATTCCGGCGCCGAGCGGAAATGCATGAATCAGCACGAGGAGGGGCGCGCCGTTGTCGCCGGGAGCGGAGTCGAAATACGCGAGCGTGCGAGAGCCGAGGTGGACGTACTGCCGATGCATCGCCGCGCAGAATCATATCCCCTCGCGGCAGTTCCCGACGGCCAAAACCGCCAGCTCAAAAACCCGGGGCCGCTCTGTGAAGGGAACCCTGTGATTCCACCTGTGAAGGATCCCTGTGGTCCCGTGCTATTCGTAGCGCAGCGCCGTGATGGGATCGACACGCGACGCGCGGCGGGCGGGCAGGTAGCTGGCCAGGAGCGCGATGGCGAAAAGCACGCCCGCAACGCCGACGTACGTCGTGAGGTCGCCCGGCTCGACCCCGAAGAGCAACCCGCGCATCAGGCGGCTCGCGCCAAAGGCGAGGATCAGCCCCAGCATCAGCCCACCTGCAGCCAGCATCGCGGCCTGCCCGACGACGAGCCCGACCACTTCGCGGCGGTTGGCCCCGAGCGCCAAACGGATGCCGATCTCACGTGTTCTCTGGGCAACGTCATGAGCAAGCACGCCGTAGATGCCAATCGCCGCCAGTAGCATGGCGGCCGCAGCGAAGATGCCGATGAGCGTCAGATACAACCGTGGCTGCGCCACCGCGTTGGCCGCAAACTGCTCCATCGTCCGCACACGAAACATCGGAAGGTCGGGATCGAGCGTCGCGAGCAAGGCGCGCGATGGTTCAACGAGCGCCACGGGGTTGCCGCGCGCCTTGAGCGTCACCGTGAAGAAGTCCACCGGGAACTGCGCGTGCGCCAGATAGAGTGTCGGCCTGAGCGGCCCCCTCGCACCGAAGTCACGCACGTTGCGGGCGACGGCGACGACGGTCCCTCCGGCAGGATCCCCTCCCTGACTGAGCCGGGTCCCGATGGTCAGGTTGTGGCCAATCGGATCTGCGCCCGGCCACAAGAGCTCGGCCGCCGCCTCATTCACCACGGCAACGGCAGGTCGCCCCAGACGATCGGCAGCGGTGAAGGCACGGCCGCGCACGAGCGGAATCCCCATCGTACGGAAGTAGTCCGGAGTCACCACGCGCACCTGCAGCGAGCGTTGGTCCTGCTCTTCATCGGTCAACCGGCGGCCGTCCAGTGTGCTCGTGGTGATTGTGTAACCGAAGTTGGTCAACGGCAGCCCGAAGATGGCGCCGGCCGCTTCGACGTCCGGACGCGAGGCAAGCTGATCGATCAACGTCTCCACGAACGCGGCGCGCGTGTCGGGCGTGGGGTATTTCGCCTCCGGCAACGACAGACTGAAGGTCTGCACGCGGGTGGCGTCGAAACCCAGGTCCACCGCCGCGATCTGCAGAAACGTTCGCATCAGCAGGCCGGCGCCGACCAGCAGCACCACGGCGAGCGCCGTTTCAGCCACGATCAGCCCGCCGCGAAGGCGTTGACGCTCACGGCTGGACGTCAGGTTGCTGGCGTTGTCTCTGATTCGCCGTGCGACGTCGAGCTTCGGGGAGGCATGCCAGGCCGGAAGCGTGCCGGAGAATATCGCGGCGAACAGCGCGACCGCACTCGTGAACGCGATCACCGGCCCGTCCACACGCGTCTGGTCGAGTAGCGGAATGCCGATGCCCGCATCGAGCCCCGCAATGGCTTGACTTGCCCACTGCGCCAGCAGGAGGCCGGCGGCCCCGCCTGCGATTGCCAGAACCAGGCTCTCGGCAAGCAGCCCGTTGATCAGCCGGGCACGACCCGCGCCAAGCGCGGCACGCACGGCGAGCTCACGGGTGCGGCCCGCGGCGCGCGTCAACGTCAGGCTGGCAATGTTCACACAGACGATCAGCAACACGAAGCCCACGGCGCCAAGGAGGACCAGCAGTGCCGGCTTCACGTTCCCGACCAGAGCGTCGCGCAGGCCGAAGACCGCCACCGCCTTGTTGGCGTTGGTGCGCGGATAGGTTTCGACCAGGCGCCGTACAATGCCCGCAAGCTCGCCTTGCGCGGCTTCGACCGTGACGTCCGGGTTGAGCCGAGCGATCACGTCCAGATAATGCGCGCCTCTCTGTGTCGCGAGGTCGTCGGACGTGAAGCGAAGGGGGACCCAGAGTTCCGAGCTCAGCGGATACGAAAACCCCGCCGGCATGACGCCAACGACTCGGCGCGGTGTGCCGTCCAGCGTCATCGTCCGGCCGATCGCGCGCGGATCACCACCAAAGCGCCGCGACCACAGATCGTGAGAGATGACGACCACGTCCGCGGCGCCGACCGGATCGTCGTCGTGGGTCAGGGTGCGGCCGTGCTGCGCCGGCACGCTCAGTACGTCGAAGAAGCCGCCGGTGACCATGGCGAACGGCACTTGCTCGGCGACGCCGTCGCCGCTCCAGGGAATCGACCCCGCACTGATCGCGGCCATCTCGGTGAAAGACGTGCTGTCCGTGCGCCAGTCGGTGAAGTCCGGCGGCGACGCAGTGCCGCCAGGTCCCAGCGGCCTCGTGATCGTCGTTGAATAGATCTGCACCACGCGCTCCGGCTCTGGGAACGGCAGCGGGCGCAGCAGCACGGCGCGCACGGCGCTGAAAATCGCCGCGTTGGCGCCAATCCCGATCGCCAGCGTCAGGATCGTCACGGCCGCAAAACCCGGCTTCCTGGCGAGCGTGCGAAAGGCGTACTTGATGTCTTGCAGCAGCATTTCCAATCTCCAGCGGTCCCAACGAAGCCAGGCGGCGTGAACGAAGGCACCGAGGCACCGCACGACGAGCACGACGGGGGTGTGCTTCCGCGTCGCGTACGCGAGCTCCGCGCGCCACTCGCGCAGCCAGTCACGACGCACGTCGCTCGGCGCAAGGCAGGACGCCAGTCGAAGCAACGTGTCGCACACGCTCACGGTCGCTCCTGAGCGCGGCCGAGTGGAAGCAGGGTGCGGTAATACGTCAGCGAGTCCTCGAGCGCGCGCGTGCCAGGCGCGGTGATGCGGTAATACCGACGGGCCGGCCGGCCCTCGCGATGCGCTCGCGCGTCGTTTTCCCATGAGGAGCGCACCAAACCGTCACGTTCGAGCCGGCTGAGCGCCGGATACACGGTCCCGCTCGGCAGGCCCGTGTGATCGATGATGTCGAACCCGTACTCGAACCCGTCCGCAATGGCTTGCAGCACGCTGACCGCGGTCACGCTCAATCGGCGCATGGCTACATATAATTACTACATAGCACGCCAAATCACAAGGTTCCCGACTCGCTAGATCTCGATGGCGCCGCCGAGCGATTTGATGTGATCTCTGAACGTGTAGGTCGGCTCGTTCTGGCGGCGCGCGATGTACGTGTCGAGCTGGAGCTGATCGCGGAGACGCTCGCCTCCGAGTAACCGCTCCGCTTGCGCCTGCTCGCGTGTCGCGATGTCGCGTGCCGCCGTGACGACGCGCGCGAGTTCGGCCCTGGAAACGACCGCGACACCGTCGATGTCGGCAAAGATGAAATCGTCCCTCGTCACCGTGACGTGCCCGCCCAGCGAGGCGGCTTCGAGCGCGTGGAGGCTGCGCGTGCGAAGCTCCTGAGGTCCGGCCGGACACGTGCCGAGCGACCACAGCGGAATGCCGATTGCGTCGATGGCCGCCGTGTCGCGATGCGCACCATAGACGACGATACCGGCCAGACCGGCCACGAACGCTTCGCCGGCGACCAGATCGCCGATGCATCCCTCGTCCAGACGTCCGACGTTGTCGATCACGAGCACGTCGCCACGCGTGCCTGACGCAATGGCTTCGAGAAACACGTCCGTACTGCCGGCGTGCTTGGCAGGACACGCCGGCCCGGCGACTTTCATGTTCGCGCGAATTGGCTTGATGTGTGGCGGTCCGAGCCGGATCGGCAGCTGAAGCATGGCGCAGGCATCGACAAGGAATGGCGTCGTCCAATCAAATTCCCGGAGCAGATCGGCTGTCATTGGTAGATCCTATCGGTTTTTGCTGGTCGCCTCGACGCTCGCGGCGGCGATGGCCTCGCTGCTGGGCGTCAACCGATGGCAGTCAGCGCTGGCTGGTGGAAGCCACCGGGTTCGGTCCGGTGGTCACGGAATGGCTGTCGTTGATCGTCGATACGTCAGGGGGCCAGCGCCTGTTTGCGTTCACTCACGGGCGCGGAGTCTGGCGCGCTGATATTCGCTGACCGCCTCGTCGCGCTTGGCCCGCAGCTCGCCGAGTGCCTTCTCGGCTTTCTTGACGGCCTCCTCGGCCCGCAGCATTGCGGCCTCGGCGGTTTTGAGTGCCTTCTCCGCCTCGCGCTGCCGCTCCTTGCGTTCGCGGTCTTCCCTTTCGCGCCGCTTGGCCTCGTCTCGCGCGCGTTTGTCGTCGCTCGGCGATTTCACGAGCGTGAGCCCCGCCTTGGACGACGTCGAAGGGCCTGTCCTGAGCGAAGTCGAAGGGCCTCCCTTGAGTGCGCTTACGGGAATTCCAGCGAGCGCCTCGAAGCCCGCCCGTTTGAGCGGCCTGGTGAGCCGCCCCGGATGATCGTCCGAGGGCAGCGCCTCGAGCGTTTCCTGGACAGCCGCCAGCGTCTGCTCGGTCAGCGCGTGCCCGCCGTCTTTCAGCAGGTCCTTGATCGTCTCCGCCGCGGCGCGAATGGCGTCGCGGTGCGCCTTCTCGGCGTCGCGGATCCCCGCGGGCTTGCCAGTGAGGAGCTTGCGATGCTCGGCGCGGAGCCGCTCCGCTGCCTGGACCAACTGGTTGTAGGCGGCGCGTTCCTTCCAGTGCAGTTGGTTGACGGCCCATGCGGCGATGTTCGGCTTGTCGAGATCCTTGATGGTCGGGCGCTTCAGCTCTTTCGCCAGCGCGTTGCGCGCCTCGGTGAACTCGTCGAGCGGCAGTTGATAGAGACGGTCGATCCTGGCGTCGATGTCAGGCGTGGCCATTGATCGTCTCCAGCACGGCACCGCCGTGGGCGTCGATCTTGCGCGCACCCATGCCGTAAACGTGGGCCAGGTCGCCGATCGACTTCGGTTTCAGCCGCGCCAGCTCACGCAGCGTGGAGTCATGGAAAATCACGTACGGCGGTACGCCTCGCGAACGCGCAATCTGCAGTCGCATGGCCCGCAGCCGTTCGAAGATCGCCCGGTCTACGCCCTCCCAGGATTCGACTTCGATGCGGGCACGCGGTGCGGCACGGCCTTTCACCGGCTTCCGCTGCCGCGACAGCGACAACTCACGTTCGGCGTTGCCGCTGCGCATCACGCGGGCGCCCTCGTCCGTCAACCGCAACACGGGATAGGCATCGTCGGTCTGCTGGAGCAGGCCGCAGGCCAGAAGCTGGTCGATGTAGCCGCGCACTTCGTCGATGGAGCAGTCGCGCAACAGGCCAAAGGTTGACAGCTGTTGGTGGCCACGCGCCGCCACCTGTTCCGATTCGCTGCCGCGCAAGACGTTCGTCACGTGCGCGGTCCCGAATCGTTGGCCGACTCGCGCCACACAGGACAGAATCTTGCGGGCGAGGACGACGGGTTCGCTGACGGGTTCGAGCTCGCCCAGGCAGTAGTCGCATGCGTCGCAGGCGGTGCGTTCGTAACCCTGACCGAAGTATTGGACGATGTGGCGATGGCGGCAGCCCACCCGCGCGGCGTAGCGCTCCATGTCCCGCATGAGGCTGCGTCGCTCCTCGGTCAGCTCGCCGTTGCGCTCGAGCATGACCCGCCACTTCATGAAGTCGGCAGACGAGGTGAAGAGCACGCATTCCGCTTCGAGTCCATCGCGGCCGGCACGGCCGGATTCCTGCTGGTAGTGCTCGAGCGACTGCGGCGCGCCGGCGTGGACCACGAACCGCACATCCGACCGATCGATCCCCATGCCAAAGGCGACGGTGGCGACGATGATGTCGATGTCTTCGTTGACGAAGGCATCCTGATTGCGATGACGCTCCTGGTCGGCCAGCCCGGCATGATACGGCAGCGCCCGATACCCTTCGTCGCGCAGCCATGCCGCGATCTCGTCCACTTCACGGCGCGACAAGCAGTAGATGATGCCGCTTTGATCCCGATGGCGCGACAGCACATCGAGGATCTGGCGTTTGAGATTGGCGCGTGGCAGGACGCGATACACCAGATTGGGCCGGTCGAACGAGCCGACGAGCTGCAGCGGATCGCGCAGTCCGAGTTGCGTGAGAATGTCGCGGCGCACGCGCATGGTCGCCGTGGCCGTAAAGGCGTGCATGCTCGCCCGGGGCAGCACCCGCCGGAGCTCGGCGAGCTGCCGGTACTCAGGACGAAAGTCGTGCCCCCATTGGCTGATGCAGTGCGCTTCGTCCACAGCAACGAAGCTGACCGGCAGGGTCGAGAGGCCCCAGATCGTGCTGCCGCTGCCTTCGCCGACCAGCCGCTCGGGCGCGACGTACAAGAGGCGATAGCGGCCTTCGCGCAGTCCGGCACGCACGGTCGCTTTGTCGTCTGCCCCCATCGCGCTGTTGTAGCAGGCGGCCGGCACGCCGTTGGCGGTCAGGGTGTCCACCTGATCCCTCATCAGGGCGATGAGCGGCGAGATGACCAGCGCGATGCCGTCACGCACGAGCGCGGGAACTTGGAAGCACAGGGATTTGCCGCCGCCCGTGGGCAGCACGAGCAGCGAATCGCGGCCGTCCACGACGGCTTCGATGGCCTCGCGCTGCAGGGGACGGAAGGAGGTGTAGCCCCAGAACCGCTGAAGCACAGGCAGGAGGGGCTCGGACATGCGGAACTAAGAACTAAGAACGAAGAACGAAGAACGGAACGAGGAACAAAGAACGCCAGAACACATCGAACATACAGAACACCAGAACATACAGAACACCAGAACATACAGAACAACAGAACAGCAGAACAGCAGAACAACAGAACAACAGAACAGCAGAACAGCAGAACATGGAACGACGGACACAGAACCGAATGAAGAAGAACGAACGTCTTGGGTCGCAATGTATTCTAACGCTCGACGGCACCCGACGTTCGTCGTTCGGTTCCGTCGTTCGGCTCCGTCGTTCGGTTCCGTCGTTCGGTTCCGTCGTTCGGTTCCGTCGTTCGGTTCCGTCGTTCCGTTCTGCCGTTCTTCGTTCCGTTCTTCGTCCCGTTGTTCGTCTCGTTCTTCGTTCTTCCGTTCTGTGTGTTCGCTTTTTGTTCTTCGTTCTTCGTTCTTCGTTCTTAGTTCGTTCCCCACGCACCTGCGCCGCAAGCGAGGCCGACACGCTCGACGCGCTCCCGGCGTGGCCTCACCCGGTCATGACGCACTTACAGCGTCTTGGCGCCACTGTCAGCGTCGGGGACGACGAGCAGGCCGCGCTCCGCGTCGACCGGCCGAATCAGATCGCGCAGCCGCGGCAGCGTCGTGTAGAACCACACCCCGCACGCCAGACAGGCGGCGCCGCCGACGGCAATCGTGGTTTGCGCGCCGATGCGTTCGGCGGCGACACCTGCCATGAGACTGCCGATCGGAGCCGTCCCCAGAAAGGCCACCGTGTAGAGCGACATCACGCGACCGCGCAGTGTTTCGGGAACAACGGTTTGCACGACCGTGTCCGTGGCCGCCAGCGCGACGATGAAGCCCGCGCCGGAGAACGGCAGGATCGCCAGCGACAGCCACAGATTGGAGGACGTCGAAAATGCGAGCAGCGCCACGCCGAACAGGATCGCGGCCTGCGCGGTTCGGCGTCCGAGGCCGACAACCGTATGCCGTGACGCCAGATACATCGTCCCGGCGAGCGCGCCAACGCCGGTCGCCGTCATCAGGACGCCAAGCGTGCCGGCGCCGCCAGCCAGCACGTCGGACGCAATCACCGGCATGAGCACCTGATACGGCAACCCGAACGTGCTGAGCGCGGCCACCAGCAGCAGACCGGATCGAACCGGGGCAAACCCGGCGACGTACTTGAACCCCGCCGCCAGGGCGTCCGCAACCGGGACCACCTCCGGCGGCGTCGCCGTCGGCCTGACCGTCATCGCGAGCAGCGATCCGATGACCGCGACATAGGACACCGAGTCGAGCGCGAAACACCAGCCTTCGCCAAACGCGGCGATGAGCAGGCCTCCAATCGCGGGGCCGATCATCCGGCTCCCGTTCACGAGCGAGGAGTTCAGGGCGATGGCGTTGGGCAGATCTGCCCGATCTTCGACCATCTGGACGACGAAGGACTGGCGTGCGGGCGTGTCGAACGCGTTCACCACACCCTGCAGACCCTGCAGGATCAGGATGTCCGTCACCGTGATGTAGCCGGTGAGCGTGAGCACGGCCAGCGCCGCCGACTGACACATCGACAATGCCTGCGTGATCACGAGCACGCGATGGCGATTCCAGCGGTCGATGTAGACGCCGGCGATGGGCGAGACGACGAGCGACGGAATCTGCCCGAGAAACGCCACGAGACCGAGGAGAAATTCGGAGCCGGTGAGCCGATAAACCAGCCAGCTGCTCGCCAGCCGGGTGATCCAGGTGCCGACGAGCGAGATGGCCTGACCGAAGAAGAAGAGGCGGTAGTTGGGATTACGAAGCGCGCGAAAAAGATGAGGCGGCGCGAGCGGCACTCTCTAATCGTACAGAGAAAAGGCGGGGTGTCAGCCCCGCCCTTGTGATTGATTCCCTTCGTGCCCTTCGTGCCCTTCGTGTTACGCGCAGCCCGAGGTTGTCCCGCAGTTGGCGCACTTGTAGCACGCGCCGCTGCGCACCATGATCGACCCGCACGTCGAGCACGGCGGCGCGTCTTCCTGATTCTGCATCGCCGCAAACGCCGACGGCTTCGGCGCCACGGTCCTGGGCGCCGGTGGAGCGGGAATCACGGCTGGCGGTTCGGTCGCCGGATCGGCGGCCACGTCGTCGCGATTGTTGACGCCGGCCACAAACTGCGCTTCGGGCGACAGGAACTTGGTCGCCATCCAGCGGAAGATGTAGTCGACAATCGATTTCGCAAAGCGCACGTCCGGGTTTTTCGTCATCCCCGACGGCTCGAAGCGCACGTGGCTGAACTTGTCGACGAGCGCCTGCAGCGGCACGCCGTACTGCAGTGCGTAGCTGATCGCCTGGGCAAAGGCATCGGCGAAGCCCGAGATCGTCGAGCCTTCCTTCGCCATCACCAAAAAGATCTCGCCCGGCTGTCCGTTTTCGAAGAGGCCGACCGTGATGTAGCCTTCGTGGCCGGCGATGTCGAACTTGTGCGTGATCGCCTGACGCTCGTCGGGCAGCTTGTGACGCTGCGGCGCGCGCGCGACGACCGGTGCCGAGACGGCCTGGTCGATGGCGGCCGGGACGGCCTGACCCTGGTCAGAGAGCGTCGTCGAGGGACCTGTCCCGAGCGTAGTCGAGGGGAGTCCGGCCGCGACGGGGGATCGTGACGTGTTGAGCGGCTGCGTGCGCTTCGACCCGTCGCGATAAATCGAGATGGCCTTGGCGCCGAGACGCCACGATTCGAGATAGGCCTGCTCGATCTCTTCGACCGAGGCGTTCTTCGGCACGTTGACGGTCTTGCTGATCGCGCCGGAGATGAAGGGCTGGGTCGCGCCCATCATCTTGATGTGCCCCATGTAGTGGATCGAGCGCTCGCCGTTGGCGGCCTTGAACGCGCAATCGAAGACCGGCAGGTCGCGATCCAGCAGGTGCGGTGCGCCTTCGATAGTGTCGTGCTGATCGATGAAGCCGATGATCTCGGCGACCTGCGCGGCGGTGTATCCGAGCTTCTGCAGCGCCATCGGGACCGTCATGTTGACGATCTTCATCATCCCGCCGCCGACCAGCTTCTTGTACTTGACCAGCGCGATGTCGGGCTCGACGCCGGTCGTGTCGCAATCCATCATGAAGCCGATGGTGCCGGTCGGTGCCAGCACGGTGGCCTGCGCATTGCGGTAGCCAAAATCCTCGCCGAGCTCCACCGCGTCGTCCCACGCCTGTTTCGCGGCATGGTAGAGGTCGGCCGGCACGTTTTTCGGGTCGATGTCCTTGATCGCATCGCGATGCTTGCGCATGACGCGCAGGAAGGGCTCGCGATTGCCCTCGTAGCCGGCGAAAGGCCCGCCATGGTCGCGGGCCACGCGCGCGGACTGCGCATACGCTTCGCCCGTCATCAACGCGGTGATGGCCGCGGCGTAATCGCGTCCGGCATCGCTGTCGTAGGGCAGTCCACGTGACATCAACAGCGCCCCAAGGTTCGCATACCCCAGCCCGAGCGGACGGTAGGCGTGGCTGTTCTTCTCGATGGCCATGGTCGGATAGCTCGAGTTGTCGACGAGGATCTCCTGCGCCGTGATGAGCGTGCGGCAGGCCGCTTTGAACGACTCGGCGTCGAACTCGCCGTCGTCGCGCACGAACGTCATCAGGTTGAGCGACGCAAGATTACACGCCGAGTCGTCGAGGAACATGTATTCCGAGCACGGATTGCTCGCGTTGATGCGCGCCGTGTTCGGGCAGGTGTGCCATTCGTTCACGGTCGTATCGAACTGCATACCCGGATCGCCGCAGACCCATGTGCCCTCGGCGATGAGCCGCATCACGTCGCGTGCGCGATAGGTGTCCATCACTTCGCCGGTCGTCACCGAGCGCGTCTGCCACAGCCCGTCGTCGAGCACCGCGCGCATGAATTCGTCCGTGGCGCGGACCGAGTTGTTCGAGTTCTGGAAGAACACCGACGAATACGCCGTGCCGGTGAACGAGCCGTCGTATCCGGCATCGATGAGCGCCCACGCCTTCTTTTCCTCTTCCACCTTGCAGTTGATGAACCCGACGATGTCGGGGTGGTCGGCGTTGAGGATGACCATCTTTGCCGCGCGGCGCGTCTTGCCGCCCGACTTGATCACGCCGGCAAAGGCATCGAAGCCTTTCATGAACGACACCGGCCCCGACGCCGTGCCGCCGCCGGCCAGCAGTTCCCGCGACGAACGGATCGCCGACAGATTGCTGCCGGTCCCGGAACCGAACTTGAACAGCATGCCCTCGGTCCGGGCCAGCATCAGAATCGATTCCATCGTGTCGTCCACGGCGTTGATGAAGCACGCGGAGCATTGCGGCGCCTTCTCGAATCCGCAGTTGAACCACACGGGACTATTGAACGCGGCCTTCTGCTCGACGAGCAGATGCTTCAGATCGCCGCTGAAGGCGGACAGCGCCTCGTCGGACGCAAAGTACCTCTGCTCGCGCGCCCACTCCGAGATCGTGTCGACGACGCGGCCGATGAGCTGCTTGACGGACCGCTCGCGATCGGGCGAGCCGACGTGGCCGCGGAAGTACTTGGAGACCACGATGTTGGTGGCCTGCTGCGACCACCGTTTCGGGATCTCGACCTGACGTTGCTCGAAGACCACCTGCCCCTTCTCGCTGCCGATGACCGCATCGCGCAGTTCCCATTCGAGCTGGTCGAACGGGTCAACGCCGGCCGTTGAGAAGAACCGCGGAAACTCGAGCCCCGCCCGCTCGGCCGGCTCGATGTGCGCAGTTTGGCCAGCCGCTGCTGTTTGCCCGGCAGCGGCGGCCGCAATCTTGTGAGCAGCGCCTTCGTGCATGTGTCCTCCGCAAGCGCGACAACCCTCCCCTGTCGGGTAGTCGCCCTCCCTTTCGTCGTCACCTGGATTGAATTTGGTCGCGCGCGTTCTGAAGTCGTTCGAAGTCCAACGTTCGTCTCGGCATCGTCACTTGATCAACCGGCTAGCGAGGGGACGCCTCAGACCCGCCAGCATGTTTGGTGAGATCCGACTCGCTAGCCCCTATTACTTTCGCCCCGCCTCCACCACCCCACCGCGCAAAGTCCGCGCGGCGGGGACCCCGGCCGGCGGGGCAGTCGTCTTGACCGAGAAAACTTGACTCTCCTCAAGATCTCACGCGGTCAAGACTCCTAGCGTCGCCAGCCTCCAGGCTGTTTCACGCGCGGAAGCCAAATATGCGCCTCTGTCGCATCGATGTCAAGCGTGTAAACCACAACATGTTGCGCTTTCATTTTAGGTCATACGCTAGATGTCGTGAAACAGGTGCGCTTTTGTGATATTCGTCTTATTTTCGCTCGAGCGATCGTTTTTGGCAATTCCAGCCGTTGAATCCGGCGTCGCCGGTGCGCTGGATCGAGACCGAGGACCGCGGGTTACCTGACCAGCACGGCGGCCATGGTCGCCGCCTTGTCCGCAAGCTTTCCGGCGAACGTCAGGTTCGCGGCCTTCAGCGCTTCCTCTGCCTGCTGGATGAAATTCCGCGCTGTGTCGTACTGTGTGCGCCCATCCGCGTTGAGCGCCGCGTACTTGACACGCTGCAGGTCGTGCAAGGCGCGGTCGAGGTGCGCGCGGATCGACGCCTCGGTTTGCGCCTGCACGCCCGGACCGGGTTTCAGGGTCAAGGTCGGCGCGCCGGGCGCGGGACGTTCGGGCGGCTCGGGAGCGGTCTCCGTTTTCGGCGGCTCGGGCTTTGCCGGCGGAGCCGCCGGAATGCGCGGCGGCGGTATCGACAGCGCGCTCTCCACCGGACTGGGCTCGATGGTCGGGACCGGTTCGGCGGGCAGCGTCTCGACGATGCGCGGCGGCGGCGGGGGCGGGAGGAGTTCAGGCATCAGGATCGGTTCGGTGTTCGCCCGCGCTTTCGCGCAGCCGGCGCCTGACGCCACGAGGAGCGTTCCGATCAGGAGGAGCTTGGGGGTATCCACGGGATTCAATTCTATGACGTCTTCCGGAGTCGCTCGGACTCGGCGCGCAACGACGGCGTCGGGGTGGTCGCCGCGGCCGCCGGGTTCGCTTTCGGCATTTTGATGACGAAAATGGTGCCCACCCCCGGTGTGGACTCCACGTCGATGTCGCCGTTGTGCAGTTGCACCGTGCGATACACCAGCGACAGGCCGATGCCGGTCCCAGCCGGCTTGGTCGTGAAGTAAAGGTCGAAGATCCTGGCCAGGTTCTCCGGCGCGATACCGACCCCGGTGTCGGCCACGCGGATTTCCACGCGGCCGTCTTTCGTCGGCCCGACGCTGATGGTCAGTGTGCCACCGTTCGCCATCGCCTGCACGGCGTTTCTCGCCAGGTTCAACAACGCCTGCCTGAAGATGCCGGGGTCGGCCTCGATCTGGGGCACATCCGGCGCGACATGGCACTCGAGCGTCACGCCGGTGACGTTGGCTTCGACCGCCAGGGTCTTCAAGACCTCATCGACCAGCTCGCCCGGCGGCACCGGCTTGAGGCTCATTTCTTCGGGCCGTGCGAACTTCAGGAACCCCTGGACGACATCGTCGAGGCGATGGATTTCGCGGCTGATGATGTCCAGGTGCGAATCGGTCGCCGCCAGGTCGGCGCCGGCTGCCAGTTTCTGCTTCAGCAGCTCCAGGTGGATCGTCATCGCGTTGAGCGGGTTCTTGACTTCGTGCGCGACGCCGGCGGTCAGGCGTCCCAGGGCGGTCACACGGCGCGAGAGCTCCAGCAGTTGCGTCCGCTTCGCGCTGTCCGGCATGGCCGCCTTGAGCTGATTGGTGACGCTGGCGAAGATGTCGCCCAGCTCCTTGAACTCGTCGCCCTGGAGGTCGAGCGTGGCGCCCAGGTCACCCTGGCCAAGCCGCGAGAGGCCGCTGCGAATGACGTGAATGGGCCGCACGACCACCTGCGCAAGGATCACGGCGACGAGGATGGCGCCGCCCAGCGCCGCCAGCGCCGCCAGCGCCGCCGGCTCGAGCGACGAATTGAGCGATCGCCGCGCGAGCAGCGTGGACAGCGCCACGCGGATCTCGGCGATCGGCTGGTCGCCGAGCAGCAGCGGCTGACGCCACTCCAACATCCGCTCGGTCTGATACACGGAGCGCAACTGTGCGAGGGCGCCACCGTTGGCGAGCGACCCCAGGTCGTCTCCCTCGGGCAAACGCTCGCCGATCCGCGAGCGATTACTGTGGGCGATCACCGTGCCCTCGCGATCCACGATGGCGGCATAGACCACGTCGGTGGAATAGAGCGCGGTCTCGAGGGCCGTTTGCACGCTGGCGTCGCGACGCAGTTCCTGGTAGGCGGTCTCTTCAGTCACGGCGAGGTCCGCCACGCTGTGTCCGATCGACATCGCAATCAACTCGGCGCGGTCGCGGCTCTGGAGCAGCAGCGTGCGCGTCAGCGTCGTCAACTGCATCGCGCTCTGCACCAGTACCACGAACACGACGATCGAGGTAACGCCGAGGACCTGCTTCTGCTTGATGGAAAGGGCCATCGCAAAGTTACCAACCGGAACACGATGCAACCGCGGCTTCTGAACGTGATGTGTTGCAGTCGTTGAACTATTGCGTCGTCTGTTTCATCCGATTCAGCTTGTTGTGAAGGGTCTTCAAGCTGATGCCGAGCATTTCCGCGGCGCGCGTCTTGTTGTTACCGGCGGCCTCCAGCGTCGCGATGATGAGCTTGCGCTCCGCTTCGTCCACGGTCATGCCTGGTGCGATCGTCACACCGCTGGCCGGCGTCGGCTCGATGGGCCGCGGAGGTGCTCCAAACCGCGGGAGGTGACTCGGTTCGATGAAATCACCCTTGGCGAGAATCGTCGCCCGCTCGATGACGTTGCGCAGCTCCCGCACGTTACCCGGCCAGTCGTACAGCTCCAGCATGCGCATCGCGTCGGGGGTGACGGCCTTGACGTGGCGCCGGTCGCGCACGTTGAACTCGTCGAGAAACGCCTGAATGATGAGCGCCAGATCCTCCTTCCGGTCCCTGAGCGGCGGCAGCTCAATCGTGAAGACGTTGAGACGATAGTAGAGGTCGTCGCGCAGCTTGCCGTCTCGAATGGCGTCGATCGGATTGCTGTTGGTCGCGGCAATCACCCGGACGTCAACGTCCTGCTCGACTCGTCCGCCGAGCCGCCGGAAGCGGCGCTCCTGCAGGACGCGCAGCAGCTTGACCTGCGTCACCGGAACCATCTCGGCGATCTCGTCGAGAAACAGCGTGCCACGATCGGCCAGCTCGAAACAGCCCGCGCGGCGATCGATGGCGCCAGTGAAGGAGCCGCGCTCGTGACCGAAGATCTCGCTTTCGAGCAGCGTCTCCGGAATCGCCGCGCAGTTGATGGCGACAAACGGCGCCTCGGTCCGGGGGCTCAGTTGATGAATCGTCTGCGCGACGAGCTCCTTCCCGGTGCCCGACTCGCCGATGATCAAAACCGACGCCGGCGTCGGCGCCGATTGTTCGATGACCTGATAAATCCTCCGCATCTTGGGACTGTTGCCCACGATGCTGCCGAAGCTGCCCTTGTCCCGCAGTTGACGCCGCAAGGCTTCGTTTTCACGCTTCTGGGCGTTGAGCTCGGCGATGCTCTCGAGCAGCAGCCTCAGCTTCTGTGTGTCCACGGGTTTGGTGAGATAGTCGGCGGCGCCGTGTTTGAGCGCCTCCACGGCGGTTTCGACGGATCCCTGCGCGGTCAGCAGGATCACCTTCAGCTGATCCGCATCGTCTTTGAGCGCCTTGAGCAGCGACAAGCCGTCCATCCTGGGCATCACCATGTCCGTGACGACGATGGCGGGACGGAATGAAGTGATGAGTTTGAGAGCTTCTTCGCCGTTTGCGGCAGCATCGGTGACGAACCCCCAGGTCCGTACCAGCTCCGCCAGGCCGGCACGGGTCGAGTCGTCGTCCTCGACGATCAATACCCGCTCGGCTTGAGAAGTGGCCATGAAATCCGAGTGTACCATTTCGACTGTGCTGCCTGAGCCGCCCGAGTCCCTCGATTTCCCCGGTCCCACGCCTTCAGATCCGGTGATCAGCAGCCTGTCACGCTCGCGCGCTGCGGCTGAGGTGCTGATCTGCTCCGGTTATCCGACGCAGTTGCTGATTATCGCCGCGCTCGGCAGCGTCGGCATCCGACCGGGGGCTGACGGTACGTTGTCGCCGGCCTTCATCTTCGGCATCTCGGCCCTCGATACCGTCTTACTGCTGAGCCTGGTGTTTTTCTTCTTGAGGCGTTCGAACGACCGTCCTCGGGACGTGTTCCTGAAGCACCAGCGAGCCACCGACGAAATCCGGCTGGGGCTGATGCTCGTGCCGGTGATTTTCCTGACGGTCGTCGTCGTGCAGCTCGGAATCCGGGTGATCGCCCCGCTTCTTCACAACGTCGAAGTCAGCCCGTTCCAGTCGCTGCTGGCCTCGCCATGGCTGCTCGCCGGTTTTGTCGCGCTCGTGCTCGTCGCCGGCGGCGTCCGCGAAGAGTTGCAGCGCGCCTTTCTGCTCCACCGGTTCGAACAGCGCCTGGGCGGGGGCAGTCTCGGAGTTGCGCTCACCAGCCTCGCATTCGGCCTTGGACACACCGTTCAGGGCTGGGACGCTGCGATTGTGACGGCGTTGATGGGCGCCTTCTGGGGTGTGCTGTATCTGTCGAGACGAAGCGTGGTGAGCACCATCACCAATCACGCGGTCTTCAACGTCACGCAAATCGTGCTCGGCTACGCGACACTGGCGAGAGCTTGAGGCGGCGAGCGCTTCCCGTGCCGCTTGCCGCTTGCCGCTCCTGGCTGTGAGCGCCAGAGCTCAAAGCCGAACGCTTCCCAGAGTCTTGACGGCCAGAAATCGTGGCGAACGAGTCAAGGTTTTCTCCGTCAAGACGACCGCCCCGCCGGAGGCGGGGCAAGACAGCATAACTAGCCACTAGCCTGGATGTCCGTGGACATCCAGGCTAGTGTCGCCATAATTCAACGACGGGCGTTCGCCTCCGCAGGTCGGCAACCCAATCCGCGACGAGGCCGGCGCGACGCTCGGCGAACAGCCGTTCGCGGAGCTGAGGGGCCGCCTGCTCCACGGACAGATCGGCGGTGGCGGCAAATCGCTGGTCCAGATACGAGGCGATCCGCAGATCATCGCGGATCCAGCCGCGCAGGCGTGCTTCGGTAAACCCTCCTGCCATCAGAACGGTGGCGAACTGTGTCTCAGGCAGCCGAGCGCGAATCGCAGCGAACCTGTCGTCGATGGTTTGTTCCTGAGGCTCCGGCGGCGCATACCTCTCGACTTCACGCAGCACGAGCGCCCGCTCCACCAGCTTCTCGGTGGCCGCGTCGAGATCGAGCGTGCCGGAAATCAAGGCCAGGGCGGTTGCCGTCCGGACATCTGCGAGCGTCACCGCCCGCCCGCCGACGATGGCGAGCGTCCTCTCGACGAGCTCTTCGCGCGGCTGCGCCTGCGACGCGACCGCGGCCAGCGCGACACACGCCACGACACCGAGGGCATGACCACCCATCAGAACGCCTGCCCGAGCGAGAGATGGAACACCATGCCTCGTTCGCGACTGCCGTTCGGCAGTAACTGGCGATCGAGATTGAACCCGAGGTCGAATCGCAGGGGTCCAAGCGGTGAGCGGTAACGCAGCCCAAACCCACCCGCCGGACGAAACTCCGCGACGCTGATGTCGGTCGCTCGACGAAAGACGTTGCCGGCATCCAAGAAGCCGACGCCGCCAAGCCCTTTCCAGTAGGGCGTGCGCAGCTCGACGTTGACGACCGCGAGGCCGCCGCCACCGGCGGGAAACCCTTGATCATTCACCGTCTCTGACGTGCCGAGCCGATCGAGCACGAATCCCCGCACCGTCGAATCCCCGCCCGCGAAGAATCGCTCGCTGGCCGGCACGTCGTTGACGACGGTGCCGTCGTCCAGTACGCGCGCAAAGCCGGCAGCCACCCCCATCCGCGCACCGGCCGCGAGCGTCCACGGCACGGCGCCAGGCAGCCGCCGGTAAACGAAACCCTGCCACGAGGTCTTGGCGAAGCCGACTTCGGAACCGATTGACCGCAGTGCCAGCGTCGTGTCCACGCCGAACGTGGTTCCGCGCGTGGGGTCGATCACGTCGTCGCGTGAATCGCGGAGGATGGATCCGGTGACGGTAGAGAGCCGCACCTGCGGGAAGAGCCGGTCGACGGGGAGCTGAGCCTCGGGTTCGATATGCATGTCGAAGAGGCGCGTGCGATCCAGCGCGTAGCGCGCGGTCAGTGTCACGTTGCTACCCACACGCCGGCCGTAATCGAGCCGGATGCCACGCCGCCAGAAGTTGAAGCTCGACCGGATGGCCTGTTCGATGAACGCGGTGAGCTGCAGATCGCCCGCGCGATCCAGTAATCGCGGCTCGCGGAAGGTTCCCACCACCCGATACTCGTTGAAGCCGTAGCCGCCGGTGTCCGAGGGATCCGATTCGGCGCCAGGGTCTCGCGGTCTGAGACTGACCCGTGTGAACAAGCTGACGGACCGGTTTTTTCCCCACAGGTTGCGGCGGCTGATCTGAAAGAATCCGCGCGGAGCGATGTCGATACGCTCTTCCACGCGGGCCTGGTCTCCGGTCCGCAGCCGGCGGCCGGCTTCGACACCACCCCCGTAGGCGACGGTGGTTGCTGGCGCTTCTTCCACTTCGATGAGGACGTCACGCGTCACGCCATCGCCATGCGGCAGTTCGACGATGCGGACGCGCCGGAACAGCCCGAGCGTCGCGAGCCGCCGTTGAGTCTCGATGACGGCGTCGTCTCCGAGAGGCGTGCCTGGCGTCAGAACCGCCTCGCGCCGGATGAGTTCGGCACTCGTGCGCTCGTTGCCGCTGACCAGGACCCGATCGACAATCGCGCGCGGACCCTCGACGATGGTCCAGCGCACGTCCACGTGCTCGCCGTCGTCCTGCACCGCCACCTCAGCGTCGGCGCGTACGCTGCGAAACCCTTCGTTTCGGTACAGGCGCTCGATCTCGTCGCGGTCCGCATCGAGCTGAGGCCGATAGTAGGGCCGTTGCTCGGTCAGGCGCAGCAATTCGCGTAGTCGATCGCCGGCGATCGCGACGTTGCCCTCGATCGTCACGTTTGCGACCACAGTCGGCAGGCCCTCGGTCACCACCAGCCGTACTCTCAACGGCACCTCCGCCCCGTCGTCCTCCGGCGCTGCGGGCGAGACTTCGGGTCTGACAGCGACACGCGCAAACCCGCGAACGCGGTACAGCTCGGTGATCGCGGCCGCGACCGTGGCTACGCGACTGTCGGAGAACGGCTCGCCGGGCTCCAGCGCCAGCAACGGTGCGAGAGCGCTTCTCGGGAGAGCAACGTTCCCGGTGACGTCAAGCGAGGCGAGACGATGCAGGGGTCCACGGCGGACGTCGAATGTCAGGACCAGCTCGCCGTTTTTCTCTTCGCGGACATACGGCGCTTCCGCGGTTCTGTATCCCTGCTGCCGGAGGAAGGCTTCGATATTGCGGCTGGCGTCCTCGAGCAGATCGAGATCGACGCTGCGCTCCTGACGAATCGGCACCAGGGCGTTACGACGGTTCTCGGGAAGCGGGTCCCCGGCAAAGACGACGCGCACGCGCGGACCGCGCTCCGCATTCACGGTGAGATCGGCCGTGCCCGTCTCATCGGCGAACGCGACACTCAGATCCACATTGGCTTCGTAGTACCCGAGATCCCGCAGCGAATCTGCGAAACGGCTCACGCGTGCGTCGATTGACGGGCGGTCGTACGCGCGTCCGCGCTCGAGCCGCAGCTCGTCGATCACGGCCGCGGGCGTGAGGCCGGTATCCCCGTGAATCGTGACATGGCCAATCACCGTGCGAGGACCCGCTTCGATCCCGAGCCGCAGGGTGACGAGCTCCGGCGCCCGACTCGGCACCAGCCGCGGTTCGATCGACGCTCGGCGATAACCACGCTCTGCGTAGAAGCCGGTCAACCCCTCCACGATCTCGTCCACACGGGCGGTGACGGGGAGCGCGCCCGCCAGCTCGACGATCTCGGTCCGGATGTCGTTGGCGCTGAACGCTGCCCGGCCTTCGATCTCCACGCTCGCGATGCGCTGCACCGGCACCAGCACCCAACGGAGCGTGACGCCGTCGGCTGGTGGCGCAGAGGCCGACGCAAATACGCGCACGTCTTCGAACCGTCCAACGCCCACGAGATGATCGACGGATTCGCGAACGCGCTGCATGGACAACGCTTCGCCCACGCGGGTTTCGATGAGCTGCAGCACCGACACGTCGGTGGAAGCGGCGCCGCCGACCTCGACCCGAACGTCGGTCAGGGTCCGTCCGATGAAATCGCGCACGTCCGCCACCGCCGGCGCCGGGATCAGCAGCGTCAACGCCGCCGCCACGATCGCTGTTCGCACCACGCAAACGGGGGACGCCACAGGCATCAGAATACGTGTCGCCTGCGCACTTCGAGCGCGTAGGTGCGGTCCTCGTTCTGTGACAGGACCCAGCCCAACCGGTCGCTCTGGTCGTATTCGAGCAGGATGATCTCGTCGAGACGGGAGGACGACAGGCTTCGCGCGTAGGTCAGGTAGACGCGCTCCGAGATGCGCTTGCCGATCGTCACGCGAGCCGCCGGGTTGACGGTGAGCCGTGACGTTTCCTGATAGGGGTCCATCAGCAGGGGGGTGATCTGGAACGTGTCCACTCCAAACGTTTGTTCGACGACGCGCCCGACTTCCTCGGACAGGGCGCCGGTGAGCGCCCGCGTCGCGCGCGCCTGCAGAATCTCCTGCTCGCGCTGATTCGGCTGCTGCAGCGAGGCCAGCTCGATGTCGCCGGTCGGCGCCGTATCGCTGAAGAGGAGCGTCAGCACATCGATCGGCGCCAGGGGCGGATCGGATTCGAAGGTCGGTTGCATCCGGTCCGTCGTCCCCGTCATGCGCAGCGTGACGCGATACGTCTGACCTGGAACGCGCACGCGCGTTTCGGCCTCGACGTCGAAAAACGGCTGGATGCGGTTGGGATTGGTGAAGTCGAGGCTGCCCCGCGTGACCTGATACCGGCGCCCTTCGAAGCGCACGTCGCCACGATCGATCTCCGCACGGCCGAACAGCAGCGGACGATCGAACGTGCCGCGCAAGTTGAGGTCGGTGCTCGCCACGATCTCCGCCTGATCGTTCTCGATGCGCAGCGTCGAGGGTGCGAGGATGCGGACGTCGTAACGAAGTGGCAACGTTGGTGCCGGCGCAATGGCGCCCGCCGGCTGCGGCAGACCGCTGGTATCGTCGGCCGTGGTCGAAAACATGCTGGCGGTGCCGTCGAAGCCGCTGGTCCAACTGGCGCTTTCGACGGTGACCGTTCCGGTCAGAAGCGGCGCCGTGGCTGGCCCCTGGAGCGCGAGCGTGGCATCGACCAGCGACCGCATGCCTTCGGGAAAGCGTAATCGCATGTCGTCACCGGTGACGATCACGTCGAATTCCGACGGCGAGTAGCCAATCATGCCGATGCGGCCACCGAATTTGACGACTCCTCCGCCGAGTTTGCCGTTCAAGCCCGTCGTGTAACCCGGATCGTCCAGCCGAATGCCGGCGGCGTTGAACGCCACAACGCCGTTCAGATCCTCCAGCGCGTGCGGAAAGGAGAAGTGGCGCAGCCGGCCCTGAGTGACCAGCGCCTGGCCCGACACGATCGGACGCGCCGCGGTGCCGCCAATCAACGCCGAGACATCGGCGCGCCCGGAGCTCCGGACGTCTGGAAGAAATCCCTGCAGCACCGCCAGGTTGGCGGCCCCGTTGGCCTGCAGCGACAGCGCTTGCCTGGGCAGATCGATCGAGCCGGCCAGGTCGAGCGCGGTGTCATCACCCACCAGACGCATCGTCTCGAGACGCAGCGTCGGACCGTCCACCGCCATCTGGATGGGACCCTGATTGCGGAGCCGATAGTCCACGAGACGCAGGTTGAGCTGTTCAACCGTTGTCGAGACGTGCAGCGCATCGGCGTTGTACAGGTCACCGACGACGCGGATCGTGCCGCTGGCGATGGCCGTCGTGTAGGGAGAGAGATCCGGCTTGAAGACGCGGACGTACGGATCGAGCGAGGTGTCGCTCACGCGGAACATCAGCTCCGCATCTCCATGTTCGTCGTCGAGCGCGACACGACCGGTGCCTGAGACCGCCAGGCGAGAAGACGCCGCCTCGACTTCGAAGGTAAGCAACTCGTTGCGGATCGACAGGCGTCCACTCACCTCGCCAATCCCCTCGTCACCGAAGAACAGGTCCTGCACGTTGACTCTGACGTCGTAACGCGGCGCGGCAAAGGTGGCGCTTCCGTCCGCAGCGAAGCTGAGGACGCCGGTGAACGCCGGGATGTCGGTAAACGTCGTCAGGTCGAGCGACTCGACAGTGATCCCGCGGCCTTCGGCGTTGAACGAGTACGTGCCATTCCACCCGACGTACGCCGCGCCCGTCACCAGGCCACGACCCTTCACGAGCTCGATGGCATCGAGCCGCACGCCGTTGCCTTCGAACCGCAGCCCGGCCGAGGCCGTGGCAAAGCGCTCGTCGTAGGCCACGCCGTCGTCAAGGGTCATGCGGCCGACACCAAACGGCCGCGTGTACGGACCGTACACCTGAAACTCGCCCGATAAGGCGCCCTCGACCGGGTACTCCTCGAGATCGAAGGCCTTCAACAGATCGGAGACCGGGCGCCGCGTCATCGTGATCTTCGCGTTGAGTTCTTCCCCACGGTCACGGCGTGGAAAACCCAGCGAGAACAGACCGGCAACATCCATCCGCGACGCGCCGCGGCGGATCACGGCATTTTTGACATCGGCGTAGGCGTTCTCGACGACCACGTCGGCCTCGACGTCACCCCAGATCACGTCGAACGCGCGCATGGACCGGCCGTGGAAGCGCCCCTCGATCCGCGGGCGTCGAAACGCACCGAGCATGACCCCGTCGAATTCCCCGACACCGTCCATTTCAACCGGCCGGGTGGGCGATCCGAAGGCGGTCATCAGCGCCACCAGAAGGCGATCGCTTTCCTGCCAGTTGGCGCTGCTCACATGAAACGGCAGTCGCGCGCTGTCGCCGCTGAACGTGGTCTGGCCCTCGAACGTCACGAAGGTGTCCTCGGTCGCCACTTCACCAGCGGCGATGTTCACGCGATCCCCCGAGTAGGAGTAAGTCACCGATCCGCGCAGGGGCACGGGATCGAACGGCAGGTGATTGCTGAACGGTGTGATATCCAGCCCGCGCGCTTCTGCCCTGGCGGCATGCGCATCGGTCACCTGACGACCCATGATGCGGCCGCTGGACGGCGAGGCCACGTGGAGCGTCCCGCCGCCGGTCCGATCGCGGAACGCACCGAGCGGCCACTCCAGCGAGTTGCTGCCGGTCGCGCGCCCCGCCAGGCGAAGCCCTGGGGTCTCCAGGAAATTCGTGAACTCGGTGAGATCCACGTCCTGATACTCGACGTCGAACTTCGCGTGCCCGCGCCGATCCGGGCGCCCGAGCTCGGTCATCAACTGCCGGAAGCGCATCCGCCCGCCATAGAATCCGGAACTTGCTCGCAGCACTTCGAAACGCTCCGGTACCCATTCGAGGGCGCCTTCAAGCTCCTGAAATCGGTACTCGTTCAGGCCGGCCTCCGGGCTGTAGAAATTGCCCTTCAGCTCGCGACCGCCTGTGAAGAGGCGAAAGGTGCCCGCGAACTCGCCGTCACCATGCAGGGAGAAGTCATCGTCGGCGAAGAAGATCTCGCGCATGCGCGGGAAGTGCACCGTCGATTTGACCTGATAGAACATCTCGGGCCACCGCGCCGTGTCGACGATGCCGGTGAGCTCGGACTCGGCGCCGTCGGTCGACAGCTCAATCTCCTCCAGGAGAATCTTGCCGTCCTGCACTTTGAAGCTCGTGCTGAGCGACGCGCTCATCGGCTCGAAATCGTGAAAGTGCACGGTGCCGCCGTGAAACCGCGCCCGGCCGCCATACTCCGCCACCTTGCCGGCCGTCACCTCGAGATTCGGCGCCACCACGCCCCAGCGGGCGGCGTGATCGTCGAAGACGAACTCACCGCGCGTCGCCGTGACGTGCTGCAATGTCGTGACAACCGGGGGCGGACCTGTCCGGGGCGCACGGGGCGGCCCGCCGAGCCGGGGCCAGTTGTGCGCGCCGCCCGGGAAGCTTTCCACCACCATCTTCCAGTCCGACATCTCGATGCTGTCGAGCAGCACCTCGCGGTTCCACAGCGCCTTCCACGCCAGGGAGATGTCAATCCGCCCGGCGGTCAGCCACGGCCGCGCCTCCGGGGTCAGGCCCTCGATCCGCAGGTCCTCGATGACGAATCGGCCGCGTGCGATGTGCACGCCCAGCTTGCCGATGTGCATCGGGCGATCGATGAACTTCGAGCCTTCCATCTCCGCACGGGCTTTGAGCGAGGGACCCAGATCAATGGTGACCACCGACACGAGAAACGCCGCGACGATGACGGCGAGCGTGGCAATCAGGAGCCGCACGCGGCGGTAGGTGGACTTCAACACGCGTGCTACTCCACCACCACCAGGGCGGTGCCCGCCTCGACGGATTGGCCTTCCTGCACCAGGACCTGCTTGACGCGCCCGGCCCTGGCGGCTCGTAACTCGTTTTCCATTTTCATGGCCTCGACGACGACCAGCCCCTGCCGCGGCTGGACCTCGTCGCCAGCGCTGACGAGAACGCGGACGACTTTGCCCGGCATGGGCGCGGTGATCCGCTGCGGACCTGCGCCCTCGGCGCCAGCCGACGCGCGCGATCGACGACCCAGGCCGCTACGCTGACCGACGGTGATGCTGTGACCATCGAGATACACGTCAACAGCGCCATTCCCATTCTGCGGCACGATGGTCGCTTCGACACTCGTGACCTCGCCGTTGGCATCGCGGACAATCAACGACCACGCCTGCTCACCGACGCGGACGGCATCGACGAGCCGGGGACGACCGTCCACCACGACACGGTAGCCCTGCGCCTGTCGCTGCACGTCGATGGTGCGCCTGCGCTCGGCAATGTCGAACTGAAACTTCATCAATACAACGGGCTAGGGCCCGACCCTCCGCAGGGCATCGGATCGAGCCTGATCTTTCCAGCGGCTCGACGTCCTGGACGCAAGCGACAGTGGCGCTGTCGCCGCGCTCGTCATGTGGCTCAACGCGGCCGCAATGGCGGCCAGCTCCTGTTGCGCTTCGCTGGGCGCGTCGAGCGCTGCCCCACGGCGCGCGGCGAGCTTGCGGTCGATGAACCCGGTGTCGAATCGGCCGGCGGCGAAGTCCTCGTCGGTCAGCACCCACCGGAAGAACGGCAGGGTCGTCTTGATGCCACGCACTTCGTACTCGGCCAGCGCACGCCGCATCCGTGCCAGCGCATGCGGCCGCGTCTCGCCCCACGTGATCAGCTTCGAAATCATCGGGTCGTAGAAGATCGGCACCTCGCCGCCTTCGTACGCCCCGCTGTCGTCGCGTACGCCGGGACCGCTCGGCACTCGCAGACCCGTGATGCGGCCGGGCGAGGGCATGAACCCGCTGTCCGGATCCTCGGCATACACACGACACTCGACGGCGTGGCCGCGCGGCTCGAGGAGCGATTCCGGGTCGAGGGTCAGCTTCTCACCTCGAGCGATGCGAATCTGCCATGAGACCAGATCCACGCCCGTCACCATCTCGGTGATCGGATGCTCCACCTGGAGACGCGTATTCATCTCGAGGAAGTAGAACTGCTCGTGCTCGTCGAGCAGGAACTCGATCGTGCCCGCGTTGGTGTAGTTTACCGTCCGCGCCACCGCGGCTGCGGCGGATGTGAGCGCGCGGCGCGTGGCCGGCGACACGGCCACTGAGGGGCTCTCCTCGATCACTTTCTGGTGGCGTCGCTGCAGCGAGCATTCGCGTTCGACAAACGGCAGCACCGTACCGTGCTGATCTCCGAGCAACTGGACCTCGATGTGCCGCGGCTGCATGATGCGGCGCTCGAGATACACCGCCGAGTCGCCAAAGGCCGATCCCGCCTCGGAGCGGGCCGCGCGCAACGCACTCGGGAGGTCCTCCGGGCCGGCGACCATGCGCATGCCCTTGCCCCCGCCCCCAGCCACGGCCTTCAACATCAAGGGGTAGCCGATGCGCTCGCCAATCGCGAGCACCTCGGCATCCGGCACGGACTCATCGAGCGGATCCTGGGTGCCTGGCACAACGGGCACACCGGCCTTGATGGCGGCCTGGCGCGCGGCGGTCTTGCTGCCCATGAGCGCGATGGCTTCCGGCGTGGGCCCGATGAAAATCAGCCCCGCATCGCGACATGCCGCGGCAAAGCCTTCGTTTTCGGCGAGAAAACCGTATCCTGGATGCACCGCATCGACGCCAGACTTCTTGGCCGCCTCGACAATGGCGTCGATACGGAGATAGCTCTCCCGAGGCGGATCCGGGCCGACGAGCCAGGCTTCATCGGCAAGCCGGACGTGTAAGGCGGCGCGATCACACGCCGAGTAGATCGCGACAGTGGAGATCGCCATGTCGCGACAAGCCCGTATTACCCGGACGGCGATCTCGCCCCGGTTGGCGATCAGGATCTTTTTCACGGGGGAGTGACCTGAACAAGTCTAGCAGGCCGCCTCGCCGTGCTCGGCGGAAGGCCCCGCCTGCGGCGGGATGGCCGCTCGCGTCGCTCGCGGCGGGCCCGGCCGCTGGCCGGGAGGGGCCCCTCGGCGCGAGCGGACGCGAGGGCCGCCTTCCGCGCGAGCGAAGCGAGTGCGGCCCTCCGCGAGGCGAGCCGAGTGCGGCCCTCCGCGAGGCGAGCCGAGCGGGCTTAGAGCGGAATGTTTCCGTGCTTCTTCGGCGGGTTCCTCTCGCGCTTGGTCTCGAGCGTCGCCAATGCCTGAATCAGCTTGCGACGTGTTTCGCGCGGGAGGATGACCTCGTCGATGAAGCCGCGCTGGGCGGCCACATACGGATTGGCAAACTTCTCGCGAAACTCGGCCACCTTCCGTGCGCGCACGGCGGCCGGGTCCGCGGCCTTCTCGATTTCGCGCTTGTAGAGCACGTTCACGGCACCCTCGGGCCCCATCACCGCAATCTCGGCGCTCGGCCACGCGTAGTTGAAGTCGGTGCGGATGTGCTTGCTCGCCATCACGCAATAGGCGCCGCCGTAGGCCTTGCGTGTGATGACCGTCACCTTCGGCACCGTCGCCTCGGCAAACGCGTAGAGGAGCTTCGCGCCATGACGGATGATGCCGCCGTATTCCTGCACGGTTCCCGGCAGAAACCCCGGCACATCCTCGAACGTGACGAGCGGGATGTTGAACGCATCGCAGAATCGGACGAACCGCGCCCCCTTGACCGAGGCGTTGATGTCGAGCGTGCCGGCCAGATGCGCAGGCTGATTCGCCACCACCCCGATGGGACGGCCACCGAGGCGGGCAAAGCCCACGACGATGTTTTTGGCGTAGTGCTGGTGCGCCTCGAGAAAGTATCCGTCGTCTGCGACCGCGTGAATCAGGTCAAGCATGTCGTAGGGCTGATTCGGCGACGGCGGGATGAGCCGATCGAGGCCGGCGTCCTCGCGATCGACGGGGTCTTTGGTGTCGCTGCGCGGCGGATCGTCGAGATTGTTGCCTGGCATGAACGACAGCAGCTCGCGAATCAGCGCAATGCACTCGCTGTCGTCGTCGACGGCAAAGTGGGCGACCCCACTTTTCTCGTTGTGCGTCATCGCGCCGCCGAGGTCTTCCTTCGTCACATCCTCGTGGGTCACGGTCCGGATGACGTCAGGCCCGGTCACGAACATGTAGCTCGTGCGCTTCACCATGACGATGAAGTCGGTGATGGCCGGCGAATACACGGCCCCTCCAGCGCACGGACCGAGGATCGCCGAGATCTGCGGGATGACCCCGGACGCCAGCGTGTTGCGGAGGAAGATGTCCGCGTAGCCGCCGAGCGAGAGCACCCCCTCCTGAATTCTTGCGCCGCCCGAGTCGTTGAGTCCGATGATCGGCGCGCCGTTGCGCACCGCCATGTCCATGATCTTGACGATCTTCGCGGCGTTGGTCTCCGACAGCGATCCGCCAAACACGGTGAAGTCCTGCGCGAAGGCATACACGACGCGGCCATTCACCAGCCCGTGGCCCGTGACCACGCCGTCTCCAGGGATGACCTGCTGGTCCATCCCGAAGTCGGTGCAGCGGTGCGTCACCAGCTTGTCGACTTCCTCGAAGGTGGCGGGATCGAACAACAACTCCATGCGCTCCCGCGCGGTGAGCTTGCCCTGCGCGTGTTGTTTACGCAGCCGCTCCTCGCCGCCGCCGAGATCGGCGCGGCGTTCGAGGTCCTGGAGTTTCGCTATCGGATCCAATGGAATATGTTCCTTCGTGCCCTTCGTGTCCTTCGTGTCACGCCTCAACGCACGGATTGCTGAGCGCGCCAACACCGGCAATCTTCACCATGACGCGATCGCCCGGCTCGAGCGGTCCCACACCGGAGGGCGTGCCCGTGGTGATGATGTCGCCGGGCTCGAGCGTGCAGAAGCGCGAGATGAATTCGACCAGCTCCGGCACCGCGAAAATCAGCTGGTTCGTGTTCGAGGATTGGCGCTTTTCGCCGTTGACCCAGCCTTCGATGGCGAGGTTCGAGGGATCCACGCCAATCGCGATGCACGGCCCGAGGGGCGCGAAGGTGTCGAAGCCTTTCGCCCGCGTGTATTGCACGTCCTTCTTCTGGAGGTCCCGTGCGGTGACATCGTTCAGGCACGTGATGCCGAGGACGTAGTCCAGGGCGTCATCGGCCTTCACGTTGTAGGCGCGCTTGCCCATCACGATCGCCATCTCGGCTTCATGGTCGACACGCCCGGCCCATGCGGGAATGCGAATCGCGGCGTCCGGCCCGATGACCGCCGTGGACGGCTTCGCGAACACGAGCGGTTCCTCGGGAAGCTCCTTGTTCATCTCCGCGGCGTGGTCCTTGTAGTTCAAGCCGATGGCCATGATTTTGGCCGGTCTGACCGGAGCCAGAAACGTCATCGGCGTGTCTTCGATCAGCATGCCCGTGTGGTAATCGCCAAGCGGGCTGCCCTCGAGCCAATAGAATCCACCGTCGCGCTCGAGGGCATACCGCCCGCCCATACCCATCCTGATTCTGTAGATCTTGTCCATCTTCTCGACACACCATCGGCCGGTCCGCAGACCGGCCGCTACAGGTTTCGCCCTATTGCGCGGTCTCTTCCACGCGATTCGATTCGTCGCTGCGGTTTCCAGCCGCATCGACCGCAACGACCGCGTAGACGTAGCGGATCCCCGCTTGCACCGACTCGTCGCGGTAGGACGGCGTCGTCACCGGGTCGGTCATCAACGGCGTCAGTGTGTCACCGCCCGCTTCCCCCCGCAACACGAGGTAGCCGGCCACGTCCCGAGCGTCGCTCGGCTCCCATATGAGGTTGACGCCGCCGGCAACCGCCACGGCGACGAGGTCTCGTGGCGCGGAGGGCGGGAATGTGTCGGCGAATGACGCGCACGCGACCGGCGACGCCGGTCCGCGAACGTGCAAGCCGTCGACGATGTCGACGCCCCGGACGTAGAAACAGCGCTCGCGGCCGAGCGTGATCCCGCTTTGGGTGTACTCCGTCGTCCCGATGGGCTCCGGCGTGAGCGGCACAGGCACTGCCAGCGGCCCGTCACCCGGCGCATTGCGTGGCACTTCGTAGACGTCATAGGTCGTCGGCGGTGGGCCGGGCACGATGGGACGCGAGGGCAGGACATCGGGGTCGGCAGGTGGGACGACGCCACGCGCGTCCGGCGGCGGCGTCCAGCGCAACGTCATCGAGGTTTCGTCGATGGTTATCAGGGGCGCCGACGGCGGACCGCTCGTGCCGCCGAGCGGCGCCGGCGCGATGGCCGAGTGCGGTCCATAGCGGCCGCGGGGGCTGACTGCGACGGCAAAGTAAAAGCGCTGCAGTCCGGCGCCGGAGGCTGGGGCACTGAACACACGCGGGACGTCCATCTTTTCGAGGAGCGGTTGTCCAGGGAGAGGCTGTTCGGGCAGCGGCGTGACAACGTGCACGCCGGGCGTCAGGTCTTCGCGGATCACCACCACGTCGCCTTGTTCCACACCGGGGCCTTGTGGCGGCAGCGCAAGAGGGGGCATGTCCATCGCATCGGGTGGCATCGGCGGCAGCGGCCGGCGCACAGGCGTGGCTGTCACGAGCGTCGCGGCCTCGCGCAGATCGTCCGGGTCCAGGTCGTTCAACACCCGCGGCGGCTGGTCGAGTGTCAGCGCATAGACTTCGACGCTGGCGACATCCGCGGGACCAGCACCATCGACGTTCACCGCTGGAACGACGAAGCGCACATGCACCCGATCGTCGAGGCGAGTCACGGCGAAATCCCCGGGCGCGGCAGGAACGCGCAGCAGCGGCGGCAGGGGATTGCCTTTCTTGCCGCACGACGCTAAAAGCAGGGCCGCGCACAGCCACAGCAGCAGCCGCTTCACAGGATGTAGCGCGAGAGATCTTCGTTCTTGACGATATCGGCGAGCATGCGACGGACGTACGCGGCGTCAATCGTAATCGATTTCTCGGCGAGCTCAGGTCCGTCGAACGAGACCTCGTCGAGCAGCCGCTCCATGACCGTGTGCAGGCGTCTCGCGCCGATGTTCTCCGTCCGCTCGTTGACGATGGCGGCGAACTCCGCCACGAGCTCGATCGCATCGGCCGCGAAGTCGAGTGTGACGCCCTCTGTCGCCATGAGCGCGGTGTACTGCTTGAGCAGGGCGCTGCGAGGCTCGGTGAGGATCCGGACGAATTCCGCCTGGCCCAGCGCCTCGAGCTCGACGCGGATCGGGAATCGGCCCTGCAGTTCGGGAATCAGATCCGACGGCTTGGAGACATGGAATGCGCCCGCCGCGATGAACAGGATGTGATCCGTGCGCACGATGCCGTGCTTGGTGTTGACGGTGGTGCCCTCGACGATCGGCAGGATGTCGCGCTGGACGCCTTCACGGCTCACGTCGGGCCCGTGTCCGCCCTCGCGTCCCGCGATCTTGTCGATCTCATCGAGGAAGATGATGCCGTACTGCTGGACGCGGTCCACCGCGACGCGGGCGACCTGCTCCATGTCGATGAGCTTCTGCTCCTCTTCCTGCGCGAGGGCCGACTTCGCGTCGCGGACAGACACCCGTTTCTTCTTCGACCGGCCCTGAAAGAGCCCCGGCATCATGTCCTTGAGGTTGAACTCCACCTCCTCGACATTGGCGCCGGAGATGATCTCGAGCGACGGGAAGCCGCCTTTGTCCCGCACTTCGATCTCGACGACGCGCTCGTCGAAGCGGCCCTCCCGGAGCTGCTCGCGAAGCCGTTCGCGGGTGCGTTGCGTTTCCTCCCGCACCTGCGCCGCACTTTCGTCCGGTGCGAATGGACGAGGGGGCAGCAGCAGATCGAGCAGCCGTTCTTCGGCGTTCTCCTGCGCCTTGGCGCGCACTTCGACAATCTGCTCGTCGCGAACCATGTTGACCGCGATCTCCACGAGATCGCGCACCATCGACTCCACATCGCGCCCGACGTAACCGACCTCGGTGTATTTCGACGCTTCGACCTTGAGAAACGGCGAATGCGCCAGCTTGGCCAGCCGGCGGGCAATCTCGGTCTTGCCGACGCCGGTCGGCCCGATCATGAGGATGTTCTTGGGCAGCACGTCGTCGCGCATCTCCGGCCCGAGCTTCTGGCGGCGCATGCGATTGCGCAGCGCAATCGCGACGGCGCGCTTGGCCTGTTTCTGACCGATGACGTACTTGTCGAGCTCGGCCACGATCTCGCGCGGCGTCAACGAATCCACCGATGTATGGGCGCGTTCAGGAAGTCTGATCACAATTCTTCGACATAAACGTTGCTGTTGGTGTAAATGCAAATCTCGGCGGCGATTCGCATCGCTTCTTCCGCAATCGCCCTGGCGTCGAGGGCGCTGTGGCGAGTCAGCGCCTTGGCGGCGGCCTGCGCAAACGCGCCACCCGACCCGATGCCGATAATCCCGTCGTCCGGCTCGATGAGGTCGCCGGTGCCGGACAGCAGGAACGTCTTGCTCTTGTCGACGATCACCAACATCGCCTCGAGGCGGCGCAGCGCGCGATCGGTCCGCCAGTCTTTGGCGAGCTCCACCGCCGCGCGGTCAAGATTGCCGCGGTACTGTTCGAGCTTCTGTTCGAAGCGTGTGAACAGCGCAAACGAATCGGCCGCTGACCCGGCGAACCCCGCCAGGATGCTCTCGTTGTAGAGCCGCCGAATCTTCCGCGCACGGTGTTTGACGACGACGTTGCCGAGCGTCACCTGTCCGTCGCCGGCCAGCACGGCTTTGCCGTTGTGCCGCACAGCGAGGATCGTGGTCGCCTGGATCATCCTCTCAGTGTAGCCGCCGGCTGTCCTTTCAGTGTAGCCGCCGGCTTTCGATGGCGGGACGGGATGTCAGAAAACCCGGACCCCAGTGACCGGGCCAGGGGACGCTGGGGCGAGGAGAACTCGCGAATTTTGCACGAAACAGACTGCCAAATGACAAAACCTGCACTGGCAGGGCCGTTGCTATGACATCACCGACGGGTTCGACGCGTCACCTCGAACCTCAAGGAGTCCCTATGAGATCGGTCCTTCTCCCAGCTTCGCTCATGGCCGCGCTCTGGCTGGCAGCTCCGGCCCACGTCGTGGCGCAGGCACCGGAGGCCACGCCGCCACCGGCAGAGAATCCTCGGACACCCCCTCCGCGCGACTACGCCGTGCCGCGCACCGAAGCTCCGCGGTCCGAAGCCATCATCGTGCGCGAACCCCAATCCGATGCCGGCGCCGCCCCGCGCCGCGACAACCCCACGGCCAGCGCCGAGCAGGGGAGCCGCCGGCGTCCGCCAGCAAGCGCCGCGCCGGCGCCGGCAGCGGCACCGGCACCCGCGCCGAGTGCCGCCTCGAGCGGGTCGAGCGACCAGGGAGCCCAGCGCCGTGGCACCGTGCGCCGTCCGCCATCCGGTGACACGGCCGGTCGAGGGCAAGCCACGCGCGATCGTGCCGTGGCCCGCTCCGGTGTCCCGCCCAGAGAGCGCGGACGCGATCGGGTCTACGTCTATCCTGACTATTGGAGCTACGGCCGCTATTACGACCCTTACTACTCCAGCGGCTTCCACCTCGGGTACCTGGCGTACTCGCCGTGGGGCTGGACGCCGGCGTTCTACGGTTATCCCTATGGCGGCGGCTACCGGGGCGGCTACGGTTATCAGCGCCGCGGCTACGACACGGGCTCGGTGAAGATCAAGGTCACGCCGCGCGACGCCGAGGTCTATGTCGACGGGTACTTCGCCGGCCAGGTGGACGACTTCGACGGCTTCTGGCAATCGCTCAAGCTCGATAGCGGGGGGCATCGTATCGAGATTCGCAAGCCGGGGTTCGACACGCTGCAGTTCGACGTCCACGTTCAGCCCGATCGCACGATTACGTATCGCGGCGAACTGCGCCCGGCTCCGTAGGGGCCGGGCATGCCCGGCTCGCTACGCGCGGAACTAAGAACGAAGAACGAAGAACGGACCAAGAACGACAGAACGACAGAACCACAGAACGGGCAGAACCACGGAACGGCAGAACCACGGAACGGCAGACCCACGGAACGGCAGACCCACGGAACGGCAGAACGGCAGAACTGGACTAGAACGTCGAAGAAGGACGTGAACCAAAGAACGGAAGAACAGAAGAACGGAAGAACAGAAGAACAAGGAGCGTGAAAGAGGAACAAGGAAGCGTAGAGCAAAGGGACAACGAGGCGGGCATCGGGTGCGTTCATTGCCCTGAGGTCGGGCCTGGTTCGCCGTTGTGTTCGGTCCGCGGACTCGGTTCCTGGGTCGCCGTTTCGCGACCGGTTCTGGCTCGGTTCTTCGTTCGCCGTTCTGAGGTTCCGTTCTTGGTTCGCCCGGTCTGAGGGTCGGTTCTTGGCTAGCCGGTCTGAGGTTCGCCCGTTCTGTCGGTCTTGGTCCGTTCTTGGTTCGCCGTTCTGAGGTTCGCCCGTTCTGTCGTTCTTGGTCCGTTCTTCGTTCGCCGTTCTGAGGTTCCGTTCTTCGTTCTTCGTTCTTAGTTCTTAGTTCTCGTCCTGGTCCGGAACCAGAGATAGATGGGGACCCCCGCGGCCAGGACGAGCAGCCCGGCACCTGACGGACCCGGATCGCGGTAGACCGCATTGATCACCATGGCCGTGCCCACAATCACAAAAATCGCCGGCGTGAACGGATAGCCAATCGCTTTGAACGGCCGTGGCGCATCGGGCTCGCGTGCGCGCAGAACAAAGACCGCGGCGACGGCTATCGTGGCAAACAGTGTGACGGCAAAGCCCGTATACAGGGTCAGGCTCTCGGCGCTCCCCGACAAGATCAACAACGACGCCCACGACGACTGCGCCACGATCGAGATGGCCGGCGTCTTGAAGCGCCGATGCACGCGTCCGGCCGCCGGGAAAAACACGCCGTCACGCGCCATGGCGTAATACACGCGCGGGCCGGCAAACGTCATGGCGCTCACGCTGGCGGCCAGACTGATGATCGACACGAGGCCCATGATGTCGCCGGCGCCGGCGCCGAGTGTGCGATCCGCCACCACGTCCAGCACGCTGCCCTGCACCCCGGCCAATTCGCCCACGGGCATGACATACAGATAGAGCAGATTGAGGAGCACGTAGATGAGAATCACGGCTCCGGTGCCGATGGCGAGCGCGCGCGGCGCGTTTCGGCCCGGATCGCGTATCTCTTCGGCCATGTACGCGGCGGCATTCCAGCCAGAATACGTGAACATCACGGGTATGAGCGCCAGCAGCCACGACGTCGGCGCAACCGGTCCTGCCACTTGCTGGACGTTGCTCGCCGAGCCAGCACCGACCGAAAATGCGACCGCAATGAAGATGAGCAGCGCCGTCACCTTCAGGACCGCCAGCACGTTGCTCACCAGCCGCCCCGGTCCAACGCCCCGGAGATGAACGAAGGCCAGCAGCCACACGGTGAGAATGGCAAACAGCGTCAGCCGCGAGACCGTGAGCGGCACGAACGGCAGCGGGATGACGAAGAAGGGCGCGTCGTTGGCCACGCCCGGCGCAAACCGATCGAGGTAGAACACGAGCACGACAGACGAGGCCGCAATCGCGCCGGCAAACCCGGCGACAAACGACACCCATCCGGTGAGAAAGCCCGCGAGCGGCCCATAGGCGGCCCGCAGATACACGTATTCTCCGCCCGCACGTGGACGCAGCGCGGCCAGTTCGGCGTAAGCCATGGCGCCGGCGAAGGCGAGCCCGCCGCCAACCAGCCACACCGCCAGGAAGAGCCAGGGGTTGGGGATGCCCGCGGCGATGAGCGGCGGCGTGAACAGAATGCCGCCGCCAATGACGTTGGAGACGATGATCGCCGCGCCGTCGTACGGACCCAGGCGGCGCTCGAGAGACTGCTGAGTTGGTGTCGTGGTCTCGGTGGTCACTGCGTCAGGAGTTGTCGCTCGATGGGAAACTCGGCGAGTTTAGCCCAGACCCTCGACCCTTGCTTCAGAAATATTTCGACCTTGGCGTCGACGAATTCCTTGTTCTGCAGCATCTGCTGCCGGGGCTGCTCGCCGGTGTAGCCGAGACCCGAGCGCAAGACGATGTCTCCTGTGGCCTCCCCGGGAGGCAGCGATTCGCCTTGAATGGCCCAGCCGTAGTGCTCGCCCCACGGCTCGGTCTCGTTGACGCGCTTGAAGATGGCGTTGACCTGCACCGATCGCACGGCACGGTCGGACTGGTTCCGCAGTTTGAACGAGACGCTCGGCACCAGCTTGTTCTTGCCGTCCTCGACGATGCCGGCGTCGTACCAGCCGGTGACGACGTCGGTGGCTTCGAGGGCGACGGTGGGATCGACGCCTCTGTTGCAGCCGAGCGCTCCGACACTGAGGAGAACTAGCACCGAAAGAGTGCGGTTCATTCGTGTATCTTATGACACCCGCGCCCTCGAGAAGTTCCCTACTGTTCGCGAATCTGGATGCGCCGCCGCACCTCGGCCGCATCGATCTGGCCGGTACGATACGCGACCAGGTCGGAACCTCGAACCCGCATGAGAATCGTCACGATTTCTTCGTACGGATCCGGCGGGGCGAGGGCGTCGCGATGCATGTTGTCCCGCGCAGCGACCGTCAGAAATTCGTCAGGCGCCGTTGGAATCGCGTAGTCGATGATCGTGTCGATGAGCGCGTTCTGCACCGATTCGGTGTAGATGCGATTGATCGCATTGGGATCCTGAAAATACTTCTTGTCGAACCCCTGTTCCACGTTGTCAGCCGCCGCTGGCCGCGTCGAGTCCGGCGCGAGAATGGCGGCGCCCACCGTGCCCGCGGATTGCCGCGCCGCACCGGGCACGGGCGCCGGATCCGCAGCGTTGATGGGTCCGATCTGGAGCTCGAGCCGCTCGATCATTCCCTCCAACGACGCGCGCGTCGCGGGGTTTTCCTCCTCCTGCACGTATGACTTCAACTGATTGAGCGCCGCCACGACGCCGGAGTCCGGCCCCATCATCGTCCGCAGGCTCCACATCATCACCTGGTTGAGGACAGGCACCGAGACGTCGAAGTAGATGCCGTAGCCCTCCAGATACACCCCGCGCGCCTGCGGCTCACCCGAGAGCGCCATCACCTCGGGCATCGCCGAACGGATCTCGCGATTGAGGCGGCGCGCGCCATACTCCACGGCCTTGGCGAGCGCGCCCTCCATGATGTAGATGTGCCGGCGCAAGTCGGCGCGATCGATTGGCCGGGTGGCCGCGGGGGGGGTGGTGGGCGGCTGCGCATCTGCCGTCTGCGCGCCCACCGGTGCAGCCAGCAACACGACGAGAAGTGCAATAACCGCGAGCGATCGTGTCCTGCCCATAATCCTGCTCACTGATTCGGCTGCGGCGCCGAGACGCGCTGCAACTTGATGTGATTCATCATTTCCTGCTGGCCGGCCTGCACGGCCAGCGTCCGCCCCTGAAGGTTGCCGAGCTGGCGACTCATCGTCTGGCGATCGTTGGTCCAGCGCATGTTCCACGTGCGTTCCGCCTGGATGAACCGCCGGGCCATCGCCTGCTGCTGACGTTCCTCGCTTGCCGCGATCATCGCCTGCACGCGCCGGAACACGGCCGCGGTCTCGACGGTGCCGCCCGCCTCCTGAGGCATCGCCACGGCCGTACGGATGGCCTCCTGCTGCGACGCGATCTCCGACCGCAGAGTCTGTTCGAGCGCAACGAGCTCGCGGCGCCACTCTTCGTTCGACGTCTGGGACCCGGCCGTGGCCGCAACCGGCTCGGCATGCTGCATCCACCCGGTGGTCACCACAAACCCGTCGGCCGCGGAGCGGACCTGGACGTTGGCCAGAGCCGCGGCTGCCGCGACAAACAGGGCCGCAGCCGCCACCTGAGCCCACGCGGGCAACCGGTGAAGCGCGCCCCATCGCGGCGACGTCAGCACCGGTGCCGGTGCGCCGGGGGGCGCGTTCTGGACGATGCTGAACCCGAGTTGGGGTTCGGGCGGCATCCACAGTTGCAGATCCTGCCGGGCCTCCTGGAGCCCCTCCGTCTCGCGCGCACACGCAGCGCACGTGCGCAGATGGCGCTCCACTTCCCGGCGGATTTCGGAATCGACCTCGCCGTATAAGTACGCGACGAGGGTGTCCTTGTCCTCGCAGCGAAATACCTCACTCATGATGCCTTCTCACTTGTTTCTGCGTCTCCGCGATTACGGCTCATGCCGCTGGCCTCCAGATGTCGGCGCAGGACCGAGAGACCCTGATACAGCCTGGTCTTGACGGTGCTCAAAGGACACCCCTGGAGATCCGCAATCTCCTGGAAGGTGAGTCCGTGATATTCCTTCAACACGATCGCCGTCCGTTGTTCCGGGGGCAGCCGCGTCATCGCGTCGGCCACCACCGCGCTCATCTCCCGGCGCGACACGAGCTCCTCGATGGATTCGATCGGCCCCTGTGCGCTGGCGAGCTCTATGAGATCGACGCCCTCCGGGGTCTGGACGGTCGGCGTGCGCCGTTGTTTGCGCATCCAGTCGCGGCACAAGTTGAGGGCGATTCGATACAACCACGACGAAAACTTGGCCTGACCCTTGAACCCCGGCAGCGCACGATATGCGCGCAGAAATGTGTCCTGAACGATATCGCGCGCGTCTTCCTCGCGCCCGATGGTTCGGTACGCCAGGGCGTAAATCGGCCGTTCCCAGCGCAGGATGAGCTGGTTGAAGCTGTCAGCATCGCCATCAACGGACCGAGCGACGAGCTCTTCGTCGGTCCACGCTGTCCGGACCAGGAGGGGCTCCTTCCCGTTATTTCATTTCTCTATTTCATTTCTCTGCGCCGCGCTACTGCTCCGCCCTGCTTCGCCGCGCTGCTTTTCCGGCCTACGTCGAATTCTCCGCCCTACCTAGGAGTCTTGACCGCGTGAGATCTTGAGGAATGAGTCAAGTTTTCTCGGTCAAGACGACTGCCCCGCCAGAGGCGAAGCGAAAGTAATAGGGACTAGCGAGGCGGAGCGCTTCACATGCTTGCAGGTCAGAGGCTTGCCTCGCTAGTACTAAGACGGCACCAATCCATATTAGGTCGGGACTTCCTCCCAACGAACCTCTGCGGGAGTCTGACGTACAATCCGGCCCCGTGAGCAAGGGGAATCGGCTGTGGCACCTGGCGTCCGCGGTTGCGCGGACCGACCGGATGGCCGACCTGCTGCCCCTGTTCCACCAACTGCTCTTGCGAGCTGTCGGCGGACAGTCCAGCGTCCTGCTCCGTCTGAACCCCCGCACAGGACATCTCCAGGCCGATTCGGCCGCAGGTCTCGACGTTCTGGGCCCCGAGCCGTGGCTTGCGGACGACGAGTCGCAGGCCGCGGCCGAACGGAGCTGGGCGAAGGTCACGCCGGTCACTCTCCGGGGCATCGCCGACCTCACGGAACGGCTGAATGCACCAATCGCTGTCCTCGCGCCCCTGGTCGCCCGTGACCGGCGCCTCGGGCTGGTGATCATCGGGATTGACGACGACAGCGCGCTCGCGGCGCATCGCGACGAGCTCACGGCCATCGCTGATTTGCTGGCGCTTGCCCTCGAGCGGGCTCGCTCTCGCCGCCTGGCCGACTTGCAGCAGGACCTTCGGGAGCTGTCAGTCAACCTGACCAGGGCCGTCTCGTCCTCACTCCACCTCGGGGCCGCGCTGGAGGTGTTTTGCGATCGCGCGGCGCGTCTCTTTGCCGCAGACCGGGTATCGGTCTGGCTGCACAACCGGCGGGCGCGGGTCCTCGAGCTCACCGCCTCGTCCGACGCGGCGGAGCTCGCCGCGGCGCCGCGCGTGGGCATCGACGACCAGTCGGTGCCGGTGGCCGCGGCAATGCGCCGGGACGAAGCGCATGTGCCTGCGCACTCGGGTGACCGGCCCGCCGATGTCCTCGCGCCGCTCAGAGGCCGGCGTCGCGCACTCGGTGTGCTGGAGTTCACCGGTGTGCGCATTGAAACCGGTGATGCCGTCGATTTGCTCGAGCGCGTCGATGAAGTGGCGCGTCATCTGTCTGCGGCCATCGAGAACGTGTTCCTGTTCGAGGACGTGCTGCGGTCGCGGCGCGAGCTGGAGAGCACCTTCAACTCCCTCACCGACCTCGTCATCGTCACCGACCAGGGATTGCGGATCACGCAAGCCAACCTGGCATTCGCCACTCGCGTGCAGCGGCAGCCGCGCGATCTGACGGAGCGCTTGCTCGGCGAGTTCGTCGACCGCGATGTCATCGCCTGGGTGGAAAGACGTATCAGCGGCGAAGCCCCTGCCGAATTCGAGCGGGAGCTCGTCGACAGCAAACTGAACGGCACGTTCTTGTTTACGGCAAGTCCCCTGGTTGGCGGCGATGACGAGCCGATCGGAACGGTGATCGTCGCTCGCGACGTGACCGCCCAGGCCCGGCTGGCGGCCGAACAGACCGAACTGCGCAGCCGTCTGACACAATCCGAGAAGCTGGCAGCGCTCGGACAGTTCGTCGCCGGGATTGCGCACGAACTCAACAACCCGCTCCAGGGCGTGCTCGGGCATGTCGAACTGATGCTGCAGCACACAAACCCGCCGAACCGATTTCGCCGCGATCTGAAGCTGGTGTTTCGTGAAGCCGATCGCGCTGCCAAAATCGTGCACAACCTGCTGGTCTTCGCGGGATCGCGCCGGATCACCCGACGGCGATTGAACGTCAATCACGTCGTCGAGAAAGTCTTGCACCTTCGCGCGACCGCCTGCGCGGCGGCGTCGATCGCGGTCGAAAAGAACCTCACGCCCAAGCTGCCGCGCGTCTCGGGCGACGCCTTGCTGCTGCAGCAGGCCCTGCTCAACATCGTGGTGAACGCCGAGCAGGCCATGGCCCATGGGAAAGACCCGCGCCGGCTCGATGTGACGACGCGCCCGATCGCGCGCGGCCGTCTCGAGATCGTCGTCGCCGACACGGGTCCCGGGATTTCGTCCCACGCCTTGCCACGGCTCTTCGAGCCGTTCTTCACGACCAAAGACGTCGGCCAGGGTACGGGATTGGGATTGGCGATCGCCTACGGCATCGTGCAGGAACATGGCGGACGACTGGACGCCGTGAATCGCGCCGATGGCGGCGCCACGTTCACGATTACATTGCCCGCCGGGTCGTCCGACGCTGTAGAATGAAAATCACCGGGCACATTGGTGGGCATTAACTTTCCCAACGACGAGATCTTCCTCACAACCGAGGAGGTCCTCGAATATCTGCAGGTCAACCTTCGCACGGTCTACCGCCTGATCAAGGCGGGAAAAATCCCGGCCGTGCGGGTCGGTCGCCAGTGGCGCTTTCGGAAGCGTGACATCGACGCGTGGCTCGACGCTCAGCGTCCGCGCGGCGAGCGCGCCGGCGCCGGACCGGCCACACGTCCCGCCCGCGCCGCCGACCGCCCGCGGGTGCTGGTCGTGGACGACGAAGCGAGCATTCGCGAACTGCTGTCCAAGACACTGGCCCTCGCCGAATATGAGGTTGACACCGCCCCGGACGGCCGTGCGGCAATCGAACGCCTCCGGCTCGGACACTACGACCTGCTCATCGCGGATTTGAAGATGCCTGGGCTCGATGGACTGTCACTGATCCGCGAAGCCAAACGATTGAAGGCGGATCTGCCCGTGATCATCATCACCGGCTTCTCCACGGAGTCGAGCGCCATCGAAGCCGTCAACCTCGGCGTCGCGGGCTATCTGACGAAGCCGTTTCGCGTCCCTCAGGTGCTGGCCGCCGCGGCACGCGCCCTCGGCGAGTAGTCCGGAGAAACGCAGGTAAGATCCACAGAGGGTACAGAACAGACAGCATTCTGTCATCGCGGTGGATCGGTGATTCAGCTTCAGCAGCTCCACAAACAATTCGGTGATCGTGTCCTGCTCGATCACGTCACCTGGCAGGTCGGGGATCGCGATCGGGTCGGGTTGTGCGGGCCCAACGGCGCCGGCAAGACCACGCTGCTCCGGATGCTCGCGGGCTTCGAGGAGCCGGACGAGGGCCAGGTGCTGCGGCCGAACGCGCTCACCATCGGCTATCTGCCGCAGGACGGGCTGTCGCATCACGGCACGACCGTCTTCGAAGAAGCCAGCCGCGCGCTCCAGTCATTGCTCGACCTGAAGGCCGAGATGCACGACCTCGAGCATCGGCTCGGTGACGCGAGCGTTCCGATCGAGAAGCACGATGCGCTGCTCCAGCGGTACAGCGAAGTGCAGGACCGCTTCCGCATCCAGGATGGCTATCACCTGGATCAGAAGGTCTCGTCGGTCCTGCGCGGGCTCGGCTTCGAACCGCAGGATCTCGACCAGGCCACCGACCACCTGTCGGGCGGGTGGCAGATGCGGCTGGCGCTGGCCAAGCTGCTCCTCGGAGAGCCCGGCCTGCTGCTGCTCGACGAGCCGACCAATCACCTCGACCTCGACGCGCGCAACTGGCTCGAGGCGTACCTGGTCGCGTATCCGCACTCCGTGATTCTCGTCTCACACGATCGGTACTTCCTCGACACGGTGGTGACCCGCATCGCGGATCTGGCGTTGCGCACCATCACCGATTACCACTGCAACTACTCGCAGTACCTCGTGCAGCGGGAAGCAAAGATGACCCGGCTCCGCGAGGCCAGGAGGCGGCAGGACGACGAGATCGCTCGCGTCCAGGAATTCATCGATCGGTTTCGCTACAAAGCCACCAAGGCCGCGCAGGTCCAGAGCCGGATCAAGATGCTCGACAAAGTCGAGCGCATCGATGTGCCGCCGGAACGCAAGCGGATTCGTTTTCAGTTTCCGGCGGCACCCAAGAGCGGCCGCATCGTGCTCGAGCTCGAGCACGCGCACAAGGCTTACGGTGCCAAGGTGGTGCTCGATGACGTGACCTTGCACGTCGAGCGTGGCAATCGCATCGCGCTCGTCGGCCACAACGGGGCGGGCAAGTCCACGCTGATGCGCCTGCTGTCGGCGGAAGAGCTGCCCGACCGCGGTCAGCGGCGCGCAGGACATCAGGTGGTGATGCAGTATTTCGCGCAGGACGAAGCCACGCGTCTTGACCCCGCCCTGACGGTTTACGAAACGCTGGCCGCCGGATCGCCCGACACGATGATCCCGGCGATCCGCAATATCCTCGGCGGTTTCCTCTTCTCGGGCGACGACGTCTACAAGAAAGTGGCGGTGCTCTCCGGGGGCGAACGCACGCGTCTGGCGGTCGCCCGCATGCTGCTGCGGCCCTCGAACACGCTGCTGCTCGACGAACCCACGAACCACCTGGATCTCGACTCGAAGGAAGTGCTCCTCGACGCGCTGGCCGACTATGGGGGCACGCTGATCTTCGTCTCACATGACCGATACTTCGTCGAACGTCTGGCCACGCGTATCGTCGAAGTGGGCGAGGGCAGGGCGTTGATGTATCCAGGCACCTACACCGAATATCTGTGGTCCAAGCAGCGCGGCGCCACCACCTCCGCTCGCGAGCCATCCCGCGCGAGCTCCAGCGAGACGTCGCCTGGTGCGCCCGCAGCCGTTGGTGCACCTGGCGCACCTGCTCCACCTGCGGCGGCACCTGGGTCACCTGCTGCACCTGGGTCACCTGCTGCACCTGCGGCACCCGCTGCACCTAGGTCACCTGCTCCACCTGGGTCACCTGCTGCACCTGCGGCACCTGCTGCACCTGGCGCATCTGCGGCACCTGGGTCACCTGCTGCACCTGGCGCACCTGCGGCACCTGCGGCACCCGCTGCACCTGGGTCACCTGCTGCACCTGCGGCACCCGCTGCACCTAGGTCACCTGCTCCACCTGCTCCACCGGCTGCGAGGTCCTACGAGGATCAAAAGCGCGACGCCGCCGCGCGTCGCAAACGTGACCGCGCGATGAAAAACTTACGCGACCGGATCGCGGAGCTCGAGACGCGCATCGCCGAACGTGAGGCCGCCATCCGATCGCTCGAGGCGGGCATGTCCGCCCCGGGCTTCTACGAGGCCCACGACCAGGCCAAGCCCGTCATCGATCAGCATCAGGCCCTGATGTGGGAAGTCGGCGAGCTTCTGAGCCAATGGGAGATGCTGCAAGGCGAGGCAGAGGCGGCCAGCGATCCGGAATCGTCTGCCTGATTACAATTTCGTAATTTACCCTGGATTCGGGCGATAATCCAATTTCTGTAATCGCAACAACTTAGACCGTATCACGCCGGCACGACCGATGAGGTACGCCGTTTGCGAGACGGATTGGTGTCACTGTGTCCGCTATGGCTACTCCCCGACGTTCCGCCGGCTTGGCGCGTCCGACGCGACGCGCACGCACGCAAGGTACGTCCGACGAGTTTTTCAGGGACATGGTGGCCAACATGCGCAATGGCGTGCTGGCGATCGACCAGACCGGCCATCTCGTCCTGATGAACGACGAAGCGTGCCGCATTTTCGGTCTGCCGCCGGACCGCGATTATCTCGGGGAACCGTATGGCGCTGTCCTCCGCCAGCACCCGGATGTGGTGCGCGTCCTCGGCGGCGCCTATGAAATGGCCGCCCTGCCCAATCGCGCCGAGCTGCGTCTGAAGCCCTCCGGCAAGGTGATCGGCTACACGCTGTCGCTGATTCGGGACGAGCGTGACCAGGCCGTGGGCGCCGCGCTGTTTTTCAAGGATCTCACCCACGTGGAGCAGCTCGAGGAACGCGAGCGGCTGCGCGATCGGCTGGCGGCGCTGGGCGAAATGGCGGCGACGATGGCGCACGAGATCAAGAACCCGCTGGCCGGCATCGAAGTGATGGCCGGTCTGCTGCGACGCCAGTTGACCGACAAGCCCGACGCGCAGGCGCTGGTCGCCGACATCATCAACGAAGCCAAGCTGGCCAACGCCATCGTGCAGGAAATGCTGGAGTTCGTCCGCCCCGTGCGGCTGCAGCTCGATCGTGCGTCGATCGCCGAGGCGTTGACGACCGCGGTCACGATGGCGGACGGCAAGGCGCAGCGCGGCGGCATCCACGTGGACATCAGGCTCGCGGACGATCTGCCGAAGATTCAGGGCGACAACCACCAGCTCACGCAGGTGTTTGCCAACCTCCTGATCAACGCCTACGAGGCCCTCGATGGCCGCGGCTCGGTGACGCTCAGCGCCCGGGTGGTCGAGTCGAACGACGACGGGGCGCTGCTGCCTGATGGTCAGCACCCGATCCCCACCGTCATCGTCGAAGTGGCGGATACCGGCCCGGGCGTTTCGCCGGAGGTGACCGATAAGATTTTCAACCCGTTTTTCACCACCAAGCCGCAGGGCTCCGGCCTCGGTCTCGCCATCGTCCGGAAGATCGTCGACGCGCACGAAGGCCGTATCGACGTGCGCAGCGCCGCGCATCAGGGTACGTGTTTCCGCGTGACGTTGCCGATTGAACACACCGACGCGTGGGTGCGCTGACCCGTCGAGAACGAAGAAGAGAACCGACCATGGGCCGAATACTGATTGCTGACGATCACGACGCATTGCGCCGGGGCCTCGCCCTCGCGCTCGGCGCCGCAGGACACGACACCGAAGAAGCGGGCAATGGCAACGCCGCCATCGAGCGGCTGCATGACAATTACTTCGATGTCGTCGTCAGCGATCTCAAAATGGGCGGTTCCGACGGTCTCGACGTGTTGCGCACCACCAAATCACTGCATCCCACGTCCGCCGTCATTCTGATGACGGCGTTCGGCTCGGTCGGCACGGCGGTCGAAGCGATGAAGCACGGCGCCTTCGACTACGTCCAGAAGCCGTTCGAGATCGAGGAGATGGAGGTGAAGGTCGAAAAGGCGCTCGAGCTCAAGCGGCTCCGTCACGAGCTCGACTACCTGCGCCACGAACAGCACGAGTCGTACGATTTCGAGCGCATTGTCGGTGCCAGCGCGGCGCTGCAGAAAGTGCTGAGCGTCGTGCGCAAGGTGGCCAAGAGCAACTCGACGGTCCTGATTCGCGGCGAGACCGGCACCGGCAAGGAGCTGATTGCCGGGGCGACCCATCACAACTCCCTGCGGGCGGCGCGCAATTTCGTGAAGGTCAATTGCGCGGCGCTCCAGGAGAACCTGCTCGAATCGGAATTGTTCGGCCACGAGAAGGGCGCGTTTACCGGCGCCGATCGGCAACGGATCGGACGCTTCGAGCAGGCCGACGGCGGCTCGCTCTTTCTCGACGAAATCGGGGACATGAGCACGAGCACGCAGGCCAAGATCCTGCGCGTCCTGCAGGAGCACGAGTTCGAACGGCTTGGCGGCACCCGCACCATCAAAGTCGACGTGCGGTTGATCGCCGCCACCAATCGCGACCTGGCCAACATGGTCGCCAACGGCCTGTTCCGCGAGGACCTGTACTATCGCCTCAATGTCGTGTCGATCGACATGCCGCCGCTGCGCGATCGCAAGGACGACATCCTGCCGCTGGCCGGGTGGTTCATTCGCCGGTTCAGCAGCGAGCTGAAGAAGAAGATCGACGGGCTCGACACCGAGGCGCAGAAGCTGCTGATGCGCTACAACTGGCCCGGCAACATCCGCGAACTGGAGAATGCCATCGAGCGGGCGGCGCTGCTGGCCGATTCCGCCTTGATTCGCTCGGACGATCTGCGGCTGGGCGACGTGGCCGGCAACGCCCGCGAGCCGACCGCCGCGGTCAAGATCCCGCCGACCGGCATCGCGCTCGAGGAGATCGAACGGCAGGCGCTCGTCGAGGCGCTCAAAATGTCGAACTGGATTCAGAAAGACGCCGCGGACCTGCTGTCGATCAGCCCGCGCGTGATGAATTACAAGATCAAGACGCTCGGCATCGAACTCCCGCGGCGCCGCGTCGTCCCTGACGCCGTCGCCGACATCGCCAGCTGACAAGAGCCAACACGGATTTCACAGATTTCATTTGATCTTTTCTTGATCTTCTTTCAAGAGTTTGATCCGTCTTGGAGATCTTGACTTTTCGTCGGAAGTGATCTGCCTCCCCGTAAGAGTGACCTGCCTCCCCGTAGGAGTGACTGTCTTCGGTGGGAGTGACCTGCCTTCGGTGGGAGCGACCTGTCTTCCGGGGGAGAGACCTGTCTTCCGTAAGAGTGATCCGTCTTCTTTGGGGAAGTGATCTCTCTTGGGAAAAAGAAATTCTGTGTAATCGGCGAAATCGGTGTTGGCTCTTGTGGTCAGGGCGTGCGCACGACGACGGCCAGGCCGTAGCGATCTGGTGCGCGTCCGGTAAAGGCCCGCGGGCCGGCGATCGGCCACGATCCACTGATCCAGGGATACGGGTTCGAAATGTCTGCCCAGAACACGCCGAACGTCACCAGCCGGGACACGTCGACATGGAAACGCGCGATCGTCCCGCGGTCCTTCTTTCCCATTTCGACGCCGTAGAGACCGTTGAGCGCCAGGTACTTCACCAGGCTGTCGTCGCGTGACACTTCCTCGCGCGTGAACGTGATGCCCGCCGTAACGCCGTCGGTCACGGGGATCTCGAACGTGCCGCCGATGTAGTAGCCGGGCTTGTCGATGGGATTCTGATCGAGCTCGAGCATCTCGGCGGAAGTGGCCGTCGGGCCCCACACATACCGCGCGTACTCGCCGAACACGCTCACCCACGCGTGCACCTGCACTTTCGCGCTCACCACCAGCGCGTCGTCTATCCGCTTCGACGCCCAGTAACTCGGGAGTCGCTCGACTTTCGATCCCGTGAAGCCGCGCTTGTAAGCGGCGCGAAGGTCCACCGCGCGGTGCGGCCGGGCGCGCAGGCTGCCGACGACCGTCAATGCACTGTTGGTGTCGAGCGAGGTGTTGACGAAGTAGAACCAGTCGTAATCCTTCTCGCGATTGCCCTCGCCGAGCACGCCCATCACGTTGGCCTCTGCCAGCGGCTCGCCGGAGGCATTGCGATGCGTGTAGCCGAGCATCAACCCGAAATTGGCCTCTGCGTTGAGACGCTGGATGCGCGTGAGGTCCTTCGACGTCCACGAGCCGGCCTCGAGCGGGGCGAAGCCGATCGGCAGGATGAACCGGCCGAACCGCGCGCTGATCGCGTCGCTGGCGCGCCAGTCCACGTAGCCCTCCCTCAGCGGGCCCTGCTGGGTGAGGTAATCGAGCGCGTAGGTGTTATAGGTGTCCACTCGCTTCGAGCCGTCCTCTGGATCGCAGGGGACGACCGGGCCGGCGGCGTAAAACGACGGATCGTTGGGGAAGAAGAAATGCTCCTCGCCGCACGCGGGCTTCGACGGCACCTCGTTGACCGGATTGAATGACACGAGGTAGCGCAGCCGGTCGCTGATCCGGCCGCTGACGGTCAGCGTCGCCTGCGCCACGCGCCCCTGTTTTTCGAGCCCGAGTTGCGCCTGGGCGCCGTCGTGCGACCAGCCGGCAATGAACGTCCCGCGCAACGCGAACCGCTCGTCCTGCGGCACGTGCCAGCCAAAGAGGCTGACCGTCTCCGGCGGGGCTCCCGCCGGTTCCCTCTGGCTCGCCTGTGGCGAGGACGCGGTGCCCTGCGGAGACTGCGCGTGAGCGGACGGCACGACCACCACCGCACACAGGGCGGCAGTGACACTGACGGAACGGATCTGCATGGGTCCTTAGCCTTGTCTGCCGGATCGAGGATGGGCCTTGCGGTAGACGTCGATGAGTTGCGCCGCGTTGACATGGGTGTAGCGCTGCGTCGTGCTGATGCGGGCATGGCCGAGCAGTTCCTGAATCGCCCGCAGATCCGCCCCGCGCTGCAGCAGGTGCGTCGCAAACGAGTGGCGCACCGCGTGCGGGCTGACACCAGTCCGCGTGCTGAACTGCGCGACGTAACGGCGAAGCAGCCGATCGATGCTGCGTCCGGTAAGCCGCGTCCCCCGGTAGTTCACAAACAGCGCGGCCTCGCGGTCGCTGTTCCGCCGGTTCCTCCGTTCGCTGTTCCGTTCGTTCCGTTCGTTCCGCCCGTTCCGTTCGTTCGGATCGTTCCGTTCGTTGTTCTTCGTTCTTCGTTCCGTTCTTCGTTCTTCGTTCTTCGTTCTTAGTTCAACGTCGGCGCGATCCCTGAGCCAGGCGCGGATCGCCCGCTCCGCGGCGTGATTGAACGGAAGCATCCGTTCCTTCCTGCCCTTGCCCATCACCCGCAGCATCCGGCCGCGCAAATCCACACTCTCGAGATCCAGCGACTCCAGCTCGCTCAACCGCAACCCCGAAGCGTAAAACAACTCGAGAATCGCACGATCCCGACGGCCCAGCGGCTGGCTCGCGTCCGGCTGCTCGAGCAACTGCACCATCTCCTGCTCCGTCAGGTGCACCGGCAACGTCTGCTCACGCTTCGGCGCCATCGTCAGCGCCGTCGGATCGTGTTCGATATAACCCTCCCGGCGCAGATAGCGCACGAACGTGCGCAGCGCCGAAACCTTCCGTGCCACGGAACTTCGCGCCTCGCCCAGGCGGCCCAGTTCGGCCACGTGCGCGCGAACGGTGTCAGTGGTCAGGTCGTCGGGCGTCAGCTCGCTGATCCAGCGATCCCGCAGCGTGCCGAGAAAAATCAGGTACTGCAGAATATCCGATTCGTAGGCGCGAACCGTGTGCGGCGACCGATTGCGGTTCAACCGAAGATAGGCGAGAAATTCCTTCAGCAGAACCTTCATCAGCCACAGATTACACAGATTAGGCCCTTAGTCCCGCAATTCACTCGCATTGGCGTGAATTGCGGGCTCTCGGCTATCGGCGATCAGCTTTCAGCGCAGAAAGCTGACGGAAGCTACGGAAAGTTTCACAGCCGCATCAGCTCCACCCGCGCGGTCATCCAGATGTCGAGATCGCGTAAAGCCCGTTCGGCGATGAGCGCCTTCTTCCGCGCCTTGTCCCTTGGAGGATTGTCGAGCGGCGCCATGATGCCGTGGGTGATGTTCGATGGCTGATACGCCGTCGGCTCCGCGTGCGAGGCGTAATAGGCGAGTGCGCCGATCGCGGTCGTGCGCGGCGGGGCGCTCGGCGGCCGCGCGAGCGCGAGCGCCGCGGCGTTGCGTCCGGCAAGTAGTCCCGATGCGGCGGACTCCACATAGCCCTCGACGCCCGAGACCTGGCCGGCGAAGAACAAGTCCGGGCGGCGCCGCGTTTGCCAGGTCTCGCACAGCACCGTGGGTCCGTTGATGAACGTATTGCGATGCACCATTCCGAAACGGACGAACTCGGCGTGCTCGAGCCCCGGAATCATCCGCAGGATGCGCGCCTGCTCTCCCCATTTCAACTGCGTCTGAAAGCCCACCAGGCTGAAGTGATCGCCGGCCAGCGTGTCTTGACGCAGCTGGACGACGGCATGGGGAAACCGCCCCGTCCGCGGATCGGTGAGCCCGACCGGCTTCATCGGCCCAAACCGCAGCGTGTCCGCCCCGCGATGCGCCATCACCTCGATCGGCAGACAGCCCTCGAAGAACCTGGTGTGGTCGAAATCGTGCACCGTCGCTGATTCAGCGGTGATCACCGCCTGGTAGAACGCCTCGTACTCGTCTTTCGTCAGCGGGCAATTCAGATAATCACCCTGCCCATCATCCACCCCGCACGCCACGCCGCCACCCGAGGCACCCGAGGCACCCGAGGCACCTTTCCCGCGCAAGCTCCGGTTCCAGCGCGACGCGCGGAACACCTTACTCATGTCGATCGACTCCGCGAGCACGATCGGACTGATCGCGTCATAGAACGCGAGATGGTCGCTGCCGACGAATTCGCGAATAGAC
>DATKDY010000365.1:0-5705 GCA_035512515.1 Vicinamibacterales bacterium
CGTTGCGAGCTCGATGAGGAGACGTTGAACGGAGAGTGCACGTTCAACGGCGGAACCGGGACGTTCAAGCACTTCCAGGCGGAGCTCGACGTCACCTACCAGGGCGGTGACGACTGGCACTGGGAAGGGCCGTACAGCTTCAGTCCGCGGGATTGACGGACAGCCTCGGCCCATCTGATGCCGGCGCTCCGACCGCTCGAGCAGGTGAGCGACGTCGAACGAGGCACTGGGTCCGACGGTGGCTGGTGGCCGAGCTCGGGTTGGTCGGGATCAGCTATCTGCGGAACGGACCTCCCTGCCGTCGGAGCGCTCGACGCGCCCCAGTCAGTAGTCGGAGAGGCGAGCGGCGCGCCACCCCGTGAGGGTGCGCGCCGCTCGCTTCGCCTGGGTGGGGTGGGCGCCGCCGCCGAAGACGCGCACGTGTCGCTCCTGCGCCTCGGATGACGGTCTTCTCGATCCAGTGACCGGCCCCGAAGCGCTCCTCGGCAGGCAGCAACAGAAGAACCCCTCTTGCGGGGATCTTGGAGGCTCTTCCGGACTCGAGTCGGAGACCCCCTCTCCAGCGAAGGAGGGAGTCAGCATCGCGCCAACGCTGGCAACACCGACGCTGTTTCTGCAGGCAATTTCCGAGTAAGTGGTCGCGATCAAGACCGTCGACCACGGCCGGCGCTGTGTCGCGAGACGTCGCGCGTGCACGCGAGTGCCCGCCAGTCCCAAAATGTACCCGTCTCGTACCCGCGAAGGATCGAAATCTCGCCTTCACAGGCAACATAACATTCCCATGTGCAGGGCTTTTGTGCAAAGCCCTCTGACGGACTCGAACCGTCGACCCCCTCCTTACCATGGAGCTTTGGGTCGCGCTTAGGCGGGCAAGCTCGGGTCACGGCGGGCAAGAAAGTCCCGCAACGCAGAGGGATCGGACGAGAATTGGTGACCGCCAGTGGACGGCCGTGCCTGGGCTGGTGTTCCCTCGGTGTTCCCTCACCGGTGACCACGTTCAGGTTTCGGCAGGCCGGACAGAGCTAGGCGCGAGTGATGGGCTGGGCAACTGACCCAGAGCGCCTCAAGGTCTTCGTTAGCTAGACCCGCAGCGGCTTGTTGTTCAGAGCCATGGGCGCACGAGCGGGCCAAGCGAGGGCGTCTGGACGATTGCGAACTGCACCCGAGCGCGCAACCAACTTGCTCGTCACCCGCGGCCGTGCAAGGCTTGAGCCCGTGCCCAAGCTGGGGTTGGATGAACTCAACCGCGAGCTTCGGGAGTGGGGTCGCCGCTATCCGTCGCTTCGTGATGATGCGCTCTTCGTGGCGTGGTTCCTGCGCGCCTACGTCACCGATGACGAACGAACGGCTGTCGATGCCCTAACCGGTGGCGCGGGCGATAAGGGCGTGGATGCGGTTCTCGTCGATGAAAAGGTCAAAGTCGCCTTCGTCGTTCAGGGGAAGTTGCGGCAGTCCCTAATGAAAGGAACCGAGGGCCGCGGCGATGTTCTCGGCTTCGCACAGCTCGCCCACACCCTTGTCTCTGACGAGGAGGAGTGGCAGACCTACACAAAGAAGATCGCCCCTGAAGCGAAGCACCGACTGGAGACGGCACGCGATCGACTAATCAATCGTGACTACCGCCTCCATCTATGCTTCGTTACCACGGGCCGCATTTCGGCCGACCTCGTTTCGGAGGCGCGTCGAAAAGTGCGCTCCGCGCCGACGAATTCGGCCGACTTGCCGCAACTTACGGCCCTGAATGGCCGCGAGGCGATGGCGTTGCTCGGCGAATACCTCGATGGCGTGGCTCCGCCCGTGCCTGCCCTCGATCTCGCTGTCGAGGATGGTCGAGGCTCTCTGCGGGAGGATCCTGTGTCGGGGATCGAGTCATGGACGGTCTCGATGAGTGGCGACGAGGTGGCGAAGCTCTACAAGCAGGCGGGCGTTCGCCTCTTTGCGCGCAACATCCGCGGCTATCTCGGCGAGACCAAGATCAACAAGGAGATGCAGAAAACGATCAGAGGCGAGCCGTCGACGGTCAGTGGCGACAAGTCCGTGTCCGTTGCGTGTCCGTCACGGAGAGACATGCGCCTACGGAGAAAACACAACCACCCATTTTGCAGCGCTTTCTTGGAAGCCCTCTGACGGACTCGAACCGTCGACCCCCTCCTTACCATGGAGGTTCAGGGGCGGTACTAGCGGACACAGCCGGGCATTCGCGATCACGTTTCTCCTGCAAATAGGAGCTTCGCGGTGTGTCTACCATGCCCGCGCGTGCCCGCGCGTGCCCAGGCTGATGTACCCGTCTCGTACCCGCGACTCGTTGTCTGTTCTTAGAATAGACAACGCGGTGTCCCAGGTGCCGTGCGACGAACCACAGGAGGCGCCCGCCGGCGCCTCGAAGGCGATCGGTGACGACAGCCGATGATCCAGACCGCGTCTTATCGTCTCGCCAGGCGCCGACCGCTTGGGGTCTCGGCCGCGGTGTAGTTCAGGTGGTAATGGTGATAGAGCGCCGATTCGTCCTCGGCCGAGAGCTCGTCGCCTTCGAGAGCGATGTTCGGCGCGCCTTTGATTTGCTCCTTTGTGACGTCGACCTGGAGGGTGGACGGCCCGATCGTCACGCCGACGAGCGGAACGAAGGTGAGGTGTCGACCGATCCAGCCTTCCTTGACGGTTCCGAACTGTGGCTCGTCGGTTTCGATGTCGAAGTAGACGTCCTGAAGCGCGCCAATGCTCTGACCGTCTCGATCGATCAGATCGGTGCCGCGCCACTCAGCTAGGTCCCGGTGCTTTACGCCCGGCGACGGCTCGCTCGGAGCCTCGGGCGTGTCGTCCGCTACGGTGTCGTCTGTCGGTCCCAGGTTGTCGTTTTCGTCGGTTTCCATTTAGCGGCGTCCTCCTCGTCTGGGTCCCGTCTGGACCTCTCCGTTTGCCGTGCCGCGAGGAGTTTGCGTGTTCAAGCCTCTGGCGCGTTGAGGGTCCACGCCCTTTCCATGCGTACACCCAGCGGACGAAATGAAGATCGGCACGGCGGATGAGAACGATCATGGCGCACTGCGTCGCTCCGGCATCATCATCGCGGTTGCCCACGCATGAGAAAGCTCGTCGTCACTGAGAACATCACGCTCGACGGCGTCATCGACGCGAGCGAGGGTTGGTTCGCGCCGGCGGGTGACGACGAGGTCGATCAGTCCGACCTCGGCGAGGTGCTTCGCGAGCAGGCTGAGGCGGCCGACGCGCTGCTGCTCGGGCGGGTCACTTTTGAGGAGTTTCGCGGCTATTGGCCGCTGCAGACCGACGACGAGACGGGTGTGAGGGAGTACCTCAACAACGTCTCGAAGTACATCGTCTCAGGCACAATGAAGAATCCGGAGTGGGAGCGCAGCACCGTGCTGTCCGGCGATCTCGAGCAGAACGTCCGAGAGCTCAAGAGCGTGTCGGGAAAGGACATCGTCGTCACCGGGAGCATCATGCTTGTGCACGAGCTGATTCGGATGGGCGTAGTCGACGAGTACCGGTTGTTCGTCTACCCAGTCGTGCTGGGGCGCGGAGCCAGGTTGTTCGAGGACGCGACGAGTGTCCCGAAGCTGAAGCTCGTCGACAGCCGCGCGCTCCGCTCCGGCGTCGTGCTCACGCGCTACAGCACGGGCGGATGACGTCGCTTCGTGAGCACACGGCATCCGCGCCAGACCGCGTTTGGCCTAGCGATCTGTGAGCAACCTCGGGCCTCTCGTCGGCTGGGGCGTCGTTATCGCCGCCAGCGTTGTTGCGGGTGCCGTTATGGCGGCGGTGCTGCGGTTGCGTGCGCGCGTGGCGGCGGTTGTCACGTCCTTCGGCGGCGGGATACTCCTCGCCGCGGTTGCCTTCGAGCTCGTCCCAGACGCGGACGAGCGCGCGGGCTCATGGGTGACCGCTGGCGGCCTTCTCGTCGGCACACTGATCTATGTCGGCGCTGACACATGGCTCAGCCGAAACGAAGAGATGGGGAGCATGCGGCGCTTGGGCCACGCCGCGGCCGCGGGTCGCCCGCTGGAGATGTCTCCGGGAACGGGAGCGGCGCGCGGCGAAGCGATCGCCGCTGGGCTCGTCATCGACGGCGTCCCCGAGTCGATCGCGCTCGGCCTGACCGTCGCAGAGGGCGAGGTCGGTCTCGCGCTTCTCGCCGGGATCCTCGTCGGCAACATCGTCGAGGCGTACGGGGCGGCTCAGCCGATCATCGCCGGCGGCCGGTCGAAGCGCTTCACGCTCGTGCTCCTCGCTGGGATCGGCGCAACTCTCGCCGTGGCCACCGTCCTCGGTGGCGTCTTGCTATCCGAGGCGAGCGACTCGCTCGTCGGCGGCGCCGAGGCAATCGCCGCCGGTGCCGTGCTCGCGGTGATCTCGATCTCGATCGTGCCCTATGCGTTCTCCGAGGTCAGCAGCCTCGTCGCGACCGCGACCGTGCTCGGCTTCGTCGGCGGCTACCTACTCAGCTGAGTCAGGGTAGTTCTCGGCTAGCTGCGAGGCGGGCCACCCGATGCTGCAATCTGAGCAAGCCATCGGCGCGGAATGGGGAGGAGAACCCGTGTTTGAGATCCTCGGTATCGCCGGAATCACGATTTCGATGCTCGCGTATGTGCCCCAGGTAGTCCACCTCGGCAAAGAACACTGCTCGGCGGGGATCAGCCGCCGCGCCTGGGCCATGTGGCTCGTGGGTAGCTTGCTCGTCAGCACGCTTGCCGTCCATCGCGGCGACCTCGTATTCATCGCGCTCCAGTTCAGCACCCTGACCTCGGCCGCAATCATCCTGTTCCGGGCGCAGAAGTACCGCGGAATGGTGTGCGAGACTCACGCTGCCGACCCGGCGCGTGAGCTCACGGCGACCGGCGGACCACCTCGTCGTTCCTAGGCCGAGCCAGGTTGCGGAGTCAGTCGCTGTCGCTCACGACGAGGTGAGTGACCTTGAGGCCCCGGAGCCGCCGAGCGATCGCGTCAGAATTCGACTCTTCGAGCCAAGTCGCTTCCTCGTCGGGGCGGGTGACGATAACTACCTCGTCTGCGGCGAAGTCACGCAGCGCATCTTCAGCGGCGAGCAGCGGATCCGAGTCGCCGGCCGAAGCCTCTGTTTCTTGTGAGGGCAGCGCGTCGGCGATCGAGGACGCGGCTGCGTCGGCCCGCTCCCGCGCGTCGTCGTCGGCGTTCGTGAGCCACTGCAGGCGTGATTGGTGCACGGACGGTACGACGACCCGCAACTCGTCGATGTCGTCGCCGAGCGCCGCCCGCAACGCGGCGACAGGCCACTCCGAAGAGCTGATTACGAGGACGTTTCGCATGATCGTGGCTTCACCCTCATTGGTGTCGCGGGATGCTCACCGTGTCTACGGTACGCGTTTCGTGTAACGAGGCGTATATTCGCGTCAAGATGCGCGGCAGCGCGCGCAACCTACGGGCGGAAGATAGGAGGAAGAGTCGATGCCGGTGTGGGCTTGGATTCTCATCATCGTATTGATCGTGCTGCAAATCGGGCCTTCGCGATGTGTCAGCCGTGCCCGCGCGTGCCCGCGCGTGCTCGCCCTGATGTACCCGTCTCGTACCCGCGGCCCGTTGTCGGTTCTCAAAACATAGAACGAGACGACTCAACGCTCCATCCTTCAGGCCGGCACGCGAGCTCAAACTCGTAGTGACCGAAGTGGCGTCGTCGCCACCGCAACCGGCGACCGCGAACATCGTCGCAGGACACA
>DATKDY010000366.1:0-3160 GCA_035512515.1 Vicinamibacterales bacterium
CTGGTGCTCGTAGATCTCCGCCTCGGCCCAGATCTTCGAGAGGTCGACGATCTTGTAGAGGTTCATGCCCGCCTTGACGGACATGCCTTCGAGCGCCTGACTCATCTTCTCGACGACCAGACCGTCGGCCGGCGAGACGGCGGTGAGCGTGCGGCGGATGGTGCGCGAGCGCTGCAGCTCGTCGATCTGCGCGTCGCTGATGTCCCAGTACGTGAGCCGCTGGCGGCTGGACTCGACGAGCGAGCTGGCGCGCTTGGCCGCCTCCGGATAGTCTGCAGCGGCCATGCGCTTCGCATAATCGACGGCCTGCAGGTACTCGTTCTGCGTCGTGACGAGCTGGGGACTGTAGATCTCGAACAGCTTCTGTCCCTTCCGCACCGCCTCGCCGACGTAGTTGACATACACCCGCTCGATCCAGCCGTCGAACTTGGTGTTGACCCACACGGCCTGCCCGTCGTCGTACGCGAGCGTGCCGACCGTGCGGACGGTGAACGGGATGTCCGTGCGCCGCACCGGCTCTGACTGCACGCCGATGTTCTGCACGAATGCCGGATCGATGCGCACCGTGCCCGGCGCCGGTCCCTCTTCCTCGTCCTCGTACACCGGCACGAGATCCATGCCCATCGGCGACTTGCCGGGTTTGTCCCGGATGTAGGTCGGATCCATCGGTGCCCGCCAGTACTTGATCTTCCGCTCCGTGGGTTGACCGTCGGTTTGGCCCGATGTCGCGGCGGCGCCGGCCGCCGGGTCAGCCGCGCGCGTCCGCATGCGGTCGATCGATGCCCACCCGTACGGATTCGCAAGCACGAGCACGGCGAATCCGATCCCGAGGAGGAAGGTCACAAGGCCGAACAGGATGGTGCGTTTCATGGCGCTCCTCGCTATCCCGGAAATTTCGTGCCCACCGCGCGCTCCAGTTCCGCGAGCGCGACCAGGAAATCCGCTTCCTGGCGGGCGTTACCGAGCCGCACCTGCAGCAGCACGCGCTCGCCATCCAGGAGGTCCAACACACCGACCTGGCCGGTCTGATAGGCGGATTCGGTGGAGCGCAACGCTTCCTCGGCCTGCGGGATCAGCACGTCATTGAACAACCGCACCTGCCCGCGGAGCGTTTCCAGCCGTGCCACCTGGTCGCGGACGGCGAACTCCACCTCGTTCTGCACGGCCTCGTAATTGCGCCGCTGAGCAAGGGTCTCCTCGGTCGCGCGCTGGACGCCGGCCCGGTACTTCTCGCGCCACAGCGGAATGCTGACGCCCACCGAAACCGTCAGGGCGTTCTTCCCGTTGTCTGGTGGAGGCGGAAGGACGTCGCGTCCAAGGATGTTTGTGTAGGAGGCGCCGATGGCGACGTCGGGCCAATAGTCCTTCTTCGCCAGGTCGATACCGCGCTCGCTGCGCTCGGTGAGCGCGCGCGAGGCGAGCAGTTCCTGGCGGTGCTCGTCGCCGAGGCGATAGAGCCCGTCAAGATCGAGATCCACGTCGGGCAGCGTCGGTCGCACCACGGGCGGTAGAGGCGTGTCCGGGGGGCGATTCATGAATGTGTTCAGGCGAGTGGCCAGCGTGACGCGTTGCTGGTTCAAGGTATCCAGGCGGCTGACCACCTTGGTGATCTCCGCCTGGATCTTGATGACCGCCTGTTGCAGCCCCTGTCCGGTGGAGTAGCGGGATTGGGAAAGCTGTTCGTAATGATCGAGCAGGGCGCGCTCCTCCTGCGAGATCGCCATTGCGGTGTGGACGTAGGCCAGGTCGTAGAACGCTCGCTTCACCGCCACGATGACGTCGCGTTGCCGGCCGACATACAGCTGACTCGAAGCGATCGCCTCCTGGGTGGCCATCTGGCCGCGCAGGTCGAGCTTGCCGAACCAGGGAAACACCTGGCTGATGCTCAACGTGTTCAATTGCGATCCGACGCGCGTCTCAGGACGCTGAATGGCCTGACCGACATTCAGCATGGGATCCGGCAACGACGTCACTTGCGGCACACGCAGTTCGGCCGCGCGCGACCGCGCCAGCATCTCCTGAATGGCGGGATTCGCCTCGAGCGCGCTCTCGATGAACTGCTGGAGCACGGGGTCGGGCGCGTAGTAGGTGGCCGCGCCCCCCTGCTCGGCGGCCCCGCCACCCTGCTCGGCGGCCGCAGCCTTGGCGGACAGCACGCACGCAATGAGCAACGCCAGCATGAGCGGCAGCTTGGACAACGGAGTGGTCACAGGGTCTCCTCTGATGTCGGTTCACCTGGCGGTGGCTCGGGGTGAACAAGGCCGTGTTTGCGCATCCGGTAGAGCAGCGCGCTGCGCGTCAGGCCCAGGAGCCGGGCCGCGTGCGTGCGGTTGCCAGCCGTCTGAACCAGCGCGAACACGATCAGCGCGCGCTCGAGCGCCTCGATGCTGACGCCGGCGTTCGGCACCCGGAGTAGGGTCGTTCCGTCAGCCGCCTCGAGCGGCAGTACGGCCACTCGCTGCTCACGGGCGGTTTCGATCGTGGGCCTCTTCACGCGACCTTGTCAGGGCAAGGGCAATACCGTGGTGCCCGACGTCAGAACCCCAGAGTTTCCAGCAGATTCAGTCCCTGCGCGATCGAACGTGATGGTTCTCAGACACTGGCGGCCGCGGTCACTGGTTGAAAACAGACAACACGGGACAGGCGGCCCCAAGGTGGTACGATCCGTTCGATGCACAACGCCGGTGAGGCGCGGCCGACGGCGAGGACGTTTCAATTGCTCGTCCTGGGAGTGGGCATTGTCACCATTTCAGCCCTGCATTACGTCACCGACCCCCGGTATGCGATCTGGCACGGCGTCTATCAGCGGCTCTACTACGCGCCGATCATCATCGCGGCGTACTGGTACGGCGTGCGTGGCGGGGTGCTGGCGGCGCTTGTGACGTCCCTTGCATACATTCCGCACATCTACACGGTGTGGGCTGGCAACCCCGCGTACGCACGAAGCCAGTACGTGGAAGTGGCGATGTTTTACGTCGCTGGGCTGCTGGTGGGATCGCTGGCTGAGCGGCAGCAACGTCTGACCTTGCGCTATCGGCGTGCCGCTGAATCGTTGGAGACGGCGCTCGGCAACTTGCGGGAGTCGCAGGAGCACCTGCGGCGGGCGGAACGGCTGTCGGTGCTGGGCGAGGTTGCGGCCGGGCTCGCCCACGAGATCCGC
>DATKDY010000367.1:0-44540 GCA_035512515.1 Vicinamibacterales bacterium
CAGGCCTTGCGCGTGCCGCTCGCGCAGAACGCCAGCACGCGGCAGGTGCTCGACGCGCTCCGCGGCTCCCGAGTTGAGCTGCGCCGGGCTGGCGCGGTGGTCACGGGCCGCCTGTTGAACGTCGAACGCCGCGTCCGCCAGACGGAGCAACACGTCGTCGAGCAAGACGAAATTACCGTCGTCACGGACGCCGGCGAGATCGTCACGATTGATCTCGACAGCGCCACACGCGTGCGCGTGGTCGATGCCGACCTGCGCCAGGACCTCGGCCGATACCTCGACATCGCCTCCTCACACGGCGACCGGAGCCCGCGGCGCGTCGTGCTGTCCACCGTCGGCAACGGCCAACGGCAGGTGCTCGTCAGCTACGTCGGCGAGGCCGCGGTGTGGAAGACGACGTATCGTCTCGTGTTTCCGTCAGGCGGAGACGGCCGGCCGCTGCTGCAAGGCTGGGCGGTGGTCGCCAACCTCAGCGCCGCCGACTGGGATAGCGTCGAGTTGTCGCTGGTGGCCGGAGCGCCACAGGCCTATCGACAGCCGCTGTCCACACCGCTCTTCGCCGTCCGCCCGCTCGTGCCGATTGCGGCAAGCGCGAATCTCGTCCCTCAAACGCACGACGCAGCGCTCATAGGCGGAGACTGATTACGCAGACGCGATCCTCCCATTCGATGAGGAGATCGCGCAGATGTGGGGGAGGCTGCGGGTCCCACATGCGGAGAATCCGCTGGACAAACAGATCGCAGCGACGGCGCTGATCTACGGCCTCACCGTCGTCACCCGCAACGTGCCCCACTACGAGCCGACCGGCGTCGCCGTCCTGAACCCCTTTACCTGAACCACGATGATCGCGAACTCTATTCGGTGCCGCAGCCTGGGCGACCGGTGCGACGCGAGTAGGTTCAGCGAAGTTTGTTACTTCTACGATCCTCGCCCGAACTCGCCAGTTCCTACCGATACCTCATCGCCAATCCCGGGAAACAAGCTGGTCGACAAGCAGGTCTATCTCTCCGGCTTCAACCTGGAATCGCAGATGCTCGCGCGGACGGCGATGCGGTTGTCGGGGCAACGCTCGCAGCTGCCCTGTGGCACAGCCGAGAGACACCGTCCGGCGATAGACAGTCGTCATTGATACCGAGTCACCGTTTCGAGCTGTTACCTGTCGCGGTATGAAAAACGTTCCTTTAGCCACGGGCTGCTGGTCCAAAACAAAGGACCAAAACCGCGATCGCGCCCGTATCCGATCACCTCCAGATGTCCTCCGATGCCAGTCTCGAGGCCGCTCACACCCAGTGTGCCGGCGTCAAATCCCGCGCCTCCACCAACCATGACTGGCGCGCAGCCGCACAGAGCAGGAAGAACGAGCAGGCTGAATGTGAAGCCGACTCTCCGCATTTCACAATCGAACCTACCTTCGCCGTGGGCCCGCAACAAGCGGAACCTGGTTCCTTTTGCAGCGTGTCGAGTGAATCGATGGGCGGAGTGAAGCCTTAACGGGTTCCGTTTCGCGTCATTGGCCCTCAAACAAGTTCCCGAGCAACAGCAAACCTTGCTGATTGTTGTCGAGCGGATCCCGATGTTCGGGATCACATACGACTCGAAGGATGATCTGCTCGATGTGGCTCTCGATCGAGTCACTCACCTGATCCGTCATCCGAGAGAGAGCGTGGTCGAGGAGGGTCCGGCTGGTCTCGCGAGCGTCGCGGTCATCGATGGGAATGGCGCAAAGCAGATCGTGAGGCTGAAGGAGCCGCTGATGCTGCCCGCTGGGAATGCGCGCACAGCGGACCGCCGCGCGAAATGACACAAGGCGCGCGAGCCGACCGACCAACTCTTACGCATGAAGCAACTTCGCGCTCCACCCACTGACCGACCGATTGTTGGAGGAGTACCTGCTCCGGGGTCGAGGCCAGGTTGAGCATGTGATGTGAACTTACTTTTCTCCGCCGAAATGGAATTCGAATCTCGGCTGGTACCGTTCGACTGATTTGTAAGGATCCGGCCACGGCATCGGGTAGTTCTGCATATACGCGGCGTGCCGCGCCCAATACGGGTCGAACAAGTGTGCGCGCGCGAGCAGGCATAGATCGGCGCGACCAGCGGCGATGATGGTGTTCACGTCCATGTAAGACGAGATGTTGCCCACAGCCATGGTATGAATGCCCACGTCGTGCCGGATCCGATCGGCGAACGGCGTCTGGAAAAGACGCCCGTACACGGGGCGCTGGTCTGGCACCGTCTGTCCGGCCGACACGTCGACGACATCGCATCCTATGGCGTGAAGCATTCGGGCGACTTCGACCGCGTCGGCGGGTTCCATACCGCCAGGTGCCCAATCCACCGCGCTGATGCGGACGCTCATCGGCCGCTCGGCAGGCCACGCATCTCGGCACGCGGCGAACACTTCGAGCGGAAACCGCATCCGTCCTTCGAAGGTCCCTCCATATTCGTCATCGCGCGTGTTGGTCAGGGGCGAGACAAACGATGCGAGAAGATAGCCATGCGCCATGTGAATCTCGAGAAGGTCGAACCCGGCCTCAATCGCGTGGTGCACCGCGGTGACGTAATCACGAACGACAATGTCCATGTCAACGCGCGTCATCTCGCGCGGCGTCGGGCTGCGGTCCGGAAAATACGGGATCGGCGACGCAGACAGCACCGACCACTGCAGCGACGGCTCGAGTGGCTCGCTATCGCCCTCCCAAAGCTTTCGCGTCGCGCCCTTACGGCCCGCGTGCCCGAGCTGGATGCCCACCTTGGCGGGTGTCTCGCGGTGGATGAAGTCCACGACCCGTTTCCAGGACCGCGCGTGCTCGCAGTTGTACAACCCGGCGCAGCCGACAGAGATGCGGGCGTCGCGCGCCACGGCCGTCATTTCTGCCATCACCAACCCCGCGCCGCCCATGGCCCGGCTTCCGAGATGCACGAGATGCCAGTCACCGATCTGCCCGTCGTCGGCAACGTATTGGCACATCGGCGACAGGACGATGCGATTCGGGATGACCAGATCGCGTAACCGGAACGGAGTGAACATCGGGGGCGGCGGGGCGGCGCCCCGAGCTGTGGGTTGAGCGCGTTCAGCGTGCCCCTGGGTGGTGTCGGATGTGGTGGCCTGTCCGCCCGTCACCTGTGACGTCGATACGCACTGGACAAACGCGTCCAACCGCGTCACGAAGGTGGGATCCCGGCGGCGAAGATCCTCATGCGTGATGCGCAGCGAGCGTGTCAGCAGCGCAAAGGCAAATTGCTTGGACGGAAGTTGCACGTAACGTTCGGTGTCCTCGAACCACTGGAGCGATGCCTGGGCCGCTCGCTGCAAGCTCTCCACTTTCGGCCGTCGGACGGCTTCATACGCTTCGAGCGCGCCCCGCAGGCCATTCGAGTCGCCGCCTTGAGCGAGCTGCTCAACGATCGCCTGCCGCAATGCGACGGCATCTTCCATTGCGAGGCGCGTCCCCGATCCCACTGAGAAGTGGGCGGTATGCGCCGCGTCACCAATCAACACGACGTTGCCGGCCGACCAGGGCTCCACGCGAACGGTCGGAAACTGGCGCCACACGCTTCTGTTGACGATGAGCGGATAGCCCTCTAGTTCTTCGGCAAACAGCTCCTCGAGGTAGCGCACCGTCACGTCCTCTGTCGCAGGCTCCAGGCCGGCGGCGCGCCAGGTCTCCTCACGGCACTCGACGATGAAAGTGGAGGATCCGGCACCGTACTGATAGGCGTGCACGCGCCAGAGGCCATGGCAGTTGCGCCGGAAATGGAACGTAAAGGCGGGAAAAGGCTTGGCCGTGCCAAGCCAGACGAATCGATTCGGCCGCAGATCGATCGTCGTCTGCACGCCTCCTTCGAGCAAACGCCGGACCGTACTATTTACGCCGTCCGATGCGACGACGAGATCCGCTTCGGCCGAAGCTGACAGATCGGTGACCTCGCACTCGAAGAAGAGCTCCACCCCCGCGTCGCTCGCCTGCTGCTGTAACACTCCCAAAAGCGTGTGCCGGCCCATGCCGCTGAACCCATGGCCGGTGGAGGTGACGACCTCGCCCTCGTAATGAATGGCGATGTCATCCCAATGAACCAGGTGATCGCTGATCGCGCCGAACACGTCCTCGTCGGCTTCGGCCAGGTCCGCCATGGTCTGATCCGAAAACACGACACCGAATCCGAACGTGTCGTCAGGCCTGTTCCGCTCCAACACCCGCACCTGATGCCGTGGGTCGGCCTTCTTCATCAGCAGTGCGAAGTACAGGCCCCCCGGCCCGCCGCCGAGGCAATCGATCCGCAACGGGCGCGTCATGCGCGCGCTCCGCCAACGAGATCCGCCGCAATAATCAGGTGCTGGATGTCGGTCGCACCTTCGTAGATGCGGAGCGCGCGGACGGCTCGGTACAGCCTCTCCACCGGATGCCCGGCCAGCACTCCACGGCCACCCACCAGTTGCACTGCATCGTCCACGATGCGCTGCGCTGCCTCCGTGGCAAAGCTCTTGGCCATCGCCGCAGGCACCGTGAGTCGCTCTGCGCCCCGATCCCTCATCCACGCCGCGCGGTACACGAGCAGGCGTGCCGCGTCGAGTTCGGTGGCCATGCGTCCGAGCTTTTCGCGCACCAGCTGGAAGTCGGACAGCGGCTGGCCGAACTGCCGTCGCGATCGCGTGTGAACGACGGCTTCGTGCAGCGCACGGGCCGCCATGCCGCACGCGGCCGCCCCCACGCTGGGTCTGATGCGATCGAGCGTCATCATGCCAAGCTTGAACCCGCGATCGACTTCCCCCAGCACGGCCTCGGCCGGCACACGGCAATCGTCGAGGTAAATCTTGCCGAGCGGATGCGGAGCCGCCATGATTTGTGGTTCGAACGTCAAGCCTGGCGTGCCTGCCGGCACGACGAAGGCCGTGATGCCCCGGCTGCCGGCCCCGGGAGTGGTGACCGCGAAGACAACATACACGTCGGCAAGCCCGGCGTTCGAGATCAGGTGTTTCTCGCCGGTGAGCACCCACTCGCCGCCATCCCGAACCGCCTGCGTCTCCATCGCGGCGACATCGGATCCCGCCTGCGGCTCTGACATCGCAAAGGCCGCCATCGCCCGTCCGTCGGCGATGAGGGTCAGCCACCGCGCACGCTGCTCATCGGTCCCGGCAAGCACGAACGCGGTGCCTCCGAGTGCCTGCAGCGCCACGACGGCATCAGCAAGGGGGCTCGCACCGGCCACGGCCTCGCGCACCAGACACAGGGTGCGCAGATCCCCCGTCCCGACGCTTTCGAATAGGCCGGCGGCGCCCAAGCGTGCCAGCCAGGCCCGCGCCTCGTGTCGGGCGGCCGCGTCGTCGGCGGCCTCAGGAGCGGGCGCGATTTCGCGCGCGACGTAGTCGGCAACGCGTGAGGCAACTCCGTGGTGGGTCTCATCGAGGAAGGCGGACACGGCCGCCGCCAAGCTGGTCACGATGGAGGCCGCGGGCGTCGTCACAGAAACCTCGCCGGCCGCTTCTCTCGGAAGGCCGCGAACGCTTCCTTGAAATCCGGGTGACGCCTGAGGGCCGCCTGGATCTGGGCCTCAGCTTCGATGGCGGTCGCCAGGTCCATATGGGCCTCGCGGTTCAACGCATCTTTCGTGATCTCGATCGCGAATGAGGGGCCGCGCGCCAATCGCAGTGCAACAGCGTGGGCCGCGGGCATCCACTCGTCTTCCGGCACCACATGGTTGTACAGCCCGATTCGGTGAGCATCTTCCGCGGTGATGAAATCACCGGTCATCAACAACCCCGTCGCGTGCCCCGGCTTCGTCTCGAGCCCGCTTGAACATGGTGCACAGCTCGCCATAGACCTCGAAGGTCAGTGCGTTCAGGCGTTCCGGACGGTTCAACGTGCGAGCGATGATGCCGGTATCGGCATCGAGCGTGGTGCGAAACGACGACGACTCGATCACCCGCGCGCGTCCTCCGGGGGTGGCGGCACTGCGGCCGTCACTTCCAGCTCCACGACGGCGTCACGTTCGACGAGACGGGTCACCTCGACCAAGGCCATCGCTGGATAATGGCGCGCCATCTGTCGTCGCCACGCCTGACCAATCTCCTTGCGACTGGCGAGATACGCGTCGACGTCGGTGACGTACACGGTCATCCGGACGATGTGCTCGGGCATCCCGCCGGCGGCTGCCACCACCAGGAGGACCTTTGCGAGAGCGGCGTCAAACTGGTCGACGAAACGGGCGCTGGTAAAGCGGCCCTGCGCATTGGAGGCGGTCTGGCCGGCGACGAACAACAACCGGGCACCGGCAGGCGCGAGCCAGCCGTGCGTCCAGCCGGGCGACTCCCCAAGCTCGGCCGGAGAGATGGCCGTCATTCGCGCCGGCATCCGAGTCTGTGGTTCAGGCGTGGGCGCAACCGCGCTGCCAGTGATGGAGGCGTCGCCCCAGGCTTCGGACTGTTTCATAAGTTCACCAGGACAGTTCTTCGATAATCGCGCCAGATCGCCGTGATGGCCGCATGCGCAAGCCATCGCGTTTCCCCACGAGACGCAGACCGATCACCAAAGCGGCAGCAATCGGGAGGCAAATTGGAGTCCGCGTGTCGGTGGAGGGGCCGGTCTGGCCACCGCTGCCCTCTTACAACCTCAACGATACCGTTCTCACGACAAGCGTACTTCCGCAATCCCGTTCCGAATCGTTATGGTCGTGCCCCAGGGGGCCGAAAGCTTTTGTTGGCGGGCGAGGATACGCTCGGCGATCTCACCAGAGGCAAGTCCTGGCGTTCCGCGCTGCGTGGGCGGAAGGTCTCGGAACAGATGGACGGGGTGAAGAGCCAACGTCTCGAGACGGCCGCCGCTGAAGCGCATGTGCGGAACAATGGCTTCCCAGATTTCGTCGGCTCGCGTTCCTGGCGCATCGAAGTTTCGCGGCATCACGTCTTCGAAGAACGCCGAGGGCGACAGCGAGGTGATGCCACAGTTGTCGTAGATTTCCTGAGGAATCTGCGAGATAGTCTCGGCCTGAAAGTACAGATTCCCGAGGCTGTAGAAGATCGGCATGCCACGATACATCTCGAGCGGGCGGATGACGTGCGGTCCGTGCCCCAGGAAGGAATGTGCCCCTGCGTCGATGCACGCGCGGGCAAATGGCTGTAGAAAGCTCGCCGGCTCCTCGCGAGTGCTCCCGGATTCGTGCGCGTGGATGGTCACCAGCACGAGATCGGCCTCCGCACGCGCGCGAGCCACCTGTTCCACGATGGCGCGTTGATCGCCCGCATCGGCTTCCATGAGCACTCTCGGCGCAGGCCCTTCGCGAAAGGTGTTGCCCAGAAACCGCACGTCTCCGGCGGAAGTCGTCGTGTCGCCTCCTTGCAGCAGCCGCTGCGTCTCGCGCAGCGCCGCGAGGCGACTGGCGGGAAGCTCGTAGACGCGTCGCACGCGCAAGGGACTCAGACCGGGTCGCCCCGGGATCTCGTCGTGCCCGGCACTCGCCTCGCTGCCCACGCGAAACGTGGAAGCACACCCGATGAGAGCCACGCGGCCGTTCCGGGTGTCGAGATATCGCGGCGCCCGTGCCTGCGCCAGGTTATCGCCAGCACCTGCCGCCACGATGTCGTTCTTCTTCAAGTGCCGCAGTGTGGCCTGCAACCCGCCATGCCCGTAGTCGAGGGTATGGTTGTTGGCCAGGCTGGTGAGATTGAACCCGGCCCAACGCAGATCCGCGACGATACGCGGATCCGCTATCAGGTTGAGATCACCGCAGGCGCCCGTGGCCGCCGGATAGCCTTCGACATCGTGGAAGGTCATCTCGCAGTTAAAGAAGCCAACGTCCGCACCGCGAAACTGCTCGATGAGCGAGAGGATCGCAGGGTGCGTGAGGCCGCGCAGCGGACGCGTGACGATGGCGTCGCCGCCCGCGGCAAGCGTGAGCGCCCCGGCGCGGGCGCGCGCGCCGACGAGGCGTGGCCCGAGTGCCAGCCCCGCCGCGGCCAGCGCCGTCTTCCGCAGGAAGTCCCGACGTCCCCCGCGCGCCCTCTCGGATAACAGCATCGTGCCTCAGAACGTGACGCGGCCCGCAACCTGGAACCGACGCGGTGGCGCCGTGCTTGTGATCTGCATGAAGCTCGGGAGAGGTGACGACCCGAGACCCCACACACCGTTCACGCCGGAGACATTGAGACGGTTGGTCAGATTGAACACTTCGAAACGCCCTTCGAGCGTGGTGCCGCCAAGGCGTACACGCTTGACAAAACTCATGTCCGCCACAACGGTTCCGGGCCGCCGGAAGCTATTCCGCTCCGCGATCCGGCCGTCAATCACCGGTCGCTCGCGCGTATTGCGATCGCCGTTGATGTCCTGGCCGATGCGCGGATCGACCACGGCGCCGGAACGCGCCCGAACGATTCCCGAAAGCTGGAGGTCCCATGGCAGGCGAACGATACCGTTCAGGGAGAACTGATGCGGAATGTCCGTGGCCCCCCGTCCCTCCTCCATCTCACGGTCATCCGGGTTCAGCGGTAGCGAGTTGCCAAAGCGGAAATCATCGCCAACGTTCCTCAGGCGTGACCACGTGTATTGCGCCTGCACGCTGAACCCTCCGACAAACCGCCGATCGAGCTCGAACCGAAGCGCCCGATAATCTGACCACCCGCTCGATTCCAGGAGCCAGAGCTGTCGAAAGCCGCCAAACGGGTACCCATTAGGGAGCACGTCGAAGGCTCCAGGAGGAATCGGTCGGCCAGGGACACCCAGGGGCCGGAGCGCATCGCCCACCTGCGCGGACCGCCGGGCGCCGGTCGTGTAGTCGAAAAACGGCGGCGCGTTCAGGTCCGTCGGCACGATCACATTCCGGCCTCTGTTGTAGCTGAAGTCGACCGACGCAGAGAAATTGCGCCATAGTTCGCGCTCGAAACCGATCGTGTAATTGTGCGACTCCGGATGCTTTCGAACACTGGGGGCGTACTCGGCAGCCTCGAGGTAGGCCGGGCCGGGCGGGGGCGTCACACCGGCCGGAAGCGTCGGGCCGGGGAGCTTGTTTGGAAACTGCGGAAATAACGCGTCTCCCGGCACGAAGGTCACCGACCGAAATCCATTCACGTTGCTGAAGGCCTCGAACGCATCGATGGTACTGAAGACGGCGCTGTGGAAAATGCCGAACCCGCCTCGAACCACCATGCGACCGTCGCCGGCAGGATCCCACGCCAGGCCAATGCGGGGCGCGATGTTGTTGTAGTCGGGCACTGATGACTCGTACTGATACCGGACCCCGAGGTTCAGTGTCAGATCGGACCGGGGTTTCCAGTCGTCCTGGGCAAAGAGGGCGACGTGCCATTCGTCCAACTGCAGCTCACCACCACCGCCGGGGCCAAAGAACCCCTGACTGAAGCTCACTGGCCAGGACCCGGGGGTGTTGGGATCGTAGGGAAAGGGTGCGCCCGGCGAGAACCCGTACGTTCCGTCGATGTTGCTGTGAATCAGACCTCCTGGCGTAGCGCTATGGGCGCTCACACCCACCTTCATGACATGCCGGTTGGCATTCCACGTCAGCTTGTTCGCCAACTGCAGCATGCTGTCCGGTGCGGTCTGTGCCGAGTAGCCTGGAAGGTTCCCTTGCCCGGGATAGTTCAAACCTACGCCGGTGTCAGTTAGGGTCGTTGCCTGGCGGATCGAACTGTACTCTTCCGTCGAGTATGAAATCTTCACCTCGTTAACGGCTCGATCGGACATCAGGCGCGTGTAAGTACCCTGGACCGTGAGGTCGTCGTTGATCGCCACCGCCGGATTGTCCGCGACGGTGAATCCGCCGATGCCGGACCGGCCTGTCTCGTCACCGACGATGAAGGAGACATCGAACAAATTCCGATCATTGAAACGGTGATTCAGTTTCGACATGAAGCGCAGGCGTTCGGATCCTACCGGGAAAGTTCCCTGATAACGCCCGCCGTCCAGTGTCGCCGTGACGACCGCCTGCTCATCCTCGTTGCGATACTCGAAGCTCGTGAAGAAATGCGTCCGATCGCGCTTGAGCGGCCCGCCGAACGTGAATCCCGTGTCCTGCCGGTTGTAAGGCGCCGTGCGGCCCGTCAGTCGATCGTTGGCATCCCAGTCACCCGGTCGAACATACAGAAATGCGCTTCCCTTCAAGTCGTTGGTGCCGCTTTTCGTGATGACCGAGACAATGCCGGACATGGACTGGCCGTACTCGGCCGAAAACTGATTCGTGAGGACGCTGAATTCCGAGATCGCGTCGAGCGACACGTCGGCCTTCTGCACGCCGTGTTGGTCCCGTGTGTTGTTGAAGCCGTCAAGCTGATACGACGTGTAGCGAGAGTACGTGCCACTGATTGTCTGACTCTGCGCGCCGGCAACCGCGCCCGTCGCCACTTCGGTGACGCCGGATCCCATCAGCGCGAGATCCAGAAAATCGCGCCCGATCAATGGCAGTTCTTGAATCTGCTCCTCCGAGACGCGCAGCGCCAGCATCGCCTGGCCGGTATCGAGCAGCACCCGATCGCCGACAACGGTCACGGTTTCTTCCAAAGCGCCGACGGTGAGAGTCGCGTTGATTACCGGCTTCGTGTTCGCCGCGAATTTGAGGCCGGTCCGTCGCTGCGGCGAAAAGCCGGCGAGATCGAAGCTGAGCGCCCAGCTCCCCTGCGGCGGCAGCGCCGCGAAGTAGTAGGAGCCCGCTTCGTCGGACACCACGACGCGTGAAACGCCGGTCTCCTCGTTTCTGACGCTCACCGTCACGCCCGGAAGCACGCCGCCCTGGGCATCCCTGACGGTTCCGCTCAAATCGAAGGTGCTGACCTGGGCGGCAGCATTCGCGATGGGTATCGCCATCACGAGAAGTAGAACGCTCACCAGCCGAAACCGTCGGTGAGAGCGCAACGTGGCATCGTGCCGCTTGAGAGCTGACATTCTGACCTCCGTGTGTAATGACCCGCAATCGCATCGCGTGCTCGTGCCGGACACCGGGGGCACCTGCGCGACCGACGCCACGACTGATTCGACGAATGCGGCCGACGCGTGGCGCCGAAATCCTTGAGACACGAATACTTTAGACTTAAATCGTTTTCGGATGCTACCGATCCGTGGTAGCCGTTGTCAAGAGCGGAGCCGCGCGTGGCCGCGGCTCACTGCCTCAACATGACACGCACGTGTTGTTGTTCCTCGCGCCGAGCTTCATGAGGACGGCCAGTGTCTCGGGAAACGGCTGCACGCGCTGCACGGGACCATTGGCCATGTCCGCCGTCGTCCGGCCCTCACGGTTCACCTTCGTCACGTCGGCCCCTTTTGCCACCAAATACAGAATGCTCTCGGTGTCGCCGCGGGCGGCCGCGTGGTGAATGGCAGTGTTCCCTTCGTGATCGACCGCGTTCACATCGGCGCCCAGTTCGTCGACGAGATACGTGATGGCGGCCAGAAAGCCAGAAGGAGCGTAGCGATGCGAGTTCGCGGCAAAGCCCTCACCGTAGCCGACGCCCGCGGCGGCAAGAAGCGGCGGCACGCCAGGGCCGCCAACCGGCACCGGCGGCCGGCCGGAGACATCGGGGCCAGGATCGCGATCACTGTCCCCGGACCGCGTCCGAGCGGCGGGGCGAATGGTCGGAATGCTCCGATCGGCGCCATAGGCGACGAGCAAACGCATGGCCTCGACGTCGCTGGCGTAAGCGGCGCGCCAAAACGGCGTTGCGCCGATTTCGTCAACGCCGGAGAGATCGGTGTTGAAGCTGCTGTACCACACCTTTTTCTTCAGTCGGGCGTTCACGTCGGCGCCGTTGTCGAGCAGCAGCCTCATCAAGTCGAGATACGACAGTCGCTGCTGACGATGGGCCTGCGGCTGCGGATACATCGAGTTCGGCGCCCACTGAACGTTGAGCACCGCGTAGAGCGGCGTGACGCCTCCCTCGCTTGCCAGCGACACGTCCGCACCGTCGTCAATGAAGAGCTGCGCGAGATCGAAATGCCCGTTGATGATTGCCATCAGCAGCGGGCTGGTCTTGTCGCCGGCGCCCACGTGGTTGACGTCCGCGCCGGCCCGCAGCAGCGCTTCCGTCGCTTCGACATGGCCTTGTCGAACCGCAAACAGGAGCGGTGTCAGCCCGCCCTGTGTGCCGACCAGCTCGTTGTAGAGAAACGGACGATTGAGTCCTGCAACCTGTGGCGCCGCCGCCGCACCGCCTTGCACCCCTTGCGAGCGACCACGGCCCGCGGCAGGGTTGCTGAGGGCGGCGAGGTCGACCACCCTGCTGGTCGTCTTCACGTCCGCGCCGTGCCCAACGAGCGCCGCAATCGCTTCCGCGCGGTTGTACGCCGCCGCGAACATGAGAGCCGTCTGCTTCATCGCCTGCTCCCGGGCGTGGACGTCGGCCCCGTGCGCGATGAGCAGCCGCACAGGATCGGCATCGCCTGATGCGGCCATGAGCATCAGCACCGTGGTGCCCATGCTGTCGGCGGCATTGACATCTGCGCCCGCCCGTACCAGTTGTGCGACGACGCCGCTGTGGCCCTGTTCGGCGGCAAGCGCGAGCGGCGTATACCGCCCCAGCCGCGTCACAGCCTTCAAGTTGGCGCCAGCGTGGACGAGCATGCGAGCGATCTCCTCATCGCCGCGCATTGCCGCCCAATGCAGCGGCGTCATGCCGTCGCCGTGCGCCGCATCGACGTCGCCCCCCTGCTGTAACAGCGTGCGCACCGCCTCGCGATCGCCCGCGCGCGCCGCGTCGGCGACAGGCGTGTCGGCGGCGCGGGCCTGGACGCCGGCCGCAAATGCCCAGGCGGCGGCGAGGCCGAGGCACACGACCATCAGCGACGTTCTCTGAGCCATGCGGCCTCCTCCAGGCGCGGCCCGGCCTGCCCCGTCCGTCATGCGATGGTCGTCTCAGGCGCGCTGTTGAGCGCGAGCGTACCTGTGCTGTCGCCGAAGCTCGACATATCGTCGAGACCGGCCAGATGGAGCAGGCTGAGCATGGCGTTGGCCATCGGCGTGCCGTCCGGCGCGCTGATGTGCAGGTTGCCCCGCAGCTTGCCGTTGGCGTGCCCAGCCACGAAGAGCGGACAACGCTTGTGATTGTGTACGTTGCCATCGCCCATCGGCGAGCCATAAACAATCAGGCTGTGGTCCAGCAGCGTCCCATCGCCATCAGGCGTGTTCTTCAGCTTCTCCAGAAAATACGGAACCTGATCCACCTGGTACTTGTTAATCGCGGCAAACTGCAGAATTCGATCTTCGCGCGCCTGGTGATGTGAGGCGGGGTGGAACCCGGTCGTGACACCACTCTTCGGGTAGACGCGCGCCGAGGCGTCGCGCCCGGTCTTGAACGCAAACACACGGGTAATTTCGGAGGCGAACGCCAGCACCTGAAGGTCGAACATCAACTTGACGTGCTCTTCGAAATCGTCTGGAACGCCTGCGGGGGCGTCGGGGAGCTCGCGCATCTCACCGCTCCTGTTGCGCGTCTCGATCTTCTGAATGCGCCGCTCGATCTCGCGAACATCAGCCAGGTAATCGGCCAGCCGGGCCCGATCCGACGGGATCAACTGGGGTCGCAGACGTGCGAACTCGTCCGCAATCCAGTCGAGAATACTGCGGTCCGCGCGTCGATGCGCCGCGCGTTCTTCCGCGGTCGCACCCATGCCGAACAGTTGGTCGAACACGGCCCGTGGGTCCCGAACCATCGGCAGCGGCTCGGTGGCGGAGGCCCAGCTGATGGTGTCCATGTAGACACAGGCATAGCCATACGCACAGCTGCCGGCCTGGTCGATGTTCTCAATACACAACTGCATCGACGGGATGGGCGTGTCCTGCCCGAACCGCTGAGCGTAGATCTGATCGAGCGAGGGGCCCACCAGAACATCGGAGCCCTGCGTCTGCTTCGGGTGTGCCTGGGTGAGGAAGACGGCGCTCGACCGGAAGTGGTCCCCGCCGATCTCAGGCAGATCGAACGCTTCGGCCATCCGCACGTCCGTATTGCTGATGATGGTGAGCGCATCGCGGTGCGGCTCCAGTCCGCTCATGGACGTCGGTGAGAGATCGAACCAGCGACCGGCAGCGGCGGGCGACCAGAGATTCTTCGATGCGCCAAATGCAGTGGCGCCGGCCGAGCCGTGCACCATCTCGATGCATGCCAGACGCGGCGGGGCCGCCGCGGCGGTATTCGCCCAGGCCGTTCCGGCTGGCACCATCGCATCGAGCAGCGGGAGAGCGACCGTCACCCCCATGCCACGCAACATCGTCCGTCGGGAAACGTGCTTCCGAGTGATATACATCGCCCTCTCCTCAATCTCCGCCTTTGCGCGGACCGCGGTGCCTACCGCGATCCCGAGGTGGCGGAGGTGTGATCGATCATGCGCATCTGATATGCGTGACTCGTGACGACCGCCATGATGAAGGCGGAGATCCTGTAATTCTGTCGCGCGGCGTCGCGAACGATCGCGCGAATCAGGGGCATGTCGCTCGCTTCGACGCGACGGCCCAGTGCGTAAGTCATGAGATTTTCGGTGAAGCTCAGCAGGACCATGTCCTGGCGCTTCAGCAGCGCGGCGCGCAGGCCGTCAAGCCCATCGATCGCGCTGCCGTCGTAGAGTTCGCCCGACGCGTCGATCGGCTGCCCGTTGTCTTTGATCCGATAGCGACCAGTGACATCGAAATGCTCCAACGCCAGACCGAGGGGGTCGATGACGCGATGGCAGGAACTGCACGCCGGGCTTGCCCTGTGCTCTTCCATTCGCTCGCGCACCGACAGAAGGCGCCCCTGAGGCCCGGACGAAGTTTCGGGTTCGAGCTCCGGCACGTTGGGCGGCGGCGGGGGCGGCGGCGATCCGAGAAGCACCTCCATTACCCATTTCCCGCGTATCACCGGCGACGTGCGATCGGCCACAGAGGTCAACGTGAGAATGCTGCCGTGGCCGAGGATGCCGCGACGCTCGGGCGGCAGCGAGACTTTCCGGAAGGAGCTCCCGCTCACGCCCGAGATGCCGTAGTGCCTCGCCAGCCGCTCGTTCACGAACGAATAGTCGGCGGTCAGCAGGTCGAGGACGCTGCGATCGGCGCGAACGAGATGCTCGAAAAAGAGGCGTGTCTCCTCCGCCATCGCCTGGCCGAGCGAGTGGTCGTAATACGGATATCGCTGGGGGTCCGGCTGGATTTTGTCGAGCTCCTGCAGCCGCAGCCACTGGGCCGCAAAACGCGAGGCCAGCGCTTCAGCCCGGGGATCGGCAACCATCCGCGTGACTTGCTGCTCCAGCCGCGCCCTGAGCTTGCCTTCTTTCGCCACGGTGACCAGCTCGGCGTCGGGCAGCGTACCCCAGAGGAAATAAGACAGCCGTGTGGCCAGTTCGCCCTCGGCTACACGATAGGCCTCACCGGCCGTGATTGAACCCGGTGCGCGTTCGAACCGGAAGAGGAAGCGCGGACTGGCTAGGATCGCCTGCAGCGCCAGGCGAATGCCGGTCTCGAAACCGCCATCTTCGCGGCCCTGCCGATAGAACTGCATCAGGCCGTCAATCGTCTCTTCACCGACCTCGCCACGATATGCCTTCTCGACCAGCGTACGAACGATTTCGATCGCACACGGCGTCTCCTCAGCCGTGCTGGTCGGACGGCAGGTGAAGATTTTTCTACGGCTCACCGTCTCGGAGACGCCCGTGACCCGATGCGGGCCGACGATATTGAAGTCGATCATGTGCGGAAGCGTCGTCACGCCGACCGCGAGGCCGATCTGGCCGTCTGCCAATGTGTGCTCGACCGGCGCCACCAAATCGTCGACCGGCGCGTTGAACCGCTGGATGAACGCGGCCGTCACGCGCTGGGGCCCTGCCTTCACCGGCACCCGCGGCGTGTGCACGTTCATCCCATTCGGATCGGACTCTGACATGTTTGGCTTGACGTCCACCAGCACCACGCGCGCCCCGTCGATGGACACCTCGATCTGCTCGCCTCGCGCGGGGCTGCCGTACAGCCGCCCACTCGATGAGTGCAGCATCATGCGGAAGCTGTATTCGCCGTCCGCGGGAAACACGTGCACCACTGAAATCCCGCCGCGTGTCCCCACCGGCGCGCCGGGGACCCGCCGCATCTGCGACATCGTACGGGGAATTCTGTAGCTGGCCTCGGTGGCACTGGCGTTACGATCGCCGACCGCAAGCAGGCTGATCCGGGTCGCGGCCCGCAGATACCCTTCCATGAGGGTCGCCGACGACGCCTGCACGTCCGCGACGTTGTCGAACCCGCCGCTCACCGTGTCTGGCGGCAGGAATCGGGCGACGTCGATTTCGAGACCAAGCAGATCCTTGACTGACCGTGCATACTCCGCGCGGTTGAGACGCTGGAAGGGACGCGGACCCGGGTTGGGATTGGCGCGTGCCGCTTCATCAAGGTGGCTCTCGAGCGCGACCACGATACCCTGCAGTGTCTCGGGGCTGGGGCGCTTCGCCCCGGGCGGCGGCATCATCCCCGCGCGGAGCTTCCGGATCATCTTCTCAGCGACAACCGGCTCGGCCGTCGCCTTCGACGCGTCAAAGGCGGCCAGCGTCAGCCCTCCGGCACTGCCTCGATCGTTGTGACAACTCGTGCAGTTCTCGCGCACGGCCGCGGTGGCTGCAGCCAGGGAGAGCGGCGCCGTCTGCTCTGCGGGGGGACGCGCGGCGGCGGGGCCCCGGACCTGCCCAGGCCCGCGGGCGGCGGTCGCGGCGACGGTCGCACCGACGCCAGTCACCGCCACGATCAAAAATCCGACACGCAGTCGATTCATTCGGGAAATCCGGAGCGACCGGGTTCGATCCCGGTACGAGGAGAATATACTTTATACCTATACGATTCCAGTGAAATCCCACCACAACGCAGCTTGCGTGTGAGGAGCCGAGCGGAGACTCCACAGCGTCGGAAACGCGACGTACTCGGCGGCGGCGCACACCCGGCAGAGGCAAAGGATGACCGTAACTTCGATGTCCCCCGACGAGTTCCGTTTGCATTTTCCGCTCTGCGGGGTATCCACCTACGTCAACAGTTGTTCACAAGGCGCGTTGTCGACTGAGGTGGCCAGCGCGGTTCAAGGGTTCCTGAATTCGTGGGACATGCACGGGTCGCCGTGGGAGCGCTGGATTGAAGCGCTCGAGGAACTGCGCAGCCGGTTCGCGCGCTCGATTGGCGCCGACCCCGACGAAGTCGCGGTCATGCCGAGCGCCTCGGTGGGCATCAACGCCGTGGTCAGCGCGTTGCGGTTCGAGGGGGCACGGCACCATATCGTCGCCGGGGAATTCGAGTTTCCAACGATGGGGCAAATCCTCATGACGCAGGAGCGGCGGGGTGCGCGTGTCAGATGGGTTCGCGCTCGAGGAGAAACGTTGCCCACCGGCGCCTATGTACAGGAGGTGGACGAACGCACCCTGCTCGTGCCTGCTACCCACGTCTGCTACCGGAACGGCTACCGCCTGGACATTGCAGAGCTTGCGGCACTCTGCCGTTCGCGAGGCGCCTATTTGTTTCTCGACGACTACCAGCGTACGGGCGCGGGCCCGATGGACGTTCACGCGCTCGGTGTCGATTTCATGGTGACGGGCTGCCTGAAATATCTCCTCGGCCCCCCGGGCATTGCCTTCCTCTACGTACGTCGCGATCTGATCGATCGACTGGAGCCCGGCATCACGGGATGGTTCGGCCGCGCCAACCCGTTCGCGTTCGAAGTCGATCGAGTGGATTGGGCGCCAAGCGCCCGCCGATTCGAGATGGGCACGCCCCCGATCCCGAACATCTACGGCGCCAACGCGGCGCTGGAGCTACTCGAATCCATCGGCTACGACCGCGTGCAGTCGCACGTCGCCGGGCTCGTGCAGCAGCTCACCGAAAGGGCACAGGCCGCCGGCTACGTATCGCTGACGCCTGAGAAGCCTGAGCGGAGGAGCTCGCTTGTCGTGCTGCGGAGCACCGACGCGATGCGGCTCGTCGCGAAACTCCAGGAGCGTAACGTGATTGCCTCGGCTCGCGGCCCTGGACTGAGGATTTCGTTTCACGCGTACAACAATTCGCAGGATGTCGAGCGCGTGCTCGCGGTGCTTTCCGAAGAGGAGGCGCTGCTCGAACGCGCGGCGGGCTGAACAACGAGGCGGCGCCTCCAGACCAGGAGCAGTAATCGGTCACGGGCCGTACAGCTCGCGCGCCTCCACCGTATGGGCAGCGCGCGACATCGTTTCTCTGCCCCACCCGGTCACGGCTGCCACCACGATCGTCAGCAGCAGCGCCCAGCAGTAGAACACGTAGGGCACGACGTGGACCGGCGTGAAGTTGGTGACACCCGCACGCGCGACGGTGTCGCCGATGAAGGAAAACGGAATTAGCACCGCGATGCTGTACGGCAGGAAGCCGATCACGGTGGTGGAACACGCATCCATCAGATTGCCGCGGCGCCACGGCGCGATGCGGAAACGATGGCCAAGGCGGCGAACGAACGGACCGAGTATCACCATGGACGGCGTGCCCGCGGCCGTCAGCACGTTCAGGAGCACGGTCGATCCCACGATGGCCAGTTCCGCGCGTCGCACGGACGTTGCGAAACGTTCGGCGCGTCGAACCAGCCACTGCACCAGGCCTCCCGCCTCCAGTGTGCCCGCAAGCGCCATTAAAAAAATTGTGAACACACTGATGCCAACCATGCTCTGAATGCCGGCCACGATCACGCCGCCCACTTCAAAGCTGGTGGCGTCGATGACGAGCAGATCGCCCGGCTGCAGCAGACCAGTGACGAGGGCGAGGACGAATCCAAACGCCAGGGTGTAGAGCAGGGCGGGCACGAGATCCCCGCCCTTGAGCATCATCGTGATCAGCAGGCCGGGGACGACCAGCATGATGAGCCCGCGAGGAGAAGCGGCCGCGAGGCTCCCCGATGGCACGTCGGGAACCTGCGCCGTCACGGCGAAAGCCACGTACACCGCAACCGCCATCAGCACAGCCACCGCCGCATATCGCAAACGACTCCGCACGACGCGATTCACGTCCGTACCCTGACTGTAGGCGGACACGATCGTGGTATCGGAGATGGGGGCCAGGTTGTCGCCGAAGAAGGCGCCGCCAAGAATGGCGCCCACGAGCAGCAGTGGATCCGCGCCGATGGCGAAGCCTGCGGGAAACAGAATCGGCGTGGCCGCGACGACCGTGCCGATGGACGTGCCGGTCGACAGCGAAAGGCCGGCCGAGATCAAAAAGGTCAGGAGCGGAAACCATGCTCCAGCGACCCCCGCTGCCGTCGCAGCCCAGACCAGTCCCTCGATGATGCCGGTGCGGCCGAGCAGGTGCCCGAGAATGCCAGCGAGGAACCACGCGAGCAGCATGACGGCCAGCATCGACGATGAAATGCCTGCCACGAGCGCGCTGACGTAGCGACGCTGGTCCCTCGCGAGGACGAGACCGACGAACACCGCCAGGACGACGACCGGCCAGTACGCCTCGGGAATGGCGACACCCGAGAGCCCCAGCCACAGCACGCCCACGAACATCACGCCGAACGGCGCGAATAGTCCCGCCATGCCGCCGCGAAACAGCAGTGGATCCTCAGGCGCCCCGGCGCGCGTCTGGAGCTCCGCTGGAGTTGGCACTGCGGCTATGGCTGACGGCTGGTCTTCTCCTGGTTGACCGGCAGGTCGAGCTTCGATCGATCCACCACCTGTCCGTCTTTGATCACGACGTCGATCTGCTTGGCGTTGTTGATGTCGGCCGTCGGGTCGGCCCGAAGCAGCACGAGATCCGCGAGCTTGCCTGCTTCGATCGTCCCAAGATCGTCCAGACGCCCAAGGAAGCGCGCCGCGTTACGCGTCGCCGTGACGATCGCGTCCGCAGGCGAAATGCCACCCCCGACCAGCAACTCCAACTCGCGATGCACCGCCGCCCCAGACGACTGGTCGGTCCCGCACACGACGATGCCGTTGCCCGCCTCGTGCAGCCGGCGCATGTTGTCCTGCGCGATGGGCGTCATGACCTTCATCCAGGTGGCCCAGGGATTCTCCCTCTGCTTCGCCGATTCTTCCGTCTTGAGGCGCTGAATCTCGTCCGCAGGCAGGGTGTCACGGTACAGTGGCTGATCCAAAAACTCAGGATGCTCAGCGAGACGACTGTAGTTCTCACCGATGGTGAGCGTTGACACGGTGGGCACGCGCTTGACCTTCATCATGGCGACGTACTCATCGCTGATGGGCGCCTGAATGACCGGATGGGCCAGCGAGTCGACACCGGCGTAGATCGCCTCAATCGCATTCCGCTCGTTCGAGACATGAATCGTGGTGCGAACGCCCTTCGAGTGGTAGTAACGAATGATTTTCTCGAGCAGTTCTTCCGACAGCTGATTGATGAGCGGACGTGTCCCCCACCCGTGCTCATCCTGGCCGATCTTGACGATATCCGGACCGGTCTTGATGTGCTCGTCGAGCTTCGCGCGGTCCTGCGGCCATGCCTCCACCGTGTACGGGCCGCCATGGCCATTCGGGCTCGCGACCGTCCCGCCGCTGGCGAAGATGCGTGGACTGACGATCTCGCCTTTTCGTTCCTTGCCGCGCAAGCCGAAAATGAACTCGCTCCGGTTGCCCGCATCGTAGATCGTCGTCACGCCGGCATAGAGGTAGCCGTGCAGCGCACGCGTGCCTGCACGCTCCTCCTCCGGGGTCATGGCTTGGCCGCTCGCACGGCCACCGCGCGACCCGCGGAGGTGCACGTGCGCATCCATCAGGCCGGGAATCAGAAACTTCCCGGTGCCGTCGATGACCAGAGCACCCGCAGGCGTCGTCACGCTCTCGGTCGTGACGGTCGCGATGCGGTTGCCCTGAAGCACGACGGTGGCACCGGAGACGGGGGCGGCGCCGGTGCCATCAATCAGGGTGGCGTTGCGGATGACGGTCGCCCGTGGACTTTGCGCGATCGGTAATCCGCCAAAACCCACCACCACGAGCGCCACAATCAGCATCCGATGCGTACGATTGATCACCCTGCCCCCTTTGTTGCGTCTGGCAAAAAACGCTGCAGGCGCCGCTCAGAACCGATACCGGATCGAGACCTGGCCCTGAATGGGCGACTGGCGCGACGTCACCTGACCGAAGTTCGTCGCAGGATTGTTCGGGTCGAGACCGATCGTCCTGTTCACGTTGGTGACCTCTTTCGACGCGAGCGCGTTGAACAGCTCGGCGCGCAGCTCGAACTGATGGGAGCCGCGCACTCTGACCACTTTCGCAGCGCTGATGTCGAGCGTCGTCCGGCTTGGCAGGCGGAACGAGTTGCGTGACAGCCCGGCGGGCCGATCTCCGAAAACGCCTCCAGAAAAGCCGTCGCCATCGGCGTCGAACCCGACCACACCGGTGTATGGGAACCCCGACTGCGTGACGAGAATGCCGCCGATATTGATGTCGAACGGGGCGCGGAAATAGCCGCTGACCGTCAGCATATGCGGCACGTCCGTACTGCTGGGCCCCCACTGGTAGCTGCGATCCCCGTCTATTTCGGTGAGACCGGGAACGAACGACTCATTGAGTCGGAAGTTGTCCACGTCGCCTCGCGACGAGCCGTAGGTGTAGTTGGCACGCACCTCGTAGCGCGAGCCTCCGCGGCGCTGGATTCCAATCTTCAGCGCATCGTAGTGCGTCTCTCCGCCGTTGAACTGAAGGAAAAGGTTGCGGAATCCAGTAAAGCCGATGTTGTACGGACCGCCGGTTCTATTCGGCACGCCCATGGGCCGCAGCGCGTTGGCCTGCGCGACGGTGCGTGTCTGCCCCGGCCCCAAGGGGAAGTACGGCGGCGCGTTGATGTCGAAGGTGACGAAGAGATTCTTGCCGCGCACGCGCACGTAATCGACCGATGCCGCCCAGTTCGGGCTGAGCTCCCGCTGAACGCCGATGGTGGTGTTGAAGAAGTACGGCGCCGTCCGTTGCAGCGTGTCGCCGATGCTGAACGGAAACCGGTCTCCCTTGAACACGGGCACCGTGACCGTCGCGAGCGGCACAGTCGTGGCTCCCGTCGGGAACTCGCTGAATCGATTGGGGAACGTCGGAAATAGCGGATCGCCTTGTCGAATGTCGATGGTCCGCTGGCCGGCCGGCCCGAAATTGGAGTCGCGGTTGATCAGCGATGACTCGAGTGTGTCGTAGAAAATGCCTGAGTTGCCTCGGACCACCGTCTTGCCCGCATTGCCGATATTCCACGCAAACCCGACGCGGGGCGCCACGTTGTTGTAATCGCCCTGAATGAGGGTGTCGATGTCCCAACGGACGCCGAGGTTGAGCGTCAGCCCGCGCGTGACTTCCCAGTCGTCCTGCACGAACAGTGCGGCCATCGTATCCTTGAAATTCAGGCCGGAGTCGCCAAACGTCTGCGTGTACTGGAAGGGACGTGTGGCGGGATTGTTGGGATCGAACGGATGCGGTGTCCCCGTCGTGAAGGTATAGGTGCCGGCGAAGTTGTTGAAGAACGTGACGAACCGCCACGATTGAATCGCATCCCCGCCGAACTTCCATTGGTGGGTGCCACGGGTGACCGAGAAGTGGTTCACCAGCTGCACGCGGTGTTCGACAAGGTTCTGCGGCAACGACGGCGAAAGGCCGGCATTGCCGACACCTGGGCGGCTCACCGTGACCGGCACATTCGTAAAGTCCGGATTGCGGGACTCGACCCCACTCGACGCCGTGAGCGGCGAATAGCTGTCGGTCGTGTTGTAACTGTATCGGGCGCGCGCCTCGTTGACCATGGTCGGGCTGAGAATGCTGACGAGCGAGGCGACGACGGTGTCACTCACCGACTCGTTGTTCGAGCGGCGCTCGAACGTGTTCAGACCACCGATGCCGCCGTTCTCGCTGCTGTTGCGATTGAGACTGTAGCGCGCGTCGAACACGTTGTTGTCGTTGAAGCGATGGTCGATGCGGCCAAACCCTTGATGCATACGCTGCGGCCGCGGGAAGGTACCGGGGCCGAGCACGGAGGTCACCGTGGACTCGCCATCGACCAGCGTGGATTCCCAGCTGCCGAAGAAGTGCGTCTTGTCGCGACGGAGCGGTCCGCCGAGCACGAGGCCGTATTGCTGCCGATCCTGCTTGTTCGGCGGCGCGCCCGTAATCGGGTTGTCTCCGATGAACGTGGTCGGGCGAAAATAGCCGAACGTGGTACCGGACAGCGCATTGGTGCCGCTCTTTGTGATCACGCTGACCGTGCCCGCGCCGGTGTGGCCGGTTTCCGCTTTGAAGCCGCTGGAGATCACCTGCAGCTCTTTGATCGTCTCGATCGAGAGACCCGTGCCGCCGCCGAACGCCCCGTCCAGCGTGCGGACTTCGCGGCCCGTCATCGAGACCCCATCGGCCACGAAGTTCGCTGTGCGACGCCCCTGCCCGGCGAGGGAAATGTTGCCGCCTTCGCCTACCACCTCACCTGTGGCCTTCAGCAGCGACATGAAGTTGCGGCCATCGCCGGCCGGAAGCTCGGTCAGCGTTGTCGCGTCCAGAATTGCCGAGCGCTCGCTTTCTCGCGTCCGGACGATCGGCGCCTCTCCCGTCACTGTAACGGCTTCCGCCACGCCGGCGACGCCCATCTCGAGGTTCATCTCCGGCAGCGTGTTCGCCTGAAACGTCAGCCCCTCCCGCCTGACAGTCTGGAAGCCATCCAGCTCGCCCGTCAGGACCCACTGACCCGTCGGCGGGACCGCGGGGAAGTGATAGCGGCCGCTCTCATTCGTCACCGAAACACGCACCAAACCGGTGTCCATGTTCCGAAGGGTGACGGTGACGCCCGGCATCACCGCGCCCGTGTTGTCGGTCACGGTGCCGGCGAGATCGAATCTCGTGACCTGCGCCGATGCCGTGGAGGCGTTCCACGGCGCCAGACACCCGACCAGGGCAAAAATGATGAGAACCTTACAACGCATGCTGCCTCCACTGCGCCTCGACGTGCTCCCAGGCGCGCAAAAAACGTCGGCCTTATCTGTTGCTTCTGTTGCCACCAGGCAGAGATCGTGATTCAGTCGTGACTTTCCCGCCGACCCGCAGGTGGCGATTCCACCAGTCGAGCGTCCGGGTGTAGTAGTCCAGAAAATCCTCGCGCGAGCCGCGCACGATGCTGTGGTCACCTTCCCGATAGATCACGAACTCCGCGGTGCGGCCGAGGGCACGCAGCGCGTAAAACATCATTTCGCCCTGCTGGAATGGCACCGTGAAGTCCTTTTCGCCGTGCAGAATCAACACAGGCGTCTTCACGCGGTCGGCATGAAAAAACGGCGAGTTCGCGATATAACGCTCGGGCACCTCCCACGGGGTGCCGCCGGTGCGCGCCTGCCCGGTCTCGATTGTGTAGATATCGCGATCTCGCCCGTCGCCCCAGGTGCTGAAGAATTCGCTGGGTGGCGCGCGCACCACCGCTGCCGCGAAGATATCGACATGCGAGATGAGGAACAGACCCGCGTATCCGCCAAAGCTTCCACCGGTGATACCGAAGCGCCCGTTGGTGAAGCCCATCGCCCGCACCGCATTCACCGCCGGCACCACCGACTTGACAAACGACTCACCGGTGTAGCCGGGTTTCACGAGCACATCGGGCATCAGATACGCATACCCATGTGAGACGTGCAGCTGCGCCTCCAAGTTGAACTGGTGCACCTGCGGTGTGAGCTTCTCGTAGACATAGGTCACGACGGGCACGGGTGCAGCGGATGACGCGCCGGCCGGTTTGTAGAGCAACCCCTGAAGGGGCTCTCCGTCGGCGGAGAAATACTCAATCCGCTCGGGCGCGACAAACCCGAATCGGGCAAGCCCCGGGTTGAGCTCGGTCAGCCGATGTCGAACACCATCGGCGGTCCGCAGATACCCGTCTTCCGCCCGCACGGCGCTCGCAGCCGTGAACGCCACCATGCCGCCGTCCCGGGTCAGCGACAGCGCCCCGAGACTCTCATCCGCAGCAAGCAATTCTTCATGCGCGCCCATGCCGGGACGCCACCAGCGGATCGACTGACGATAGGTCGCCTGATCGGTCGCACGGAAGATCAACGTCGTGCCGTCCGCGCTCCACATCACATCGGCAATGGCGTCGTCTCGATCGGGGACAGTCAGTGTGGACACCGCTCCGCTGCCGAGGTCGACCACGAGCAGATCGTTCGTGGGACGCAGAATGGTGTACATCCCCGCGTCGGCCGCGCCCGGTCCCGCGCGAGGGGACAACAGCGCAATTCGGCCGGCGCTGCCAACCACGGGTCCGCGGGCGCGGGCGGGCACCCCATCGACGAGCCGTGCGGGGCTGCCTCCTTCGATGGGCTGACCGTAAATCACGCCGTCTTCCGCGTACAGGAGGCGAGTGCCATCGGGTGAGAACGCGATCCACGCAGGCTTGCGCGTATCCAGTGCGCGCCGCGGCGCCCAGTCGGCTGTCAGCGGCGCAATCCACGTCTCCGTCTGTTCGCGGCGAAAGCGACCGAGCGACTCCGGCGAAATCGCGCGATAGAGCACGTGACGACCGTCAGGCGCCAAGTCGAAACCGCGGAGCGCCGTTGCCTCGGACGTAACCGCTCGCACGCGATCGGTTGCCACTTCGACCGTCACGAGACGCCAACGGCGCGTGTCCGTGAAGAAGGCATCGCCGGGCACGATCGCATCCGTGTTCTTCAGGACCCGGACGCGCGGCGTCTCTGACGCGGCGAGCGCCTCGTCAGCAACGGCAAGCAATATCGTCTTGCCGTCGGAAGACCAGCGCGGAGCCAACGGTCCGAGCGGAAGCCCGGCGCGGTCCGTGCCAAGCGATGGACCTACGAGACGAACGCGCTGGTTCGACCGTTCCCAGATAGCCAGCCGTGAGCCGGCCGGATCGGACTGCAGAAACGCCAACTGGGCGCCGTCGGGCGACCACACGGGCTGGACACCGTACGCATCGCCGCTGATGATCCGCCGGGCCGCGCCGCCTCGCGTCGGCGTCACCCAAAGCACACCGCTCGGCCGCGACGCGCGGATATTGCGCTCGTCCGAGACATCGACGACCGCGTAAGCTGCCAGATCGCCACTCGGCGATAGGAGCGGTTCGCTTCCCCTGACAAAGCCGGCAACGCGGAGCATCTCCTCCGGCGTGAACGCAGGCGGCGGCTGCGCGGCGGCGGCCGCGACGCACAGCGCAGGCAGCACGGCAGCGAGACACAACACGACAAATCTGCGCATGGGCGCGCCTTCCTCCGATTGTTCCGATTCGTTAAGGTTGCGATTGTTTAACCTTAGACGATTGGGGCATTCTCAAACTCGCCATCCGCTGGTGTCAAGAAAATTCGAGCGCGCGACGCCGTGTATCAGCGCGCCGGAACGATTGCGATCGGCCGGACAGGACTGCCGGAGCCCCGCTCCAGCTTCAGCGGCGCCGCGACGAGGATCGCGCCGACCGCGGGCAGTTGATCGAGGTTGGCTAACTGCGTCAACCCGAATTTTCCAGCCCCATGCATGATCGAGTGATTGGGAAACGCGGGATCGGCGGCCGCTCCAATCCCAGCATCCGTCCCAACCGCTTCTGTGCCAACCCCGAGAATGTCACGGTCGCGCGTCAGAAACTCCGCCGATTCCTGACCGAAGCCGGGATAGTGCGGCATCCCATCGGCGCCGACGTTGAAAAAAGCGCCCGAGTCCGCCGCCCGCGACGCCCAGCCTGATTTCAGCAAGACCCACGCGCGGGGGGGAATGCGTCCGTTCCGCTCTTCCCACTGCTCGATCGTCGCGCGAGTCACGATGAAGTCGGGATTCTTACCGGCTTCGTCGGTGACGTCGAGGACGACGGCCGGCCCGACAAACTCGCGCGCTTCGATCGTATCGACACACGCTTTGCCCTTTCCGGTCGCCCAATGGCACGGCGCATCGAAGTGCGTGCCGACGTGTTCGCCGACGGAGAACCAGCTCCAGTACCATCCTGGCCCCTTGTCGTCGAATTCAGAAATGAGGTGCCGCTCGTAGCCCGGCGTGTTGGCGAAGGGCGGCGGCAGCTGAATCACCGGCGTCTGTTCGTTGAGGGTCTGCGCGAGATCGACCACTCTGACGGATCCGCTCGCGATCTCCTCCGACAGCCTGTTCAGGTCGATGCCCCTGGATTCGGGGGCCGACTCGGGGCTCGTACACCCCACGGAAACGCTTACTACCAGTGCCGTAACTACGTGCAATGTCGCCCGTCGCATGACTCCTCCCGCGGCGGCGCCGTCGAACGCCGCCCGAATGTGGGGTAGTACAGTTTATTGGCCGTTTGCCGTGGCTGCCCCTTCGTTGCCGTCTTCTTCGAGGAGCTGTCGCACGCGGGCCAGATAGCGGAACGCCACCATTCCGTCCGTGGCCCGATGATCGAACGTCAACGAGACGTTCATGATCGGACGAATCGCGATCGCCTCCTTAATGACGACGGGACGCCGGATGATCGCGCCGAGACCGAGGATCGCGACCTGCGGCTGATTGAGAATGGGCGTGCCACGCAACCCGCCGAAGATACCAGGATTGGTGAGCGTGAAGGTGCCCCCCTGCACGTCGTCCGGACGCAGCTCGCGGCGGCGTGCGCGTGATGCCAGATCGGCGATCGCGCGGGCCATCCCCACGGCCGACAGCTCGTCTGCCTGGCGGATGACGGGCACGATCAAATCGTCGCTGTCCGGCAGCGCGACCGCGATTCCCAGGTTGATCTGCGGCTTGTAGATCACATCGTCGCCCACGACCGAGCTGTTGAGGACCGGGAAATCACGGAGCGCACGTACTGCCGCGAGCGCCATCAAGGCGGTGTAGGTAATCGGCGCCTCGGCCTGCTGCGGTCGCGCCTGCTCGAGTTGTCGCGCCGCGACGCTCATGTCGACTTCGTTCTCGGCCGTCGCATGCGGGCTGATCCGCACCGAGGCGGACATGTGATGCGCAATCTTCCGGCGCACGGGCGACATCGGCACGCGCCGATCGCCGGGTGCCGGGCGATACAGATACTCGGCTGGCGCGTCGGCTTCTTTTGCGGTCCCCGCGGCCGCGGGGACCGGCGCCGGCGCGTTGCCACGTTCCCGCAGAAACCGCTCGACGTCGCCTTTCGTGATGCGGCCGCCACGGCCCGATCCCTGGAGCGTCGTGAGCGCGTCCAGCGTGACGCCGCTGCGACGGGCGGTGTCGAGTACCGCAGGGCTGAACGATCGCTGTGGTGATTGGGCTGCTGGCGGCCCCGCCGCCGTGCGGCGAAACGACACGAGCTGTGGCGCGTGGCTCGACGCAAAGTGCGCCGCTGGCTCCCTCGGCCGATCGTCGGTCCGCGGTGGTGCGTCGACTGGCGGAGCGGGCCTGTCCGCCGCCCCGGTCTGCGCTGCCACAACCGTCTCGGCCGTTTCCAGCAGCGCGACGGGCTCTCCGACGGCGACGGTCTGCCCCTCCTGCACCAGGATCTTGCTGAGAACGCCGGCCGCAGGCGCGGGCACGTCCGTATCGACCTTGTCGGTCGAGATCTCGAACAACGGTTCGTCGCGTGCGACCTGGTCGCCAGGGGCCTTGAGCCAGCGCACCACCGTGCCCTCGGCCAGCGATTCCCCCATCTGCGGCATCACTATATTCATTACGGCAGCACCCGCCATCGTTCCGCCTCAGTACTCGAGCACGCCCACAGCGGCGTCGTAAATTTTCTGCGCATTTGGCAGCACCGCATCCTCGAGCGATGGGCTGAACGGCACCGGCACGTCGAGGCTGGCCACGCGGGTCACCGGCGCGTCGAGCACATCAAATGCCTCCTGCGCGATGATGGCCGCCACTTCGGCGCCAAAACCGGAGGTCAGATGCGCCTCGTACACGACCAGCGCACGAGACGTGCGGCGGACACTGGCCAGAAAGGTCTCCTTGTCGAGAGGCGACAACGTGCGCAGATCGACGACCTCGCACTCGGCGCCCTCTTTCGACAGGCGGTCGGCTGCGGTGAGCGACTCATGGACCATCGCACCATAGGTGACGATCGTCAGGTCGCGTCCCTCGCGCTTGATATCGGCGACGCCGAGCGGAACCACGAAGTCGTCGTCCGGCACCTCCTCGCGGATGCGCCGGTACAGGTGCTTGTGCTCGAAGTAGATGACCGGATTGTTGTCTCGGATCGCGGCCTTGAGCAGCCCCTTCGCATCATACGGCGTTGACGGCTGCACGACCTTGAGCCCCGGCACGTGGGTGAACCACGCCTCGGGATTCTGCGAGTGAAAGGGCCCGCCGCGGAAGCCGCCGCCGGAGGGGCCGCGAAAGACCACCGGAACGGGCGTGCCCCAACGGTAATACGCTTTGGCCGCGTAATTGACGATCTGGTCGAAGGCGCACGCGATGAAGTCCGCGAACTGAAATTCGACGACTGGACGCAGACCTTCGATGGCGGCACCACAGGCCGCACCGACGAACCCGCTTTCGCTGATCGGCGTGTCGATGACGCGCTCCGGCCCGAATTCGTCGAGAAAGCCGCGCGTGATCTTGAAGGCGCCCCCGAAGACGGCGATGTCTTCGCCCATCAGGATCACGTCGTCACTGCGGCGCATCTCCTCGCGCAAGGCGTCAGAAATACAGTCGAGATAGGTTCGAACGCTCATTCGGCGAACAGCCTCGTGGTGGCGGACTCAGGCGAGGGCATCGGCTGGTGCTCCGCCCATGTAAGGCCCTCCTCGACCTGGGTCACGCATGCGTCGTCGATTGCCTGAATTGCGGAGGCCTCGATGCCGCCATCACCCTGCAGATATTCGAGGAGCAGCCGGATAGGATCGCGACGTTCCCAGAACTCCCGCAGCTCCCGCGGAACGTAGCCCATGTCGTCGTGCTCGCCGTGGCCGCGCTGTCGAAACGTCTTGAACTCGACGAGAGACGGGCCCTTGTCGCTGCGCGCATGCTCAATCGCAGTGCTGACGAGCCGGCGCACTTCGAAGACATCATTGCCAAAGCCGATCGCCGCCGGAATGTTGAAGGCCGCGGCGCGATCCGCGACGTTGCGAACGGGCATCTGCAGCGCCGTCGGAGTGGAATAGGCGAAACAGTTGTTCTCGACGATCACGACGAGAGGCAGGCGGTGGATGGCGGCGAAACTGAGACCTTCGTAGAAATCACCCGGGCTTGTGGCGCCTTCGCCGGTCAGCGCCGCATAGACGCGTGGCTGGCGCCGGTACTTGAACGCGAGGGCGAATCCTGCGCCCGACGGAATCCACGACGCCATGGATCCGTTATGGTAGGGCGCGAGCCCGTATTTCGGCAGGTCCGCGAGGAACAACCCCAACTCGCGTCCGTGGCTCGGTGCGATATCGCGCCCCAACCATCGCGCCATCACGTCGCGAGGCTCGACACCGCGATAAAACCAGCCGGCAAGACCGCGAGCCACCGTCGAGAAGTAGTCGTCTCGGCGAAGCAGGCTCACGACGCCGGTGGCGATTGCCTCCTGCCCCATGCCGAGATACACCGCGCCGACGATCCGGCCCTGACGGTACAGCGCGGAGAGTTTCTGCTCGAACACACGCGCCAGCCGCATCGCCCGGTACATCGCGAGCAATTCCTCGCGTGCCATCGGCTCCTCGGGCGCGATGGCAAGGCGATCCAAAGAGGGATCCAGAAACTCGGGAGAAGTGCCCGCACGTTCGACCGGTGCAGGTGAAAGGCTGACGCCTGAACCTTTGTTTGACATCACTACCCACGAAGGTCCTTTAGACCTAAAACATTATGTGGCATACTCTAGCACACCCCTACGGCACGCAATCGCGGCGCGCGCCGCATGCGCGATGGCGCGGGAGGATTGTGGTGCACATCCTGGGACTACCCCTTTCAAGTTTTCTCGTCCTCGTCCTCATTCCTCTCGCGATCGTCGGCATCCAGTACTTCATCTGCTGGCAGATTAAAACAGGACGACGGGAGTAGCCGTGACGTCCTTCACTGCCGGCCTGGTGGTGTTCGTGACTTATCTGCTGGCGATGATCGGCATCGGCCTGGCCACGAGCCGCCAGCAGCGCAGCGCCGAAGATCTCTGGGTCGCTGGACGTCGGTTCGGAACGATGACGATGGTCCTCGGTCTGATGGCGGCCGTCATGCATGGTGGCTCGATCCTCAGCGGCGTGGCGTTTGCCGGTGCCGTGGGCGGCGTTGCGACCCTCCCATTCTTGAGCTTCGCGCTCGGGTTTCTCGTCATCCTGGTTTTCTTCGCGCGCAAGCTCCGCGAGACCGGCGGATTCACGCTGCCCGACTACATGGGCGCCCGATTCGAGAGCACGTCGCTGCGCGCGTTCAGCGCCCTCGTGATCGCCGTCTCGAGTATCGTCTACCTCATCGCCCAGATTCGCGGAATGGGGTTCATCCTCCAGGCGCTGCTCGATCTTTCGTTTGTCACGGCGATGGTGCTCGGGACGGCGCTGTTCGTGTTCTATGTGGCGCTCGGAGGCATGCTGGCTGTCATCTGGACGAACATCGCGCAGTTTGCATTCATGTGGTTTGGCCTCCTCATCATCATGCCCGCAGTATTCCGTGCCGCCGGCGGGTGGACCACCGCATTGGAACGGGCCGAAGCGCTGGCACCCGGATGGACGTCGGTTGTGGGGACACAGTGGACCTGGTCCTATCTGATCTCCTGGTGGATTGTCTGGTTTGTGGCGTACGCCACCCGCATCGAACTCATCACCAAGATGTTCATCGCGCGCGACTCGCGGATTGCACGGTACGCGCTGCCGACGAGCTGCCTGCTCGTGATGGTATTTCTGCTGTACGGCAATCTCTATCTGGGCGCAGCGGCGCGTGTGCTCGTGTGGGACCAACTGAGCACCCCCGACGAGGCCTTTCCGGCGCTCGTGCGACTGCTGCTCGGTCCGGTGGGCGCCTCGATCGCCCTGACGGGAATCGCCGCCGCCGCCATGTCGACCACGGATTCACTGCTGCTGCTGTCCGGCGCCGCCGTCTCACATGACTTGCTGCGGAAGTCCTATCACGAGCCGCGCGGCATCCAAAAAAGCGAGACCTATTATCTGAGGGCGTCCCGGCTCGCCATTGTCGCTGTAGGCGCGATCGCGCTGCTCCTCGCGCTGCGAACGCCCGAACTGATTCTTGCGATTGTGTCGTATGCCGTCGCCATGATTGCCGCAACGTTTTTCCTCCCACTGATCTTTGGGCTGTCGTCGATGCGCACGACTCCGGCAGCCGCCACCGCTTCGTCGATCGGCGGCTTCACCACCACGGTCCTGTGGACTGCGCTCACGTTGACAAACGTGCCGTGGGCATCCTGGGTTCACCCAGTCGTGCCGGGACTCCTCGTCGGTCTTGTGCTCATCGTCGGTCTCACGCCATTTACAAAACCATCGCGCCCCGCAGCGCTGGCACGGTTCTTCAAACACGCCGCGCCGGCGTCGGCCGTTTCAGAGAGATAGGTCGTCAGATACAGGCTCGTTGCTTCGATCAAGGAGGAGTTAGATGCGCGCACTCCGGATTTTCTCATTACTAGCGGCAATCGCGTTCACGAGTGTGGGCGCCGCCCAGTCGCAACCCCAACGTTCACCAGCGGAACGGGCTGCGGCTCAGCAGGCCGAACACGAAAAGCTGATGGCCATGCCGCGCCCGATCGACGCGATCGATTCGGTGTGGCTCGAGGAGTTGACGTGGCTCGAGGTGCGTGATGCGATTCGTGCCGGCAAAACCACCATCATCGTGCCGACCGGCGGCATGGAACAGAACGGGCCCTATCTCGCCACCGGCAAGCATAATTATGTCAATCGGGCTGGCTGCGAAGCAATCGCACGCAAGCTGGGCAACGCACTCTGCGCACCCAATGTGGCGTTCGTCCCGGAAGGAAGCATCGACCCCCCATCTGGCGCCATGCGCTACCCGGGCAGCATCGGCGTGAGTGACGCGACGTTTCAGGCGCTGCTCACGGACATCGCAAACAGCCTCAGAGTCACGGGCTTCGAGCACGTCATCCTGCTTGGAGACAGTGGCGGCAATCAGCGCGGCATGCGCGAGGTGGCAGCGACGCTGGCGCCCAAGTGGGCCGGCACCAAGAGTCGCATTCACTACGTTGCCGAGTACTACGCCAACTTCAACGAAGTCGTGGAATTCGCGGAGAAGACCTTCGGCTGGAAGCAGGTGCCGGACGGCAGCCACGATGATGCGCTGATCACCGCGATCATGATGACGGTGGAACCGGACACCGTCCGAATCAAGCAGCGTATCGCCGCAGGCAAAACATCGACCAACGGCATCGCGCTCACCCCGGTGGAAAAAACCATCGAGGTCGGACGCGCCCTTGTGAACCGCCGGGCGGACATCACGGTGGCCGCCATCAAGAAGGCGATCGCCGCGTCGGCCGGCAGCCAGCGGTAGCGTCGCGGAGGGAGCCCGCGACGGCGGGCTCCTCCCGACATTCTTCGATCTACCGCGCGGCGGCCGTGAACTTCTGAATCCGCTTGCCGGTTTCCACTTCGGCCGTGTAGATGTTCCCCTTCGAGTCCACCGCCAGGTTGTGGACCCATCCAAACTGGCCCGCATTACGGCCGGCCCACCCAAAGCGAGTCACGGTCTTCAACGAGGCGCGAGCGAGCACCCAGACGACATGGTTCGAACCGTCGGCGACGAACAGCCAGCGCTGCTGCGGATCGGGAGAAAGCGCGAGATCCCATGCCGATCCGATCGCAAGCGTCTCGGGCCGGATGATCACCTCGTTGACGAACTCACCGTCTTTGCGGAAGACCTGCACTCGATTGCCGGTGCGGTCGGTCACGTAGACGAGCCCGTCGCGGGCGATTTCGACGGCGTGGACAGGCCCCCGGAACTGACGCGCCGGCGGCGCGGCGGGATCGTAGGTCGGCAGTGGAGCGTCATCAGGCCGGGCGCCGTACGCGCCCCAATGGCGCTTGTAGGCCCCGGTGTCGGCGTCGAACACGATCACGCGACGGTTCTTGTACCCGTCGGCGACGTAGACCTCATTGGTCGAAGGGTCCACCTCCACTCCGGCGGGACCACCCAGGGTGGTCGTGTCGTTGCTGCCCCCATGACGCCGGGGTTCGCCGATGCGCAGCAGGAATTTCCCGTCCCGGCTGAACTTCAGGATGTGATTGTCCGGTTCCCCGTTGCCTCCCACCCATACCTGATTCCGACGATCGACGTGAATGCCGTGCTCGACCTCGAACCAGTCGTGCCCCTTGCCGGGACCGCCCCACGCCTGCACGACGTTGCCTTCGGGATCGAACTCGATCACGGGCGGCGCCGGAACGCAGCACATCGAGATGGGTGGCTTCTGCGCGGCGCCAGCCTCCTCGGGCGTGAGCGAGGTCGGCCGCTGAATGATCCAGACATGATCCCGATCGTCCACCGCGATGCCCGCCACCTGCCCGAGGATCCAGTTGTTCGGCAGCACCTTCGGCCAGAACGGATCGACTTGAAACTGCGGCGCGTCGTCGACCGGAGCCGCGGTCGCCGCCCCGGCGTCGCCGCCTGCCTCGCATGCCGCCCCGAGAAGCGCCGCTACCGCGACGATGACAAGAGCGCGTGGGCGCTGGTCTCTCAGCATGAGACGCACTTGTTGTTGTTCTTGGCGCCAAGCTTCATCAACAGTGCCAGGGTTTCGGGGAACGGCTGGACACGCTGCACCGGCGCGTTCGCCATGTCCGCAGTCGTATTGCCTTCGCGATTCACTTTCGTCACGTCCGCTCCCTTTGAAACCAGATACAGAATGCTCTCGGTGTCGCCGCGGGCCGCGGCGTGATGGACCGCCGTGTTGCCCTCGTGATCGACCGCATTGACGTCGGCGCCGACCTCCTCGACGAGATACTTGATGGCGGGCAGAAAACCGCTCGGCGCATAGCGGTGCGTGTTCGCAGCGAAGCCTTCTCCGTAGCCGACGCCCGCCGCAGCCAGCAGGGGCGGGACGGCCGGGCCACCGACGGGAACCGGCGGCTGCCCTGACACGTCGGCGACGGACGTGCGGTAGCCCGCGACATCGCCCGTTTGCGGACGCCCGGGCGGACGGACGGTTGGAATGTGCGGGTCGGCCCCGCGTGCAACCAACAGGCGCATCGCATCGACGTCGCTGGCGTAGGCGGCACGCCAGAACGGCGTCGCACCCGTCTCATCGACGCCGGACATGTCGGTGTTGTAGCCGCTGTACCACACCTTCTTCTTCAAACGGACGTTGGGGTCAGCGCCTTTGTCGAGCAGCAGCTGCATCATCTCGAGATACGAGAGCTTCTGCTGCAGGTGTGCGCGCGGCTGCGGATACATGGACTTCGGCGCCCACTGCACGTTCAGGACGGCGTAGAGCGGGGTCACGCCGCCCTCGCTGCCCAGAGTGACATCCGCGCCATGCTCGATGATGAGCAGCTGCGCCACATCGAAGCGGCCGTTGATCATGGCAATGAGCAGTGGACTGGTGTTGTCGCCGGGACTGGTCTGGTTCACGTCGGTCCCGGCTTCGATCAGTGCCTTCACCGCGGCCATGTGGCCGTCGCGCGCGGCGAAGTGAAGCGGCGTCAGGCCGCCCATGCTGCCGACGAGCTCGTTGTACAAGAACGGACGATCGACTCCTGGAACCAGTACTGGTTGTGGCGTCCCCGGCTGCGAAGCCCCGCGTCGCCCCTGCCGGCCTTCCGCCGAGAGCGCAGCCAGATCCACCACTTTGCTGGTTGCTGATACGTCGCCCCCGGCCGCCGCCAGCGCCTTGATGGCATCGCCACGGTTCTTCGCGGCTGCGAACATGAGCGGCGTCAGTGCCATGGCTTGCTCGGTCGCGTTGACCTCGGCGCCCTGCGCGATCAGCGCGCGAATGGCGTCAATCTGTCCAGCTGACGCCGCAAGCATCAGGGCCGTAGTCCCAGTCAGATCAGCAACGGCGGGATCGGCGCCCGCCGCCAGGAGTGCCACTACCACGGCGCCGTTCCCGTTCTCCGCAGCCAGCAGCAGCGGCGTCGACGCGCCGAGACGCGTCGCGGCGGTCACATGCGCGCCCGCATGCAGCAGGACGTCCGCCAGCTCACGACTGCCGTTCATCGCCGCCCAGTGCAGGGCGGTCATCCCGTCGCCTTGCGCCGTGTTGACGTCAGCGCCCTCCCGCAGAAGTTTGCGCACGCCCGCGAGATCCCCCGCCAGGGCGGCATCGGCCACCGGAGTTTGCGCCTGCGCGTGCAGCGGCGTCGAAAACGCGCACGTTAGCAGCGCAATCGCGCAGATTGCGACGGTCCTCGCCCACCAGTACGTTTCGAAGCTTCGTGTGCGGTGCATCTCCACCCCTTCGTCGCGTCGCAAGTGCACTTACGCGATGGTGGCGTCCACCGCGCTGTTCAGGTCGAGCGGCGCCGTGCTGTCCCCAAAACTCGTGGCGTCCTCGAGCCCAAGCATGTGCAGCATGCTGAGCATCGCGTTGGCCATCGGCGTGCCGTCTGACGCATACAGGTGGTTGTTCCCCTTGAGCTTGCCGTTGGCGTGACCGGCAAGGAACAGGGGACATCGCTTGTGGTTGTGAACGTTCGAGTCGCCCATCGGCGACCCGTAGACAACGAGGCTGTGGTCGAGAAGCGTGCCGTCGCCGTCGGGTGTGTTCTTGAGCTTCTCGAGAAAATACGGGATCAAACTCACGTGGTACTTGTTGATGGCCGCAAACTGGGTCACACGGTCTTCGCGCCCCTGGTGATGCGAGGCCGGATGGAAGCTCAGGTTTACACCGCTGTTGGGGTAGACACGCCCAGAACTGTCTCGGCTCATCTTGAACGTGAAGACGCGCGTGATCTCGGACGCGAACGCGATCGCCTGCAGGTCGAACATCAGCTTGACATGTTCTTCGAAGTCGTCTGGCACGCCGGCTGGCGCGCCGGGCAGCTCCCGAGCCTCGCCGCTGGCGTTACGCGCCTCGATCCGCTGAATACGCCGCTCGATCTCGCGCACATCCTCGAGGTACTCGCTCAACCGCGCGCGATCGGACGGTCCCAGCTTCTGGCGCACGCTCTCGGCCTGCGTCGTAATCCAATCCAGAATGCTGCGGTCGGCCCTACGGTTCGCGGTGCGTTCCTGCGGTGTGGCCCCAAAGCCGAACAGCTGATCGAACGCCGCGCGTGGGTCCCGGACCATCGGTAGCGGTTCGGTGGCGCTCGCCCAGCTGACCGTATCTGTATAGACGCAGGTGTATCCGTACGCGCATCCTCCGGACTGGTCGATGTTCTCGATGCAGAGCTGCATCGACGGAATCGGCGTGTCCTGGCCAAAGCGCTGCGCATACAGCTGGTCCATGGACGGGCCCACGAACACGTCCGAGCCCTGCGTCTGCTTCGGATGCGCCTGGGTGAGAAACACGGCGCTCGATCGGAAATGATCGCCGCCAATCTCCGGAAGCGTGAAAGCCTCCGCCATCCGCACGTCGGTATTGCTGATGATGGTGAGCGCCTCGCGGTACGGCTCGAGAGAACTCATGCTGGTGGGCGACAAATCGAAGTGGCGGCCGCTGGCCGCCGGCGACCACATGTTCTGCTGTCGCCCGACGACGGTGGCGCCGGCCGAGCCGTGAACCATCTCGATGCACGCCAGTCGCGTCTTACCGGCGGCCGATGTTCGCGCCGCAGCGTGGGCGGCGGGCACCATCGCATCCAGCAGGGGCAACGCGAGCGTCACCCCCATCCCGCGGAGAACCGTGCGTCGCGACATCTGCTTCTTCGTGATGTACATAGGCTGCTCCTGACGTCAGGTGGCCGGCACGAATCTACCGCCGGTCGTTCGCGGTGTCGGTCAACTCCAGCGCGCGCATCTGAAACGCGGGACTCGTGACGACGCCCATGATGAACGCCGACATTCTGTACCCGTCCCGCTCGGCTTCGCGCACAATCGCGCGAATCACCGGCTTGTCGAACGTTTCGACCCGACGGCCCAGCGCGTAGGTCATCAGGAACTCGGTAAAGCTGCGGAGGACCGTCTCTTGTCGTTTCAAGAGCGCCGCGCGCAGCCCCGCGGACCCTTCAATCGTGGTGCCGTCGTAGAGCTCGCCTGCCGCGTCGATCGACTGCCCGCTGTCTTTGATGCGATACCGCCCCGTGACATCAAAGTGCTCCAGCGCCAAGCCGAGCGGATCGATGACCCGGTGACAGGAATTGCACGCCGGATTCGCGCGGTGCTGCTCCATGCGCTCGCGCACCGAAAGGAGCCGTCCCTCATGTGCAGCATCCACCTCGTCGAGTTCGGGCACGTTGGGCGGCGGCGGCGGCGGCGGCGAGCCGAGCAACACCTCCATGATCCACTTTCCACGCAGCACGGGGGAGGTCCGGTCGGCGACGGACGTCAGCGTCAGCACGCTGCCGTGCCCGAGAATGCCTCGGCGCACAGCGGCTGGCCCCGTGAGCTTCACCCGCCGGAACGCCTCGCCGGAAACATCGGGAATCCCATAATGCCTCGCGAGCCGCTCGTTGACGAACGTGTAGTCGGCAGTGAGCAGATCGAGAACGCTGCGGTCCGCGCGCACTAGATGATCGAAGAACAGACGCGTCTCCTGCGCCATGTCTTCGCCGAGCGTGTAGTCGAAATATGGATACTGCAGCGCGTCAGGCTGGATCCTGCTCAAATCGTTGAGCCGCAACCACTGCGTCGCGAACCGCGACGACAGGGCCTCCGCTCGTGGATCCGCCAGCATGCGCGTTACCTGCTGCCGCAGCTCCGCTCTGAGCCTGCCGCGCGAGGCAACCGCCAGCAGCTCCTCGTCGGGCAATGTCCCCCATAGAAAGTACGAGAGACGCGACGCAAGATCGAGCTCGCCGATGCGGTATCTTTCAGCCGCGCGCGCCGTATCCGGGACCTCCTCAAACCGGAAGAGAAAACGGGGGCTCGCCAGGATAGCCTGCAGCGCAAACCGAATACCCGACTCGAAATCTCCATCTTGACGGCCCTCACGATAGAAGCCCATCAAGCCTTCGAAATCCGTCGCACTGAGCGACCCGCGGTACGCCTTCTCGGCCAGCGCGCGCACGATCTTGGACGCGCACACCGACTCTTCAGCCTCGCTCGTGGGTCGGCATGTGAAGATTTTCCGACGGCTCACCGTGTCGGAAACGCCCGTCACATCGTAAGGACCCATCACGTTTAAGTCGCGCAGGTGCGGCAACGCAGTTACACCGAGGCCGATGTGTGAATCGGCCAGAGTGTGTTCAATCGGGGACATCAGGTCGTGCGCGGGCCCCTTGAACCGCTGGATGAACGCGGCGGTCACGCGCTGCGGCCCGGCTTTCACGGGCACACGAGGCGTATACAGGTTCATGCCACTCGGGTCGCTTTCCGACATTCGGGGTTCGATGTCCAGCAAGGCGACACGGACACCATTGATCGAGACCTCGAGCTGCTCGCCACGCGCCGTCGACCCGAACAAGGTGCCATCGCCGCTAGAGTGCAGCATGATGCGGAAGCTGTAGTCACCGTCCGCCGGAAACACATGGGTGACGGAAATACCACCGCGTGTGCCAACCGGCGCCCCCTCGACTCGACGCATCTGTGAGGCTGTCCGCGGCACGCGGTACGTCGCTTCGGTAGGCCCAGCATTCCGATCGCCGACTGCCAACGAGGCGATCCGGCTCGCAGCCCGCACGTAGCCTTCCATCACCGTGGCGGACGGCGTCTGCACGTCAGCGACGTTGTCGAACCCGTTACTCACCGTGTCGGGCGGGAGAAACGCACCCATATCGAGTTTCAGGCCCACGAGCTCTTCAAGTGAACGCCCATACTCTGCTCGGTTGAGGCGCTGGAATCCGCGCGAGCCTGGATTGGGGTTCTTCGCCGCAGCTTCGTCGATATGCTCCTCGAGCGCCATGGCGATCCCGAGGAGCGTCGCTTCGGTCGGTCGCTTCGCACCAGGCGGTGGCATCATTCCGGCGCGCAGCTTAGCAATCATCTTTTCGGCCACACGGGCCTCAGCAACGGCATGGCTGGCCTCGAACGCCGTCAGTGTCAACCCGCCGGCGTTGCTGCGATCGTTGTGGCAACCGGTGCAATACTGCCGGACAAGGCGTGTGGCTGAGTCGAGCGGCAACGGTGTGTCGGTCGGAGCGTGGGACGCGAGGGGCGCCGGCGGCCTCGGCTGGCTTTTCGCAGCAGGCTGCGCACTCATGGCGGTCAGGCCCACGGCCATGAGGAGAGGAACCAACTGTCCGAAAGCCCACCTCGTCATTATGTCTCCCAAGGATCGACGTATGGCGAATCGTGACCGAGCATATACTTTAAGCCTATACGATTTTACTCCAAATGCCCCGGCGGGCCCTCCTCAATCTCGGCACCCGCGGAGACAACTGGCGACACCGGTGCGACCAACCGGCGTTTGCCGTCCGCAGATCGAGGGGTAGTCGGATCGTCCAGGTCGAGCCGGTCCCACAATTTGCACGTTACCTGCTTGTGCATCTGGTCCAGCCCTTCGCAATAATTGGTGTACGTGCATCGCCGCACAGCATCGCCGTACCCGAGCCGCACTTTCTGGAGCCAATCCGGATCAGCCAGCGCCTGGCGTGCCGCGCCCACCACATCTGCTTCTCCGCTGACGAGGATTCGCTCGGCTTGGTCAAAGCTGTTAATTCCGCCCGACACGACGACCGGCGTGTCGAACCCCGCACCACGAATCGCCCGACGAATTGCCGAGGACGAGCTCACGTTGCGGCCGAATGGCCCCTTCACGTCCGCGATGACGGTCGGCATGCATTCCCATCCGCTTCTTCCCGTGTAGGGGTATGCGGGCGAGCCGATCTTCGGCTGCTTGGCATCCTCGAATTTCCCGCCGCGCGAGAGTGAGACAAAGTCCATCCCAGCCCGCGCGAATTCGACGCCGAAGAAGACAGCGTCCTCGAGCGCGCTGCCGCCCTCGATGCACTCATCCGTAAGATATCGACAGCCAATGACGAACTGCTCTCCGACAGATGATCGCGCCGCGCGGAACACCTCGAGGGGTAATCGGGCGCGAGCGTCTGCGGTGCCGCCGTACCCATCCGTTCGAGTATTCAAGCGAGAGAGAAACGACGCCATCGTGTAAGCGTGCGCGTAATGCAGTTCGACGCCATCAAATCCGGCACGCTCAGCCCGTTCGGCCGCGCTCGCAAAGATTTCGGGCAATTCGCGTGGTAAGGCGCGAATGTGCGGCAGGTGCACGTCAGTGACGCGCTCCCGATACCCGTAATGCAAGGCTTCAAGCTCCCGGTCGGTGAGCACGAGCGGGAGTTGTTCATCTGTCATCGCGGCCAGCCGCAGACGAACTTCGTCGTCGGAGACTTTTCCAATCAGTTCGCGATGCCGATCGGTGATCTCGAGGAATTCGAGCAAATATCGCTCGCGTGGAGGACGTCGCTTGATGACGAGAAAATCAATCAGCTGAATGAAGAGGCGTGTCCTGCCGGCGCTGGCGCGACGCACCGTCTCTACGAGCCGCGAGAGGCCGGGAAGAAATCGCTCGTGGCCGATCCGCAATAACGGGCCACTCGGCACGTCACGAACGCCCGTGGCTTCCACCACGAGGGCTCCGGGTCGCCCTTCTGCAAATCGGCGATACCAGTCGAGCACGTCCTGGGTCACCAAGCCATCTTCGGTCGCGCGCCAAGGCACCATGGCGGGAACCCAGGTTCGGGCCTTGAGGCTCAATCGACCGATGTTCAATGGGTTGAACCAAGTGGAAGCGGCGGCTTCGGCCTCGGTCGGCCATCGCACGACCGGTAGTGGATGGCGGATGCGCTCTGGCGGGTGCCGCATGTTCAACCTTTGCCCACCGCTGCGAAGCAGCGCCAACACCGTGTCAGCGGCCGTGGCTGCAAGCTATTTTAAGCTTCAACTATCGTGGTGGCACGCAGCTGTCATGTCAAGCTCCCTGGCGCGAGGAGCCTGGGCGTTCGCGCGCGTGAAGGCCATCGCGCAGCAATCCGAGCAAATCGTTCAGCTCCTCCAGGCGATTTTTGGGCACAATGGACAGCATTTGCGCAACGTCATCGGCATGCTGGGGCACAATCGTGTCCATCAGGTTTTTGCCACGCGATGTCAGCATCATTCTGGTGACACGCCTATCCGCCGGTTCGGGCACGCGACGCACAAGGCCCTCGGCTTCAAGCCGGTCGATGATTCCCGTCAGATTGCCCGAGGTCACCAGCAGCAGCCGACTCAACTCTGCGAACGTGAACCCTTGCTCCGGAGCGCGCGCCAACTCCGCGAGGACGTCGAACTGCGGCAAGGTGAGATTCCAACGCTCGACCGACCGCCGCATCTCCTTCATCATGAGATTGCGGCATCGCGCCAATCGCAAATGAACCTGCAGGGCCAAGCGCGTACGTGCCGAAAGCCCGGTTTTGTCCGGAATCCGCTCAGCTGCAGCAGTCGTCAACATCGTTTCTCCTCGTAGGTGCCGCCGAGAACCGGACAGCGATCACTGAAAATGCGCGGCCTGCCCACGCGCCCCTGTGCTGCACATTATCGGCGCAATTCTCCTCCGTCGATAACCAAAGATTCACCGGTAATGCCGCGGGCATGCTCGCCGCAAAGAAAGACGACCGCCGCAGCGACCTCTTCCGGCGTAACCAAGCGCTTCTGAGGCGATTTCGCGACAATGGTGTCCAGGGCACTCCCGCGGTCGCGCCCCGTCGACGCAACAATCCGATCCAGCGTCGCCTGCGTCATTTCAGTGTCGAGGTAAGTCGGACAGACGGCGTTCACGGTCACGCCGTGGGTCGCCACCTCCGCGGCCATAGCGCGAGTGAATCCGACGACAGCATGCTTGGAGGCCGCATACGCCGAAATGTAGCGATCACCACTGAGACCCGCGACAGATGCGATGTTGATAATCCGGCCCCATCCACTCTCCAACATCCCTGGGAGCCACGTGCGCGCGCAGAGAAATGTCCCTGTCGCATTGACTCCGATGACTCGCTGCCAATCTTCCAAGGACGTCTTGGCCAGAGGCGCGGCAAAGCCGATCCCGGCGTTGTTAACGAGAATGTCAATCCGTCCTGCGGTCGCGGCCGTCGAACGCGCCAACCCTTCGACGCTGACCGGATCCGACACGTCACAGTCGAACGCCCACACGCGCGCACCATTCGCGGAAAGTCGCTCGGCGACGACATCGATTTCGGATTTCGTCCGAGCGGCAAGCACGACTGCGGCGCCAACAGCGGCCAGCGCGCTGGCGATCACCGCGCCGGCCCCTCGTCCTCCGCCAGTCACGAGCGCGGTTCGACCCATCAGGGGGGGCTTGTTCATTCGAAGTCAATCCTGAGCAGGAGCGGAATTGTGGGAAGAGAGCAAGCCAACGGGAACCCGCCGTAGGGGTCATGCGGCAGGCGTAGCTGAACCGGCACCGCAACATTGTGCCATGAGACCAAAGGCTCCAGGCCCGCGAGGCTGAAGGCTGGGCGCCTGCCTAAGAACGCCGATCAGTTTAATTGTTGGGAAAGATTAGTTCTTTCCATACATCTGAGCATGCGACTTGTGATCTGATGCGCTCGGGGGCCGTCGGCCCCGAGGAGGCCTGCAGATGACGATCGCGCGCTGGACGCCACCTGTCGCCCTGACGAGGCAAGAGCAATTCCTGCTGAAGCGGTTGGATCGGGTACGGAAGCTCCTTGGGTTTCTGCGTCTGCATCGGCACGAGTTGTTCGAGGACTCGTTTCAAGACGAATTGGCCACTATGTACCGCACGACGGGTGCCGGAAAAGAGCCGCGTCCGCCCGCGATGATGGCCATGGCGATGCTCATCCAGGGGTATCTGGGGATCTCCGACGCCGAGATGATCGAGTGTCGAAGACACAGTCAACTTGCTGGCCCATGCGGCGCGCAATGTGGCCCGCTGTGCGGCCGGCCTGCTCGGGTGGAAACAAGAGAAGGTGTGCCGCCAGGCGGGCATTCCCCTGCTCCTAGTCCAAAACAAAGGACCAACCCTAAATCGATCACGCCTGAGGCTCCGTGGGGACAAGTCTGACCAACGGACCTTCTGTTGACGCGACCGGCCGGGTCGCCGAGGAAGGACGGCTTCGTCCGCGAGGAAGCGCACGAAGGCGGCGTGATCGCGCTCCGCCATGCTCCGGGCAAAGGCGCGCTCGGCCTCGCAAACCTGCTGTCCGAGATCGGCGGCGGGCTGAGCCGACGCCAGGGCCAGCCACAACGGCAGGGTCAGCCACAGGGGCAGGGTCAGCGCCCCGAGAACTGCCAGTGCACCTGCCATCGCCCTCGGCGAACACACCGGGACCCACTTCGACGCGCCGATTCACTGGATTACCGGCAAGGACCTGCCCGACAACGCCTGCGACACCATCCCGGCGAGACGCTTCATCGGTCCGGCGTGCGTCATCGACCTCTCGGCTGAAGCGGCCGCCGATCCTGACGTGCTCGTCACGCCGGCGCGCATCGCCGCCTGGGAAGGCGCGTATGGCCGGATTCCAGCGGGCGCATGGGTGCTGATACGAACCGGCTGGAGTCAGCGCCGCGATTCAGACCGCTTCCTCAACGTATCGGGTGATGGACCGCACAGCCCTGGCTTCGACGCCGCCGCGTCGCGACTGCTGGCCGAGGAACGTGATGTGCTGGGAGTCGGTGTCGAGACGGTGGGCACCGACGCCGGCCAGGCCGGCCGCTTCGACCCGCCGTTTCCCAATCACCACATCATGCACGGCGCCGGCAAATTCGGGC
>DATKDY010000368.1:0-4722 GCA_035512515.1 Vicinamibacterales bacterium
TTTTCGGATCGAGTTCTCCGACGCGAGTTCGTTGTCCTTGCTTCAGCGCCCATCCTTTCCGTGCTGGTGAAGCCACAACGGGAGAGGAGAGTTTCGAATCGGCGTTCGGAGCGGAAGTCGTCCCACCTGGGATCGACCGGCAGGAATATCAGATGAACGTCGCGTGCTTGGTAGGCGCGGTTCAGCCACTGGAAAACCGCCTCGCGCTCACCGAGAGCTGCGTGCACGAGCGCGATTGCGCACGGGGGTACGTAGCGGTCGCGCGACACCGCCTCCAACATTCTCAGCACGTCGCGAGTCTCGTCCTCCCGCTGTAGCTTCGCCAGAACGTAGCCCCGGAATGAGGTCGCCTTGCTGTTACCACGCGACAGCCGCGCGGCGTTCGTGAGCGCTTGCAGGGCGAGATCGAGCTCGCCAACCTGCTCGTACGCCTGTCCCAGTTGAACGTGGCCGATCCAGAAGTCGGGATCGACGATGGTGCTCTGGCGAGCATGCTCGACCGCAGCTGGATAATCTCGGGCCTGGAAGGCGATCTGTGAGGACATCGCGTGGCTCATCGCGTACAGCGGATCGAGCGCGCGCGCGCGACGCATCGCCGTTCGTGCCTCGACGTGACGACCGGTTTGCGACAGGACGTGTCCCAGCATGCGGTGCGCCAGGGCGTAACTCGGATCGAGTGCAATCGCTCGATGAAAGGCCGACGCTGCGGCCGACCAGTCCCATTCGAGAAGGAAATTGATATATCCCAGCGATGCTTGTGCTTCGGCAAGGTCGGGCTGTGCAACCACTGCCCGTCTCGCGGCCTCGCGAGCGCAAGGCAGAATCTCCAGCGGGGGCACATCGCTGTTGATCGAGCTTGCCAAGGAGGCATCGGCAATGCCCGACCAGGCGAGCGCGTAGTTTGGATCGAGCACAATCGCACGTTCGAAGTATTCGATTGCGCGCTTGTTGGTCGCCGGCGTGAGCTGATTCCAGTAGTAGCGACCCCTCAGATAGAAGTCGTACGCATCGGCGTTCCCACTGTGTCGCTTGGCGAGTGCGCTCAAGCCTTGGGGAGGAAGACGGACTCGGATGTGCTCCGCGATCGCCGTACTCAGCTCGCGCTGAAATTCGAGCATGTTGCTCGGCTCGCTATCAAAGGATGCAGACCAGATCTGAACCTGGTCCGGTATGCGAATCAGCGTGGACGTCACGCGCCACCGCGAGCCCTCCGCACGTATTGAGCCCTCGATCAAATAGTCCGCGCCCAACTCGCGGCCGATGTCCGCGAGCGACTTCGTCGTGCGTTTGTATGCCATCACCGACGTGCGACCGATCACGCGCAGATGATCGGGATCGATTTGACCGACGGCCGTGGTTGCCTCCTCGGTGAAGCCGTCGGCGAGATATTCGAGGTCGGCATCGGCAGCAAGGTTCGCGAATGGTAATACCGCAAGGGTGACAGTCGGTGAAGGCTGAGGAGACGCGGCGCAGACAACCTCGACGTTGGCAATGAACCGATACCCTTTACCCGGGACGGTTTCCACAAACGCGGACGCACTCGGTGAATCGTGCAAGGCCTGGCGAAGCTTGCTGACGACGGTATTGACGCCTGTCTCCACATCGACGAAGACGTTCTTGCCCCACAGTCGATCCACGATGTCCACGCGAGTGACGAGCTGACGTCGGCGTTCGACGAGAAGGATGAGCAGATCCATCCCTCGTCGTTCGAGTCGGACGGAACGCCCATGACGGCGCAGCTCGTACGCTGCGACGTCGAGTTCGAAATCGCCAAAGCGGAACGTCTGGCCCGAATCGGACATCGACGAGCCCTCCCACGCGCTACAAATCGCCTCCGGACCGCCACTTGGCGCTTAAGGAAATTACCAGCTTTTCTTAAGTCGTGCTCCATGGTCAAGCGCGCGCAGCGAGGCCAGGATGTCAACTACGACGGACCACACGGCAATCGCCGTGCTGCAGCCGGACGAAAGGACACCGATTATGCCGTTCAACAGCAGCGTCAACGATGAAGGAACGCACATCGCCAACATCAGAAAATCAGTGCTGCGCCGGACCACTCAGGGCGCGGTGGCAGCTGGCCTGATCGCAATAGCGGCGGCAGGAGTCCCCCGGAGCGTGACGGCCCAAGACGACCGAGCCTGTCGCAACGCCACGCTTCGAGGCGACTACGGCTTCATCGTTTCCGGCACCCGTGCAGTCGGGCCCGGGACAACGGAAATGTTCGTTGGTACCGGCCTCCAAAGTTACGACGGCAACGGAGGGTTCATTCAGGTTGACAGCGCGAACGGTCAACTCACTGGTGTCGTTCGAGACCGCCAGGCAAGCGGCACGTATGACGTGAACCCCGACTGCACGGGCACCGCAACGCTGTTTTTCCCTGGTGTGCCGTTTCCCATCGAATCGGCGTTCGTGATCGTCGGCCGCGGCGACGAAGTGAAGTCTGTCGTGATGTCACCACCATCGAACTTGGTGACGGCCCTGGCGCGTCGGAAATAGGTTGCAGCAGCTCGCGCCATTTTCGCACTGGCTCGTGTCGGGTATCCACGCGGGCCCGCCGGTGTGGAGCGGATGGGCGCCGGCCCTGAGCGGTAAGACGGCCAGGACGGCGCCCGTGCGTCTCGAATTCCCAATTCTCTCGCTGAATCCAGAGTGAAACAACGTTGCGTGGCGCCTGATGTCTGACCTACGCCATCTCGCGCATGAAAAGCTGCCGCTCACTTTGCTTCACTTGGTCGTCATGACCGCGACGCTGTGTGGCCAGGGTGGCGTGCGCGCGGTGATCGCGGAGAATCTCCTGCTCAAACAGCAACTGATCGTTCTTGGCCGTGCTCGCCGCGGGCGCCGAACCTCGCGCTGAGCAACCGGCTGATCTGCGGATTGGGGTCGCTCTTCCTCAGTCCAGGACGAATCCGAAAGGTCGCCATCGGCGTACGCCCCTCGACGCTCCTGGCGTTTCATCAAGCGTTGGTGCGTCGCAAGTACCAGCGACTGTTCTCGTCGAGCTCCTGCCCGAAGAAGCCCGGACCGAAGGGGCCGAGCGAGGCACTCATCCAGGCCATCGTCGAGCTCAAGTCGCGCAATCCTCGGTTTGGGTGTCCGCGGATTGCGCGCATGACGATAGGAAGGATGAAGGGCCTCTCGTCACGCGGCGGCTTCGCGTCCCGCCAACAGTCAACTGACAGATCCCGTTTATGCGACCCAGGATGTCCTCTCGCACAGCGAGCACGCGGAGAAGGCCGACCCGATAGGCCGCGCGTGCACCGCCGCCGCTGAACACCAGCGGCGCCCGAGAGGCCGATGGTGAGCCCGACCGCGAGGTGCACGATCGCGGCGCTCAACACGGACGAGAGAATCGACGACGGCCGGGCTCCAGGCGCCATCCGAACACCAATCTCCTGCGTCCGCTGCGTGACCCCGTACGACATCAACTCCACCGCGCGGCCCGAAGTTGTGCCCGCAAGGAGGGTGATCGATGTCGACGAACTTGGACGCTCCAGCCGAGGGTCCCGCAGTGGCGGCGATCGCGCGCGAGGCGTCGCCACTCGCGTTCTGGGGGCGCCGGAGCCGTCCGCTTGACACGTCGTCGCTGGAGGTGTTATTTATATCGCATAACTGTGGTAAAAATCGCATGACGACGAAGCAGAAGCATTCGGGCCTGACCAAGCGGGAGCGGCAGATCATGGACGCCCTCTACCGCCTCGGCCGCGCCACTGCCGGGGAGATCCTGGAGCAGATGCCGGGCGCCCCCAGCTACTCGACCGTTCGCACCCAGCTGCGGGTGCTCGAAGAAAAGGGACACGTGCGGCACGAGGAGCAGGGGCTTCGCTACCTCTACGCACCAACCGTGCCGCGGCACGCCGCGCGGAAGACCGCGCTCAGCCACCTGGTCGACACGTTTTTCGATGGGTCACCGGGCGACCTGGTCACCGCCCTGCTCGGCACCGACGCCTCGAAGCTCTCGGATGAGGAGCTCGAGCGGATCGCGCAGATGATCGAGGCGGCACGGAGGGACTCGCGATGACCATGCTTCTCGACGTCGCGCTGCGCTCGTCGGCGCCGATCCTCGCCGCCCTGCTCGCCTGCGTCCTTCTGAGGCGCCGGTCGGCGGCTCTCCGCCACAGCGTACTTGCGGCCGCCGTGGTCGCGGCGGCCGCGATGGTGCCCTTGTCCATCGCGTTGCCGTCCTGGGAAGTGCGTGTGCCAGACGCCCCATTCCTCTCCTCCGTCGTCGAGCCCGGCGATGCCGATCCCCTGGCGCCGCAGGTGACATCGGAGACGCCGCAGGCGACATCGGAGACGACGTCCGGCGGCGTGACCGTCGTGACCGCGACGGCGGCCTCGCCGAACGCGGGCGCCACGGCGATGGAACGCGTGTTCCTCGTGTGGATGCTGGGCGTGGCGATTGGTGCCACGCTGCTCCTCCTGGCCGTCGCGCGCCTGGTGCGCATGACGCGGCAGGCGGAGGCGCTCGTCGACGGCCGGTGGCGCCGCCTTGCCGACGACATCGCCGTGCGATACCACGTGCGGCGGCCGATCGTCCTGCTTGCCACTCGCGTGCCGGGCGTGCTGGCGACGTGGGGACTCCTCAAGCCGCGCGTGCTCCTCCCGGCGCACGCACGGGGATGGAGCAGCGGCCGTGCGCGCGCGGCGCTCTCGCACGAGTTGGCCCACATCAGGCGATGCGACTGGCCCGTGCAGGTGGCCGCCGACGTGCTGCGCGTC
>DATKDY010000369.1:0-37430 GCA_035512515.1 Vicinamibacterales bacterium
CACGCAGGAATCCGCCGGCGGCAACATCCTGTTTGGGTTCCCCGTGGCGGACTTCTCGCGGCTGTTCGTCACCTACAGCTACGAGGGGACGAAGGTCAGCGACTTCAACGAAGCATTCTTCGACCCGAGCTGCATTTTCCGAGAGACCGGCTGCCGGGACATCTCGCTCGACGATCCGACGCAACTGACGCCCGACGCGCTCGAGCTGCTGCGCCGTAATCCCTTTCTGACCGACTCGCTGCTGATTGGCCAGGGCGGCAAGCGGACCATCAGCAAGGTTGTCCCGAGCTTCGTGTTCAACACGGTCGACAACCCGATCTTCCCGACTACCGGCCGCCGTCTCGCGATGTCGATGGACTTTGCCGGCGTGGGCGGCAACACCCATTTCTTCAAGCCCAGCGTCGAGGCCGTCGGGTTCTTCCGCCATACCACGCGCACGTCATTCGGGTTCCGCGGCCAGCTCCAGTACATCCGTCCTTACGGAAGCACGACAACGCTGCCGATTTTTGAGCGCTTGTACCTCGGCGGCGAGTACAGCATCCGCGGGTTCGACATCCGCACCATCGGCTTCCGCGATCCGGCCACGCAGCTCGTGCTCGGCGGCAACAAGAGCCTGCTGGTCAACGCGGAGTATCTGATTTCGATCGCTGGGCCGGTGCGGCTCGTGCTGTTTGCCGACGCCGGCCAGGTGCGCAACATCGGCGAGAACTTCGGTTGGAAGGAGAACGTGGAAGAAGTGGTGCCGCCGCCGCTGCCGCTGCTCTACGATCCATTCGCGGTCACGCGGCTGACGGTGCCAGGCGAAGTCCCGGCCATCACGACGCGTGTCGTCGGGGAGACCCACGCGTTCAAGATGTCAACGGGCGCGGAAATCCGTTTCTTCATGCCGGTCCTGAACGTGCCATTCCGGCTGATCTTCGCGCACAATCCGAGCCGCACGGGCATACTCGACAACCAGTTCCGCCCGGCCAAGCGTTTCACGTTCCGCTTTGCAGTGGGTACCACCTTCTAAATCATGTTCCGACAGACTTCTCGCGTCCTTCCGGTGCTCGTCGCCCTGGCATTCGTCGCTTGCGATGCGCAGGATCCGTTCGAAATTCCGACGTCGGCATCCCCGCCGCCCATCATCACCGAAACGTTCAACGGCACGGTGACCCCCAGCGGCGCGCGATCGCATTCCTTTGCCACGCAGGCCAGCGGCTCCGTGACCGCGACGCTGAAGTTCCTGGTCCCGGATCCCACCGTTCAGATGGGCTTTGCCCTGGGCACCTGGAACGGTTCGACCTGCAACCTGATCATCACCAAGACCGACGCCGTCGAGAGCACGGTGATTACCGGCGCCGTGTCCGCTTTGGGCAATCTGTGCGTCTACATCCACGACGTGGGGAACCTGACGGCGCCGACCGAGTACGAGATCGAGGTTCTGCACCCGTAGGGGGCGGGCCTGCCCGCGCTGACCGGAGACACTGTATCCACAGGGAGACGGGCCGGGCATGCCCGGCCCCCTACCTGAGCTAAACTAACAAACCTTGAAAGGAATCACTGTAATGAGAGGTTTTGCCTTCGGCGCGGCGCTGGTCCTCACAGGGATCGTCGCGACCACCTTCGCGCAAACGCCGGCGTCGCCGCCCCAGAAACCTGCCCCGACCGCGCCGGCTGCCCAGGCGCCTGCGCCGCAGCCGCCACCGCCGGCGCCGTTCCCCGAGGGCGCGAAGGCGGCCTTCGTGGTGCTCCAGCGCATCGCGAACGAGTCGGCCGATGGGAAAGCGGCCACCGCGCAGATTCAGGCATTGCAGCAGAAGAAGGCGGCGGAACTCGCCGAGAAGCAGAAGCAGCTGCAGGGCATCCAGGCGAAGCTCGAAAAAGAGGCGTCGGTGATGAGCGCCACCGCCCAGGCCGACCTCGCCAAGCAGGCGGAGAAGTTGAACACCGAGATCCAGCGCTTCACGCAGGACGCGCAGCAGGAGCTGACGGAGCTGCAAGAGCAGTTGCGGCTGCAGTTCGAGGCGCGGGTGCAGCCGGTGCTCGACGAGGTCCGTCAGGAGAAAGGCCTCCATTTCATCTTCAACGGACCGGATTCCGGTCTCGTCGCCGCCGATCCCGGGCTCGACATCTCGCTCGACGTGATCAAGAAACTCGATGCGGCCAAGCCGGCCGGCGCCAAGCCGCCGCTCAACTAAGGTCAAATACAAGAACGCCAGTTCAAAACCCCCGGGTTTTGAACTGGGTTCCTGGAATCCTGTGAACTATCCTGTAGACCGGTTGCCGATTGCTTCCGCCGTAGACCGTCTTTCCTTCCGTTACCCCTCACTTCTCGTTGATGACATCGCCGAGCATGAGCCGGGCCGGCGCATTGTCGCGGTCAAGAACGTCACCGTCAACGAAGAGTTTTTCCAGGGCCACTTTCCCGGCGCGCCGCTGATGCCCGGCGTCCTGATGATCGAGTCCTTCACCCAGGTCGCCACGGTGTTGCTGCCGCACGCGCAAGTGTCGTTGCGCGGCGTCGAGAACGCGAAGTTCCGGAAGCAGGTGGTCCCTGGCGATCGCCTGCGCCTCGAAGTGTCGGTGGCGCGCCGGCGCGGCGACCTGGTGCGCGCCACCGCCGTGGCCGCTGTCGACGGACAGACCGTGGCGGAGGCCGACCTGATCCTGGCGGTCCGCGACGAGAACGCGAGGATCGATCCCTCGGCGCATGTGGCACCGACCGCACGGATTGGCGCCGGAACCGTCATCGGCCCTAATGCGGTCATTGGTCCGGACGTCACGTTGGGCCACAACGTTCGCGTCGGGGCGTCCGCGATCGTGGACGGCCACACGACGGTGGGCGACGGAACCGAGGTGTACCCGTTCGCGTCGGTCGGCATGCCACCGCAGGATCTCAAATACAAGGGCGAGCCGACGCGTCTCGAGATTGGCAAGCGGAACATCATTCGCGAGTTCGTGACGATGCACCGCGGCACCGAGGGCGGCGGCGGGCTGACGTCGGTCGGCGATCGCAATCTCTTCATGAACTACGCGCACATCGCCCACGACTGTCGCATCGGCAGCGACACGATCTTCGGCCCCGGCGCGACGCTCGGTGGCCACGTCTCCGTGGACGATTTCGCCACCATCAGCGCGTATTCAGGCGTCCATCAGTTCTGCCATGTGGGCCGGCATGCGTTCATCGGCGGGTATTCGGTCGTCACGAAGGATGCGTTGCCGTTTGCGAAGACCGTCGGCTCGCGCTCCTTGTGCCGCGTGTACGGGCTCAACACCGTCGGCCTGCAGCGCCGCGGGTTCGATGAAGATACGCTCCGAAAGCTCAAGCGCGCGTACCGGTATCTGCTGCAGTCGAAGCTGAATGCGACACAGGCGGTGCAGAAGATCGCGTCCGATCCGTCGCTGTCGTGCCCCGAAGTGGACTATCTGGTGACGTTCATCCGCACGTCCTCGCGTGGCGCGATTCTCAAGCGCGGCACCGTGACGGACCGGGACGCCGAAGACTAAGCCGATGAAGCTCGGGCTGATCGCGGGGAATGGGCGGTTCCCGTTCCTCGTCCTCGACGCCGCGCGCGCGCAAGGCTACGAGGTGACGGTCGTGGCGGTCAACGACGAGGCGTTTCCCGAGCTCGACGCTCATGCGCAGACGCGAGGGGCGGCGCTCCACTGGGTGTCACTGGGGCACCTGGGCACGTGCCTCGAGATCCTCACCGGGGCCGGCGCGACCCAGGTCGTCATGGCGGGCCAGGTCAGGCACACCAAAATCTTCAGCGTCATTCCGGACCTGACCATGCTGTCGGTGATCCGGCGCCTGCGATCGCGGAACACCGATGCCGTCATCGCAGCGGTTGTGGACGTGATGCGCGAGCACGGATTGGAGCTGCTCGACTCGACGGCACTGCTGGCGCCGCTGCTGGCGCGTACCGGCGTGTTGACCCGGCGGGCGCCGACCGAGGCCGAGCAGGCCGACCTCGCGTTTGGATACCGCATGGCCGACGTGATTGCCGGAGTCGATATCGGCCAGACGATCTGCGTGCGCGACCAGGCGGTCGTCGCCGTTGAAGCGATGGAGGGCACGGATGAGACCATCGCCCGTGCCGGGCGCCTCGCGCGCGGGCCGTTTGCCGTCGTCAAGGTCGCCAAGCCCAAACAGGACATGCGATTCGACGTGCCGGTCGCTGGCGTCGCCACGGTCGAAGCCATGAAGGACGCCGGGGCCACGGTGCTGTCCGTTGATGCCGGAAAAACCCTGCTGGTGGATGGCGACGCGGTGATCCGCGCGGCGGACGCCGCGGCGATCGCGATCGTGGGACGTCAATTGTGAGAGTCGCCGTCATCGGCGTCGGCCATCTCGGCCGGCATCACGCGCGGATACTGGCGAGTACTCCGGATGTTCGGCTCACCGGCGTCGTGGACATCAACGGCGCACGCGCGCAGGAGATCGCGTCGCAGTACGACGTCGCGGCGCACACCGACTGGCGGGCCGTGATCGGATCGGTGGATGCCGTGACCATCGCGTCGCCCACCGAGTCGCACGCCTCGATCGCGGGGGCGTTTCTGCAAGAGCATGTCCACGTCCTGGTCGAAAAGCCGATGACGACGACGACGGCCGAAGCCGATGAGTTGCTGGCGGTGGCGCGGGCGCATGGAGTAGTGCTGGCCGTCGGCCACACCGAGCGCTTCAACCCGGCCGTGGCTCATGTCAAGCCGCTGCTGGTCTCGCCGCGATTCATCGAGGTGCACCGGCTCGGTACGTTTCCGGAACGCAGCCTCGACATCGACGTCGTCTTCGATCTGATGATTCACGATCTCGATCTCGTGCTCGACATCGTCGGGGACCAGGTTGCGGCCCTCGAGGCGGTGGGCGTCCCCGTGCTGACGCCGCGGGTGGACATCGCGAACGTCCGCCTGCGGTTCGACAACGGGTGCATCGCGAATCTCACGGCCAGTCGCATCAGCCGGGATCGCGTTCGCAAGATCCGGTTCTTTCAGAAGGATGCGTACCTGTCGGTTGACTACGCCGCGCAGCAGGTGGAGGTCTACCGCCTGGTCGCCCAGCCTGGGCGGGTGCCGGCCATCGAAGGCGGGAAAGTAACCATCCCACGCGAGGAACCTCTCAAACGCGAGCTGGAAGATTTTGTGTGCGCGATCCGCGACGGCCGCGCGCCGCTCGTCACGGGCGCACAAGGCCGGGCGGCGCTGGCCCTGGCCGAGCGCGTGGCGGAGCGGATGGAGATGGCGAAGTGAGTGACCTGCAACAGATGCTCGACGCCGATGTGCTGACGCTGGGCATGGCCGCAGACGAGGCGCGCCGGGCGGTGACGGGCACGAACATCGTGACCTACGTGCGTGTGCACGTGATGACCGCAGTGAATGCCTCGGACGTGCTGAGTATTCCCACGCAGGCCTCCGAGGTGCGGCTCTACCAGACGCCGGATTCGCTGGATGAGGCCCTGAGCCAGGTCCGCGCGCTATCGCAGGCGGCGGGGTCCCGTCGCGTCGTCGCGTTCTCGATGGCGGACATCGAATCGCGCGGGTGGGCCTCGGGCGGCGCGCTCGAGGCCCTGGCCGGCGCAGGCCTGATGGACGTGGCCGAGTTGCCCGCCGATCAGTTGCCCGATGTGTCCCGCGCGATCGCCGCACTGCGCCACGCGGGCATCGATCCCCAGCGCATCACCACCGCACAACCGATGGGCGATCGAAAAATCGACGTCGTCAACCGCGTGAAGGCCGCCATCGCCGAGCACCCATCGGTGCGGCGCTACGCACCGCTGCCGCGGGTCGCGCCGATCGACAAGCCGACGACGGGGTACGACGATGTCCGCATGGTGGCGCTGGCGCGGCTGGCGCTTGGGGCCACCTCGATCGAAGTGGATTGGAGCCTGTACGGTCCGAAACTCGCACAGGTGGCGCTGGCGTTCGGGGCCGATCACCTCGACGCCGTGTCAGCCGAAAGCGACGGCGCGCTGGGCCCGCGGCGCGGCACGGTCGAAGACGTCGAGCGCAACATTCGAGCCGCCGGCTTCGAGCCGCGGGAATATCGTCCCCGCGCATGAAATCCGTCCGTCTCGGCGCGGTTTCATACCTCAATACCAGACCGCTCGTCGATGGTCTCGACGAGCGGCCCGACTTGTTTTCGGTGCGCTTCGATGTGCCGGCGCGGTGCGCGGCGCTGCTTCACGAAGGCCGGATCGATGTCGGCCTCATCCCGGCGATTGAGTATCTGCGGGGGCAGTACCGCATCGTTCCAGGCGTTGCCATCGGGTCGGACGGACCGGTGGCGTCGGTGGCGATCTTCAGTCGCGTTCCCGTCGAACGGATCGCGACGCTGGCGATGGACATCAGCTCCCGGACGTCGGTCGCCCTGGCCCGCATCCTCTGCTCACGGCACTGGCAGATCGCGCCGAAGCTCATGGCGGCCGAGCCGGATGTGCGCGCGATGCTGGCGCGGGCCGACGCGGCGCTCATCATCGGCGACCCGGCGCTCACGATCGACGCGGACGCGCTGGGACTCGTCACGATCGATCTCGGCCGTGATTGGAAGGCGATGACGGGCTTGCCGTTTGTCTATGCGATGTGGACCGGACGGGACAACGCGTGTGGTCCCGAGCACGTGGCGGAATTGAACGCCGCGCGCGCACGCGGCGAGGCCAACGTGGCGCAGATCGCGACGATCGAAGCCCGCGGCGATCGGGCCCGGGAGCAGCAATTGGTCCGATACCTGAGCGATAATCTCAGATACGGTCTCGGCGACGCGGAAATCGCGGGATTGCGGCGCTTTCACGAGTTGGCGGCTGAGCAGGGACTTGTCCCGGGATTGCGGGACTTGCGATTCTATGATGGATGAACTGGCACGGCGTATTCTGGACGGGGGCCGCATCAGCGCGGACGAGGCTCTGTGGCTCTACCACGAGGCGCCGACGTACTGGTTGGGCCGGATGGCAGACACCGTGCGCGCACGCAGGCACCCCGACGGCGTCGTCACCTACATCATCGATCGCAACGTCAATTACACCAACGTGTGCGTGGCGCGCTGCAATTTCTGTGCGTTCTATCGGCCGGTCGGACACGGGGAGGGCTACGTCCTCGGGTTCGAGGAGATCTTTCGCAAAATTGACGAGACCATCGCGTTAGGCGGCGTTCAGTTGCTGCTGCAGGGCGGCCACAACCCGGATTTGCCGCTGCCGTGGTACGAGGATCTGTTCCGCGCGGTGAAGCAGCGGTATCCGGCCTTCAAGCTCCACGCGCTCTCACCGCCCGAAATCATTCATCTGTCGCGGATGTCGCGTTTGTCGGTGCCCGACGTTCTCGAACGATTGATCGCGGCCGGGCTCGACAGCGTGCCGGGCGGCGGTGCCGAGATTCTCGTCGATCGCGTCCGCAAGCTCCTGAATTGCTACGGCAAGGCGTCGGCCGACGAGTGGCTCGACGTCATGCGGCACGCCCACCGGGCCGGCCTGCGGACGACGGCCACCATGATGTACGGCACCGTCGAGACTGACGAAGAGCGAATCGAGCACCTGGTGCGGCTTCGACGGCTGCAGGACGAAACGGGCGGCTTCACCGCGTTCATCACCTGGAGTTATCAGCCCGAACACACCGAGCGCGGCGGGCGCGAAGCGACCGGCGTCGAGTATCTCCGTACGCTGGCGATCGCGCGCCTCGTTCTCGACAACGTCGACAACCTGCAGGCGTCCTGGGTGACGCAGGGCGGAAAGGTGGGGCAGCTCAGCCTGGCGTTTGGCGCCAACGACATGGGGAGCGTGATGATCGAGGAGAACGTCGTCCGCGCAGCAGGGGCCAGCTACTGTATGGACGAAGTCGAGATCGTCCGCAACGTCGAAGACGCCGGCTTCGTGCCCAAGCGGCGGAACATGCACTACGACATTCTCGGCGATCCGATCTTCCGCCTGCGTGAGGTACCGCGGATGCTGGAGCTGGCGACGGCGCGCGAGGACGGCGACACCTCGGTTCCGGTCGAACTGTTGAATTACCCAGCCCGCAGCGCGGCCGGCAAGCGCCTGCGCACGAAATGATCGCGTACCGGGCCGCCTGGGTGTGCCCGATTGTGCAGGAGCCGATTCGCCATGGATGGGTGGCCATCCGCGACGGGCGGATCGCGGCCATCGGTTCGGACGAGGAGCTGCCGCCGACTCCGCCACGTGACCTGGGTGACGTCGTCCTGTTGCCCGGACTCGTCAATGCTCACACCCATCTCGAGCTGTCGTGGCTCCGCGATCGGGTGCCGCCGGCCGCGAGCTTCGTGGACTGGATCAAGCAGTTGTTCATGACTCGGGGCGGACCTGGCGAGCGGCCCGAGGATCGCAAGGTGGCAGACGCCGCGCGCGAGAGCGCGCGCGACATGCGCGCAAGCGGAACCGCGGCACTCGGCGACATCAGCAACTCGCTGGCGACGATTGAAGCGATTCGCGCGGCGGGTTTGCGGGGACTCGTCTTTCACGAACTGCTCGGGTTCAATCTGCCCACGGGGCAGTCGGTCATCGACACGCGTCCGCTTCGGGCGATGGCGGCAGCCGCTGGCGCTGACCACGTCGGCGTGTCCGTGGCGCCGCACGCGCCGTACTCCGTGTCGCCGGAGTTGTTTCGTGCGATTCGAGACGAAGTCGATCGCTCGGCCGTGCCGATTTCCAGCGTGCATCTGGGCGAGTCGCAAAGCGAGGTGGACTTCCTGCGGGACGGGAGCGGGCCCTGGCCGGGCATTCTCAGGTGGGTAGGCTCGGAGCGGGAGGATTGGCGGCCGCCTGGCGTGAGTCCCGTGGCCTATCTCGACCAACTGGGCGTGCTCGACGCGCGCACCCTTGTCGTTCACGCCGTGCACCTGCAGGATGCCGACTTGCGGCGCCTCGCCGAGATCGGGTGTACGGTGGTGACGTGCCCGCGGAGCAACCAATGGGTGGGGGTCGGTGTGCCGCCGATTGCACGCTTCTACGCGGCCGGTCTGAAGGTGGCGGTGGGGACAGACAGCCTGGCCAGCGTCGGCGATTTGAATCTCTTTTCTGAGCTCCAGACCATGCGCTGGCTGGCGCCGGCGGTGCCGGCACGGACGCTGCTCGAAAGCGCGACGCGCATCGGTGCGGAGGCGCTGGGTCTTGGCGACGAGCTCGGGACCATCGCGATTGGAAAACGCGCCGACCTGATCGCTGTCAGGACCGGCCGAGACGGTCTGCTGACCGGCCCGGATGTCGAGGAACACCTCGTCAGTGGGATCGATCCACGCCAGGTCCGGTGGGTATCCGGGTGATCGCGCGCCTCCGCACGTATCTGTCGTTCATCCGCTTCTCGCACTCTGTGTTTGCACTGCCATTCGCACTCACTGGTGCGCTGCTGGCGGCGCGCGAGCATCCGCTCACGTGGCAGCGCGTCGGGTGGATCATTGCCGCCATGGTGGCAGCCCGAAGCGCGGCGATGGGATTCAACCGCCTGGTGGACGCCGGCTACGATGCCCGCAACCCGCGGACCGCCATGCGCGAACTGCCGCGCGGGGTAATGAGCCGGACGGAAGCGTCGATGTTCGTGGCGGTGTCGTCGGCCGCATTCGTCGGGACCGCCTGGATGATCAGCCCGCTCTGCGCGGCGCTCTCACCGCTGGCGCTGGCAATTGTGTTCTGGTATTCCCTCGCGAAGCGGTACACGTTCTACACCCAGGCGTTTCTCGGGCTCGCCATGGCCGTCGCCCCCGTGGGCGGATGGCTGGCTGCCGGAGGCGAGGCCGCGCGTTGGGAACCATGGCTGCTGGGAGTGGCGATTGGCTTGTGGGTCGGCGGGTTCGACGTGCTGTACGCCTGCCAGGACCATGCCTTTGACCGCGATCATGGCCTGCGGTCGATCCCGGTGCGCTTCGGCATCGAGCGCTCGTTGCTGATCTCGCGCGGCATGCATGTCGCGACCATCCTGTGCATGGCCGCGTTGGCGCTGGTCATTCCGCTCGGGCCGATCTATCTGGCCGGCGTGGCCCTCGTCGCGCTGCTCCTGGCGTACGAGCAATCGCTCGTCAGCAGCACGGATCTATCGCAAGTCAAGCGCGCGTTCGACATGAACGGCTATGTCGGCATCCTGTACTTCCTCACCACGGCCGCGGCGGTCTTCGTCCGATGAGCGCCGCGGCTTTCAGCTGTCAGCTTTCGGCTGACAGCGCAGACAGCTGAGAGCCAAAAGCATGTCTGACTCATCCCTCGACAAGTCGCCCACCCGCATCGCGGGGATGTTCGACGCGATCGCGCCGCGCTACGATCTGCTCAATGGCGTGTTGTCGGCGGGTCTGGATCGCTACTGGCGGCGCCGCGCCATCCGATCGCTTGACTTTACCGGCGCCGAAACGCTGCTCGACGTCTGTACCGGCACCGGTGACGTGGCGATTGCCGCCGCGCGTGCGGCCCGTGGCGCGCAACACGTGCTCGGGGTCGATTTCGCCGGCGCCATGCTCACGCGGGCGCTGGAGAAAATCCGCGCGCGCGCGCTGACCACCCGCGTGCAGGTCGTGCGCGGCGATGCCATGCACCTTCCGGTGCCGGCCCACAGCGTGGATGGGGTGACGATTGCGTTCGGCATTCGCAACGTGGCCGAGCCCGACGCCGCCTGTGCGGAGTTGCTCCGAGTGCTGCGGCCCGGCGGCCGGCTGGCGATCCTCGAGTTTGGCCTGCCCGTTCTGCCCGCCGTTCGCCCGCTCTATCTCTGGTACTTTCGAAGCGTTCTGCCGCGAATTGGCCGGGCCGTCTCGCGTCACGATGCCGCGTACTCCTACTTGCCGGTATCAGTCGGGGCGTTTCCGTGGGGCGAGGCATTCGCTGACATCTTGCGCGCGCAGGGATTTGACAATGTGAAGGCAAGGCCGCTGACGTTTGGCATCGTCTATCTTTATACGGCGTCGAAAAGCGCTGACGAGGGCCGGTGGGCCGGGTGAGGCTGGTTGGCATGGTGGGCACTGGCAGGTCCCACCCCACCTGCCCTACCCGCCCGACCAGCCACACCTGCCCTCTATACTTAAGTAACGGATGTACTTCGACTTCGAGGACCGCTACGTCGATTACCAGCCCGTCGGGGGCGGTATCCGGCGTTGGGACGGCGTGCTGATCTCCATCGGGGTCCACGCCGTAGTGGTCCTCCTCATGCTGCTCGCGCCAGCGCTGCCGGTGTTTGCCCCGGATCCGGAGGTCGAAGCGGCCACTGCTGTCACCCCGGAGCCGGAGCGCGATCGACCGACGTTCGTCTTCGTCCAGCCGCGGCAGGATCTCGAAGCGGAACGGCCGCCCGAGCTCTCGGAGGACTCCGACAAGAACCGCATCGCACGCGCCGAGCGCCCGGCACCGGTGCCGAGTAATCCACTGCCATTTGCCCGCGGCAACTCGGCGAATCGTGTGGAAACTGCCCCGGACGAGCGCATGAAGGGCGAGGGGCCCGGCCCCGAGCCGTCGGTCGAACCGCCGGCGCCCGACATCGTGGAGCGCCTGCCGTCGCCGGTGCCACAGCAGCGCGCCGAAGTGCCGATGCCGCAGACCCGGCCTCGTCCGCCGCAGGGCGGCGCGCTCGGAGAAGCGTTGCGCAATCTGCAGAAGTATGTCGATCAGGAGTCGTTCAACAACGACCAGGGCCAGGCGCAGAACCTCGGGCCGTTGCAGTTCGACACCAAGGGCGTCGAGTTCGGTCCCTGGATCCGGCGGTTCGTCGCGCAGGTCCGGCGCAACTGGTTCGTGCCCATGGCCGCCATGTCCCTGCGCGGCCGCGTGGTGCTCACGTTCTTCGTTCACCGCAATGGCGCGCTGAGCGACGTGCAGATTGTGCAGCCGTCGTCCATCGAGTCGTTCAACATTGCCGCGCGCAATGCGCTGCTGGCCTCGAATCCCACCGAGCCGCTCCCGCCGGAATATCCGGACGACAAAGCGTTCTTCACGGTCACTTTCTATTACAACGAAAGCCCTTGACAGGGTTCCAGGGTCTAGCCGCGGGTTCCGATGCCCTCACGATCCCAACAGCTGGGTCTTCTCATCACTGCGACGCTGCTCGTGCTGTTCGTCCTCTGGCGGGTGATGTCGTGAGTGCCTCGAAACCGCTGCTGGCGGTGCTCGGACCGACCGCGACCGGGAAGAGCGCGCTCGCGATCGCCATCGCGCGCGCGGTCGGCGGCGAGATCATCAATTGCGACTCGACCGCCGTGTATCGAGGGTTCGACATCGGCACGGATAAAGTCGGCCGCGCCGAACAAGGTGGGATTCCACATCACCTGATCGACATCGTCGATCCCACGGCCGAGTACACGGCGGCCGACTACGCGCGTGACGCGTCGCGTCTGGTGAGGCAAGTGCACTCGCGCGGGCGCGTCCCGCTCCTCGTTGGCGGGACCGGCTTTTATTTCCGGGCGCTCACGCGCGGGCTTTTCCCGGGACCCGGCAAAAGCGACGAGTTGCGCGCGAGGTTGGGACGCATCGGGAGCCGACGCGGCGATGCGTTCCTCTGGCGCATGGTGCGCCGTGTCGATCCCCCCTCCGCGGGCCGCATCCTGCCCGGTGACCGCAAGCGGCTGGTCCGCGCGCTCGAGGTGTATTTCCAGACCGGCAAGCCCCTCACGGCGCATTTCGCCGACACCGTGTCGCCTCTCGGTCCTGACGTGGCGGTTACGGCGCTGGCGCTTCGGTTGGAGTCGTCGCGTCTGGCCGAGCGGCTGGCCCGGCGCGTCGATGCGCAGTTCAAGGCTGGGCTGCTCGATGAAGTGCAGGGGCTTCTCGCCCGCGGTGTGCCGCCGGCGGCTCGCCCATTCGGGGGCCTCGTCTATCGCCAGGTCGTCGAATTCCTGCGCGGCGTGCGCACTCTCGACGCCACACGCGACTTGATCGTGCAGGAGAACCGTCGTTATGCGCGTCGCCAGTTGATCTGGTTTCGTAAAGAGCCTAACCTTATCTGGTTTGACGGCCCCGGCGAAGTGCCGGAAGTGCAGGCCAGCGTCCTTGGGTGGCTGGCCAATCGGGGTCTGTTGATCGACGGGGGACCTGCCGCTCATGGCTGATACGAAGACTGGTGCGCCGAACATTCAGGATGTGTTCCTCAATTACGCGCGCCGCGAGAAACTGCCGGTCACACTACACTTGCTCGACGGCCGCGAATTCGAGGCGCGCATCAAGAACTTCGATCGCTTCGCCCTGATCGTCGAGCACGCCGGCATGGATCACCTGATCTTCAAGCATGCCATCGCGACGATTCGCACGCCGCGGAGCGTTCCGAATTACTTCTCGTCTCATCACCCCTAGCGCGAACACCGCGCGAACACCGCGCGGCACACGAAGGTCACGAAGGACACGAAGGCCACGAAGGCCACGAACTGACCTAAAATTGAGTGCTTCGTGCCCATCGTGCCCATCGTGCCCATCGTGTCCATCGTGCCCATCGTGCCCATCGTGTTTCGTGGCGTGTGACGGATGCGGTTCCAGCGCGCCATCGTCATCGTCATGGACAGCGTCGGCATCGGCGAGCTGCCCGATGCGCACGTGTATGGCGACGAGGGGAGCAACACGCTCGGGAACATCGCGCGCCAGGTGCCCCTGACCATTCCGACGCTAGCCTCTTTCGGCTTGTCGCGCGTGGTCGACCTGGCCGGTGTTCCCGCCGTTGACCACCCTGAAGGCGCGTTTGGCCGCATGGCCGAGCGGTCGGCGGGAAAAGACTCGGTCACCGGCCACTGGGAGCTGATGGGCCTCGTCATCGATCGCCCGTTCCCCACCTTCCCTGAGGGCTTCCCGGCGGATCTGATTCACGCGTTCGAGCAACGCATCGGGCGTTCAACGCTCGGCAACGTCGTCGCATCCGGCACGGTCGTCATCGATCAACTCGGCGCCGAGCACATGCGAACCGGCGCGCCGATCGTGTACACCTCGGCTGACAGCGTCTTCCAGATTGCCGCCCACGAAGACGTCGTGCCGATCGAACAGCTCTATCAGTTCTGCGAGGCGGCGTACGCGCTCGCCGTGGAGGGTCGCGGCATCGGCCGGGTGATCGCACGTCCGTTTGTCGGACGTCCGGGCCATTTCACGCGGACCGCCAACCGGCATGATTACGCGATGCCGCCGCAAGGCGAGACGCTGCTCGACCGGTTCGCTGCTGCTGACCTGCCGGTGACGGCCATTGGCAAGATCAACGATCTCTTTGCCGGGCGCGGCATTTCCGAAGCACATCCGACCGCGAGCGATGACGATGGCATGTCGAGAGTCGAGACGCAGCTGCAGAGTCAGGAACGCGGGCTGATTTTCGCCAACCTCGTGGACTTCGACACGGTGTATGGGCACCGCAATGACGTTCGGGGCTACGCCGGCAACCTCGAGCGCTTTGATCGGCGCCTTGCCGGTTTGCTGCCGCAATTGGGTCCGCGGGATCTGCTGATCGTCACGGCCGATCACGGAAACGATCCGTCGACACCGAGCACCGATCACTCGCGCGAGTACGTGCCCGTGCTGGTCATCGGCTCCGAGGTGAGGCCGGGTACCGATCTGGGGACCCGGTCGACCTTTGCAGACCTCGCGCAGACGCTTGCTGACGGATTTGGTGTTCAGCCCGTCGCGCACGGCACGAGCTTCCTCCGGCAGTTGTGATGCCCAGCCGGAAGCGGTTCCAATTCGCCCTGAACGAGTTCCGGGCAAGGCCCGGCCTGCCGCGAAGCGGCCCTCGCGCCCAAAGCGCGCCCTGCCCGGTGCGCCCGGGTGCGCCGGGTGCAATAATCCGTGACTCACATGACCATTCGCGAAGAGCTCGAACGCCGTGAGCGCGAGATTCTGGCGCCGGCCGCTTCCAAAAGCGCCGACAGTAAGGGACGGCTGCGGCCCGAGGCCGAGGATGCGATCCGGCCCGCCTTTCAGCGCGATCGGGATCGCATCATCCACACCAAGGCGTTTCGTCGGCTCAAGCACAAGACGCAGGTGTTTTTCTCGCCTGCCGGCGATCATTACCGCACGCGGCTCACGCACACTCTCGAGGTTGCCCAGATTGCCCGGAGCATCGCGAAGGTGCTGCGGCTCCACGAGGAGCTCACCGAAGCCATCGCGCTCGGGCACGACCTGGGACACACCCCGTTCGGCCACGCGGGCGAACGCGTACTCAACGAGCTCGTCCCGGGGGGGTTCAATCACTACGAACAAAGCCTGCGCATCGTGGATGTGCTCGAAAACGACCGGCAGGGACTCAACCTGACCTGGGAGGTGCGTGACGGAATCGCCCGGCATTCCAAGGGCAGGAGCGGTCTGCCCGTCGGCGCGTCCCCGGAGCACCGGGCCTCGACAATCGAGGGCCAGGTGGCGCGCGTCGCCGACATCATTGCCTACGTCAATCACGACTTCGACGATGCCGTGCGGGCGGGCCTGTTGCGGGCCGATCAGATGCCTGACGGCCTCGCCGAGATTCTCGGACGGACGTCCTCGGGCCGCATTGGGCGGATGGTGGGCGACGTCGTGCACCAGACGCTCGATGGCGGCCTCACCGAGATTCGCATGAGCGACGCCATCCTGCAGGCCACGGTCGACCTGCGCAGCTTCCTCTTCGCGTCGGTGTACGAGAACGAAGTGGCGACGGCCGAGTTCAAGAAGGCGGAAGGGATTCTGGGCGGTCTCTGGGAAAAAGTGCGGCAGCCGCCCCTCGAGTTCCTTGACAGACGGACCGTTGACGCCGAGGGGCTGGACATCGCGGCCCAGGATTTCGTGGCGGGCATGACCGACCGATACGCGGTGCGCCTGTACGAGCAGCTCTTCATTCCCAAGCCCTGGGTGGAGTTCCGGACCTAGCCGCGGGCTCGGGGCCTGGCGGCTTTTCGCCTGGCAAGCGGTATAATGAGCAGTTCGCGTTTCGCCCGGAAACGCGAGCGTAAACGCCACCATGAATCTGGATCTCACGCAATTCCGGCAACCCGAAACGGACGTCGTCCGCCGGTTCGCCCCTGAGGACTTCGACGGGCGTACCAGCCAGTTTCTCGTCGTCGAGCCAGTGGATCTGCAGTTCACGGTACACAAGGACCACGCGCGCTATCGGCTGGTCGGGCGCCTCAAAACGACACTCGAGCAGACCTGTGGCCGGTGCCTCGAGCCCTTTCGTGAACCGGTGGACGCCACGTTTGACATCCGCTATCTGCCGCAGTCGGACAATGCGGGGCCGGTGGAACGCGAGGTGGGGGATGACGACCTCACAGACGCCTTTTATCCGGACGAGCAGATCGACCTGCGACACCTGATGGAAGAGCAGTTCTATCTGGCGCTTCCCATGAAGCCGCTGTGCCGGCAGGACTGCAAGGGACTGTGTCCGAACTGCGGAACGAACTTGAACGACGCGACGTGCGCGTGCGAGATTCGCTGGGAAGATCCCCGGCTCGCGGGTCTGAAAGCGCTGATGAATCGGGATAAAGACCATGCCTAATCCGAAACGACGACATTCCAAGACACGCGGCCGAAAGCGCCGCACCCACGACGCGCTCACGGCGACCACCGCGGGCCACTGCCCGCAGTGCGGAGAGCCGAAGGCCTCGCACGTCGTCTGCAAGTACTGCGGCTTCTACAAGGGACGGCAGGCTCGTCCTGTCGACGAAGAATAGCGAACCGGCGTCTGGCGTCTGGAGCCTGGCGTCTGATGAGCATGCGCATAGCAGTGGACGCGATGGGCGGCGACCATGCGCCGGCCAGAATCGTCGACGGCGCGCTGGCGGCCGCGCGTCACCTCGGCATTGGCGTCGATCTCGTTGGACGCTCCGGCGTCATCCGTGACGAACTGCTACGACATGACGATGCGGCTGGCCTCGACGTTCGCGTGATCGATGCGCCGGATGTCGTCGAGATGTCCGAATCGCCGGCGCAAACGCTGCGGCGCAAGCCGCGGGCCTCGATCCGGGTTGCGGCCGAACTGGTCGCGCGGGGTGAGGCGGCTGCCCTGGTGAGCGCCGGGCACACCGGCGCCACCGTGGTTGCGGCGCATGCGGCATTCGGGATGCTGCCCGGGGTCGATCGTCCGGCGCTGGCGCCCTCGGTGCCGACGCGGCACGGCTCGGCGGTGTTGCTCGATGCCGGCGCGACGGTTGAATGCAAGCCTTCGTATCTCGTGCAGTTTGGCGTCATGGGGTCGGTCTATGCCCGGAGCTGGCTGGGCGTGACCACTCCGCGCGTCGGGCTGTTGTCGACCGGCGAGGAAGAGACCAAAGGCAACGAACTGACCCGCGATGCGCATCGGCTGTTGAAAGCGTCGGCCCTCAACTTTGTGGGCAATGTCGAGGCGCGCGACATCTTCTCGGGCGCGGCCGACGTCATCGTTTGTGATGGGTTCACCGGCAACGTGGCGCTGAAGATGAGTGAGGGCCTCGTCGAGATGGTGGAAGAACTGCTGGGCGAGGAGCTGCAGAGCACGTTTTCGGCGCAGGTGGGATCGCTGTTGTCGCGCCGGGCGTTTCGGCGATTCCGGAAACGCGTGGATTATTCGGAGTACGGCGGCGCGCCGCTGCTGGGCGTCGCCGGCCTGTGTATCGTCGGGCACGGCCGGTCATCAGCCAAAGCGGTCCGCAACGCCGTCGCGATGGCGTCGCGATTTGCCAGCAGCAATGTCCTCACGCGCGTCGAGCAGGAGATCGCGTCCGCGGCAGGGTCCCCGGCGTGATTGCCTTTCTCTTCCCTGGGCAGGGCTCCCAGGCGGTTGGAATGGGCAAGGCGCTCGCCGATCGGTTCCCGGAGGCGCGTGCCGTGTTCGAGGAGGCGGATGCCGCCCTGGGCGAACCGTTGAGCGCGCTCATCTTCGACGGACCGGCCGAAACGTTGACGCTGACTGAATACACCCAGCCCGCCATCCTCACTGCGAGCATCGCCGCATTTCGCGTGCTCGCCCTGCGGGGGCTCGAGCCTGCCCTTGTCGCCGGGCACAGTCTGGGTGAATATTCCGCGCACGTAGCCGCGGGAACGATGGCCTTTCGCGATGCCGTGCAGATCGTTCGCCATCGTGGCCGCTATATGCAGGAGGCGGTGCCCGTCGGCAGGGGCGCCATGGCCGCAATCCTCGGCCTCGACGGCGACGCGGTCACGCAGGCCTGCGCGGAGGCCGCCCAGGGCGAGGTCGTCAGCCCGGCGAACCTCAACGCACCGGGCCAGGTGGTGATTGCCGGAGCGGCGGCCGCCGTGACCCGCGCCATCGAACGGGCGAAGGCGCTTGGCGCGAGGCGGGCGATTCCGCTGCAGGTCAGTGCCCCTTTCCACTGCGCGCTGATGGCGCCGGCCGAAGAGCGGCTCGCGCCGGAGCTGCGCGCGCTGAACGCGGCGGACCCGCGGGTCCCCGTGGTGGCCAACGTCGATGCGCAACCGAAGACCGACGCCGCATCGGCCATCGAGGCGCTGATTCAACAGATCGCGGCGCCAGTGCGGTGGGAAGACGTCATGCGCCGTCTCGTGGCCGAGGGTGCAACCACGTTCGTGGAAGTCGGCCCCGGCACGGTTCTGAGCGGGCTGGGCAGGAAGACGGCCCGTGAGGCGACCTTCGCCCACCTCGAGGCGCCTGAGCACCTCGCGCGCGTCGAGGCCGTATGCGCACGCCATGAGTTTCGACAATCATGAGTGTCGAGAAGCGTTTCGAGAGCAAGGTGGCGGTGGTGACGGGCGCCTCCCGAGGCATCGGACGCGCCATTGCGCTGGAACTCGCGCGCCGCGGGGCGTTGGTCGTGGCCACCGCTCGCGGCTCGAACGCACAGGGCACCGTGGACGAGATCGCGGCCGCAGGGGGGCGCGGCGAGGTCGCATCGGCCGACATGACGGACGCTTCGTCGCTCGAAGCCCTGATCTCCGGCACTGTCGCACGTCACGGCCGGGTGGACATCCTCATCAGCAACGCCGGCATCACGCGCGATCAACTCATGTTACGCATGAAGCGCGCGGACTGGGACGAGGTGATCGCCACGAACCTGACCGCCGCATTCACGTTGTGCCAGGCGGCGCTCAAGCCGATGATTCGCCAGCGCGGCGGCCGCATTGTCGCCGTGAGCTCCGTGGTCGGACAGACGGGCAACGCCGGCCAGGCCAACTACGCGGCGTCGAAGGCCGGGCTGATCGGGTTCTGCAAATCGCTCGCGAAAGAAGTAGCCTCGCGCAATGTGACGGTCAACGTCGTGGCGCCGGGGCTGATCGAAACCGACATGACGCGCGCCATCACGGCCAATGCGCAACAGGACTGGGCGGGGCAAATTCCGCTTGGCCGTCCGGGGACGCCGGAAGACGTCGCCGCCGCCGTGTGTTTTCTCGCGTCAGATGAGGCGTCGTATATTACAGGGCAGGTTCTCGCCGTGAATGGCGGCATGTACATGTAGGTCAGCTTGCTGTTTTCGGCTCTCCGCTCGAGTGCCGAGAGCGAGCAGGCCGATAGCTGATAGCCGATAGCTGATAGCGCCGATAGCCGATAGCTGATAGCTGATAGCCGATAGCTGATGGGAGGGTTAAGTGGCCGTTGCCGATAAGGTGAAAAGCATCATCGTGGAGCAGTTGGGCGTCGACGAAGAAGAAGTGACGTCGGACGCATCGTTCGTCGACGACCTTGGCGCCGACTCGCTCGACACCGTCGAGCTCGTCATGGCGTTCGAGGAGGAGTTCGGAATCGAAATTCCGGACGAAGACGCCGAGAAAATCACGCGCGTCAAAGAAGCGGTCGAGTACATCGAGGCGCACGCCAAGAAAAAGTAGGGGCGTGCCCTCCTCTCGGCCCGCACGGACCACGGAGGGATTTTGAACAGGCGAGTCGTCGTGACCGGCGTAGGGCTTGTGTCGCCGGTCGGTATTGGCACCCAGGCCAACTGGGATGCGCTCTGCAGCGGAGTCAGCGGCATCGGCCCGATCACCCGTTTTGACGCGTCGGCGTTCTCGACGCGGTTTGCGGGGGAGGTGAAGAACTTCGATCCGCTGCAATGGATCGAGAAAAAAGAGCTGAAGAAGATGGACATCTTCATTCAGTTCGCCATTGCGGCGGCGCAGTTTGCGATGGACGATGCGAAATTCACGGTGACGCCGGAGATTGCCCCGCGCGTCGGCGTGTTCATCGCATCCGGCATCGGCGGGTTCACGACCATCGAACGCGAACACAAGGCACTGCTCGAAGGCGGCCCGCGCAAGATCTCGCCGTTCTTCATTCCCAGCGCCATCATCAATCTGGCCGCTGGACAGGTGTCGATCCGCTTCGGCGCGAAGGGTCCCAATTCCGCCACGTGCACCGCGTGCACGGCGTCGGCGCACGCGGTGGGCGATGCGTGGGAGATCATCCGGCGGGGGGCGGCCGACGCGATGATCGCCGGCGGCTCGGAGGCGGCAATTTGCGCGATGGGTGTCGGCGGATTCGCGGCGCTGCGTGCGCTGTCGACCCGCAATGACGACCCGGCGCATGCCAGCCGGCCGTTCGATCGGGATCGAGACGGTTTCGTGCTGGGCGAAGGCGCCGGGGTGCTCATCCTCGAAGATCTCGAGTTCGCCAAACGCCGCGGGGCGCCGATCTTTGCCGAGATGGTCGGCTACGGCATGTCCGGCGACGCCTACCACATCACGGCGCCCACCGAAGACGGCGACGGCGCTTACCGCGTCATGCTGGCGGCGCTGGAATCGGCCGGCATCGATCCCGACGAGGTCGACTACATCAACGCCCACGGCACCTCCACCCCGCACAACGATCGCATCGAAACCATTGCCATCAAGCGGGCGTTCGGGGACCATGCGTCCAGGATCGCCGTCTCGTCCACCAAATCGATGACCGGACACTTGCTGGGGGCGGCCGGCGGCGTGGAGGCCGGCCTCACCGTGCTGGCGGTGCATCATCAGCGGATTCCGCCGACGATCAACCTGGAGCAGGCCGACGAGGGGCTCGATCTCGACTACGTGCCCAACCAGGCCCGTGAGGCGACGATTCGCTACGCGCTCAGCAACTCGTTCGGTTTCGGCGGCACCAACGGGTCGTTGCTGTTCAAGAGGTACGAGGAATGAGCTGTGGTGCCCTTCGTGTCCTTCGTGTCCTTCGTGTGGAATTCATGAAATGAAGATAGCTGTTTGCATCAAACAAGTGCCCACCCGCGAGTGGCAGCCGCGCCTCAACGAGGACAAGACCTGGGTGCGTGAGCAGGATGTCTCGTATGAGATGAACGAGCCCGACGCCTATGCGCTCGAAGAGAGTCTGCGCCTGCGCGAGAAGCACGGCGGTGAAGTCGTGGTCTGCTCGGCAGGACCGGCGCGCGCGCAGCAGGTCATTCGCGAGGCGCTTGCTCGCGGCGCCGATCGCGCGGTGCACGTCGAAGACCCGGCGCTCGGAGCGGCGGATGCGTTCGCCGCGGCGGCCGCCCTGGCGCCGGCGATGGCCGAAGAGAAGTTCGACCTCATTCTCACGGGGTTGCAGTCCGACGATCAGGGCCACGCGCAGTTCGGCCCGGTGCTCGCGACGCGTCTCGGCATGCCGCATTCGACCATCATCATGGCTGTCGAGATCTCTGACGCCGCGATGCGGGTCAAGCGCGAGCTGGAAGGCGGCTGGTTCCAGTGGATCGGCATGCCGTTGCCGGCGCTGCTGACCATCCAGAGCGGCATCAACCAGCTCCGCTACGCAACGCTCAAGGGCATCATGGCGGCCAAGAAGAAAGAGATCAAAAAAGTCGCGCCGCCGGAGGCCGTGGCCTCACGTCAGAAAGTCCTGGCGCTCTACGCGCCGGAGAAGCAGAAGCAAACGGTCATGATCGGCGGCTCGCCTGCCGAAGCGGCCAAGGAGCTCGTCAAGCGGCTCCGCGAGGAGGCGCGCGCGCTATGATTCTCGTCATTGCCGAAAAAGGCGCGGGCAAGCTGAATCGCGCCAGTTGGGAAGCCATCGCCGCGGCGCAGCAGCTCGTGGCGGCCGAGGCGTCGCTTGGGCCCGTCACGGTGGCCATTGCCGGTCACGACCTCGCCGGGGTTGCCGCGGAACTCGCGGCCGCCGATGTGAGCGGCGTCATCACCGCGGATCTCGAGGCCCTGGGCACCTACACGCCCGATGGGTTCATTCAGGCCGTCCGGCAGATCGTGGAAGCGAGCGCCCCGCAGTACGTGTTCTTTTCGCATACGTACCAAACGCGCGATTACGTGCCGTCGCTGGCCGCGTCGATGGATCGTGCCCTGGTGACCGACGTCATCGCGGTCAAGCAGCTCAACGGCGCGCCCGCGTTTGCCAGGCCGATGTTCCAGGGCAAGCTGACCGCCGACGTCGCGCCGCAGGGTCCGGCGCCGCACTTCATCACGATTCAGATTGGCGCGTTTCGCGCCGACCAGGCCGCGCGGGGGGCGAGTCCGGCGTCCATCACGGCGGCGAACGTCACCATCGATGCGGCTGGCGTGCGTCAACAAGCGGAGGCGCCGTTCCAGGAAGCCAAAGCGGCGGTCGATCTCTCGCAGGCCGAGCGTATCGTCGCGGTGGGCCGCGGCATCAAGACCCAGGAGAACCTGGCGATCGCCGAGAAGCTCGCCGCGGCATTTGGCGCAGAGCTCGCCGCGTCGCGTCCGATTTGCGACAACGGCTGGCTGCCGATGGATCGACAGATCGGCAGCTCAGGGCAGACCGTTGCGCCCAAGCTCTACGTGGCGCTCGGCATCTCTGGCGCCATCCAGCACCTCGTTGGCATGAAGGGCGCGCGCACCATCGTGGCGATTAACAAGGACGCCGAGGCGCCCATCTTCGAAGTCGCCGATTACGGGATTCAGGGTGACATCTTCGAGGTGGCGCCGGCACTCATCGCCGAACTGGAAAAGAGCTGATTACGCAGATTGAGGTATCCGCAGATTGCGCAGATTACGCAGATTGCGTTTCAAGGACGACAAGAGGCATCTGCTCTGGGACGACGAAGCATCTCCTTTGGGACGACCAGCAGCATTTGCTTTGTGACGAGAAGCAGCGTCTGCTTTTGGACGACAAGCAGCATCTGCTCTAGGACGACCAAACAAGGATCTGCTTCGGGGCGACCAGGCAAGGATCTGCTATTGGGCGAACCAGCAGAAAGAATCGGCTTTTGGGGCGACCAGGCAAGGATCTGCTATTGGGCGGAACCAGAGAAGAATCTGCGTTGGGGGGCGACCAGAGAAGGAATCTGCGTTGGGGAGCGACCAGAAGAGAATCTGCTTTGGCGACCAGAAAAGAATCTGCGTAATCGGCGCAATCTGCGGATACCCCCCATCTGCGTAATCAACCGTAATCAGCCCGAATCATTCTATGGAACGAGAGCAGCTCGACGTCGATGTCCTGATCGTTGGTGGCGGCCCCGCCGGGCTGGCGGCCGCTTTGCGTCTGGCGCAATTGCAGAAACAGGACGGCGGCGAGCCGCTCGCGATTGCGGTGCTCGAAAAGGCCCGCGAAGCCGGTGCGCACCAGTTGTCCGGCGCCCTGCTCGATCCCTCGGCGCTCCGCGAGCTCATTCCGGATTTTCAGGCGAGAGACTGCCCGCTTGAAACCGGGGTGCACGAGGACAACATCTACTACCTGACACCGAAGCGACAGTTCCGGCTGCCGGTGACGCCGCCGCCCTTTCAGAACCACGGCAACTACATCATCTCGCTCAACAGGTTCACCAGGTGGCTGGCCGAACAGGTCGAGGCCGAGGGCGTCGATCTGTTCACGGGCTTTCCCGGGCAATCGGTGCTGTTTGACGGCACGCGCGTCATCGGCGTGCGTGCCGGCGACAAGGGCATCGGCCGTCACGGCGAGCGGAAGGAGACATTCGAACCCGGCGCGGACATTCGCGCCAAGGTGACGATCTTCGCCGACGGCGTGCGCGGCAACCTCACCAAGGAACTGTTCCGCACGCTGCAACTGTCCGACGCCGCACATCCCGGCGAATACGCCATCGGGCTGAAAGAGATCTGGGAGGTCCCCGAGGATCGCCTGAAGCCAGGCACCGTCATTCATACGCTGGGCTACCCGCTGCGGGACGAAGAGTTCGGCGGCAGCTTCCTGTACGCGATGCCCGGTGGCCGTCTCTCCATCGGTCTTGTCGTCGGCCTCAGCTACAAGGACCCGCTCTTCGATCCGCATAGCGCGTTCAATCACTTCAAGCGCCACCCGTTCATCAGCCGCATCCTCGAGGGCGGACAGATGGTCCGCTACGGGGCCAAGGCATTGCCCGAGGGCGGCTGGAACACCCAGCCGGTGCTGTATGTCGATGGCGGGCTCATCGTCGGCGACGCCGCCAACTTCGTGAATTCGATGCGGCTCAAGGGGATTCACCTGGCGATGAGGAGCGGCATGCTCGCGGCCGAGACCGCCGTGGAGGCCGTCCGCAGCGGGGATCTCAGCGTCGAGACACTGCGCCATTACAAGCGCCGCGTGGACGAGAGCGACATCAGGACCGAGCTGTATCCGGTGCGCAACGTGCACCAGGCGTTTAGGGCGGGGACCATGGCGGGGGGGTTGTTTGCCGGCGTGGCGATGTTCACCGGCGGACGGATGATGGAGGACTTTCACGGCGAGCCCGGGCACACGCGCATACAGAAGATCGAGGATTACTATGGCCTCGCGAAGGGCAACGTCCTGCAGGCCTCGAACTTCGTGCCGCCGGACCGCAAGAAGACCTTCGACAAGCTCACCAATGTTCACTACTCGGGCACCAGTCACGACGAAGATCAGCCGGTGCATCTCCTGGTACACACGGAGGTCTGTCACACGGTCTGCGGCAGCGAGTACGGGCACCCGTGCGTGCGCTTCTGTCCGGCCAACGTCTACGAGATCGTCGAGGACAAGGCCGGCACGCGGCGTCTCCAGATCAACGCCTCGAACTGCGTGCACTGCAAGACGTGCGACATCATGGATCCCTACGGCGTCATTACCTGGGTCCCGCCCGAAGGCGGCGGGGGACCGCAGTACGACGGCATGTGAGACCACAGGGTTCCCGGACAGGGTTCCCGCACGGGGTTCCCACACAGCGTTCACGGCGTTCAGGGACAGGGTGCTCTCACGGGGTTCCCTCACTGCGTTCACAGAGTTCCTGCACGGGGAGGCGCCCACGATGACTGAGCCGGCGTGGCGACTGTCGTGGACGAAGCGGATGCAACTGGCGGCGATTGCCGGCGTCGGCTACCCGATTCTCGCCGCGCTCGGCGCGACGTACCGTTTCACAGTCGATGGCCTCGAACATCTCCAGACCGCACAGACGCTCGGCCAGCCCATTCATGCCTTCTGGCACGGACGCATCCTGCCCGGCGCCATTTACTTCAAGCGTCGCGGCATCGTCGTCATCACGAGCGAAAACTTCGATGGGGAATGGATCGCGCGTATCATCTCGAAGTTCGGCTACGGAACGGCTCGCGGTTCGTCGTCTCGTGGCGCACGCAAGGCGCTGCTGCAGATGATTCGCGACGTGCGAGAGCGGCCGGTGGCCTTCACGCTGGATGGGCCGCGTGGGCCTGCCCGCGTGGCGCAGCCGGGCGCCGTGTGGCTGGCGAAAGTGACGGGCAATCCGATCATCCCGTTTCATCTGGAATCCGACCGGCACTGGACGCTTGCGAGCTGGGATCGGACACAGATTCCGAAACCGTTTGCGACCGTTGCGCTCGCGTTTGCGCCACCGATTCGGATTGCGCCCGCGGCCGGCGCCGCCTCGCTCGATCAGGCGAACGCGCATCTCGAGGAGGCGTTGACCGCGTGCGAGCAGCGCTGCAGGGAGCTGTTATGTCGTTAGTGCTCGTCACCAGCGATCGATTCGCCGACCACGTGACGCCGCCCGGGCATCCCGAGCGCGTCGAGCGGGCGGAGGCCATGCAGGTCGTCGCGTCGCGCTGGTCACATGGCGGCGGCCGGATCCTCGACCCGCGCCCGGCCTCGGACGACGAGTTGGTGCGGGTGCATCAGGCGGCGTATGTCCAGTCGGTGGTGGCCACGCGAGGGCGCACGGCGATGCTCGATCCCGATACTTTCGCCTCGCCGGACACCGAGGAGGTGGCGCGTCTGGCCGCGGGCGCGGTGGTGACCGCGATCGAGCATGTCATCGCAGGGGCGGCGGATGCCCGGCCCGACCAGGACTCCCGCTCGCCGAATCAAGCTCCCGGTCGCGCACTCGTGATGGTGCGCCCGCCCGGCCATCACGCCGAGGCCGATCGCGCGATGGGGTTCTGCTTCTACAACAGCATTGCCGTCGGTGCCGCGACGGCGCGCGCGCGCGGCCTGTCGCGCGTCGCCATCGTCGATTACGACGTGCATCACGGCAACGGCACGCAGTGGATGTTCTACGACGACCCCAGCGTGCTGTTCGTCTCGTCACATCAATACCCGTTTTATCCCGGCACCGGTGGGGCGAATGAGACGGGGCGCGGCCAGGGGGTGGGCTTCACCGTCAACCTGCCGATGGAAGCGGGCGCGACCGACGCGGATTTCGACCTGGTGTATCGCGAGGTGGCGATCCCCGTGCTTCAGCAGTTCAAGCCCGAGCTTATCCTCGTGTCCGCCGGGTTCGACGCGCACGAACTCGACCCGCTCGCGGGTCTGCGCATGACGACGACGGGGTATGGCCAGATCACGGCTCGACTGCTTGCCGCGGCCGACGAGTTGTGTGAAGGACGGATTGTGTTCGTGACCGAAGGTGGCTACGACACCAGCGCGCTGGCGGAATGCTGCCAGGGGGTTATCGACCTTGCCTCGGCCGAGTCGGTACTGCGGCCGCTCGACACGTCCGGCGACACGCGGAGGGGCCACGACACCATTCGCGAGTTCCGCCGCGCGCATTCGCGTTGACGTACCCGAGTTGGACGCCGGCATCCGAGTCGTCCACACGGGTGAACTGGAACTCCTTCGGCAACCGCACCGCCTGGCTGCGATTGTTCATGAACACCTTGGCTCGTCGCTGCATGGTCGGATTCCTCTCGGGGGACTGCCTGCCACCATGTACGCGGCTGGCTGCGCCAGCCCTATGTCACCGGCACCGGCACCACGACGTCTGTCCGAAGACCAATCTGAACGCCGGGGAATCCGTCGGACATGATGCCGACGATGGTCACGGTCGCCTCGCCCAGGGTCAACGGCCTCCCGAGGGCATGTGATGTGGGCCCAAACACGCGCCGCGCGTAGCCCTCGCTGACGACGCAGACCGAATCCGCGTCCGCACCATCACTCCGGTAGTCGATGCTGCCAAGCGGCCGGCCTGAGACCATCGATACGCCCAGCAACGGGAAGTAGTCCGCGGTGACGCCATCGACCACGGCCTGGTGGATGACGCCATCAGCATCGGCGCTGACGACCGACCCGCCGAGCAGGCCCGCCACGCGGTCGAGCGATTGTTGCCGCACGACCAGGGCATCGAACAGCGGGATGGGGAGTGCCGCGGGCTCGCCGCGCGCGGTTTGCACTTCAATGGCGACGAGGCGATCGGGTTCGGACACCGGCAGCGTCTTGAAGACGAGCGCGTTGAGCACCGTGAAGACCGCGAGGGTCGCGCCGGAGCCCAGCGCGAGCACCGCGATGGCACCGGCGGTGAACGCTGGTGTGGCAGCCAGACGGCGAAGCGCGAGGCGCAGAGACATCGTGGCGCCGATTCTATTCCCGGCGGCACTCGATTTGACGCGTCGCTAGCTTGCGGCCCTCAGCTGCCGGCTTTCACCACTGAAAAGCTGATCGCTGTTAGCCGAGAGCCTGGCTTGTTCCGCTCGACCGCATGTCGATCTGGCCGCAGTTCGTTCGACTTACAAGCGGGCGCATCGAATCGGCGCCCTTGGGAGAAAGGCGATGAATCTGACGTTGTGGGTCCTGCAAGTCGTGCTGGCGCTGGTCTTCCTGGCGCACGGTCTCATGTTCCTGGCGCCGCCACCTGAGATCGCCGTGCAGATGGACGCGATGCTGCCGCGCTGGTTCCAGCTGTTTCTGGGCGTCGCGGAGGTGCTCGCCGCCGTGGGCCTGACGCTGCCCGGCTTGACACGGATCATGCCGGCGCTGGTCCCGGCGGCCGCGGCGGGGGTCATCATCGTGATGGTGGCCGCAACGCTCCTGCACCTCTGGCGTGCCGAATTCAGCTCGGCCGCGATCACGTTCGTGCTGTTGCTGATCGCAACCTTCGTGGGCTACGGCCGGTGGCGGCGCTCGCCGATTGCGCCGCGCCGAGCGACGATCACGTCATAAACCCGCACGCCGGATCCTTCGGTACGCCATCTGACGGGAATGCGACGGCGCCACGGTATGCGGCTAGCCGCGCGTCGACTCCGCGCCGCCCGTACGTCGCGGCCGCCGCGGCAGCAGCAGTCATTGCTGTTCTGGTGATTCCCTTCGCGGTCTGGAGCTGGTTGGCAGGCGAACCACCGCGGGTTGCCGACTCTGTGGCCGGGCTCGACTCGTTGCCCGAACGTGAACGGGCGCTCGTTTCGCCGCCCTCCAGGCTGGTGTGGTCGAGCCGCCCACGGTTCTGGAACAGCTCACGAGCCCGACCGAGCGGTTGATGAGCGCCGCGACGCTGCCCTCGTTCCGCGTGCCGGGGCCGGTGGCGACAGTTGTCGTTTCCGACCGTCCCGTGTTTGGATGGGAGCCGCTTCCCGACGCCGGGGCGTACAGCATCGCCGTGATGGGCACAGACCTGCAGATCGTCGCCCGGCCCGTGCTCGCTTCAGGGTGATGGCGTTCCGGTTGCCCAGACACGCATTGACCAACTATCATAGTTGCTATGGCTGATAGAGTCTCCACGATGGAGGTGCGTCAGCGGCTTCCGAGAAGGCATGCGTCATCGCCGGTAGGTCCCCAACCGCAGGAAATGGCAGTTGTCCTCCGTCAGCCAGACATCGACTTTGAGCTGCTCCGCAAGCTGACGGCCTTCCGCCACTGCGCGATCGTGGTTCGCACAGGTGATGTGGGGCGCGCGCGGAACGATGCAGATTTCGTGCTCCACGGTGGCCGTCGGATTCGAGACCAGGACGTCGCCATCCTGGGGCCTGTGGGATTCCATAGAGGCTCCTTGCTGTCGTGCACGACTGAAGCACGATCCGTGCGAGGCTACGGGGCGTACTGGTGGAGGCGGCCGGACTGTTGCATCGAACCACCCGAGGCGTTCTTCGTCTCAGGCTATCACCGTCGCAGGAGCGTTCAAATGCCGCCCATCGATTTGGATCTCGCCGAGGAGCGGCACCCGAGCGAAAAGCTGCCGGCCTCCAGACCGCCGGGCCTTCGGCAGTCGCCGCCGGATCGCCGGAACCATGCATCACGCGAACAGCTGCTCCACTTGGTACGGGCAGAATACGAGGAATTGCGAGGCCTGAAGCTGACGTTGGCGCAAGCCCGGCGTCTGTTTGGCTTGCGTGAAGACATCTGCTTTCGGGTACTGAATACGCTGATCCGCGACGGTCTCCTGCGGACAACTCCGGACAATCTCTACGCGCGGCGCCGGATCGACGCCTCAGGAGGGCGTCGCCTTGGTCGGACTATGGCCCCTCTCGGTTGATCTCCGGGGCTCGGCGATTGCGAAATGTTTCCCGCCCTGTGAGGAATCTTCAACATCAGCTCCGCGCGTGCGACCGTCTCGCGCACTGGTCGCGGGAGCCAATCTCATCGCACACGACGCGCTCAATGGGAGATCGCCGGCACCTGAATCGCGACGTCACGCGCGGAGCGAGTGGAGTGGATCTTGATAGCGATATTCGTCGTCTCTTTGTGTTCGACGAGGTCCTCCAATGCACGAGACCACGTACGGCTTGCGAGTTCAGGTGCCGCTCGGGTACGACCAGACGGTTCAGAAGACGACGGCGGCCCTGAAAGAGGAAGGCTTCGGCGTCCTGACGACGATTGACGTCAAGGAGACGTTGAAGCAGAAGCTCGACGTGGACTTCCGTCGCTACGTGATCCTCGGTGCGTGCAACCCACCGCTCGCTCACCGGGCGCTTCAAAGTGAGATCGATATCGGATTGCTGTTGCCCTGCAACGTCGTCGTGTACGAAGAGGGCCCCTCGAGCAGTGTCGTAGCGGCAATGGCGCCACTGAGCATGGTTGGGCTCGTTGGCGACAACCCTGGCGTCGCCGCCGTTGCACGCGAGGCGGATGACAGACTGCGCCGCGCGTTGACGTCGCTGGAAGGCGGCTGACGCCCGCTCTCTGGGCGCTTGCCGCCATGTATTTCTTCCTGTCGCCGGCGGGACTGGCCGTCGGCGGAGGGCCCGACGTGGTGTCGCTCACGTTCAGGAGTTCAGCCGGGTTCAGTGCATCGCGCCGACCAGCAAGCGCGGTGTCGAGCGTCAGCGTGGCATCCTTGCACGTCGCTACGGTGCCAGATGCATCAAGGCGCCGGGCCGTCACGAAGAACTCAAGCTTCGCCGTCACAGGTGTCTCCTCCCGCCGACCATACCGTCAGGCGACCGAACGCTCCCAACCCTGCCCTTGTCCGACTGCGCGGGCGAGCTGCGCCCTCGACAGGTAGGTGCCTCGCGACACCACGGCTGAGTTGACCAGGATCAGCGGCAGACAACGGTCTCCCTCGGCGGACAGGATCTGCTGCACCGTCGGACGCTTGGCGACTTCTGCGTGGGCGGTGGAGGGATCGAACTGATCGACGAGGACGCCGGTCGTTTCGAGCCAGTCGAGATTGGCCTCGAATCTCTCGAAGTCAGGGTCCTGTACGATTCCGATCATGCCGGTAAGCGGCTTTGGAACGCGACGGAAAACGGTAACGAAGGTCATGGCTTCCTCCGATCAGTGCGCGCCGGCCGGCGCAGGGAACCAGTGCCGTGTTCGATTGCACACCGAACAGACCGACAACATCACCGGCACTTCGATGAGCACGCCGACGACGGTGGCGAGCGCCGCCCCGGACTCCGGTCCGAAGAGCGCAATCGCCGTGGCGACGGCAAGCTCGAAGAAATTACTGGCGCCAATGAGTGCGCCTGGCGCCGCGACGGCGTACTCGACCTTGAACAGGCGCATCAATCCGTACGTCAACGAGGAGTTGAAATAGACCTGGATCAGAATGGGCACCGCGATGAGTGCCACGTGGAGCGTCTTGGTCGTGATGTTCTCGGCCTGGAACGCGAAGATGAGCACGAGCGTGGCGAGCAGGGCCGCCATGCTGACCGGCGCAACGCGCGGCAGAAGCACATCTTCGAACCACGCGCGGCCCTTCGTCCGCATGAACCACTGGCGGAGCAGCAGGCCGACGGTCAGCGGGACGACGATGAAGACCAGCACCGAGTACAGCAGCACCTGGAATGGAACGTGGAGCGAAGAGGCGCTGCTCACCAGGAACGTCACGATTGGTGCGAACAGCACCAGCATGAGGAGGTCATTGACCGAGACCTGAACCAGCGTGTACGCGGGATCGCCGTCGGTCAGGTAGCTCCAGACGAACACCATCGCCGTACAGGGCGCGGCGGCGAGAATGATGCTGCCGGCGATGTACTGATCGGCATCGGCGGGCAGAATCCACGGACTGAACACGTAGCGGAAGAACAACCAGGCGATCGCGGCCATCGAGAACGGCTTCACGAGCCAGTTCACGAACAGCGTCACGAACAGACCGCGCGGCCGGCGCCCGACGTTGCGAATCGACCCGAAGTCGACCTTCATCATCATCGGCGTGATCATCAGCCAGATGAGGACCGCGATCGGCACGTTGATCTGGCTGCCTGCACCAAACTCCAGGCTTCGCAGTGCCTGCATCATCCCAGACGCCGTCAAACCAAGGACCACGCCGATGACCATGCAGACGCCGACCCAGAGACTCAGATACCGCTCAAAGACGTTCAGCCGCTTGGGCGCGGAGGCAGCGGTGGTCGCGGCGGCGGAGGGCAGAGTCGTGGCGGCGCGATCCATCGCAGACGTCAGGCGCCAATCGGATCGGCTGCGAGGACGTCGGCATGCCACGGTTCGAGCGCGGTACGCTTCCCGTGGTTTGCCAGCTCGCGAAGATGGACGGCTTCATGGCTCCGACGCGCGCGCAGCACGGGGTCGGTCACCTCGAGCGGCGTCAGGCTCTGGTTGACCACCCACGCGAACGGCGTGATGTCGGCGCGTGCCAGGTCGCGCTCGAGCTGCATCGCCTCGTGAATCGGGGTGGCCTCGGGCAGCGTGACGAGCAGGACCATCGTGAACTGCGGGTCTCGCAGGCGCGGCAGCACGCGCTGAACCGCGTCCGAGGTCCCGCTGGCCTTCCGCAACACTTCGCGGTGATAGGCCTCGGCCGCGTCCAACAGCAGCAGCGTGTGGCCGGTCGGCGCCGTGTCGATGACGACGAATTGGTCCTCACCCTGCGCGACGGTGTCGGCGAAGGCCCGAAAGACCGCAATCTCCTCCGTGCAGGGTGAGCGCAGATCTTCCTCGAGCAGCGCGCGGGCCGGCGCATCGAGCTTCTGGCCGGCCGTTGCGAGCACCTCCTCGGTGTAGCGTCGCGTCTCCACAGCCGGATCGATGCGAGTGACGCGCAGCGTCGCGGGGCGCTCTCGAGCCGCCGCGTCCACGTGCGCGGCCGGGTCGGTGGTGGTCAGCATCACGCGGTGGCCCGCGCGGGCGAGCTCGGTGGCGATGCGCACGGCAAGCGTCGTCTTACCGACGCCGCCTTTACCCATCGTCATCACCACTCCGTTGCCGCGCGCCGCGATCTGCTCGACAAGCTGATTCAGTGTTTCGCCGTGCTCAACGGGCTTCGCGGCGGCTTCGACACGTATGGCGACTGGACTCCCGCCGGTTCCCATCTGCCGGAGCGCATCGACGCCGACCAGGCCGAACGGCAGCAGCGGGATGTCGATGCGCGGAAGACTGCGCAGGCCTGTGGGCATGTCCTCGAGGGCGGCACGGCCGCGCGTCTCCAGGGCAGCGGCAATGGAATCGTCGGTGTTGTGCGCGCGGAAGACGGCATTGAGAATCAGCCGTACATTCCGAATCCCGAGCTGGTGGAGCTCGCTGCGCGTGCGCTCGGCCTCCGTCAGCGAGGGCGCATCGGGCCGCGCCACCAGAACGAGCGTTGTCTGTGCTTCATCGCGCAATGCCGCGTGTGAGGCGGCATAGAGCGACTGCTGCGCCTCGAGACCCGAAAGCGGGCCGAGACATGACGTGCCGCCCACGTTGGCTTCGATGAAGGAGGACCAGACCGCCGGCAGCTCGAGGAGGCGGAGTGTGTGACCGGTGGGCGCCGTGTCGAAAATCACGTGGTCGAATGCACGCGTGGCGTCCGCGTCGCCGAGCAGCTTCGAGAACTCATCGAACGCGGCGATCTCGACGGTGCACGCACCTGACAACTGCTCTTCGATGCTGGCCACGGCGGCGGCCGGCAGCACGTCGCGATAGGGACCGACGACGCGCTCGCGATACGCGCGTGCGGCCTGTTCGGGGTCAATGTTGAGGGCGGACAAACCAGACACGGCAGGTACCGGCGTCGGCGCCGCGCCGAGCGTGACCCCGAGGGCCTCGTCGAGATTCGAAGCCGGATCGGTCGACACGAGCAGCACACGCGTACCGGAGTCAGCCAGGGCTATCGCCGTCGCGCAGGCCAGAGACGTCTTGCCAACCCCGCCTTTGCCCGTGAAGAACAGCACGCGCGTCGGGACAAACGGTAAGGCGCCCATCAGCAGCAACCCGATCCGGGCGTACAACACCCTTCCGCGGACAGGCGAATCTGCGGCTTGGTCGGCGAGGCGCTCGCGACGAGCCCGGCCACGCGCGCCAACTCCTCCCGTCGTGGATACGCGCCGTGGCCCAGCTCCTCACCGTTGACGAGCACGATCGGCAGGCACTTCGTGCCCTCACGCTGCATGAGATCCAGGACGCGCGTGTTCGTGACGAATGGCTGCGGATCCTGTGAGAGGTTGTGGCGAACGACCGTCACGCCCTGAGCGGTCAGCCACTCTACGTCGGCCGCGAACGCGGCCAGCAGCAGGTCCACACTTGGGCCACAGACTCCGGTCGAGCAACACATGGGCGGGTCGAAGACATCGATATGAGTCATATGAGTCACCCTTCCTACACGGCCTCGAGTAATGCCTTGAGCCGTTTCAACGCCGCCGGGACGATGCAGTAGCCGACGCGCGGACCTTGCTCGTTTGCGTGGACCAACCCCGCGCTTCGGAGAATGCGGAGATGCTCAGACACCGTGGACTGCGCCAGTGGCAGTTCGTCCACGATGTGGCTGCACATCCGCGCCTCTTTCTTGGCGAGCATCCGCAGGATCCGCACCCGCGTCGGATGGGCAATCGCCTTGGCAAAGGCGGCCAGTTCGTCGTCGGCCGCCGGTCCCTCGACCGGAGCGGCCAGCAGCTCAACGGTTTGCCCCTCGGGCGGACAGCAAGCGGTCTCATCAGACTCGCAAGCCGGCGGGTTGGGAATGGCTTTGGTAGTCATCGTTAATCGTCGATTAACGATAGCATTGCCTAATACTTCTGTCAACTTTTCTTTCAAATGGCGGATGGATCAGGTCGTTACAGTTCGCAGGCCGCCACGATCGCGGTGACCCGGATCGATCACCTCGGCAATCGGCTGACAACGAAGCGATCATGGGTACGCAGGCCAGAACGGTGACGACGGGGCTTCTGTCGGCAGTGGTCCACTTGAAGGACAACCGCCTGACGCCGAATGGATTCGACAAGCATGAGGTGCCGCCCCGATGTCGCCGTTCACGGCGATGCCATGTCGGATCCTGATTTCGGTGTGGGGGACATCGTGCGCTACTCGGTGGATGTGTCCCGAGCGCAGGGCCCGTTCACCGTCGACGCGCAGCTCTGGTACCAGCCGATCGCGTACCGCTGGGCAGATAACCTCCGCACATACGACGCGTTCGAGCCGCAGCGGTTCGTCCGCAACTCGACACGCTTGCCGCCAAGGTCTAGACTTACGATCTTCGCTCGATTCTGACGATTGGGCGGCTTCGGGAGCGATAATATGACCCCCCTTGTTACAGAGCCACGCTGCGGCAGCCACCAGCGCGCCGTTCCGCGCGTTTGCGTAGCGACCGTCGGGACGATTTTCCTCTTCCTCTCGGTACTTAGCGCGCGGGCCCAGCCAACGCTCACCGTCGATCGTGATGTCGTGACACCGGGCACGGCCGTCGTCGCCACCATTGTCGGCGTACCCGGCGAACATTACGCCCTGATTGGCAGCGGGGTCGGTGCCGGCGGAACGCACGCGGGCATCTCACTGGCGGTGGGCACCAACTTCGCGCTTCTGGCTTTCGGTGTGCTCGACGGCAATGGACGGGCCGTCGTCAATGTGGTGCCAGCGTTTCTGCTGACCACGCTCGATCGCTACTACATCCAGGCCGCCACGTCCACGACGCCGGACTTCGCGTCCATGCAAGTCACACAGGGTCGCGTGCTTCGGAATGGCGATCTGGTCGGATCGCTCCCCGGAACTATTGGCGCGCCCGGACCACCGGGTCCGGAGGGTCCGCAAGGTCCGATTGGTCCGTTGGGCCCGCCGGGTCCACAAGGCCCACAGGGTGAGATGGGGCCGGCGGGAGTTGGGCTGCCTGGTCCGGCGGGGCCGCAAGGACCGACTGGCGCGGTTGGACCGACGGGTGCGACCGGTCAGCGAGGTCCTGTCGGGCTCACAGGTCCGCCCGGTCCGCAAGGTCCGACCGGGCTCACTGGTCCCGAAGGACCGGCTGGCGCGACCGGGGCAACAGGTGCTACCGGTCCACCAGGTCCCATCGGAGCTACTGGTCCTGCGGGACCCACTGGAGCCACTGGACCCATTGGGCCCACCGGACCGATTGGACCGGCAGGGCCGGAGGGTCCAACGGGTCTCCAGGGTCCGACTGGGGCTACGGGGCTGACAGGACCTGCTGGCCCAGCAGGACCTGAAGGTCCGATCGGTCCGCAGGGGCCTCAGGGTCTCACCGGTGTGCAGGGTCCACAGGGGGTCGAGGGACCGATCGGCCCACAGGGGCCGACAGGCGCGACCGGTGCGCAAGGTCCCCAGGGCCTTCAGGGGCCCGCTGGCCCCGTCGGGCCTCCTGGCGAACCGGTTCTCCGTCTGGTTGACGCGATCGGCACACCGATTGCGCCCGTCGTCGGCGTCGACGGCGACAACACGCACAAAGTTCTTGTCGCGTTGGTGGTGGCAGGCAGGCTGGCAAACGTGTGGGCGCATGCCACGCATTTCGAGGGCACCACCGCGGCAGTCGCCTATTACCAGACGGCCGATTGTACGGGACAAGCCTTTCTCCAATCGGCACCTCCGGTATCCATGTTCCCTCGGATTGTGGTCATCGACATCGCCACTACACAGTGGCTGGCCGTGCCAGACGACACCGTTGCGCCTGCGACCATTACTGTGCTCAGTGAGATTTCCAACAGCGGGTGCCAGGCCAAGGACCCTTACCTGCTTGACAATTCATATCCGGTCATCGGAACTCTTGATTTGGGCCCGATCGGGCAAAAGCCCTTCCGGGTCATCAGATCGCAGAACTAGCGAGGCGAAGCCTGAGATCCGCAAGCATGTCGGATGCTTCGCCTCGCTAGTCTCCTATTACTTTTGCCCGGCCTCCGGCCGGGCAGTCGCCTTGACGGAGGAAAATTTGACTCAAATGTCAAGATTCCAAGCCGTCAAGGCTCCTAGCGAGGCTCCGCCTCAAACCGTGCAAGGATGTCAGGTGCTTCGCCTCGCTAGCGGCCCTATTACTTTTGCCCGGCCTCCGGCCGGGCGGTCGTCTTGACCGAGAAACTCGACTCATTCGTCAAGATCTTGGGCGGTCAAGACCCCAGGTTCTGAAGCGCAGAGAAAAATCGGCTGCCGCGGTCGCGTTCTGGTATTGAATCAATCCGATGATCGACGGACTTGGTTTCACGTCTCATGGTCCCGCGATCAGCCGTCCGGCGAGACGGGTGCGGCTCGTCGCGTTGTTGCTCGCCCTCATAGCGGCATCGTGCACCTCTGACTCCGCGACCATCACCGCACCGTCACCGGTCAAGTGTGCGCCGTCGCTCGCGCTCGCCTCGTCCACGATGGCCGCGAGTGGCGGAACCGGTGTGCTGTCGATCGCGACGACGGCCGACTGCACGTGGACCGCATCCGCCCAAGTCACATGGCTGTCCGGATTTTCGCCGTCATCCGGGCAGGGCAGCGCGCAGGTCGAGTTTCAGGTCGCCGCCAATTCGATCCCCGCCGCGCGAGAAGGCGATGTCGTGGTCAACGATGAGAGGGCCCGGGTCCGTCAGGAAGCCGCGCCGTGTCGAATTGAAATTGCGCCGACAGCGCGAGACGTAGGTGCCAGCGGCGAGTCAGTGTCGGCCACGGTGACGGCCCCGAGCGGGTGCGCCTGGGCGGCAACCACCGAGGTCAGTTGGATCACCGTGACTTCGTCGAGCACGGGTAACGGCAACGGGACGCTCAGCATCGTCGTTGCCGCGAACACTGGCGATCAGCGGACCGGCACTGTCCAAGTTGCCGATCAAGTGCTGACAATCAGGCAGGCCACCGCGATCTGTAGCTACAGCCTCGCGCCCAGCGCGCAAAGCATCGCCGCGGCTGGTGGCGCCGGAGGCCCCGTCACCGTTTCGACGAGCGCCGGGTGC
>DATKDY010000370.1:0-4725 GCA_035512515.1 Vicinamibacterales bacterium
AGCCTCGGTCATCTCGAGCACTCCATCCGGACGGGTGAGGCCGCCTTCGGTCTCGTGGAGCCCGACGGCCTGTTCGCGCACCTCCAGCGCCATGAGGGTGAAGCTCGCATCTTCGACGCGTCCATGACCGCCAAGGCAGCCGGCGACACCGCCGCAGTCCTCGCCGCCTACGACTTCAGCCGCTTCTCGACGATCGCCGACATCGGCGGCGGCCGCGGGCACCTGCTCCGCGCCGCCCTCCAGACGGCGCCGGACACCAGCGGCATCCTGTTCGACCTTCCCGGCGTAGTCGACACCGTCGACGCGACAGGGGAGCGGTTCACGGTGCACGCAGGCGACTTCTTCGTCGACCCGCTCCCGGCGGCCGACGCCTTCATCCTGATGGAGGTCATCCATGACTGGGACGACGACCAGGCCGCGGCCATCCTCTCAGCGGTACGCGGCGCAGCGACTTCCGGTGCGACCGTCCTCATCATCGAAGCCGTGGCCGACGACGAGGCCCTCGACCCCATCGTGCGAACCCTCGACGTGATCATGCTCGCCATCACTGGCGGCCGCGAGCGCACGTCGGCCGAGCTCGACCAGCTGCTCGCCAGGGTGGGATTCCGCGCCACCGGGACCCTGCCGACACCGAGCCCGCTGCGAATCGTCGAGGCGGTCGCCGTCTGAACCTCGAGCAGCGCCCGCTCCCGCCGCTCCTATCACCGCTCGATCCTGAGACTTCGGCCGTACCGAACCGGCGTTAGGTCTTCGCCCGCCGGCCGGCGATGCCCCCTGAGGATTCTTCGCAGGCCTGCGAGACTTTGACCGTGGACCTGGCCGAGGGAGTCGCCGTCGACGACGAGCGACTCCGCGCGTTCTGCAAGGCCCACGGCATCCGCAGTCTTCGACTCTTCGGCTCGGCCGTCATAGGGGCGCTCGGGCCCGACAGTGACATCGACCTGCTCGTCGAGTTCGAGCCCGGCCGCACACCTGGCCTGCTCAGCATCGCTCGGTTCGAGCTCGAGCTCGGCGACATGCTTGGGCGTCAGGTCGATCTCCGGACGATCCACGACCTGAGTCGCCACTTCCGAGACCAAGTCGTCGCGAACGCTCGCACGGTGTATGACGCAACCCGACGATCTTGTCTGCCTCGGCCGCCCGAGTAAGCCAGCAGACCTCGCTCGCTGCGAAGGACGCCTCGTTGGCAATCCCTTGGCAATCTGCGGCCCGGATCTAGCGGGATCCGGACACTCTCACCGGACGGCCGCAAGTCCCTGACCTGGTAGTTTGCCTCTCAACAACACCTGACGGACAGGCTGTCGGAACCTACGGATCAGAAGGTTAGGGGTTCGAGTCCCTTCGGGCGCGTGAGGTATACGAAACGGCCGGATTTCATTTCGCGCCTGTGCGCGTGAACCTTGGGCCCGGTCGGGGAAAAGAGGAAGTTGTCGAGATTGGACGTGCCCATCCCCTGCGGCTATCCGATGACAACGTGGAACGCCCCGCTCTTGGTGTTGCCGCCCTGCGCTACGACGATCTTCACCCGGTCCCGTGCGGCGACGATCATGTCCTCGACCGGCTCACCCGTGGCGGCGCTTGCGCCGATTGGCGCGGCTTTTCGGGAAGCTGCCGGGGTCACCCTCGGCCCGATCACCGCCACTATTCTTCGCTGGCCGGATGGCACGGCGCGCGGCGTACATCATGATTCCCCTGCCGGGCTGCTGGCCCGTGCGGCGCAGAGCATCGCTAGGTCTACGGGTTTCTCCGAGCCCGGAGTCGTACTATGGATTCTCACGGGCGCAGAGCCGCATCTTCAGCGCGCGCTAGTCACTGTCACCGATTACGCCAACTGGCTGGGCTCTAGCCAGACACCCTACGCCCGGCGCTCAGTTACTCTCACTCTCAACGCGCGAATTCAGGAGGCAGACTTCCGCCGGCTGTTTCGGCAGGTCCGCGCGGCATTCGACCAGGGGCCGGATTTCCAACCGACACGGGGGCGCAGAGGGCCTGTAATAAATGCCTTCGACGCGCACCTCCAGCGTATCGTTGACACATTTCCGGACGCGACATGGGAAGAACGCGCGGAGCAGTGGCAGGCCCGCGGCGGCGAGAGAGCGACCGCAGACGCCTTGCGCATCCGCTGGCTGAGATACCAGAGAAAGCTCAAGGCGATGGAGCGTCCTGTGGCGAGGAGCGAGCCGAGCAAGCAGCGCGGTGCCAACCGTGGTGCCAAAACACACTGACGCAGGCTGACGCACACAGGCGGACCGATGCGCTAAGCTGACTCGACAGCAGCCTGTGAGCACTCGCGAGGACTGACGAGGATAATGGCAGAAAAAAGAGGCGCCCGGTTGGGCGCCTCTTTTTTCACCGAACCGGTGCCGTCCTAGTTGAACGTGACGGTCGCCTCGTTGGAGCAGGTGGCAGTGCCCGCCTCGCACACCTGGTAGGTGTACGTGCCATTTCCGACGTTGTTGATGTGATCGGTGTGGAACCCGTCATTCACGGTCGTGGTGATCAGGGTGCCATTGCGCCATATGTCGACCGAAGTCGCTGTCGTGCCCGACCAGGTCAAGTCGGCCTTCTGCTGCCCCTTCACCTTGTAGCCGGTTGCCGACAGCGTGATAGCGCTGGCGGTGCTGCTGACCGTGACGCTCTGCGAGGACGTCCCTGTGGCGCCGCCATCGTCGGTCACCGTCAGCGACACGGTGTAGGTTCCGCTGGCGGCGTAGGTGTGTGACGGGTTTTGCGCGGTCGAGCTGACGCCGTCGCCAAAGCTCCAGCTCCACGCCGTGATCGTCCCGTCGGAGTCGGTGCTCGTATCGGTGAAGCCGCAGGTGAGCCCGTTGCAGCTGTACGTGAACGATGAGGTCGGCGAACTGTTCGTCGACGAACCGGCCACGAGGCTGTACAGCAGATGGTTGTTCGCGGTTGACGACGATGTGACGATCCCTTTCGTTGTCGCCGCATAAAGCGCATCACGCACCTGCTGTGCTGTCGCGAGCGGATTCGCTTCGAGATACAGCGCGGCCACGCCTGCTGTGTGTGGCGAGGCCATGGATGTACCGCTGATCGTGTTGGTTGCGTCGTCCGCTGTGCTCCAGGCGGAGGTGATGCTCACGCCCGGCGCGAACCAGTCAACGCAGTCCCCGTAATTGGACCACGACGCTTTCGCGTCAGTCTTGGTGGTGGCTCCGATAGTCATCGCTTCCGCCACGCGCGCCGGCGAGTAGTTACACGCGTCCTGGGCGATGCCTGCGATGTTGCCGTTCCCGGCCGCTACAGCGTAGCTGACGCCGGAGTTGATCGAGTTTCGCACCGCGTCGTCAACGGACGAGTTCCCGCTGCCGCCGAGCGACATGTTTGCGACCGCGGGTTTCGTCGCGTTCGCAGTCACCCAGTCCACTCCTGCGATGACTCCACTCCAGGTGCCGGATCCGCTGCAGTCGAGCACGCGAACTGCCACCAGCGCCACCGACTTCGCGACACCATATGTGGTTCCGCCTGTGGTCCCGGCGACGTGCGTGCCGTGGCCGTGGCAGTCGTCCGCCGAGCCGCCGTCAATGGCGTCGAAGCCGCTGGTCGCGCGGCTGCCGAACTCCTGATGGGTGAGCCGGATGCCGGTATCAATGATGTACGCGGTGACGCCCGAACCTGCGGTGTTGTATGTGTACGTCCCGCTCAGCGGGAGCTCGCGTTGATCGATGCGATCGATGCCCCACGTCGCGTTGCTCTGCGTAGTCCAGGCGCGGACGATTGCATCCGGCTCGACGCGAACCACGCGCGCATCGCGCAGCAGCCCCGACCGCGCAGCTTCTGATATCGCGCCCGCGAAGCCGTTGAGCGCAGCCGTGTAAACAAAGTCTGGCCTTACGGCGTGCGCCGCGGCGACGGTTGCGGGCGACTCGCCGTCACGAAGTGTGACGATGAAGCGGCCCGGAATGATGTCGGAACCGCCGACAGCGAAAGCGGGCTGAAGCGATGCCTGTGGTGAGGGTTCGAGCAGCCTTGGAGCATCCTGGCAGGCGGCCAGCGCCAAGGCCAACCCGGCGAACGCGGCGAATTTCTTCATGATGGAGAACTCCTGGGACAGATGTCGGGCGCACTTGTGCGTGCCCGCTGGCGAAGCGGGGGCAGCGCGACGAAAGATCGTTAAATGATCCGGGGCCTGCTAGAGACGAAAGCTATCGTTCGGCAATTCGCAGAACCAATGAGCCGAAATGTAGGGCTATCCCCCTGCCAGTGCAACGCTTAGGTACTTTGGAGTATCAGACGGTAGATGCCTAGCCCAGAACTACGGATCAGAGGGTTAGGGGTTCGAGTCCCTTCGGGCGCGTTTGAGTCGTCGTTTCCCGCTTCGCGTCACGCGCATCGCCGCGATCACTTTCCTCGCGGTCGTCGCCACATGCGGCGACGACTCCGTGGGCACCCCCTACCTCTTCGGCCGGTACAATCTCCAGACCGTGGATGCGAAGCCCCTCCCGACAGCTGGACGGGGATCCTGCAGGGGCGCGAGCTCACGATCGAGGCGTACAATCACGTCTGGCTGTTGCGCAAAACAATTCATCCGGTCCGGCGGCGCTCCGTGTAGGTTGGTTGCAACGCGCCCGTAGCTCAATTGGATAGAGCATCAGACTTCGGATCTGAGGGTTGGGGGTTCGAGCCCCTCCGGGCGCATCCAACATCAACCATTAGCGCCGCTACATGAGCAGTGGTCTCATCCTGGTACTGCTGGTTGCGTCC
>DATKDY010000371.1:0-8268 GCA_035512515.1 Vicinamibacterales bacterium
GCCATGCGCAAGTTCCACATGGAGCAGAACGGCTGGAGCGACCTCGCGCAGCATCTCACCATCGACCCCCAGGGCGGGCTGTGGACCGGGCGCAACTGGAACCTCGCGCCGGCGAGCGCGACCGGCCACAACGGCACCGCCGGCGAAGGGCCCATTCTCCCTACGGGACGAACACTGCGACCGAGTGGCCATGGGCGAGGATTGCCTCGTCGATCTGAAGAAGAGTGGTCGTCTTTCCCGTCCCTGGGGGAGCAACAATAACGAGCTCATTGAATGCGGACAGCACTTCGCCGACAGTCTCCACATTGAACTGGCGTTCGGTGTTACCAGTGGTTACTCGGAGGCTCAGGGCGATCGCGTGACGTGGCCAACTGGGCGCTCTCCTGAAACCCGCTAGATCTGCGACGGCCGCACCGCGTATCCGTTCTATGAGTGACTCAATGGAGCCATCGCTCGAGGGCTTCGGAACCGCGTTAACGGAGTTGTTCTCGCCCGAGAGAATCGCGCGGAATGAGCTTTGTTCTGCTTGGGCCTTCCACTCACGCAGCACGGCCACAGTGAAGTGAACCTCGTCGCTGTCGACCAGTTTGCCGTCGGTCTGGCAGAGCCAGATTCCGTTTGAGTGGTGGCGACGCTGCTCGGACGTGAGGCTCGCATCGTAACGAGGGCCACCTGGCGCCGCTGCGGTGATGTGCGCTGCTATCCTGATATTGACCACGCCCTCATGACTTGGTGCCGCGCCGATCGTCGGTAGGCGACAGTGAGGATTAGAGCAGAGGTACCCCGCCCGCTTCGCGAGTCGCTCGATCGTCGCTTTACTGAAGTCGTCTCGCACGCAACGGCCTGTTAGGATCACGCGCCAGGCGGCAGGGGTGGAGCCCTCGAGTCGCAAAGATCGCGATCGACACTAGCCCCAACTGCGATTTCGTCTTCACTCAACCGCGTATCCAAGCGCCTGTGCGTTTTCGCGAACCCGAACGTCCCGGGTCACGACGACTATCAACGCCGGCGGCTCACCAAGCAATTCCGCTGTTGCCAAATGCACGGCGTCAAGCGTTCGAATTGGCTCCACAGGAAACGGTCGGCGGACGCGGGCCAAGATTGGGTCCGTTATTGCAACCAGGAAGCATCGCCGCTCGAATCGACGCAGCGCCCGCACTGCCGCTCGTTCTTGGTCAGTCGTTAGCCGCGCAGCTGCGCGTGCGCGTAGAATCGCCCGGGCGGCTTCAGCGATCGTGAGGGCGGACGTAACCTTCCGTCCTCGAGTGCGGACCGCCTTCAGTGCGTCCGCGTCACGCTCCAGCAGCGCGGCGACCAGAGCGCTCGACTCGATATATCGAACACCAACCGAATCAGCGCTCGAAGTCGGCGCCTTGGCGCTACGCTTCGCCACGGTCGGCGTCGATTAGCTCGGCGGCGGTTCCGGCCGGAAGGCGAATGTCCGGCCACCCTTCTGTCGGGTCACCGACTTCGAGTGGCGGGCGGATCACTCCCGAGGCGACGAGTTCGTCGAAACGGCTTGGCGTGCCCGTAGTCTTTGCACCAGGTGGAACGAGTTCCGCGACCACACGGCCATGAGCCGTGATGGCAATACGTTCGCCAGCCTCAATCCGCCGGATGTAGCGACTCAGGTTGTCTTTCAGCTCGCGAATCCCTGTAGAAGTCACGAGTCGATTATAGCCACATGTGGCCATAATCGGCAAGGGCCCGCCAACCATGAGCCGACGTTGTGCCCAGAACGGCGCTGTTGCCCGCCGTGGGCAACGGATCTAGGCGATAGCGTGCCTCTGGCGCCGCTCTCGCCAAAACGGCACTTGCGACGGATGTGCATGGCGAATCGCCAAATCCGGAGCATTTCTTGGATTTCGCGAGGTGGCTTGATTGTGCCATGCGCGATCTGGTCGTCCTGTTTCTTCATCTGCTGGCGACGGTCGCCCGACTCGCCGGGCCGGGCGGCGCGCGTGCCGGCGTCGCCGAATCCCTGCTGATCAAGCAGCAACTGCTGATCCTCAATCGGTGCCGGAAACGTCCACCCAATCTCCGCCTTCCTGATCGCATGGTCGCCGGCCTGTGTGCACTCCTCATGCGGCCGCGGCGGCTGATCCGTTCGGCGATCGTCCTCAAACCCTCAACGCTTGTGCGCTTTCATCGTGCCCTGACTCAGCGGAAATATCGGCGGCTCTTCTCGTTCAACGGGGCGACGAAGCCAGGCCCGAAGGGACCCAGTCAGGAGGTCGTGGCCGCAGTCGTCGAGATGAAACGACGAAATCCGACCTGGGGGGTGTCCGCGGATCGCGCAACAGATCGAGTTGGCCTTCGCTCTTCCCATCAATAAGGATGTGGTTCGGCGCATTCTCGCCGTTCGGTACCGTCCGGCACCAGACGCGGCGGGGCGTCCTGGCTCACGGTCCTCGGTCACACGAAGGACAGTCTGTGGAGTCTCGATCTGTGTCGCGGCGAATCGGCCGTCCTGTGTACACACTGGGTACTCGTCGTGATGGACCAATGGACACGTCGCATCGTGGGCTTGGGCGTGCACTGCGGCGTCGTGGATGGCGTGGGACTGTGTCGGATGTTCAATCGAGCGACGCAAGGCCACACCCCGCCGACATACCTCAGCGCGGACCATGATCCGCTGTATCGCTTCCACCAATGGCAGGCGAATCTGCGGATCCTCGACGTGAGAGAAATCAAGTCGGTGGCGTACGTGCCGCTCTCGCATCCGTTCGTCGAACGGCTGATGGGCACCGTTCGGCGTGAGTGCCTGGACCGTACCCTCTTCTTGACGCGGATCTGGAGCTGCAGCTCCTCGATTTCCACAGTGACGACAACGGTCATCGCGCGCATGCAGGCTTGCACGGGCGCACACCGGAACCGAGCCCAGAGTCGGGCCGCGGACCCGCATGTGTGAATTCGTATCGATGGCAGCCGCACTGTCGCGGGCTCTATCAGACGCCGATGGCGGCGGGACGTGTGCGACGGAGGCTCATTCGCCAAACGAACGTCGGGCTGTAGCGCCTGATTGAACGCGCCCGTGTGCTCAGTGCCTGAGTGAAACCGGGCGGGGTAGGGATTCGCGGACTCACACCACGGCGAGTTGTTCAGACGGTTTCCAGCACAAATTGCCAATTCGCCACTGACAGGCGATCCCGGATCGGGCGACGTTCTACTTCCCGAGGTTCGCGGTCATCGCCGGCATCGTCGGCTCCCTCGCGACGCGCGAGCCGTCGGCCACCCGAATCCTGTCCACGCCTCGGATTTGGTGCGGTTTGGCATGTGGATGAGCCAGGGTCGAAAGTCACTCGCTCCCGAGTTTCATCGGCTTTCGCGAGCTTTGGGTGGTGGCCCGCAGGAGCAGGATGCGATCGTCGGCGGTATCGGCATCGAGCGCATTGTGGACGCCGTCGAATGCCGTCGTCCACGCCTGCTGAATCGATGTCCCGACGTGCCGGCGCCGGAAGCCGGCCACGTGCTGAAATCCCCAGATGATGTGATTCCCGCACACCGTACGTGATCTTCCGCTAACGACGGATCGGACTTAGAATCCGCGCGATGGCGATGCTTCCGGGAACCCGTCTCGGCGCCTATGAAGTGACCGCCCGGATCGGCGTGGGCGGCATGGGAGAGGTGTACCAGGCCACCGACACCCGGTTGAAGCGCCAGGTCGCCATCAAGGTCCTCCCCGAGGCGTTTGCCGCCGATCCCGATCGCGTGGCCCGCTTTCACCGCGAAGCGGACGCCGTGGCCGCGCTCAATCACCCGGGCATTGCCGCGATCTACGACCTGGCTGAAGCGGGCGGCACCACGTTCCTGGTCCTCGAGTTCGTCGAAGGCGAGACGCTGGCCGACCGGCTCGCGCGCGGACCGCTCGCCGTGGACGAAGCGGTGGGCATCGCCAGACAGATTCTCGAGGCGCTCGAGGCCGCGCACGAAAAAGGGATCTGCCACCGCGATCTGAAGCCGGCCAACGTCTCGGTCACGCGCGGCGGCGTCGTGAAGGTCCTCGACTTCGGACTGGCGAAGGTCCTGCAGCGCAGCAAGGACGGCGATGTCATTGACCCCTCCACGACCTTCGGCGGCACGTCCGCCGGCGTGATTCTCGGCACCGCGGGCTACATGTCCCCCGAGCAGGCCAAGGGCCTCGAGGCGGATCAGCGCAGCGACATCTTCTCGTTCGGCTGCATTCTCTACGAGCTGCTCAGCGGGCGCCGCGCCTTCGAGGGCGACACGGCGTCGGAGCAGCTCGCGAGCGTGCTCAAGTCGGACGTCGATCTCTCACGCGTGCCACCGGCGCTGCACCCGCGCCTCTTCGAAATGCTGCGGCGCTGTCTCGAGAAGAATCCCAGACAGCGCTGGCATGCCGCCGCCGACGTGCGCCTGCAGCTCGATGCGATGGGCGCTTCCCTCGCTGATGCGCGCGCGCCCACCACGGCGGCGCGGCCGCTGTGGCAGCAAGTCGCGGTCGTGGCAGGCGTTCTCACCGTTGCCGCACTGGCCGCCGGCTTCGCCGCATGGACACTGAAGCCGGACCCGTCAGGCGCCGTCACGCGATTCACGTTGCCTCTTCCCGAGGGGCAGCAGTTCTCCCACGCGGGACGTCAGGTCGTCGCGCTGTCGCGTGACGGCACGAAACTCGTCTATGTGGCCAACCGACGTCTCTACCTTCGGCACATGTCCGACGTCGAGTCTCGCGTCATCGCCGGCAGCGAGCTCCCCGATGGCGTGCAGAGCCCGGTGTTCTCTCCCGACGGGCAGTGGGTGGCCTTTCGCTCCGTCGGGGATGCCACGCTCAAGCGGCTGCCAGTCACGGGCGGCGCGCCCGTGACGATCTGCAAGAACGAGACGCCGTTCGGCCTGAACTGGAGCGAGCACGGCCTTCTGTTCGGGGAATATGGCAAAGGCATCCTGCGCGTGTCTCCCGATGGCGGTACGCCAGAGGTCATCGTGGCGATTGCCGCCGACGAAGTGGCGGATGCTCCACAGATGCTGCCGGGCGGAAAGGCCGTGCTGTTCTCGATCAAGAAGGGGAACGACGACTGGGACAAGGGCCGGATCGTCGTGCAGTCGTTGGCCGACGGGACTCGAACGACGGTGATCGACGGAGCCGCGGCGGCCCAGTACGTGCCCACCGGCCATCTCGTGTACGCGGTTTCCGCCGTGCTGTTTGCTGTCCGGTTCGACGCCGACTCGTTACGTACGCGCGGTCGGACCGTGTCGATCGTGGAAGGTGTGGACAGGGGCGGGCCTCCGACGGGCGTCAAGCCCGGTAGTCGAGCGGCCACTGCCCAGTACGCTTTCTCGTCGACGGGCTCGCTCGTGTTCGTGCCGGGGGCACGGTCGGCAGCGGCGGATGGCCGCTTCGATCTCGCGCTGTTCGATCGGAAGCAACTGCCCCAGCCGCTCGGCCTGCCGCCGGCCCGCTACGCGGCCGCTCGCGTGTCGCCGGACGGCAAATGGGCGGCCTTCGAGCGGGAGGAGGCAGGCGGGACCGACGTCTATCTGTTCGAGCTGGCCGGCACCAGCGCAATCAGGCGGCTGACGTTTGGTGGGAAGAGCAGGGCACCCGTCTGGTCGGCTGATTCGCAGTGGATCGCGTTCCAGTCCGATCGGGACGGCGACGCCGCCATATTCTGGCAACGCGCCGACGGATCTGGCACTGCCGACCGGCTGACCACGGCCGAACCCGGGGCCATTCACATTCCGCAAGCGGCGTCCCCTGACGGCGCGCACATGCTGTTCACGATGCTGAAGGACCGGCAGTACTCGCTGTGGGACCTGACCCTGAAGGACCTCCGCGCGTCGCCATTCGCGAATGTGCAGTCGCCACTGCTCGTCGAAGCGGCGTTCTCACCCGATGGCCGGTGGGTGGTGTACACGGCCGGCGTGGACCGGGACGGGACGCGGCCGGAGATAATGATCTCGTGCGTCGAGCCCTTCCCCAGGACTGGCGCCAAGTACCAGGTTCCTGCCCAGGTCGGAGGCGGCCATCCGGTCTGGTCAGCAACGGGCGATGCGATTCTGATCAACAGGGGGATGAGCAGCGACGCGGCGATTTCGGTCATGACGACGCCCCGGTTCGTCTTTGGACGCCTCGACGTGATCGCGCACGGCAGCCGATTGTCTGCCCATCCCGCGTTTACGCGGCGCAACTGGGACGTCACGGCAGATGGGCGCATCCTCGGCGTCACACCGGCGGCGTTGCCAACATTGGGGGCTCCCGGTGCGCCGCAGATCGCCGTGGTGCTCAACTGGTTCGACGAGCTGAAGCGCCTCGTGCCGAGCAACTAGCGTTGGGACCCTCGCTTCGCTCGGGTGGGACCGGGCTGCGCCAATTGCGTACTCAGGTGCAGCAAGAGGCGGCTCCCGCACGTCCACCGGGTCGTGTCGTCCTCAAACGGTGGCTGCTCGGGACCCATCAAGGCGCGGTCAGCCTCAGAAGGCACACCTGCGAACGGGTTCGACGCGCTGCACCATTTCAACTTGATTTGCTGGTACGGGGTGTACCGCTTGCTGCCGCCTTTGCGTGTCATGGTAGACGTTGCAGGTGTGTCCGGGACCGCGGGCGGGTTGTCGCGTCGGCGCGCGCAGTTGCTATGCTCCTACAACAGCGAGAAGTCGTACGTTTCAAGAATAGCCGCCATTAGTGCTCTATTGGCATCGGCCAAGAGTCCACCGTCTCGCACGACCGTTACCGCTGACGCTGCTCGGTCGAAGATCGCTACCGACGTTCGGGACGGATCGTGACGAGCGCGGTACTGAATTCCATCGGCAGCGGCCGGGTGTTGCCACAGGGCAAGCGCCCATTGTTGCGCGACATCGTGTTCTCCTGAGCAGAGACGTTCGTCTGCCCCAATGCGAGCAAGCCCTGAACCGGACAGATCCACCAACTTCAGATCACGCTCAGGAATCACTCGGGCCCATCCGCGAGTGCTAAGAAAGCTTGACGTCACCGTGCGATTCAGTAGGCCGCCACATGTTTCGATCAACGCGCCATACTGGTCAGAGGCCGCATACAGCACGCCGAACTCGCCAGCAGGCGCGTCGAATCGATTGTCGCCGGTCTTGCCCCAGAATGCCGGATCCCTGTCACGCCGATGGATTCGAAAGAGAGTTGCTCGATAGGCTAGCAGCGGGAGATCTTGCTTCTGAAGGTCCGGTGGGGGCGGCGGTAGGGGCCCAATGCTACGCGGCGCCATGCTCTCCAAGCGCACGCGCAGCCGTTAGCACGTCGTCAAGCAGTCCTTCGCGTAGTGCTTCCAAGGGAGTGCGATCTTCCAGGCGCGTGTTGCCACTCACCATGAAGATGTGTTGCATCCAGGGATCGTGCGCCTTTAGGGCCTCGAGTACCGGTTCAAGATCGGGGATTGTTCCTTCCCTGACGAACTGCCATACCGGGTAGAGATAGCCGTGACGTCCAGCGTCAAGGCCGACGAGAGCGCCTTGTTGACGGCGCTTGTTGACAGCCTGACGGGTGATACTGAGGTGTTTAGCGACCTCATCGGCTGAGAGCGTGCCACCTTCCACTTCGAGCAGCTTCTCTCGTTCTCGAAGGCCTCGCAACCGCGCCGGGGTTAGAGGATCGTCGGATTTCAGCGTTTCAATCGCGTCAGGCTGCTGCAGCGCGCGGACAAGGACCTCGACGTCGGTCGGAGCCGAGGCGGCTTGTGCCAACGCGTGGAGCGGAGCATTCTCGATCGCCTTGGATACGGCTCGAAGGGCTCGCGTCGCAGCAATCTGACGCGTCGGTTCAGTCAGCCGCTCCAGGGCCTTGGCGGCCTTATGAAGCAAGTCTGTCGTTTCAGTGATGTCGTCAGTCGCATCTGTCAGAACTCGCTTTGCCTCAACAAGGCACAGAGTGAGCTTGTCGTCTTTGAGGCCCGCGCGAATGAACACCAGCATGTCTGGCTCGGGCAGAACAATGCGATTCTCCCCAAGTTCCACCTGGTGGGGCGTGAGCCACAGGTTCAGCGCGCGACGATAAGAACCGGCGATCCGGGCAGTGATCCGCCAACACGGCGTCGGCCCGTCGACCCATTTGACGTGCACCCGCTCTGGCGGCGTACCGGAGCGGCGATGTCGGGTCACGATGGCCTGAACTTGCGCTCGGACGGCAGCGATGCTGGCTTCAACAGTCGTGGATTCCATGTCGGTCACCGGTTTACATGGTATCATGTCTAAGATAATCCGTAAACCCTTCCTGGTCGACGTGCGGGCGGGCAGCTCAGGGCAGTCCGTCGCGCGGTCCCGTCGTGAGTCCGTGAGCGCTGA
>DATKDY010000372.1:0-38686 GCA_035512515.1 Vicinamibacterales bacterium
AGCACAACGAAGTCCGCGCTCGGCAGGTGCGCCCGGAGCTCGCCGGGCACGAAGACCGCCTCGACGTTCGCCACCGCAGTGGGCCTGCGCTTTGTGCCGACGACGTGCATCCCGAACGCCTTGCACAGCGCCGCCACGCGCTGACCGATGCGCCCCAGTCCCACAATCAGCGCCACGCGGCCCTCCAGCTCGTCGGCGGCCAGCGGCGTCCCAGAGATGTCGTTCCTGATGATACCGGCGCGTCTTGAGCCGCTTCACATGGTCGAGCATCGCGGCCAGCACGCTCTCGGCGATGGCCGTGGTGTGCAGGCCCGGCGCGTTGGTCAGCACCACCGAGCCGTCCAGCACCTGTGGCGTGACGTTGTCGCTGAATCCCGTGCTGCACAACTGCACCCACTTCAAGCTTGGCGTGAAGAGCGAGCGGCGGGACGCCCTCACGCGTCGGAAGACTCAGCACCTCGTCCGACACCAAAGGCATGGCGCCAGGTCGCAGCACCTGGCCGGTGTCGCGTGCTCGGGCCTCCGCGCGCGCCATCGCGCCCCAATCGTGCCCGGACGACGCCACGTAGAACACCTGTCCGATCGCCAGCACTGAGTAAAAGTTGAACGGGATGGCGGCGACGAGCAGCGCCAGCGGCCGCTCCACCGGCTGGGTGGCCAGGATGCCCAGGATCACGGCGCCCCATGCGTTGAGCGGAAACAGCACGCACACCGGCGCGGCGGTTGAATCGCACAGGTAGGCGAGCTTTTCGCGTGACAGGCGGAACCGGTCGAAGAGCGGCCGCGCGACCGCCGCGCTGATGAGGCATGTCAGGTTCGACTCGAGGAACAGCATGACGCCGATGATCGAGGGGAGGAGCTGCGCGCCCCGCCGCGACCGTACGTAGCCCCGGCTCGTGATCCAGGCGACGAAGCCCTCGACGCCGCCGGATCGCTGCGTGAGCGCGATGAACGCGCCAATCTGCGCGCTGAAGATCAGAATGAGCGTGTTGCCGCGGTCGTCGAATACCGCGACCATTGATTCCAGCGCATCCCGCAGTCCGGTGATCGGCTGGCCGCCGCCGAGAATCGTACTGGCCAGCCAGATGCCGGCGAACAGGGAGAAGAAGACAGCCAGGTCGAATGCTGATGCGGCTCGGAGAAGGTGGCGGTCTGTCCGCCAGGCCTTCCCGCACGAGGCCGCGATCGCACAGGCCCATGATGCGCGCGGGCAGCGCCGTGGCGGCACGGATCGCGTGCTCGAGCGAGATGACGCCGCGGTCGAGCGTAGTGGCGGATTTTGCGCGAAGCTGCCGTAGAAGCGCGCGTGCGTTGGTGGGGCCATCCGATGGCAGCGCGAGGCGACCGTCGGTGGAGGTCGCCACCCAGGGCTGCTTCGCGATGTGCTCCATGTCGATCTCCGTCAAGGTTACGGGGTCAGATCGGCGCGCGCTGACAGCGCGGCGCGGCAGGCCTGACCGGTGGCTGTCAGAACGACGACGTTCAGCTCGATGGTGCGACCGCGCCGCGAAGCGCGATCCTCAAAAACGCGATACGTCCCACAGCGCGCGCCGCCCTCCACTTCCGGGATTGTGCACGGGGTCAGCCGTACCTGCGCCGCAGTTCCTGCGGGCAGGCAAAGGACCAGGAGGGCCAGGGTCGCACGAATAACCATGGTTATCGGCTCGTCAAGCCAAGCAGCACGAGGGCGGCCGCCGCTTTTTCGCGCACCTGGCTGTCAGGATCGTTCAACGCCTGCGTGAGCACGGCGCCCGCGCGCGCATCCCCGGAGGTGCCCAGCGCGATCGCGACCTTTTCACGGACTTGCGAGTCGGGATCGTTCATGGCCGCCAGGAGCGGTTCGACGACGCGAGCGTCTCGACGCAGCGCGAGTCCGATGGCCGCTTTTTCGCGGACCTGCGAATTCTCATCGCCGAGCGCGTCGAGCAGGGCGGGAATGACGTCGCGGCCTGAGGAGAACGCCAGCGCCAGCACCGCGAGTTCACGATCGTGCGGGTTCGACGAGCGTTCCAGCGTGCGTTCCGCGGTCGTGCGATCCCGCCTCGTGGCGAGACGGTCTTCCTCCGTCATCGGGTGGAGGCCGGCGACATAACCACGCGTGGTTCCCATTGACGGGATCGCGGGCTCCGGTTGCGCGGACGTCGCGCCGAGTGCGACGACGGTCGTGAGCGTGAGCGTTGCAGCCACGGCCGCGCGGCTGGCTCTGGCCGGCACTCGCGCGCGCCCCGCGGCCAGAACCGCCAGCAAACGGCCTTCGAGCTCCGACGGCCGCGCCATCGCCAGCGCGGCCATCGGCCGCATCGTGGGACGCAGATCGCGCGCGATGTCGAGCAGATGCGCCGCGTAGGCGGATGCCTGCGCGCCCTGCCGCAGCACTTCGTCGTCACACGCCCGTTCGCGTTCGGACCGGAGGTGGGCCGCGGCGATCCAGACGAGCGGGTTGAACCAGTAGAGGGCGCACGCCGCCTGTGCCACGAGTTGGACGCGACAGTCGTTGCGGCGGATGTGCGCGAGTTCGTGAAGCAGGACGGCCTGGCGCCTCTCGGCAGTCCAGGCGGCAGACCGCTGCGGCAAGAGAATCGTGACGCGCCACAGCCCGGTCGCCAGCGGGCTGCAGTGGCCGGCGATGATGCCGAGCCGCACTTCGCGTCTGATGCGCATCCGATCGCAGAGCGCAGTCACCTCGACGCGCCACGGCAGCGGTGCGGGCGTGGCTCGGCGGGACACACGCGCCGCAACGAGCCAGCCCAAGGCAAACCACGCCGCACACGCCATCGTTCCAAGCATCGCCAGCGTGCCGGCGGTGCCGGCAAGACGGCGAATCTCCGCTTGCGCCACGTCCTGCACCAACTGCACGAGAGGCGCCTGTTGGACCGGCCGCACCGGCTGCACCGGGTGCACCGGCTGCGCCTGTTGCACCTGTTGCACCTGTTGCACCTGTTGCACCTGCTGCACCTGTTGCACCTGTTGCACCTGCTGCACCTGTTGCACCTGTTGCACCTGCTGCACCTGCTGCACCTGCTGCACCTCTCCCACCTGTGCCAGCTGTGCCACCAGTCCGAGTGGCGCGAGCGGTATCGCCGGAACGAGCGGCGAAACAAGGGGAGCGAGGACCACCGCGACAACGGCTGCGTGCCACATTAGGTGCCGCGTGGCCGCCGTCGCTCGGGGCATCACGCGTGTCAGCATCCAGGCGGTGCCAAGAATGGCGGTCGATCGCAGGGCGAGCTCCAGCATCAGCGGCCTTCCTTTCGCGCCCGTTCGATCATCTCCGCGAGCCGCGCGACATCGGCATCCGACAAGTCCGCCTGATCGATCAGGGCCGCGGCCGCTTGCGCAGGCGAGCCATCGAAGAACGTCCTGACCAGGTTGCGCAGCGCGGATTTGCGCGCGCGATCGCGCGACACGGTTGGCAGAAAGACATAGCGCGGACCCTCTTCCTGATGGCGCAGATGCCCCTTCTGCTCGAGGATGCGCAGCAGCGCCCGCACGGCCGAGTAGCTCGGCGGGTCGGGCAGCGCCGCCACCACCTCTGCCGCCGTCGCCTGTCCGCGCGCGTAGATGATGTCCATGATCTGCCGCTCCCGCCGCGACAGCGTGTCCGGGCTCTGTGCCATGCGTGCCAACTGCTAAAAATTTACCAGAAGAAGTTGCTACATTACCACTACGGATTTGTCGCCCAGGCGTTCCTCATCACCTTCAGTGACAGCCTCGAAGCCTTTCTCGTCGTCGCGGCCGCCGTGGCGTTCCTCCGCAAGACGCGGCAGCACGCCCTCGCATCGGCGGTCAACTTGGGAATCGGCGTGTCGATTGTCGCCAGCCTGGCTGGGGCGTGGGCGTTCGCGAATTCCGACCATCAAGCGCTGTGGGAAGGCCGGTTCGCGGGTGCGGCCGCTGCCGGGGTCGCGGCGCTCGGCTTGTATATGTGGCGCACGCGGGGGTTACTCACCGACGGCACTGCGCGCACGCCAGGGAGCGGCGCCGCCGCGCCGGCCTTCTTTTTTTTCACCGTACTCGTGGTCTCGCGCGAAGGCATGCATACCGTTCTTTTGATCGGGACATTCGTTGTGCAGATCCCGGTGCCCGATCTGGCATTCGCTGTGGTGTCGGGCGTCGTGTTTGCGGAGCTGATTGCGTGGTTGTGGGCCCGATACGGTCACCGGCTCCGTCTCTCGCTGTTCGTGCCGATCACGGTGATCGTGCTGGTCGTCGCGATGACGCAACTCGTCAGCGACGCCGTTGAGAATCTGGCCAACGCCGGCACACCGCCGCCCGTCATGCAGCTCGAGTTCGGCCCCCAGCGCAGACCGGAATCGAGCCGCGCGATATTCTTGGGCCATGGCAAAGCCTCCCATGGTCGCGTCGCTCTCATGGACCGGTGATCTCACGTTCACGGCGTCAAGCGGCAGTCAGACGATGACGCTCGATGGCCAGAGCGCGGCCGGCCCATCGCCCGTGCAGGTGCTCGCATTCGGCATTGCTGGGTGCATGGCGATGGACGTGGTCGACATCCTCCGCAAGGGCCGGCATGCGCTCACCGGTCTCGACGTGGCGTTTCATGGCGAGCGTGCGCCCACGCCACCGCATCGGTTCACGAGCGTGAAGATGATCTTCACGGTGCACGGCGCCGTGCCGGGCGACGCGGTGCGCCGTGCCATTGCGCTGTCGCACGAGAAGTACTGTTCGGTGTCCAATTCGCTGCGCGGCGACATCACGTTCGTCACCGAGTTCGAGGTTCGCCCCTGAGTCTCGTGATCCGCACGTGCGCGGCGCGACTGAACTCCCTCGACTGGGATGGCTGACTTTCGGCGGCGGGCGCCCCTCTGGGCGAGGGCCGGGCGTTGCCCGGCAGGTGGGCCTGTGGCCGGACAATGTCCGCGAAGCGGCCTTCGCGGGATGGCCGCCTTCGGCGGCGGGCGCCCTCCGGGCGAGGGCCGGGCGTTGCCCGGCTGGCCGGCCTTCGGCCGGACGATGTCCGCGCTAAGCGCCGCCTTCCGCGAAGCGGGCCCCTCTGCGAAGCAGCCTTCCGCGAAGCGGCCTCTAAAACGCGATGAGGTACGTCATCTTCGCCACCAGCGCCCGATCGATCATCTCGCCGGTCTGCGAATTCCGCCGCTCGTTGTACACGAGGAAGATGTCGCTCAGCGGACGATGGATGACGTTGAAGCGCACGTTCGAGCTCCATTGCCGCGCGTCGGTGTTGTATTGCAGCAGCGCGTTCAGGAACACTTTGGTGTTGAAGAAGTAATTCACCCGCCCCGTGACGAGCGTCGTCGTGAACGCGCCCTGCGGCAACTCGATGTCGTTGAACTGCACGTTGCCCGACACGTTGAAATGCTGATTGGCGCGCACGGTGCTGCCGACGCTGTAGCCGCGGCGGTAGCCATCGTAGAAATCGCCGATCGAATACCGCGTGTTGAACGACAACGGCGCAGCCGAGTTGGTGTTGGCGAGCAGGAAGTATTCGTTGAACTCGTAGCGTCCCGGCAGCACGCGAATATTGCGGCGCGAGTTGATCGGGAACGAGTTGCGGATCACCTCGATGTTCGGGTTGACCCCGATTTCGATGAACGTGCTGTTGTGGAATGTCACCGGCCAGTGCCAGTCCATGTAGCGCGATTCCAGGCCGCCGCCGCGCCGCGAGAAGTTCTCGACCTGCCAGTGCGGGTAGGTTTCGCGCAGCCAGCCGCGCGTCCAGCGCCAGTCCGGCCTGAAGCGCGCGCCGACGTGGAGCTCGCCGTTGTTCACCCCACGGCGCGGCACGAAGCCCATCTCGTTGTTGAAGCGTTCGCCGATGGTCTGATAGCCGCCCCGCACCGCCAGCCGATTGGAGTTGTAATTGAAGCTCGACTTGGAGTACCAGTCGTCGCCGGTCGGGGCCGCGGCGACGTCAGGCGAAAACGTCCGGGCGCCCGCGAAGTTGACGTCGAGATTCTGGAAGAACCGGAAGTTGGCATCGGCGCCGACGACGCGATTGAAGTGGACGCCGCTGGTTTCCTTGTTGAGCAGCATCAGACCGAGGTCCGACTGCGACAGGATGTCGCGGCGCAGGCGCAGCGCCGTGTAGTTCGTCGAGGGCGAGTCGCCCTCGCGCCGTTGCTGGATGTTGAGCGCGCCGATGGAGAATCCTCCGGCGCGGCCCGTCAATCGCGTGCCGCCCAGGATCGGAATGGCCGCCCCGTCCGGCGAGAGACCGATCTGCCGGCTGAAAAACAGGATCATGTCCCGGGAGGCGTTTTGGCGCCCGCCGCCTACACCACCACCACCACCACCACCGCCGCCGCCGCGCCCGCTGCCGGCGCCGAATTGAAACACGCCGGAGTTCTCGAGAAAGAACTCGCGCTTCTCAGGGAAGAAAAGGCTGAACCGCGTGAGGTTGATCTGCTGCTCGTCGGCTTCCACCTGTGAGAAATCGGTGTTGACGGTGAAGTCCCACGTGAGACCCGAGGTGATGCCGTACTTCACGTCGAAGCCCGCATCGAAGTCGCCGGTATTAGCCTGCCCGGCCGCGCGGCTCGAGCTGGCGAGCGCGTACGGCTTGACCCGAAGGTTGTTGCCGGGCGCGATGCCCTGCAACCCTTCGATGGTGCCTGCCATCGACACCCGTGATAGGTTGTGAATGCGCTGAATCGGAGACCAGTGGCTGTTTTCGTTCAACCTCCGGAGCCGCCGCTGGAAGTTGACGCCCCAGGTCTGTTGTGTGGCCGGGCTGAACTTCAGCGTGCGGAAGGGGATTCGGATCTCGGCATACCAGCCGTCCTCGGCAATGCGCGTGCTCACGTCCCACACGCCGTCCCAGTTGCTGTTGTTCTCGCGCCCTTCATTGGCCATCTGCGCGTCCCACTTCGCGCCGGCCGGATTGACCGCAAACTGATAGCCGTTGCGCTCGTCCTTGAACGTGTCGAGGACGATCTGGAAGCTGTCGCCGTTGCCGGTGTTGAAGTCCTTGCGCAGCTCGTTGACGATGATCCCCTGCGGCTCGTCGTCCCGGGCGAACACGCCGATGTACAGCGCATCGTCGTCGTAGACCATCCGCACTTCGGTGTCGTAGGTCGCGGGCTGCCCTTCGCGCGGGTCGTTCTGAATGAACTTGCTCGCGACCGGGGCGCCGGCCCACGCCGCTTCGTCGAGACGGCCATCGAGCGTGATCGGCCCGCTCGCACGCGTGGCCGGCAGCTTTCGATCGAAGCGCGCCGTGTTGTAGTCGATGCCGCCGTTGGTTTGCGCGGCGGCCAACCCCGGACACAGAAGCCACGCACAGAGCGTCAGAATTCGCGGAACACAGTGCTGGTGCATATCGATCCATACAGTGTGCCTCAAAGGCTGAGCTGAAGGTGTCAACGAATGTCACTTCGTCGCCGCCGGGGCGCGATTCAGCGGTATCGTGCGGAGGTGAGCGACTTTCTGCTGGGTCTCGCGGTCGCGCTGGTCATCGGGGGCGTTCTGGCCGTGGCCGGCTTCTTCATCTTGCGACGGCTGTTCGAGCGGGCCGCGCATCGCGTGGCCGACCAAATCGGCCGCGTCCTCGTGGACGTCTCGGCTCGCGCGGCGGCGTCACCCGCGGCTCGCGGAGCCGCGCGGGCGCACACCGCTGCCGGCGGTTTCACGAACCTCGGCGCGTACGCAGCGGCTCACGGCATGTCGGAAGATGCCGCGCGCCAGGAGTTTGCCGAATCCATCGAGCGTCTTGCGCGCCTCATGGATGGCGCGATCAGAATCCCCGTCATTGGTCCAGTCGGTCTCGACGCCCTCCTCGGACTGTTTCCCGTGGCCGGCGACGCGACATCCGCCATCGTGTCGGTCATGCTGATCGGGCGCAGCATCAAGTATGGCGTCCCGCGCGAGATCATCGCCCGCATGCTGGGCAACGTCGTGTTCGACTTCTTGATCGGCGCCGTTCCGGTCGCCGGCGATGTCGCCGACATGTGGTTTCGCGCCAACCTCCGCAACGTCGCCTTGCTGCGCGAATATCTCGGCGAGCAGTCCCGCAACACGATTGAGGTGACGGCCACACGCGTCTCGTAGGACCGGGCGTCGCGCAGTCCTACTTGCGTTCGCGCATGGCGGCGATCACGCGATTCGAGACTTTGGCCTGGAGGAGCGACCGCAACCCGGCGGGCGACAAGTCGAACTTCGCGGCTTTGGCCGATTTGATCGTCGCAATCAGGTTGTCGTCGTCGAGTCCCGCCGCACGCAGCTCGAGGATGTCCGCGTTGGTGATCTCGTCCCCGGTCGATGCACTGGACTCGAGATCAGGCGCCAGCGTCGACAGCGTTGGCTTCCCCTCGACGCGTGCCGGCCGAGCGCCGGCCGGACGGGTGTTCATCTGTTGCTGCAGCATCGCCACTTGACGGTAGGCACTCTCGCTTCTGTTGATGCGCGTCAGCGACTCGGTGATGTACTTCTCGTCCGGGTTCTGGGCAGACGCCTGTGTGATGATTTCTCGCGCGCGTCCCAGATGATTGAGCGCGTCTTCCACCTCGGCGGCTTCGTACGCGAGCGATTCCTGCGCGACCGCGAGATTGTGCAGCCGGTAGGCGTCACGCTTGCGGTCCCGGTGCGGCTTGACGGTCAGCAGCGACGACTCCCACTCCTGCCACTGCCGATTCCGCGCGAGATCGTTGAGCCGATCGACATCGTCGCTGCGCGCGAGGAGGACGGTGACCGGCTGGCGTCCGGGGGTCACGCGGCCCGCCGCTTTGCGAATCACGTTGTCGATCAAGAGGTCCTCGACGGCCTCGCGGCTCGGCGGGTTCCGATCCGCAATATGTTCTTCCGACACGGCGTGCCGCACGGTTTCGTCCGCCAGCGGCGTACCGCCGGATCGTCGACGGACCTCGATGCGCACGCCGGCAGTCGCGGTGATCACGACCGACGGCCGGTTGCGCCCGTACTCGTAGATCGGTTCCGTGCGCTTCTTGCCGTTCTTGTCGGTGACCTCGCGTGTGCCGATCTGGCGCGTCTCCGACACGTATTTCGTGCTGTTGCGCCGCGACTCGGTGAATTCGGTCAGCGTCGCCGTCAGTACGAGGTCGCCGTTTTTCTCCGCGAGCCGCAGGCGCGGGTCGTTATCGGTCAGTTGCCGTCCCAGCAGCTCGCTCACCCTGTCCGCAATGCGCGCGGGCGCGGAGGAGGCGTTGCGGACGACGACCTCGACGCTGGCGTTCGAGGGCAACAAGATCGCCGGAGGTTCGACGGGAAACAGCATCACTTCGCGGGCTTCGCCGAAGCCGCGGCGGAACTGCGCGTGTGCGGGCGCCGCCACGACGGCCATCAACAGGAGCGTCCAGACCAATCGCGTCATAGCCGGTAAGAGTAACCCGAAGCACGCCGCCCGATCGACAGCCCGCGGTCCCACCCGGTCGGCCGTCGGCCCGCCAGCATGGGAAGCCAACAAAGTGCCCCGCGCGGCGCCGGGGCCCGAAAATGGGGCAGGCCCATTTTGGGGTGGGGCGCAGCTTCTGCGGTGATGGCGCAGTATTTGGCGATGTGTCTGGCGACGACCGTGCCAGGAAACGACTCCGAAGCCGTCCAGCGACCTCCCGGCGCGCGGCGCGACTCAGATTCCGCACACCCCTCGCAAATTCGCCGCCTTCCCAGGAAAAGGGCCTGCCCCATTTCCGTTCGGAGTGCGGAAAACCGCGGCGCGGCGGCCGAGCCGACGTTGCCGCTTGTAGAATCTGCCGATGATGCGCAGAGTATTGACGATCGTCGGCGTCCTCGTGGCAGTTCTCACCAGCGTGCCGAGCGACGCCCAGGAGGCGCGGCGCCGCTGGGAAATGCAGCGACAAATTCGCCTCGATAAATTCGAGCAGATCCTGCCCCTCGCGATGCGCAGCGCCGGCATCGACATGTGGATCGTGGCCGTCAAGGAGAACCACCGGGAGCCGCTCTGGGAGGACCTGGGACGGGGTTACGTCACCGGCATCGGCTACTACGTGTTCACCGATCGCGGTGGCCATCGCATCGAACGCGCGGCCCTGGGTCCGAGCGGCTACCTGATCCAGCAGTCCGGCGCCTACGACATCTTTGCCGCCGCCACCACGCTGCCGGCCTTCGTCAAGGAGCGCGACCCCAAACGCATCGGCCTCAACATGTCCGATGAGATCGGGCCCGCCGACGGCCTGTCGCACGCGATGTATCAGCACCTGGTCAAGACGCTGGGCGAGCCCTACGCGTCGCGCTTCGTGAGTGCGGAGCGCCTCGTGTCGGACTTCCGCTCGCGCCGCGTGGCCAGCGAACTCGTCGCGTTTGGCGAGGCCGCCGGCATCGCGATTCAGCTTGCGGAACGCGCACTGTCAAACGACGTCATCACACCCGGCAAAACCACGCTCGAAGACGTGGCGTGGTGGATGCAGGACCAGTTGCTCGCGCGCGGGCTCGGATCGGAGTTCGACATGCCCTCGGTCTACATCACCGGCCCGGAGGGAATTGCGGCGACTTCCACCAATCGCATCATTCAACCTGGCGACGTGATGATGATCGACTGGGGTGTGCAGCTGATGAACTTCGGCACCGACATCAAGCGCGTCGCGTACGTGCTGAAGCCAGGCGAGACCGAGCCGCCCGCCAGCATTCAGAACGCGTTCGACAAGGCCGTTGCGGTGCGTGACGTCCTGAAGCGCGCGATCAAGCCAGGCGTGCGCGCCGATGAGACGATGAAGAACATGGACGCGGCGTTGCGTCAAGCCGGTTATGGCGTCATCGAATTCAATCGTCCCAACGCCGATGACAGGACCGATGTCGTCTACGGCTTCCATCCCGTCGGCAACACCGGCCACGACATCGGTCCGTCGCTCACCACCTGGCAGCCGCTGCAGACGACGTTCACGATGCACTTGCAGCACGTCTTCGCCTTTGAGTACTTCGCGTATACGCCGATTGCGGAATGGGGCGGGAAGAAGCTCCGGATCCCGATCGAAGACGATGCAGTGCTGATGGAGCACGGCATCCAGTTCCTGCATCCGGCCAACTATCGGCTGCTCGTGATCAAGTGACCCGCCCAGACCGCATCTTCAGCTTTGGCGTTTTCGAGTTCCACGCCAGCTCCGGCGAGCTGCGTCGCAACGGCCGCCGTGTCGCGCTCGAGCCACAACCGGCGCGAGCCCTGGCGTTGCTCCTTACGCACCCGGGCGAGGCCGTTTCGCGCGAGGCGATGAAGGACGCGGTCTGGGGCGCGGAGACGCACGTGGACTTCGATCGCGGCCTGGCGTACGTCGTCTCGCAGATCCGATCCGCGCTCGGTGACAGCGCCGACAATCCCCGGTTCGTCCAGACACTGCCGCGCAAGGGCTACAAGTTCATCGCGCCGGTTCAGGCATCGCCGGACTCGCGCGTCATGCCCGCGCTCGACCCGCTGACCCCGCCGATCGACCCGTCGATCACGCAGGCCGAGCGCACGCGGCGGTGGTGGCTCTGGCTGGGCGTCGGCGCGCTGCTGCTTCTGGGTGCGACCCCCAATCTGCTTCGATCGCTCAACCCTCCAGGCCCGTCTGTCATCGCCGTGTCCATTTTCGACAACGAAACCGGCGAGCCCGAACACGATCTGCGGGTCACGACTCTCTCGGACACCGTCGTCGCGCGCCTGTTGCAACTCGATGGCGAGCGCCTCGCCGTCGTCGGCAACGCGGCCCCGCTCAGACGGCCACGGAACATTCGAAACCTGGAGACGTTGCGGGCAGAGATTCAGGCGGATTACGTGCTGCTCGGTCAACTCCAGCGCGCCGACACGGGTCTGCGGTTCGTCACACACGTCATTCGTCTGAGCGACCAGGCTCACCTGCGAGCAAACCAGCTGGATTTTCCTGACGGTGATTTGTCGCGGCTCGAAACCGAGGTGGTCGGCGAGTTCGAACGCGCGATCCGGGACCACGTCCTCGATTCGCGGTGATCGCCCTGATGTGGGCTGACAACTGACTGACCCGCAACGTCTTACGTCCTGACTCAGGCTTCAGTTGCCCTGCAGTCGAACATCCCCGATAACCTGTCCTCGGAGGGTTCATGACCAGGTGGTGGTCTCGTCGTCGCTTCATCAACTCGACCTGGGGACTCGGCATCGTCGGTCTGCCGGCCGGTCGCGTCCCCGAAATCGCCCAGCGCCCGGCCGGGACTGACGCAGTCGGTGAAAGCCGCCTGGGCGATGTCCCCGCGAGCTGGCCGCAACAAGATCCTGCCGTCGTGCGCGAGATGGTCGGCGTCTGCCACCGCGACGTGGCACGCGTCCGCGAGCTGGTCGAACGCCAGCCCGCGCTGGCCAACGCCGCCATCGACTGGGGCTTCGGCGACTGGGAAGACGCCTTGGGTGCCGCATCACATGTGGGACGCCGAGAGATTGCGGAAGTACTGCTGGCGCATGGCGCGCGCCCGTCGATCTTCTCCGCCGCCATGCTTGGACAGCTCGACGTCGTGAAAGCCTTGGTCGCGGCACGTCCCGGCGTGCAGCAAACCCACGGCCCGCACGGCATCACGCTGATGGCGCACGCGCGCGCCGGCGGAGCTGACGCCGCGCCCGTGGTGAAGTATCTCGAGACGCTTGGCGATGCGGACCGCCGCCTGACGACGAGGCCGCTCGACGCGCAGGATCGAGACGCCGTGGTCGGCCGTTACGCGTTCGGCGCCGGGCCGCGCGATTACCTCGAGGTCGATGTCCAGAACGACCAGTTGGGCATCATCCGTCCAGGCGCAACCCGCCACTTTCTGCATCACGCCGGCGCGTTGACGTTCTTTCCATCCGGCGTGCCCTCCGTGACGATAGCGTTTGCGCGCGCCGGTGGACGCGTGGCGCAGTTGACCGTGGCGGATCGCAGTCGCCACGTCACGGCGAGGAAGTCCGAGACGCAGTTGTAACGCGGCGCCTACTGCGTCGTCTCGGACTTGCTGGCCGGCGGCGGCATATCGTTGTAGAACAGCAGCGCGTTGAACACCATCCCGTGTTCGCCAAACGTCTGCCAGCGATAGATCGGGTTGTTGACGTACAGGATGATGCGGCCGTTGCCGACCGGCGCATCGACGACAGCGGGGCGGTTCCGGACTTGATCGGCGCCGCGCAGCAACCCGCTCAGCACACCGGCGTCGCCGCCCTGGAAGCGGACGAGGATCGTCGGCGTCTCCGGCCCCGGCGGCGGCGCAGGTCCAGCCGGACCGCCCTGGCCCTGCACCTGCAGCAGCGGTCCCGCGGCCCAGCGCATCGGCACCGTCTTCTGCCCCTGATAGCCGTAGAGCACCGGATGCGACGGGTGTAGAATCTCTGCCTGCACGTACGGCCCCGGCGCATACCAGCCAGGCGCCGGGTTCTGCGCGTCCACCATCCGCGTGAGGCCAAACGCCGCCGGGAAGTTGCTCGCGACGCCAAACGTCATGAGCACACCACCGTCGCGTACGAACTTCGCAAACTCCGCCGCGCCCTCGAGTCCCATCCCGCCACGCACATCCTCTGTTTCTGAGTACATGCCGAAGGATTTGAACTTGTCGTTCTTCCTGTAGGGCAACGGCTTCGACAGCTTCGGCTGCTCGTAAACGATGCTCTTGCCGGAGTTGCCCTGATGCGGCATGACGATGACGTCGTATTTGCCGCGAAGGCTCCCTTGTATCGCGTGATCTTTGTGAATGAGGTCGTACGGAATTTCCCACCGATCGAACGCGAGGCGCACCCAGCCCACTTTCTCCGTGTTGGACCAGGTTGAGTAGATCGCCAATCGCGGCAAATCGACGTCGATCGTTTCCACCGACGGAGCGGAGTCCACGTGCCGCGCGACGAGGCCGAGGGCGTTGACTTCCTTGCGCACCCGATCGGCGGTGCCGCTGATGATGAACGTCCCTGCGGGGAATTCCGCGTCACCTGCTTTGAACGAGGCCCGGGCGGCGCGGACCGGAAGGTCCTTCAGGCGATAGCGCAGCGTGACGAGATTGAGCGCGCCGTTGTGAGTCACGAGCGTGGTGCCGCCTGATCCGGTCACCGCGCCCGCGGTGACGACGTCAGACGTCAGTAGGGCAGCAGCCGATTCCAGAATGCTCGGGTCTTCGACGGTCTTGACCTCGATGTTGTTGGCCATCCCCATCGTCCATGCGCTGTCGTCGTAGGTTTGCAGCGCCGGGTCGGGATACGTCTGCTTTTCCAGCAGTGTCTTGGCCAGCCGCCCATACGGCTGATTCAAGCGGACAATGTACGACCCGGCGGGGAAGGTGCCTTCCTTGACCGTGAGCTCGCTGGTCGCGCGGTGGACTTCGATGGCCTGCCGCCTGAGCAGATTGGCGACGCGATCCAGCGCGGATTGATCGCGTTGGCCGGCCGGGATCACGAACGCGTACGGCGGCTTGGCCGTCCCGGCCTCCACGGAATTTCTGGACTTCTTGTAGAAGTTCTCGACAATCATCGTCGGAAACGTCGAGGTGAGCTCGAGCGCCGTCAGCACGCCTGACTGCGCGTAGTTGATCGAATTGCGGATCGACCAGTCGACTTCGCCAACCGGCGCAGGATTGGGCCGATACCACTGACGCGTCGTCTGTGACCCCTGGATGCGCGCCTTCTTCGTCGTCGCGCCGCCCTGGTTGAAGATCTCGTACATCCGCAGCATGCCGTTGTGGTTGGCGGCCGCGAATCCGAGATAGCCCGGCGACCACATGTCGACGAAGCCGAAGTGCCAAACGCCCGGCATGCCGTAGGAGGTGAGCTTGTTCACCTCGTAGGTGGCAAAGAACGGCAACTCCGAATACAGAATCGGATCGAGATTGGGATTCTGCGGCGGCTGTCCGCTGAACGTGTAGAGCAGCGTCTGCGCTTCGTGCAGGTCGTGCCAGATCGGCGGCACCCAGTGCAGATACCAGTTGAGGTGCGCGCGCAGCGAATCGACGCCGTAGTTGATGTCGCGATTGTTGTCGTGGAAGACGTACTTGCCCCAGTACGGCGGGCCGCCGTAGTTTTCGCCGCCGTCATAGGCTTCGTCGATCTTGTAGGCGTAGTACCAGTCCACATACCGATCGCGGCCGTCCACATCGGTCGACGGCGCGATCGACACGACGACGTTGTCGCGAATCCGGCGGATGTACGGCTCTTCGGAAACCGCGAGCCGGTAGCCGAGCTCCATCAGCGCTTCAGGCGGACTGGTCTCGCCGCTGTGCAGGCCGCCGGTCAGGTGATAGTGCGGCCTGGTCGATGCCACTACGGTCGCGGCGTCAGCGGGCGACAGCCCGCGCGGGTCGGCGAGCCGGCGCATCTGCTGCCGGTTGAGCTCCAGGCCCTTGATGTTGGCTTCCGAACTGACGAAGGCGACGAGAATGTCGCGTCCTTCTTCGGTCTGGCCGACGACGAAGGTTTTGACGCGGCCGGGCAAGGCCTTTTCGAGGGTCCGGAAGAAACGGAACTGATCGGCGGTGTAGGTGAGCTTCTTCGGCTCGCCCAGGTAGTAGCCCAGAATGTCCTTAGGGGTGGGGACCCCTGTCTTTTGGGGCAAATGATCTACCAAAGGCGACAGAAACTCTGGTTTTGTCGTCCATTTCTTCACGAGTTCGGCAAATTCCGCATCTGCCGGTCCAACCGGCGCCTGGGCTGCGGGGGCGGAGGCCAGCATGCTCAGGGCGAGCAGAACAACCGCAGCGAACCGGATGACCATCGGTAACTCCTTCACGTTGAGGCAGATAATAGGGCGATCCTGCACTGAAAAACGACCCCTGCCCGGCGCCCTCCGGCAAATAACCATTGAGGAGCCGAGTTCGCCTCAGTAGAATCCGACAGTTTGGACCGACTCTTATGATCAGCGTAGCCGCGATTCGGATGCAGCAGTTCGGCGTGCAATTTTATCAGGCGTCTCTCACCGCGAACGATATCGACAAGCTGGTGCGTTTTGAGGTCCTGGATTACAACAATCAGGGACAGACCCCGGTCCGAGGCGGCAAAAAGCAGGCGCCGCAGTCGAAAATCCGGTGGGACCTGCTTGAACGGCGCATCGCGTCGAGCGAGAAGGCCTATCAGCGGCACATCATTCGAAAAAAGATCGAAGAGCTCGTGCAGTACTACGAGCAGTGCCGGCAGGCCCGCGATCTGCCGTCGATCCCCGGCGCGGTGATCATTTCGGCCGACGAGAAGCTGGCATTCGAGCCAATCGATGCCGGCAGCGTCCTGGGCCGGCTGAAGGTGCCGGAACGGGAGGGAGTGCTGCGGGCCATTGACGGGCAGCACCGCCTTTTGGCGCTGCATGCCGACATCGACAACTTCGCGAACGAGCAATTCACCGTCCCGGCGATCATTTTCGACCGTCTGCCCGAAGACCATGTGGTGCAGATGTTTGTGACCATCAACGCCAAGCACACGCGGCTCAACTCGTCGCATCTCGTCTCGCTGTCGGGCCGGCAGCTCTACCGCGACGGTGCGCTGGCGGCCGCCCACGACGTCGTGCGGGCGCTCAACGACCGCGAGGAATCGCCGCTCTACGGCGATATCAAGCTGCTTGGCGTCGGACGCGGGCGTGTCGCCCAGGCGCCCCTGGCGCAGGAGTTCAAACGCCTCTTTGCCAACGTCGAGGCGCTCGGGGGCACCCGCAAAGCCAACGAATTTCGGGATGAAGCGGCCAAGCGGTTCTTCGTCGCCTACTTCAAGCAGATTGCGACGCTCTTTGATTCCGCCTGGAGCGGCCGGAAGTACGCCATCCGGTCGGCGACGGCGCTACGCGCCTTCATCCGCGTGGCGCCGGATGTCATCGAGCGGCTCGACCAGCAGCACGCCGAACGGACGGACTCGCGCGCGATCGGGCGTGTGATTGCGCCGTGGAATCGCCGTATCGGCTCGCTGCGCTTCGAAACCGACGCCGCGTGGAAGCGCCAGGGGACGACGGTGGAGAGCTTGACGAAGGAACTGCGCTTGGCCCTCCAGTACCCGGAGGGCGCCGGCGTCTAGCAGGTGACCGAGGTGACAGAGGTGGCACAGGTGCAGCGGGTGCAGCGGGTGCAGCAGGTGCAGCGGGTGCAGCGGGTGCAGCAGGTGCAGGCCTGCCCGCCGAAGCGGGAAGGGATACGCCCGCGAAGGCGGGTGCCAGTGTCATCGGTGTTTGCACCCGCTGCACCCGTCCACCTGTGACACCTGTGTCACCTGAAACAACAAGGGCGGGATGCTGTGAGGCGTCCCGCCCTTGCTGCGATAATCGCCGCCAGCCTGGCTCCCCCCAGGATTCACGGCACCCTGCCGTGAATAACAGACTGGCGACGCCGGTTGATATCCAAGCTCCGTGCCGAGGTGGCTTCTCACGCGACTTCTGGGTTTCCGCGGGAATGTGAGTGGTTCTATCTGTTGCGGACGTCGGCGTGCGTTTCGAGAATGCCAGCCGGATTACAGAGTTGTCGCCAGGGCGGCGACCTGGACTCCCGCTGCTTCGAGCGCGGCGCGGACCTCGCGCGCGAGATCGCCGGCGCCCGGGGTGTCGCCGTGAAGGCAGATCGTGTGCGCGCCGAGCGCCACGGCGCTCCCGTCCGTGGCCGTGACCTGGCTGGTCGTGATCATGGCGACCGCGCGTTCGACGACGTGCGCCGGATCGTGGATGACGCTGCCAGGCTTTCGGCGCGACGTCAGCGAGCCGTCGGCTTCGTAGCTGCGGTCGGCGAACACTTCCGCGGCGACGCGCAGGCCGGCGCCCCGGCCTTCGTGGAGCAGCGCCGAGTTCGGCAGCCCCAGCAGGATCAATGTCGGGTCGAACGCTGCGACCGCGCGCGCGATGGCTCCGGCGAGCGCCGCGTCGCGTGCGGCCATGTTGTAGAGCGCGCCGTGGGCCTTGACATGCTGGAGACGTACGCCCTCAGCCCCAGCGACGCCGGCGATTGCGGCGAGCTGATAGAGCACCAGGTCCTCGACTTCGGCCGTGGACAGCTGCATCTCCCTGCGGCCGAAGCCGACCAGATCCGGAAACCCGGGATGTGCCCCGACCGCGACGCCGTGCTGTTTTGCCAGCCGGATCGTCGCCCGCATCACGCTGGGGTCGCCTGCGTGAAACCCGCACGCGACGTTCGCGGAGGTGATGCTCGTCATCAGCGCCTCGTCCTGGCCCATCCGCCAGGGTCCGAGCGATTCTCCGAGGTCAGCGTTCAGGTCGATGGTCGTCATAAGCCGTGTCATGAGAGGGGCCTGTCCCCGAACCAGCTGCTTCCGGAAGGGGGACTGTCCCCGCACTACGGGCGCGGCGATTCTGATAAAGGTACGACACCAGCACCAGTAGCACGCCGAAACCGAGGAAGCCGATCACCCGATAGATGCCGCCGAGCTCCCATAGATCGTAAAAGACCACCTTGAGCGAGGTGACCGTCAGGATCACGATGCCGATGATGCGCAGCGGGGCGTAGCGCCGCAGCATGCCGGCCGCGATGAGCGTCGCTCCGTACAAGCCCCACGCCAGCGAGAGCAGCATCTGCTCGTAGAGATAGGCCTGGGGCGTCTCGTAGCGCACTTCCCAGAACGATTGGATCTCAGCGGTCAGCCACCGGAGCGTGAGCACGCTCGCGATGATGTGGATCGCGATCCGCAGACGCCCGTTTTCGGGGATATCGCTCGCGCCGATCCGCCACGCGAGGATGTAGCCGCTGACGACGACGAAGAGCGTGGCAAACGTGCGGGCGTTGGCGAGTACCGTGAATGCCGCCGGCGTCACGTCGAAGGAATCGAAGATCCGAAGCGCGGCCAGCGTCCAGAGCGCCAGCCCGCCGACCTCGAAGGCGCGATGTCGTGCCTTCACACCCAGCCACGTGACGGCCAGGCCTTCCGCGGCCCAGCCGATGACCACGGTCGCGCCGTCGAACTGCACACCGATGCCGATCGCAATCAGCGTAAAGGCAAGGCCTGCGGCGTGCAGCGACGCCATCTCATCGCGGGACCGCAGCAATCGCCACAAGGCCCCAGCCCCGAGCGCGACGAGCGCCGCCAGCCCTCCGCGGAATCCGGGAAACACCGGCTGCAGCGATTCGTACAACAGCGCAAACAGCCCCAGGCCCGTCACATGCAGTGTCAGGAGGTCGGCGGTCTCGAGCCGCTGCTCCTGTCGCATCACACGATCGGCGAGCCCCATCACGTGGAGCAATGCGACGGACGTGATCGTCACGACGTTGGGCAGCAGCCACGAGCGTCCATCGGGAAGCGTGATCGTGCCGAACATCGGCACGAACGCCGCGACGAGGATCGCCAGCCGCAACCCAGCACGATGCGGCTCCACCGTCAGCCAGAGCCCTGCGGCCGTGAAGGCGATGAGGTAGATGTGTATCGCCGGCGGATGGGCGGCCGTGATGATGACCGCCGCCAGGTGGTAAAAAGCCGGAGCCGTCGAGAGCAACCCGCTCACGATGCGGTCCGATAGGGCCGGACTGCGACGCGTCTCGCGCAGGATGATCAGGAAGGCGACACAGAAGAGCGTGAGAAACAGCAACGTACGGAGCCACTGATCCGGCGTGTAAAAGCGTCCAGCCCATGCCGCTATCGTGACGAACGTGCCCACATAGCTGAGAACGTTGAGCGCGAGCCACTGATGCTTGAACGACAACAACATCGTGCCGAGCACGAGGATTGCGACGTACGAAAAGAGCGTGAGCGCGTTCTCGTCGCCGCCCACCAGCGCCGGCGTCAGAAACCCACCGCCTACGGCAATGAAAGCCAGCGCCTGCGCGCGCTGGCGATCGGCGAGCATGGCGGCGGCGACGGTGATGGCGATCATCAGCACGAACGCGGTGCCGCGATCGATGATCGCGTAGAAGTCGAGCGCGGCGTAGACGACGAGATACAGGATCGCGAAGCCGGCGCCGATGAGCGCCTGTCCGAAAATCTCGAGGCCCCGGCCGGCAAACCGCAACCCGCCCACGATGAGCCCCACGCCGGCCAGCGCCCCGAGCGCCGTGCGGGCGGTCTCGTTGATCCACGCGTTGTCGAAGGCGTACTTGAGGAAGAAGCTGACGCCGAGCAGCAGCACGAGGACGCCGACGTAGAGCAGACCACGCCCGCCGATGCGCTCTTCTAAATCAGGTGCCTCGGGTGCCTCGGGTGCCTCGGGTGCCTCAGGTGCCTCGGGTGTGGCAGGCCTGCTCGCCGAAGCGGGAAGGGATACGGTCGCGAAGGCGGGTGTGGCAGCGCGGGCGGCTTCCAGATTGTCGACGCGTGCCGCCAGTTCCTCAATCTGTCGACTCACGCGCGCAAGGCGGAGGAACGTCAGGATCGGCAGGAAGACGATGACGAGCAGCACGATCGAGACGACGATCACAATCAACCCAGCCACGGAACGGAGTCTAACCTGCCTTCGCCGATCGGATATCGGCCAGGCAGGTTCCGGCTCGCTTCCCGGCACTGTACTTGCTAAGTTGTGGACGACGCCATGCAGGAGCACCACACGTCCCCCACTCTGCTTGCGCCCGGCGGTGACTGCTACGCTGTCTGGGCACCGCGCGCCCGCACGCTCGTGTTGACGGTCAATGGTGAGCACCTCGAGTTGCAGCGCTCACCTCCTGACGACTGGTGGACCTCGACGCGCGCCCGCCGTGACGGCGACCGCTACGGCTATCTCATTGACGGAGACGGACCGTTCCCGGACCCGCGAAGCCCCTCGCAACCCGAGGGCGTCCACGCGCTGTCACAGCACGTCGACCACGCCGCGTTTGGCTGGACCGACGCCCACTGGCAGGCGCCGCCACTTGGTTCAGCCGTCATCTACGAACTGCACATCGGCACGTTCACGGACGCGGGGACATTCGATGCCGCGATCGCACGGCTCCCACACCTCGTCGATCTCGGCATCACCCATGTCGAGGTGATGCCCGTCAACGAATTCTCCGGCTCACGGGGGTGGGGCTACGACGGGGTGGACTTGTTTGCGCCGCATCACGCCTTCGGGGGGCCGCTCGGGTTCAAGCGATTCGTCGATGCTTGTCACGCGCATGAACTCGCCGTCCTGCTCGACGTCGTCTACAACCACCTCGGGCCGTCAGGCAACTATCTCAGTCGCTTTGCGCCGTACTTTACCGATCGGTACAAGACACCGTGGGGTGAAGCGGTCAACCTCGACGACGCCCGCAGCGACGAGGTGCGCCGGTTCTTCTGCGACAACGCGCTGATGTGGTTGCGCGATTATCACGTGGACGGTCTGCGGCTCGATGCCGTCCATGCGTTGGTGGACACCTCCGCCGTGCACTTGCTCGAGCAGTTGTCAGCGGAGGTCGACGAGCTCGAGGTCACGCTCGGACGTCATTTCGTGCTGATTGCCGAGTCCGACCTCAACGACCCGCGCATCATCCGTTCGCGCGAGGCGCACGGCTACGGCATCGACGCGCAGTGGAGCGACGATTTTCATCACGCGCTGCACGCCGTGCTCACGCGCGAGCGCAGCGGCTACTACGAAGACTTCGGCCGCCTGGCGCACCTTGCGAGGGCCGTCCGCCAGGCGTTCGTGTATGCCGGCGATCCGTCGGAGCATCGCGCGCGCCGGCACGGGCGGCCGCTTCCGGCCGATGTCCCCGGCTGGCGCTTCGTGATCGCGGCGCAGAATCACGATCAGATCGGCAATCGCGCGGCCGGTGAGCGCCTGAGCCACCTCGTCTCGACGGGACGGCTGAAGATCGCGGGCGCCATCCTGCTGACCGCGCCGTTCGTGCCGCTGCTGTTTCAGGGCCAGGAATGGGGCGCGACGACACCGTTTCAGTATTTCACTGCGCACGAGGACGAGACGCTCGGCCGTCAGGTGAGCGAAGGCCGTCGCCGCGAGTTCGCGAAGTTCGGATGGGATCCGACCTCCGTGCCTGACCCGCAAGCCATCGAGACATTCGAGCGATCGCGCTTGCGCTGGGACGAACGCGCGCGTCCGCCGCACAGCGAGCTGCTGAACTGGTATCGGGCGCTCATCGATCTACGGCGCCGGACGCCGGCGCTGCTCGACGGCAATACCGCACGCTGCGAGGTGTCGTGTGACGACGAGGCGCAGTGGATGCTGGTGCGCCGGAAGGACATCGCCACGGCGTGCAACCTGTCCACTGAACCGCGGACCGTCGCCGTCGCCGGAACGCCCACGCTGTTGCTGGCGTCCGAAACGGGTGTCAGCGTGTCCGGCGGCATCCATCTGCCGCCGGAGTCCGTCGCGGTCGTGGCGATCGACTGAGGGCTCGACCGGGTATACTTTGCTGGCGGACCTTCATGAAATCTCTGATTGTCGCGGCGTGCACGCTCGCGATTCTGCTCCCCGCCGCGCAGGCGCCCCGACAGACGCAGGAAGACGACTACACGAAGTACGAGCTGCTGGCTCCTGAGAGCGCGCAGTTCCGCATCTACTACGAAGTCACCGCGACCACACCCGGCGCGCGCTTCTTCTACAACACCATCCGCCGTGGCAGCGTCGCCACCGATGAGCGTGTCGTCGACCTGGCGACCGGGCAGGACCTCGCGTGGGAGGTCGTCAGCGGAAAGGATGCCCGCACGGCGGGACACCCCGCGGCTGATCCCGACACCGAGTACATCAAAGTCCACCTGGCCAAGCCGATCCCGCAGGGCGGCGAGGCACGGCTCCTGATCGACAAAACCTACAAGGACGCCAAGAGCTACTACAAGGACGGCGACGCGATCGTGTTCGATCGCTCCCTCGGCATCCGTCGCAACACCATCGTCCTGCCCGCCGGCTACCGCATCGTCAGCAGCAACGTCCCGTCGCAAGTCATTCCGTCAGCCGATGGCCGGGTGCAACTGAGCTTCATGAACGGCAGCGCCGCCGCGGCGCCGCTGGTCATTCGGGCGAAGCCCGGCCTGGCGCCGTTTTCGCCGAAGCTGCCGGCGGCGCGGAGTCCCGAGACGACGGTGCCGCTGGCGTCCCAGGCGTCACGACTGACCGAGCGGGCGCATCAGGACCGCGAGATCGTGTACTTTCTCAACGATCCGACGACGAACTCGTTCAGCCTCTATCACGACTACACCGAATCGCGTCCCGGCGTGCAGCACTACTTCAACATCGTGCGCGCGGGCAGTCGCGTGTCGAGTCCGTCGGCCAAGGTGCTCGACAGCGGCGAGGCGCTGAAGGTCGAGACGCTGACGGGCGCCGAAATGAAAGCGCGAAGCCTCGAGGCCGGCGAGCCGCTGCCGGCGGAGGCCGAGGTGGTGGTCATCTCGTTTCCGCCGGTTCGGCAGGGTCAGTCCACGCGGCTGCGAATCAGCGAGACGTACACGGATGCCGGCCGGTATTTTCTGGATGGTGAGGAGTTGGTCTGGGATCGCGCCTTCGGGCGCCCCCGTAACACGGTCGTCCTGCCCGCGGGCTGGACCGTCGTGGCCAGCGCGATCCCGAGCCAGATTTCCGAGGACGCCGACGGGCGTCAGCGATTGTATTTTGAGAACCCGCGTCCCGACGAGATTCAAGTTCTGCTCAGAGCGCGCAGAATTCGCTGACAACGACCTGCCGGACGCCGCCAAATCTGCGCGCCCCGGCCTTTTCGACGAAATGGGCCTGCCCCATTTCCGGAGCGACATCTCGGGAGAGACAACGATGCGCACATTCTGCCTCGCCGCTGCTGTTTCTGCGATTTTTCTGGCGCCCCAGTCACGCGCGCAGTCGCTGTCGCCATTCGCTGCCGCAGATATGTTGAAGGTTGCCACCGCCTCGGTGCTGGACCTGTCCGACGACGGCGCGCGCGTCGCGGTGGCGGTCCGGACGCTCGAGGACAACGCGACGACCGATCACCGCCGCTACGGCGATCCCACGTACGTCCCGCCGAACCTCGTGGACGTAGTGGTCTACGACACGCGTACCGGCACGTCGGACCGCGTATTCAAGCAGCTCATGACCGTCCGGCGGGCCGCGTGGACGCGTGACGGCGCGCGGCTCGCGCTGCTCACCACCGCGGAGAATGCCGAGCGCCTTCCAGTGACCACCGCCTGGATCTGGGACGCACACCGGCGGACGCTGTCGGAGGTGCCGCGTCAGCAGGCGATCGCTGCGAGCTCCGGCCTCGAGTGGCGGCCCGACGGCTCGCGCCTGGTGGTCGCGCTTCGCGATTCCGCCGACGATCGCGCCGCGCAAGCCGCGTTCAAGACGCTGGTCGACGGACCAATCGTCGTGCATTCCTCCAAGGACGCCTTTCTCGAGTGGGACGCGCTCCGTCGTGCGGAGCGTCTGCGGGAACTGGTCGCGCTCGACCCGCGCACCGGCGACACAAGCGCGTTGCTGCCCAAGACGAAGCTGACCGACTATCAGCTTGCACGCGACGGCTCCTTCGTCACGTTCCGTGAGGACGTGACCGAGAAGACCGACTACGACGTGATCGCCGGGACGCAGAATCACCTCAAGCTCGCACGCGGCGGCGAGGTGACAAGCCTCGTCGACGCCAGGACGCTCAAGACCAATAACCCGCGGTGGTCCGACGATGGGACGCTGTTTGCGTTTGCGGACAAGGGCGAGGTCTTCATCCAGGGCGTGAACGACGCGACGCCGCGTTCAATCACACCAAAGCCGGACAAGCCGGCCGAGACGGCTTCGAGCAATGCCGCCGGCGAGAAGGAGGACGAAGCCGAGTCGTTCTCGCCCGGCGCGTTCAGCCGCGACAACACGCGCCTCGTGCTCACGAGCCGCAAGGGCTGGTACGTCGCATCGGTGGCGACGGGGACGCGCGAGCGCGTCTTCACGCTCGACGACAAGAACGAGGACGCCAATCCCCGCGCGTCGGTGCTCGGCTGGACGCCGGACGGCAGCGCGCTGCTCGTCAACTACAGCGAGCGCAGCCGCTGGGATCGCGGCGTGATGCGGCTCGACCTCCAGTCCAAGCAGCTCGCGCCGCTCGTCAGGGACAGCAACCTCTATCAGAACATCCGCTATTCCCATGACGGCAGCACCGTCGTCTATTCGATGTCGGATGGCGATCGGCCGGCGGAGGTGTACGTGGCCGACGCGAGCTTCGGCAACGCGCGCAAGCTGACGGCGCTCAATCCCTGGATGGCGTCGAAGGCGCTGCCGCGCTCCGAGCTGGTGTCCTATCGCGACACCGACGGCAAGGTGCTGTACGGCGTGCTGCGCTATCCCGTGAACTACCAGAAGGGGCAGGCATATCCGACGGTGTTCGAGATCTACGAGACCTTCTTCGACAATGGCTTCAATGCCCGCGCGGCGTTTCTCGCCAATCACGGGTACGCGGTCTTCCACCCCTCCGTCAATCTCGTCGTCGGCCGCCCGGGTGAATCGTGGGCGAAGGGGGTCACGGCCGCGGCGAACAAACTGATCGACATGGGCGTCGCCGACCCTGACCGTCTCGGCGTGCATGGCACGAGCTACGGCGGCTACGCCACGGTGCTGCTGCTGACCGAGACCGACCGATTCAAGGCTGCCATCAACATCTCGGGCAAGGTCAACATGGTGAGCTTTTACACCGACAGCCCGCGCCTGGGCGTGCGCAACACGCACGCGCCGGAAAAGAGTCAGGACCGCATCGGCGGCACGCTCTGGGAGTATCCGGAGCGGTACCTGGACCACTCGGCGATCATGCGTGCCGATCGGATCAAGACGCCGCTCCTGAACATCACCGGCGACCAGGATCCGAACGTGCCCGCGAGCCAGTCGCGAGAAATCTACTACGCGCTCCGCCGCCTTGGACGCGAGGTCGAGTGGGTCCGCTACGCGGATGGCGGGCATCGGCCGCCCAACAGCGTGAGCGAGGCGATCGACTTCGAGGGCCGCATTCTGAAGTGGTACGACAAGTACCTGAAGACCGACAGCCGGCCGGCGACTACGACACAGTGATCGCACCTGGAGCCGCCGGACGCCGCGGCTCCTCGATGCCTCCCGCATCACCGACGGCCGTGGTGTTCACGCCGCAGCGCCAATCAGCATGAGGAGCAGCGCCTTCTGGGCGTGAAGCCGGTTCTCGGCCTGATCGAAGACGACGGACGCCGGCGATTCGATGACCTCGTCGGAGACTTCCTCGCCGCGATGCGCCGGCAGGCAGTGCATGAACACGGCGCCGGCCTTGGCCCGCGCCATCAGCGCCTCGTTGACCTGATAGGGGACGAAGATCTTCTTGCGTTCCGCGTACTCGACTTCCTGTCCCATCGACGTCCACACGTCCGTGTAGATGGCGTCGGCGCCTTCGACCGCTTTCTTCGGATCCGTCAGTTGCACCAGCTCGGCACCGTCAACGGCGACGCGCGCCGCTTCGAGCACCACCTGGTTGGGCAGCTCGTAGCCCCTGGGCGTCGCTACGCGCACCGACATCCCGAGCATCACGGAGGCGTGCACCATGGACGTGGCGACGTTGTTGCCGTCGCCGACGTACGCAATCGTGCGCCCTTTGAACGTTCCCCACAACTGCTTCAACGTCTGAACATCCGCAAGCGCCTGACAGGGGTGCTCTTCGTCGGTGAGTGCGTTGATGACGTGCAGCCGCTTCGTGGTCTCGCCGATGTGGACGAGCCGATCCTGCGCGAACGTGCGGATGACGACGGCGTCGACCCAGCGTTCGAGGTTGCGGGCCACGTCGTACACGGGCTCGCGGTCGGCGTGCATCACATCGGCCGGGATCTCCACCATGTCGCCGCCAAGCTCGCGCACGCCAATCGTGAACGTCACCCGCGTGCGCAGCGAGGGCTTCTCGAACAGCAGGCCGATGTGGCGGCCGTCGAGGGCATGTGCGGTCGGCGCGCGCAGCCCCAGAGGCCGTTCGCGCTTGAGACGGATGGCCAGGTCGATGGCCTGCGTCAGCTCCTCGTGATTGAAGTCGAGAATCGACAGCAAGTCCTTCGACCGGACCCGGGGGATGTCGTCGAGCATTCGCATTGATGCGCCCATAATGTGCTTTCAGCTCTTCAGCTCTTCAGCTCTCGGCTGTCAGCGCTCTCGGCTGTCAGCTCTCGGCGCTCTCAGCTTTCAGCTCTTAGCCAGGCGCCGATAGCCGATAGCCGATAGCGAGAGCAGTAAGCCGATAGCCGATCGCCGTCAGCCGAACGCGCTACGTTCGGTACTCCGCGTTGATTCGCACATACTCCGCCGAGAGGTCGCACGTGTAGATCGTGGCGCGACCGCTGCCGCCGGCCCCGACGTTCACTTCGATTTCGAGGGTTGTGCCCTGGAGATACTCCGCGGCTTTCGGCGCCAGGTGGTCGTGCGGTTCACCGTCGCTGAACAGCACCAGCGAGCCGATGCGGACCATCGCCTGCTCCAGCGCGAAGGTGACGCCGGCGCGGCCGGCGGCCGCCACGAGACGTCCCCAATTCGGATCGCCGCCGTGAATCGCCGTCTTGACGAGCGGCGAGTTGGCGATCACGCGTGCCGCAATCCACGCCTCATCCTGCGAGCGTGCCCCGCTGACCGTGATTGCGACCAGCTTGGTCGCGCCCTCGCCACCGCGCACGATGCCCAGCGACAATTCGAGCGCCACAGCGCGAAACCCTTCGAAGAGCGCGGCGTAGTGCTCCTCGTCGATGCGGACCGCGCTTTCGCCCGACGCCACGGCAAAGACGCAATCGTTGGTGGACGCCTCGCCGTCGACCGTGATCGCGTTGAACGTGTAGCGCGACGCTTCTTCGAGGGCGCGGCGCAGCATCGCCGGGGCGACGGCGGCATCCGTCGTCAGAAAGCCGAGCATGGTCGCCATCCGCGGCTCGATCATCCCGGAGCCCTTGGCCATGCCGCCAACGCGAAAACGCCCAGCCGTGGTACTGACTTCCACTGCGTACGACTTCGGGAAGGGATCCGTCGTCATGATGGCCCGCGCCGCGTCGTCCTGGCCATCGCGTGACAGCGCGTCGATGGCGCGCGGAATGCCGCCACGGAGCGCCTCCATGTTGAGGTTCACCCCGATGACCCCGGTGGATGCCACCAGCGCGTGCGACGGCGCGCACCCGATCCGATTAGCCGCCATGACCGCCATCTCGCGCGCGTCGGCCATGCCCTGGGGACCGGTGCACGCATTGGCGCAGCCGCTGTTGGTCACGATGATTTGTGCGACCCCCTCACTCCACGCCAAATGCTCCTGCGACACGATCACGGGCGCTGCTTTCGCCTGGTTCGTGGTGAAAATTCCGGCGGCGCTGACGGGGCGCGACGTCGCGATGACGGCCAGGTCGGGTCGCCCGCTGGTCTTGATGCCGCAGGCGAGGCCTGACCCGCGGATGCCGTCCGGTGCCGTGATGCCCCCGTCAATGGGCGAGATGATGGGTCGGCCGATCGTCCGCACATCAGCCTCGGAGCGCGGCGAGCGGCACGTAGGTGTGCACCCGCTTCAAGCGGGCATCAACGAGCGGGAGCACGAGGGCGACTTGGCCGCAGCGGCGAAACTGCGCGCACGTCGTGCAGTCGCGCGCGATCTTGTCGGGCACCCACGTATGCGGCACGATCGAGAAGCCCATGCGCGCAAAGTAGGCCGCGTCATGCGCAAAGACGCAGAGTTGCTCAAAGCCGGCGATCCGTGCCCGGCGCTGCAGTTCGGTCACGAGGTTCCGGCCGATGCCCAGAAACCGCGCGCGACGATCGACGACCAGCGACCGCACTTCGGCGACGCGCCCGCTGAGCGGCGCCAGCTCGGCGCAGCCCACGATAAGGCCGCGCCTGACGGCGACGACGAAGCGATCCGCGTGGACGGCGAGTTCGTCCAGCGCACGCGGGAGGAGCCGCCCTTCCTCGAGATGCGCCCGGATGAGCGCATGCAGGGTCGAGGCTTCGCCAGACCCCGCGGAGCGCAGGACGATGCTGGTGGACGGACGCGGCCGATGGGCCCGACGGCGCTGGCGGCGCGAGCCAGCCGGCGCGTCAGTCACGAGCTGTGTGTTCATTTCGCCACCTCCGAACCTGTTGCGACGCCCAGCAGGACGCGGTCGAGAATGGCCGCCGCCTCGTCGATCTCTTCCTTCGTGACCGTGAGCGGGGGCAACATCCGCACCGCGCGCTCCGCTGTCCGGTTCACCAGCAGCCCCGCCTTCAACGCCCCTTCGACAACCGGCGTCGCATCGATCGTCAGCTCGAGCGCCCGCATGAGCCCGACGCCACGCACGGCGTGGACGATCGCGTGTTCCGCCGCGAGCCGGTTCAGCGCGTGTTCGAAGACCGATGACATGGCGCGCACGTTGCCGATGACGCCGGCGGGAGGGCGATACGCTGCGGCCTCGTGAGTGCCCGTGAGCTGTTCGAGGACATACAGTCCCGCGCGCGTCGACAGGAGGTTTCCTCCATAGGTGCTGCCGTGATCGCCGGCAAACACCTGACGGGCGACGTCTTCGGCCACCAGCGCCGCGCCAATCGGCACCCCCGCGCCGAGCGCCTTGCCCACCGAGATGAGGTCCGGGGTCAGTCCCAGGACCGGGAAATAGAAGGGCTCGCCGGTGCGTCCCAGCCCGCACTGCACTTCGTCCGCGATGAGGAGCGCGCCCGTTCGCTCGCAGGCGTGTTCTATCGCGGCGGCAAACGCGGGCGACAGCGGCCGGACGCCGCCTTCTCCCTGAATCGGCTCCGCGATGATGGCCGCCGTCCCGGCCGTGACCGCTGAGTCGAGCGCCGCCGGGTCGTCTGGCGAGACAAACGTCACGCCCGGAATGAGCGGCTCGAAGGGCTCGCGATACGCCGGGTTGGCCGTGACCGAGAGCGCGCCGAGCGTCCGCCCGGCAAACCCGTGCTGAAGCGCGACGAAATGCGTGCGGTTCCTCACGCCCTGCGAAAACCAGTAGCGCCGCGCGAACTTGAGACAGGCTTCGACGGCTTCGGCGCCACTGTTACAGAAAAACGTCCGCTGCAGGCCGGACAACGCCGCCAACCGCGCCGCAAGCTGGCCCTGCAGCGGGTGGTAATAGAGGTTGGACGTCTGGATGAGGGTCTCCGCCTGCGCGGCGATGGCCGCAGCCAGCCCGCCATGCGCGTGGCCCAGCACGACGACGCCGATTCCGGAGATGAAATCGAGATACGCATGGCCATCCGCGTCGAAGACACGACTGCCCTCGCCGCGCACGATGACAATCGGCTGGCGCTTGTAGGTCTGCAGGACGTGCGCGGCTTCGAGCGCCTTGACAGCGCTCGTGTCGAACTGGGCCTCGCCGTTACGGTTGCTCGTCATGTCAGTCTCGTCCACGGTCCCCGGCGTGCGGCCGTCCCTCTCGTCAATGCCGTCAGCTTCGGCGTGCGGCCGTCGGCGATCGCAATCTCGCCGACCCCGGCGCCGAGGGCGTGGCGAGCGGCGCGCAGCTTCGCCACCATGCCGGTTGTGGCGGTGCCCGACGCGATGAGCCCGTCAATCGCATCGGTGGTCAGATGCGCGATGGTCTCGCCCGCGGCGTCGAGCACGCCCGCCGTTCCGCCGGCAAACACCAGCCGCGACGCCTCGAGCCGCGCCGCCAGACTGGCAGCGAGCGTATCGGCATTCACGTTGAACAACCGTCCGTCCTTCGACGCGCCGATGCAGGCGACGACGGGGACGAAGCCCTCTCGGCACAGGATGTCGATGAGCGGCGCTCCGACGCCTGGGATCGGATCCCCGACCAGTCCGAGATCCACGAGCTCCCCGTTGGTCGCGCGATGCGGTTTGGCGGCTCTGACCAGCCCGACGCCCGCGTCTGCGCCGGTCAAGCCGACCGCGCGTCCGCCCGCCGTGTTGATGGCGGCGACCAACCGCGTGTTGATGCTCCCGGCGAGCACTGCCACGACCACGGCCAGCGTCCGTTCGTCCGTGATCCGCAGCCCATCGACCTGATGCTTCGGAATGGTCGCCTGCGTCAGCGCGGCGTCAATCTCCCTGCCGCCGCCGTGCACGATCACGAGCGTGACGGTGCGCGCCGCACGCGCAATCATCCGCGCCATCGCCGTCATTGCGGTGGCGCTCTCGAGCAGCTCGCCGCCGACCTTCAACACGACGGCGCGCCGCCGAGGATTCTTCACGGGGATTTTCCGCGAGGGGGCTCCACGACGCTTCGTCACGGACGTTCAACCCCTGTGGGAACGGCCGTGCGGAACCGCGGTGAAAGAACGCCCACGGTGAATCTCATTGAAGTCCGGCCCTCTCGTCGAGGCCGTGCATGACGTTGAAGTTCTGTACGGCGGAACCCGCGGCGCCCTTGACCAGGTTGTCGATGACCGAGACGATCAAGCCCCGTCCGCCCGCTTCGTCGATCGTCCAGCCGATGTCGCAGAAGTTCGACCAGACCACCTGTTTGATCTCCGGCAGCTCCGCACCAGCGAGGCGCACGAATGGCGCCGACGCGTACGCCTGCTCGAATGCGTGTGCGACCTGCGCCCCGGTGGTGCCGCGGCGCAGCCGGACGTAATTCGACGCGAGAATGCCGCGGTCGAGCGGCACCAGATGCGGCACGAAGGTCACGCCACGACCAAGCTCCTGCTCGATCTCCGGCGTGTGGCGGTGGCCGAAGACGCTATAGGCAGCGACGCTGCCGTGATTCTCCGAAAAGTGCGTGCGCTCGGAGGGGACCTTCCCAGCACCGGAAAGCCCCGACTTCGCGTCGATGACGACGTCGCTGTCGGGCGCGATCAGGCCGGCCTGCGCGAGCGGGAGAAGCGCCAGCAGCGATGCCGTCGGATAGCAGCCAGGATTGGACACCAGCCTGGCGCGCGCGATCGCCTCGCGCCCGAACTCGGTCAACCCGTAAGCCACGCCATCCGGCATGGCCGGCGTCGCCGGGTACCACCGGCCGCGCGCCGTCGCATCCCGCAGTCGAAAGGCGCCGGAGAGATCGACCACTCGCATCCCAGCCTCGACGAGCGCCGGTGCGACCTCTGCCGAGGCGGCCTCCGGCAGGGCGAGGAACGCGACATCGGCGTCGCGCGGAACGGCCGCCACGTCGAGCGGGCGCACGTCGCCGTCCCACACCCGCGCGAGCGCCGGCAGCCGGCGGGGCGTGCTCGCCGCATGCGATGCCGTGGCGAGCGTCAGGGTGACCCCTGGGTGGCGCGCGAGCAGCCTGATCAGCTCCTGGCCGGCGTAGCCGGTTGCTCCGATAACCGCAACTCTATACATCAAAGAGAATAACTATACGTCGGCCTCCGCGATGTGTCAACGCGGTTTATTGACGCAATACCGGAGTTTGTCTGTATACTGATTCACTGAACGCATAGATATGAAGAGCCGACGGCTGACGGCGATTCGCCAGATTGTCGATCACGAGCCCGTCCACAGTCAGGAAGCGCTGCGCAAGCGCCTTCAGACGATGGGGTTTGACGTGACGCAGGCGACGCTGTCCCGCGACATCAAGGAGCTGGGGCTCATGAAGCGGGCGGCGGACGGGGCCTATCAGGCGGCGGGCGCGGCCGCGGCGCCCTCGTCGCCGGCGGCTGCGGCAGTGGCGTTGTCGCGCGCGCTCGGAGAGTTTCTGCTGAGTGTGGATGTGGCTCAGCAACTGGTGGTCGTGAAAACGGGGCCTGGCCAGGCGCAGCTGCTTGCGATCGCGGTCGACCGCGCGCAGCTCCCCGAGGTGCTCGGCACGATTGCCGGGGACGACACCATTCTCGTGATTTGTCGCGACGCGCGGGCGGGGCAGGCGACCCGCTCGACCATCGTGCATCTCACGAACCAGGCATAACCACGGGTTCCGCTCACGGGGGTTCACGGGGTTCGCGACGACGGGGGTTCCGGCACGGGGGGTTCCGTCCACGGGAGAGTGGCACGGGGTTCGCTATGACGAACTCTGTCACAGCGAACCCTGTGGAACGCTGTGATCGGAACCCCGTGATTGGAACCCTGCGATCGTGCGGCGGCGGTGGAGGCTGGGAGGATGATGAGCAAGGTGGTGGTGGCGTGTTTCGGCGACCCGGACTCGGCGCGTGTGATCGCGGAGTTGGCCTCGCGCGCTGAGGTGATTGCCGTCGCGTTCGACTTCGGCGGCGCCGTGTCGCTGAGCGACATGCGCGACCTCGCGTTGGCGGCCGGTGCCGCACGATGCCATGCGCTCGACGTGCGCGAGGAATTCGCGCGCGAGGTTCTCGTCCCGGCGTCACGCTCCGGCTTGTTTGCGGATCCCGTCAGCGCGCTCGCGGGGCTCGCGGCGCCGTTCGTGGCAGGAAAGCTCCAGGAGATTGCCGGCGCCGAACAGGCCGTCTGCATGTTACCGGAGCACGTGCACGTCCCGCGCCGAGCGGTGGCCCAGCCGGTCATCGATCCTCTCCATGTGAGCATCCGTTTCGAGGATGGCCTCCCGGTCGCCATCAACGGCGTCGACATGACGCTGACCGAATTGCTGGAAAGCCTCGAAACCATCACCGGTGAGCCGGCGCTCGCGGTACTCCAGCGCGCGTGTCGCGACGAGCCGGCGCCGCAACTTCATCAGATCGCATGACACAACACCTCTGGTCCGGACGCTTCGACTCCGCGCCCGACCCCGCGGCGTTCGATTTCGGCGTTTCGTTCCCGTTCGACCGGCGGCTCTTCGAGGACGACGTGATCGGGAGCCTCGCGTGGGCGGATGCCTTGGTGGCGTGCGGTGCGCTGACGCGAGAGGACGGCGACAGGATTCGTGACGGGCTCAGCGCGATCCTCGAGCACGGCCGCCGCAGCCCGGCGTGGGTGAGTGGACCGGACGAAGACGTCCACAGCTTCGTCGAGCGCCAGCTCACCGCCCGCATCGGTGACGCGGGCCGGCGTCTGCACACCGGGCGGTCGCGCAACGAGCAGGTCTCGCTCGACTTGCGACTGTACCTCCGGCGCCGGATCCCGCTTCTGCAGGAAAGAATCCGGCGGCTGGTCGAGACGCTCGCGAATCAGGCCGACGCCGCCGGCGAGGCGCTGATGCCGTCGTATACGCACATGCGCCGGGCGATGCCGGTGCTGGTGGCGCACTTTCTGTTGAGTCATGCTGCCGCGCTTCAGCGGGACCATCAGCGGCTGGCCGTCGCCATCACCGAGGCCGATGCCCTGCCTCTTGGCTCGGGCGCCATTGCCGGAACCGGTTATGCGATCGACGTCGCCGCGCTGGCAGCACGCCTCGGCTTCAGTCGCGTCGTCGCCAACAGCATGGACGCCTCCTCGGATCGTGATTTCGCGGCGACGTTCATCTACGCATGCGCGATGGCGATGGTCCACTTGAGCCGTCTCGCGGAGGACTTCATCCTGCTCACGAGCGAAGAGTTCGGGTTCTTCGAGCTGGCGGATCGCTCGGCGACCGGCAGCAGCATGATGCCGCAGAAGAAGAACCCTGATCCGCTTGAACTGGTGCGCGGCAAGGCGGGGCGGACCATTGGCCACCTGACGGGCCTGCTCGTCACGATGAAGGGGCTTCCCACCGGGTACAACAAGGACCTGCAGGAAGACAAAGAACCCGTGTTCGACGCCGAGGGCACGTTGCAGGTGTCGGTCGATGCCGCGCGCGCGGTGCTGGAGCACATCGCCTTGCGCGGCGATCGGACCAGGGCCGCCGCGTCCGGGCTGTTGCTCGCCACGGACGTGGCCGACTATCTCGTGGCGCGAGGGGTGTCGTTTCGTGAGGCGCACGAAATCGTCGGGTCGATGGTGCGACAGCTGCTGGCCGAGCAGCGGGACTTCGCCGCGCTCACACTCGACGAGTGGCGGCGATTCAGCGGGCACTTCGGCGCGGATGTGCGGGCGGCGATCACGCCGGAGGCGTCGGTCCGGGCCCGGACAACGCCCCAATCGACCGGACCAGCCGCCGTGCAGGAAGCGCTTGCACAAACCCGCCGCTGGTTGCTACACTATCGTGACCTCTCGTCTTAGAGTTCAATCAAAACTCGAGGTTTTGGTGCCCCGGTGGCGCCAGGTGGCACACTCGTCGTGCCCGAATCATTTCCCTCCTGCATTGTGATCTGAGTCGTTTTTTCGGGGGAGTGCATGCAGCAACGCCGGTTTCGGCCCGGCGACGTGTTGGACGACTACTGTCCGCGCGAGCGCCGTATTACGAATCACGCCATCGTGGCGATGATCGACGACCACATCAAGCAAACCCGTTGCGTCGTCTGTGACGCCGAACACGAGTACAAGGACGGCAAGGTGCCGCCCCAGCGGCGGAAGAAGCCGCAGGCGGCGCTCTTCACGCAGGTGCTCGATGGTCTGCAAGGGCCACAGCCCGCGGCACGGGTCCCGACGCAGGCCGATGTCGATGCCGCGGCCGACGCCGAGGTGCTGCTCGGCGTGCCCGAACTTGCTGACCCGACGCCCGAGTCGGTCGCCGCCACGTTTGCGAACGGCAACGGACGGCCAGCCGATGCGTTTGTGGCGGTGGTCGCCGAGAGCGCAGCGGTAGCGACAGCGGCTGACGCGCCAGAGAGCGAGGGGCCACCAGGCAGGGAAGAAGGTTTATGGCGCCGGCCGCTGATACGCGCCGCGTTGCCCCGCCCGGAAGGGCAGCCGCCTCCGCAAACGCGGCCGGCGCCCGACTTCACGGTTCGCCAGCCCTCCAGCAAGCGTTCTCAGCGGCATGGCCGGCGCGGTGCGGGAGGACACCAGCCGGGGCAGGGCGGCGGTCATTTCGGTCCCATGCGTTTCGGCCGCGGCGGACAGGGACAGGGACAGGGACAGGGACAGGGACAGAATGCCGGACGTCCCCGGCGCCGTCGCGGCGGCAAGAAGAATCAGTGAGGCGGACCCGGGGATGTCGGAACTGGCAGGCAAGGTCGGTCTGATCGTCGGGGTCGCCAACAAGCGCTCGCTTTCGTGGGGCATCGCGCAGGCGGCCGCGCAAGCCGGCGCCGCTCTCGTGCTCACCTATCAGGGACGATTCGAAGATCACGTGCGCGAGCTGTCGGAAACGCTGACGCCGGCGCCGCTCGTGCTGCCGCTCGACGTGCAGAACGACGCTGAGATGGACGCGGTCTTCGCCCGCATTCAGGAACACCACGGCGGACTCGATTTCCTCGTGCACGGTGTCGCGTTCGCCAATCGCGACGACATCACGAACCCGTTTGTGCAAACCTCGCGCGACGGATTTCGGCTGGCGATGGACATCAGTGCGTACTCACTGATCGCGCTCGCGCGTGGTGCCCGTCCGCTGATGGCCGCGCGCGGGGGCGGCAGCATCGTGACGCTCACGTATCTGGGCAGCACCCGCGTGTTCCCCAACTACAACGTGATGGGTGTTGCCAAGGCGGCGCTCGAAAGCGCCGTGCGATATCTGGCGGCGGATCTCGGGCCCGAGAACATCCGCGTGAATGCGATTTCCGCCGGTCCCGTCAAGACGCTGGCCGCCGCGGGCATTGGCGGGTTCTCCAGCATCCTCGGCGTGGTTCGCGAACGAGCGCCGCTGCGGCGAACGATCGAATCGAGCGAAGTCGCCGACGCCGCGGTGTTTCTCCTGGGACAGGCGGGACGTGGCGTGACGGGCGCCGTCCTGATGGTGGACTCGGGGTATCACGTGCTCGGCATGTGACAGGCTTCTCAGGCCCGAGGCCCCAGGCGCCAGTGCAGACGCTACTCATCCCAACGCGCACGGTCGTGGCGGCGACGCCCCGCACGAAAATCATCGTCGCGGATCTCGGTGATCGCAATTTCTCATTTCGCGCCGGACAGGCCGTGTTTGCGGGACTGGCGGAGAGCCCAGTCAAGCGGCCGTATTCCATTGCGTGTTCGCCACAGCAGGCGGGACGGGACAAGGCCATCGAACTGCTCGTGCAGATCGACGATCACACTGCGCCCGACCCTCACCTGGAAGGCGCCACACCCGGCACCCTGCTGCGCATCGAAGGACCATTCGGATCGTTTGCCCTCCCCGCGCCGCTGCCCGAACGGCGGGTGCTGCTGATTGCGGGCGGCACCGGCATTGCGCCGCTCAGGTCCATCATGTGGCACCTGCTCGAGACCGCGTCGGGCGTCGACGTCACTCTTGTCTACAGCGCCAGGCGGGCGGACGAGTTCGCTTATCTGGCGGAACTCGGCTCGCTCAAGACGGAGCGCCGAATCGATCTGTTCCTGACCGTCACGCGCGAGAGCGACCAGACGTGGACCGGTACGCAGGGGCGCGTCGACAGCGCGCTACTGACGTCCGTGCTCGACACACAGGAAACCCGGTGCGTCATTTGCGGGCCGTCAGGCTTTGTCGGAGACGTGTCGGCGCTGCTCACCAGTTCCGGCGTGCCACGAGAACGAATCGTGACCGAAACCTACGCCGCTGATAGCCGATAGCCGATAGCTGAGAGCCTGACCTACAGCACGCCCATGCCCGCGCGCTGAATATCCACGTCGCTCGGCTCGACGATCGCCGGCGTCGGCCGGACGGCCACGCCGCGCCCATCAGTTCCGGTCGCGAGCGCCTGCAACCGTGGATGCTTGCGGCGGCTCTTGTCCCGATACATCCGGCTGTCCGCCGTCGCGAGCAGCGCCTCGTACGTATCGCCGTCGTGCGGAAAGATCGCGGCGCCGACGCTGATGGCCAGCGGAATGCGGCGCCCGGGCCGTGCGTCGAACTGCACGAGGTCCACCGCGCGCTGCAGCTCGATGCGCTTGCGCTCGGCTTCTTCCTGTCCGCACCCCGAGAGCACGACGATGAACTCGTCACCGGCGTAGCGGACGCAGATGTCGTACGGCCGAATCGCGGCACGGAGCACTTTGGCCACCTCACGCAGCGCCCGGTCGCCGATATGGTGCCCGTGGTTGTCGTTGATGTCCTTGAACTTGTCGAGGTCCATGACGAGCAGCGCCACTTCGGATTTCAGGCGCTCGGCGCGGGCCAGCTCGCGCGTCAGGTGCATGAACATGAATCGCGTATTCGGCAGCTCGGTGAGCGGATCGGTCAGCGAGTCTTCCTGCGTCTGCTCGAACACGATCGAATTGTGGATGACGGCCGCGGCCTGCTCGCTGACGCGATCGAGCAGACGCCGGTGATCGTCCATGTAGAAGTCCGGGGTGGCGTGATACACCGCCAGCGTGCCGATGAAACGGTCGTTGAAGACGAGCGGCGCGACCAGGGCCGATTGCAGCGCGGTCGGGCGCAGCGTGAACCCCGCGGCCTCGAAGTCGGCGCTCGGGCGTGCGTTGACGAGCGGCCGCCGGTTGCGCGCCACCCATCCCGTCAGGCCCTGCCCGCTGCGCACCGTCATGGTGTTGATGGTGTCGGCTTCGACGCCGATGGCAAACGCGCAGCGCAGCGAGTCGGTTTCCTCCTCGAACAGGAACAGGGCGCACGACGTGAACGGGACCAGGCTGCTCAATTTCGACGAGATCAGCGCCATCGTGTCGGCGACGCCGAGACTCGTGCCCATCGTCTGGGCGATCTCGTAGAGCGCGTAGATTTCACGGTGAGCGAGCGCGATGTCGTCGAAGACGGTCGGCTTGAAATCGGCCGCGGCCGGGGCATCCGGGACGTTCGTCCGTTCGCTCTCGGGGATGACCAGCGACAGCCGCGGCATCTCGACGTCGGCGCGCTGCACCTCGGCGCGAACCTTCGGCAGGATGCTCAGGAACGCCTTCACCGCGCGTGGATCCAGTGCCTTGCCGGCTTCCTGCTCCATCAGCGCCACCGCGGCTTCCACCGCCATCGGCTTGTGATACGGGCGCTCCGACGTCAGCGCGTCGAAGTGGTCGACCAGGCAGAGCACCCGCCCGCCGAGGGGAATGTCTTCGCCCTTCAACCCGGCCGGGTAGCCGCGGCCGTCCCAGCGTTCGTGATGACTCAGGATGAGGGGCGCCACGGGATACGGAAACGGCACCGCCGCGATGATGGCAGCGCCGACCTGGGGATGAATGCGGATTTTCTGGAACTCCTCGTGGGTGAGCGGTCCCGGCTTGGCGAGGATATGTTCGGGAACGGCAAGCTTGCCGATGTCGTGGAGGAGCGCAG
>DATKDY010000373.1:0-6388 GCA_035512515.1 Vicinamibacterales bacterium
CGGCAGGCCGCGCTGCGCGCGGATTTCGATCCGGGGCGGGGCTTCGCCCGGACGGGCGGCTTCGCCGGAGGGCCTCACTTCGTTTCGGCAGGCCGCGCTGCGCGCGGATTTCGATCCGGGGCGAGGAACCGGCCGTCAGCCAAGGCCGCCATAATAGGAGCGGATGGCGGCACCCCCGAATTGGCACGAGTTGCCGGACGAGCAACTCCTGGATTTGCGCCTCTCGGATCTGCCGCTGACACTCGACGGCACAGTCATCGAGGGGCGTATCGCCCAGCTTCGCAGCGAGCTCGAACGCTTCTCACTGCGCTTTCCCATCCACTTCTACATTTCGGACGAGTGGTTCACGCCGGATGGCACGGCAGCCATGGCGGTGCCGTTCTACCTGGTACACCCGCGCCTCGAGCGGCTCGAAAAGGCGCAGATGCTCGAAGTCGAAGGCGGCGATCACGACTGGTGCATGCGCATCCTGCGCCACGAGGCCGGCCACGTCATCGACAACGCGTACAAGCTGCGGCTCAAACGTCAGCGTCGCGCCGTGTTCGGCAGCTCCTCGGTCCCGTACCCCGAGTTCTATTCACCGAAGCCGTACAGCAAGAGCTTCGTGCAGCACATCGATCCCTGGTACGCGCAGAGCCATCCGGACGAGGACTTCGCCGAGACGTTTGCCGTCTGGTTGACGCCGGATTCGAACTGGTCGCGCCGCTATGCCGGATGGCCCGCGCTCGGCAAGCTCGAATACATGGATGCCCTGATGCGCACGCTCGCGGGGAAGAAGGCGCTGGTGGAAAATGCCGAGGAAGTCGATCCGCTGCGCCGGCTGCGGTACACGCTGCGGCGTCATTATCGGCAGAAGCGCCAGCGTCAGGGCATCGAGCACCCGAAATTCTATGATCGCGAGCTGCGGCGCTTGTTCTCCGATGCGCCGGAGTTTGCCAACAACATTACGGCCGCGCAGTTCCTCGCACGCAGCCGTCGGCCGGTGCGCCGCGTGGTCGCGGACTGGACGGGAATTTATCAGTACACGATCGACAAGGTGTTGGAGGATATGATCACGCGGTGCCGAGAGTTGAAGTTGCGCCTCGCGGTGCCCGAGGAGCAGGCCCGATATGAATTCGCTGTGTTGCTCACCGTCCAGACGATGAACTATCTGCACAGCGGGCGACACCGGGTGGCGCTGTGAGCGCGCGGTCACTCGCCGCGCGGAATCCCGAGCGAGGTCGAGGGATGAGCCCGCACCGCGTGCTCGCGCTCGTTCACAAGGATCTCGTGCCGAAGGAAAACGCGGCGCCCACGGAGGTCAATCCCGAGTGGCGGATGGAGTGGGATGTCGTCACGGCGCTGCGCAAACGCCACGAAGTGCTCGTGATCGGCGTCCACGACGATTTGACACCCATCCGGCAGTCCATCGATTCGTTCAAGCCGACGATTGTCTTCAACATGATGGAGGCGTTTGCCGACATCGGCGTGTTCGATCAGAACATCGTCAGTTACCTGGAACTGCTCCGGATGCCCTACACCGGGTGCAACCCGCGAGGGTTGACGCTCTCGCGTGACAAGGCGCTGTCGCGCAAGCTGCTGGCATACCACCGTATTCCCGCGCCGCACTTCACCGTGGTCCCGCTCAATCGCCGGCCGGTGCTGCCCAAGAAGCTGCAGTATCCGCTCATCGTCAAATCACTGACCTACGAATCGTCCATCGGCATCTCCCAGGCGTCGGTGGTGGCCAACGAGGAGCAACTGGCCAAGCGGGTGAAATACATCCACGACACGATTCTCACGCCGGCCATCGTCGAGCAGTTCATCGACGGCCGCGAGCTGTACGTCGGCGTGATGGGCAATCACCGGCTGCGCGTGTTTCCGGTCTGGGAAATGTCGTTTGCCCGGATGGCCGAGAACAACTGGCAGATTGCCACCGAGCGCGTGAAGTGGAGCGTGAAGTATCAGAAGCGCCACGGGATCGATACGTCGGAAGCGCAGCTTCCTGAAGGCGTCGCCGCGAAACTGCAGCATCTCGCCAAACGTGCGTATCGGGCGCTCGAGTTGTCAGGCTACGCGCGCGTGGACTTTCGCATGGATGCCAACCACAACCCGTACGTGATCGAGGCGAACGCGAACCCGCAGCTCGCCGAAAACGAGGACTTCGCGCAGTCGGCCAAGCGCGGCAGCCTCGAGTACCCCATGCTGCTGGAACGAATCATGGCGCTGGGGATTCAGTGGCAGCCGCACCGCATGGGGCTCTAAGTGGTCCGATGCACAAATACGGCCGCATTCGGCCGCCGATGCATCCCGGCCCGCGGCGTTGCTCGTCGGTCAAATACGCTCGGCATTCTCCCTCCTCGCGCCTTGCAGGCCCGGGCGCCTCGGCACCCTCGATGCGGGCCGTATTTATGCACCGGACCACTAAGGCCGGCGCTCGGCGCCGGGGGGCCGCGCTTCGCGCGGAAGGCCGTGCTTCGCACGGAGGGCCGGCTTCGCGGCGGGCCTCGCCACGTAGCGCGGCTCGGATGACGGCATTGATCCGGGGCGAAGCCCCGGCCCTCGCGCCGAAGGCGCGGCCTCGGCGCCGGAGGGCCGCCTTCGGCGGAGGGCGGGCCGTCCGAGTGCCGGCTTCGCCGGAGGGGGATTCCGCTGATCCGGGTGTTGCCCCGGCCCTCGCGCCGAAGGCGCGCCCTCGGCGCCGGAGGCGCCGCCCTCGGCGGCGAAGCCGCCGCCCATCAGACGTCAGTGATCAGCACCCGGCGGACGTAAAACGACACGTCGAGGCGTCGCGTGCGGATCGTAGGGTCGGCCGCCGTGAGCGCGATGCTGTAAAGACCCGGAGAGGTCGGCCGCCAGCGGTACTCCCAGAGCGACCACGTGCGATGGGTGCGCGGCGCAGGGCAGATCGGAAACGGTGTGGATGGCTCACCGGCGCGGAAGCGAATCTGCAGGTGAGTCACCGGCCTGTCGCCGCCCCAGACGATGCCCACCACACGATATTCGATGCGCCCAGCGACACGGCGCTTTTCCACTCGAATGGGCATCGCGGCCAGATCGATGACCGGCGGCTGGTAATCGCGTGCGAGCGTGGGGAGCGCGGGCTGATGTGTGCGCAGCGAGAACTCGATCATCTGTGACGTGATTGGCTCGTCGGGGCCGACCAGTCGAATGTCGTTGACCCACTTGATCCAGCTGCAGCCGTACCAGCCAGGCACGACGAGCCGGACGGGGGCGCCATGATCCGCCGGGAGGGGCTCGCCATTGACGCGGAACGCGAGAAACGCGCCCGTCTGCTTCACGGCGTCGAGCGGCAACACCCAACTCGCGCCCGCGTGGGAGCTGCGTGACGATTCGGGATGATCGAGTCCGCTCACCAGCACGGCCGCTGCCTCGCGATGCGGCGGGAGCGAGTCCATGACATGGGTCAGCGGCAGCCCGTCCCATTCACAGACGCTCATCAGCCCGAAGTTGTCCGGATCGGTGTTGCCGGAACACTCGATCAGGTGCGCGCCCATCGGCTTCGCGGCCCGGCGCCATCGGTCGATCGGCAGGGGCCAGGCCGCGGACGGGTCGAGCGCCGCGGGCGCGGCCGTGCGGAGGAACATCTCACGCGTCGGCGTGATGAGCCGGCCGGGCTCGAGCCGTGACAGGTCGGCGAAGCGCCGGGCATCGAGACCGGGCCCGCCGACGATCTGTCCGAAGGGGGTCGCGCGGGGCGTCGCGCCGTGCAGCGGCACGACGCTGAGCAACTCGCCGGCCGGCCGGTCCTTGCAGGACTGCCCCGCCAGTGCCTCGACGAGGGCGTCGGTCCCGCCGAGAAAGGCCACGCCGCCGATCGTGAGGCCGCCGCGCAAAAAAGCCCGTCGCCGCATTCACACAGAGTGTAGGGCATAAAGCGAACCCCATGCGTCGGGTGCCGCAAACTTGTCGGCTTCCGGGAATCCCTCGACCTGGGCGACGAGTTCCGTGGTGAGGGCGCTGACACAGCTGTCGCCGGCGGCGATCGTCTGGACGTTGAGCATGACCGTGTCGTGCCAGCTGCTGGCCTTCTCGCTGACCGTCGCCCGAATGCGCGCGGCCCGGAGTGTGTCGGTTGCGCCGGTCTGCAGCGCGGGCCGCGACACGGCGCATTGTGGGGTGGGATCGCCGATGACGGTGACCACCACGTCAACCGCGCCGATTCCTGCGAGACGATCATCACCAGAGAGAATGACGCGCACCTGCGCGTGCGCCGTCGCTCCCGCCGCCAGCACCGCCGCGACGATCACCAGATCACGCGCGGTCTTCATTCGGGTTCGCGTCCGGACAACCCAGGCAAGTGCTGGCGGTATTCGAGGCGAAGGGCCACGATGTCGGATGCTTCGACGCGCAGGGCCCGCGCAATGCGCTGGATCTCGCGTTCTTCCTCGATGGAGATGCGGTTTTCGGCAGCGGCCACCGCAAAGAGGCAGCGCACCAGCGCCAGTTTCTGCTCGTAAGTGGCTACGGCGGCGAAATCGCGCGCGACGATGAAGTCGTCGGTGCCGCCGAACAGCAGGGCACTGGTCTTGGCGAGTCCGACGACGAGCATCGCCTGCTCGGGCGGGATGGCCCCTTCGCGCTCGACCAGTTGCTCCATGATGTGTGTTTCTTGCGGGCTCACGTGCTGGTCGGCATGGGCCGCGCGGCCAAGCAGGTAGGCGAATCGCGCGAGGTACTGCGCACGCTCGGGCTCCAGGCGCTCGAGCGCGTCGAGGAGGTCTCGCAGTGCGACGTGGCGTGTGTCGCTTTCCGTGGGTTCGACACCTAACCATGATCGAAGGAATGACTTCACAGGATTCACCATCTCATATTTCCAATGAAAACCCGGAACGTTCACGACTTCGGCGGATGACTGCGCCTGGGCGAGGCAGCGCATTGGCTTCGAAGTGGCTCACTCGCCCGATCGGTGCGTTGGGACAGGAGATCGCGAGTCTAGCGTCTAGACAGCCAGAATTGTCAGGCCGGGATCCAATCGTCTGAGATCGTCGGCGTCACTCGTGACGACGGCCTGCGCCGCCCGGCGTGCGCAGACGACGACGTGCGCATCGGCGATGTCACTGGTTCGCGACACGGAGAGCAGAAGGCCCGTGATGGTTGCCTCAGGGCCGTCCAGCGCGACAAGGTCCGTGCTCGCCTGGCGAGCCAGGCGAGCGAGCCGCGCCTGCCGTGCAGGGTTGCGGATCGCCTGCGCCAACGCCGTGGCCGGAATCGTTACACGCAACCCGCGTTCGGCGGCGCGCGCGATCAAGGCAAGCACGCGGCGATCACCCCGATCGAGAGCAATCAGTCCGCCGGCGTCGAGCGTGATGCCGCTCATGCAGCCGCCGTCCGGCGGGCACGCTTGCGCCGAGGGCGCTTCAAAATGGCATCGGCCCAGACGCGCTCGGTCCTGGTCAGCGGGCCGCCGCTTTTCTCCAGCGCCTCGTCGAGCATCTGTTGCCACCCCGCGGCGTCGCAGAGTGCGACCGTGACTGCGTGCTTGACGAAGCCCGAGACACTCGACGCTTTTCCGGCGGCAACCTTATTTCGACCAGGATCCTTAGCGGGCGGACGAGAAGAATGCCCCCGCACACCGCATGACGTCGAGCCGCAGGTCGGCAGTCGTTTGCGGATGCGGCGCTGCCGCGGCACAGTGGGCAACCTCGCGGCGGCCATTGATTAGCCATGACGGCACCGCCCACAGGGACAGCACCACCACGGTGGCAGCCGTCAGCGCGAAGAGCCGTCGCACGATCGTCTCCTGTTCAGGCGCGAGGTTCTCGAAGCGCCAGGCGATGTCGTCGGGCATCCCCTCGATCAATCGGGCCGTGGCCATCCAGCCACGCCGCCAGTCCGGCCCAAGCCCGGCGTCGTGCTGCATTTCCCAGATGTCCGACTCGATTTCAGCCGAACGCGCTTCCGCGAGATGCCGTGGCGCATGCCAGGTGTAGACGCGCAGCCAGCCACGCGTCAGCGCGATGACGATCGCCAGGACGTGTCGCGTCACGCCGGTGCCCATCCCTTCCTCGGACGCCGGAGTGGCGCCTCGGCGCTGTCGGCCTCGCGCATCGCGCGGCGACCGGCCGCGGTGAGGGCGTAGAAGCGGCGCAGCGGACGGCCTTCCCGCGCCGCGATACGCGGATCCTCCCAACGGCTCCTGAGCAGTCCCATGTCTTCCAGGCGGTTCAAGGCCCGATAGAGCGTGCCGTACGCCGCCAATGACCGCCGATCGGTTGACGCCGCGAGCTGCTTCGCCATCTCGTAGCCATGAAAGTCGGCGACGCCCTGTTTGTGTAGCTCAGCCGCCAGACGGCAGATGTCGATTTCAAGGGGCACGAGGGAGCCAGGTTTTCGTCGCACGGGCCAGAGTATACACAGATAGCTGCGTATTGATGGTCCGCAGATA
>DATKDY010000374.1:0-16144 GCA_035512515.1 Vicinamibacterales bacterium
CACTACGAGCAGCAGACTGACGAAGAGGCGGTGGCCGAAGACGAGGCCGCGTACGAGTCCACAACCCATACGGTGATGGAAGTACCGGTGGAGCTTGTGCCCGCGGTTCGCGAACTTCTGGCCAAGCGCCGCGCGTCGTGAATCGATCCCGGCTCGACGTCTAAAAAGGGGAGTCGGCAACGCCATCTGTCGCCTATGGTATGCACCGGGCATCTGGCGTCGTATCGATTCGCGTGCTCGGGAACGGTGCCGCGGCTGGGTCAATGCCTCACGGTCGACGGCGCGTCGCTGCGCCTTTGACGCGCTCCTCCGTGGCGATTCCACAGCGTGTCCTGCCAGCCGTGAATGGTGCCATGGTCGCCGCAGAGTGGGCATTGCCAGTCGATGTATCCCGAGGCGCCGTCCAAAGCTGCGATGATCTCGCCTCGACACCGTCGTCGGCCCGGACTGCGGCGACAAGGGACGTTGGTGAATTCGTCGCCTTCCGGCAGATGGTCCGTCACCCACGCGACGATGGCGCCAAAGAAGATAGCCAGATTCAGGACACGTTCCGGGAGGGACTCGGGAAAGTCCTCGGTTTCTTCGTCGATGTAGTGCCGCATGTCCACGACCCAGCCCGTTGGTCTCGCCATGACGCTCGCTTTCACATAGGGGGAGACGATCGCGCCGCCAACGTTGGCGGCGTTTCCTCACTTCTGCGACTTAGACGGAGGCTCCTCGTCACCAGGGGCATTTGATGAGACATCGGTCTTGTTGTCGGCAGGCGCCTGCGATGTCGCCGTGCCTGTCAGCTGCGTGGGGACGAGGCTCGCGAGATCGTCCAGCGTGCTCTTTGTCAGTTCTGGGAGGTAATCGGCCTCGGCGAACGTGAGGAACTCGCTCAGGACCGGAGTCGGTATCGCAATGCGAATCCTCTGTTCCTGTAGCTGCTCGACAAGATGGTTGATCCGCTCGGCCGTCCGCTCGATGGGTGCTCCGGTATTCGGATCGTTGGGTACCTCTGCATCAGGGTGCAGGAACAAGCACAGGATGTTGTTGTCGAAGAGCACCACGAATTACGCCTCGGAGGAGCCGCGTAACTCTGCAAGCTTGGCGATGATGTCCTTGTCCAATCCCACCCGCCGGGTCACAGCGCGGAGCCGCTCGACCGCCTCGGCGAGCGGCCGCCCCTCGAGCGGCTCGTGGTGCGTGATGCGGAAGCTCAGCATCTTCCACTCGCCATCAGGCGTGCGCGTGTATCGTCCAGTCCCGAAAACGCGCAAGTCCTGAAAGAACATCAGCGGCGCGAGCTGCAGTGCGATCTCCCTCGATGCTTCGCAGTAATAGACCGTCTCGCCGTCCTGAATGTTGACGTTGACGATCTTCTGCTTGCCGCCAACGCTAATTACGCGACCTCTCAAGCTGCCTTGTTCGTTGAACGGACCGTACTGTGGGTCGAGCTGGCGGTGCGGCCCGGGGAAGTCCAGCAGCCGCGCGCCGTCCATGCCGACCTCGCGAACGTGCGCGCTGGTGTTGTCGGCCGTGAGCTTCTGGTTAATTCGCTCGAACGCGCGGCGTTGGTCCGACGCTTCGTCGGCGGTCTGCGCGGACGTCACACGTTCGCGCACCGTCAACACCGCTTCGGCGTCAACCGCGTACGCGATGGCGACGCTCCCCTCGCTGATGCGGCGGAAGTGCACGCGCTCCTTTTCCCCAACCAAGAGCGCCAGGTCGGCGAGGTACTCCGCCAGACGTGCCATGGGCAGGGTGTCCGGCGTGTATGCATCCAGCACGAACTCGAACTCGTTCTTGTCGGCCAACAATTCGACCCTTCGTGATTTGACCGTACAGCGAAACCGCGGGCTGCTGTGGGTTCTTTCGGCAGTCTAGCCCGATTCGACAGAGGCGGATCTCAGCCGCTTCCCAGGACCTGGGCCACTTCGCGGAACGTCGCCATCCGCGAGCAACCGAGAAGACGAAAGGCGTCTCGGTGTAGCGTTTGCCCTTCGAGCGTGCTGGTGATGATCGCGCGGGCGAAGCGCTTGCTCAGTCGCGCCGGCTGCGTCACATAGAAATCGCCGCCGTCACTTCTCGGAAGCGCCAGGAGACGCTCGCGCTCTGCCTTGAAGATTTCCCAGAACTCATCCATCGAAAGCCCGCCCGCATCGCGCATGCGGCGAATCACGACGAGCGTGCTGACCTTGAACCGGCGAGCCAGTCGCTGGGCTTCGTCACGGGGATCGGCGTCGGGGTTGTAGACGGCTCGAAACAGCTCCATTGGGACGAGAATTTCGGCCGCAACCTCATTGCACCAGCGCTCAACGCGGTGGGCTGGTGCGGCCGCAGGTCCGACATCAGACAGCGCCGTCTGCCCCAGCCAGATGTGAGCGATTTCGTGGGCGAGCGTGAACAGCTGCGCCGCCTTGGTGTCAGCCCCGTTGATGAACACCACGGGTGCGTAGCGATCAGCAAGCGCAAAGCCGCGGAACTCGTCGGGATTGAGCTTGCGATTGGTGTTGGTGCCGACGACGCCGCTGACCATGACAAGAAGTCCACTCGTTTCGGCTTGCCCGATAAATCGTCGCAGCGCCTCGGTCCAGGAGGGAAGCGTCTGGCGTTCCTCGACACTGAACCCGAGGGTCGCTCGAATCTGAGCGGCGGTCCCGATGACGTCGCTGTCGAGGGTCGCGGAGCCGACGAACGCGAGGGGACTGGCGCCCTCAACCTGCGCGAAGTCCCGGTACCACTCCTGCCGCTGTTGACAGACGTAAATGGTGTCGAGCAGATCCGCACTGGGCCGTGGCTGACCAGCGTCTCCGATCGTGCGGAAGTCGGGAATCGGCACGGGTTCGTCCGGCGGCGCGGGCAGGAAGAAGTAGCCGACGGGTGTATACGTGGCGCGCGCGAAGCGTTCGAGCTGCTTCAGGGTGGGACGAGACGTGGCCTCTTCCCAGGAGGCAAGCTGCGGGAAGCGTCGAATGAGCGTGCGAACGTCCTTCCCCGCTCTCTCGCGGGCCCAGCGAAGCAGCTCCGGCCTGACGTCTACGCGCATCCTGCCATAATCCTAGCGTCTTCCCAGCACGTCACGCTCCGTCGAGGGAAATCGTTATTGTTCTCATGGATGTTTGTTCGGCCTATTGTCTGCACCCCGAGATGACAAAACGCCGGTCTTGGTTGGCCCGTGTTTCGGGCCCGAGCGCCGCGAAATCTTGACACACAAACTGACACACACCCGAACCGTTGAGCTGAGCCATACTGGTGTATCTTTTCTTCGATTGGTGGGAGGCGTGACAGCATCTAGACGGCAACGGTTGAAGGACGCTCGAAGTTCGCTTGCGTTTGGCGAAGGAGCAGCTCGAGGATGCTCAGGTGGCGGCCTGGGAACCCGAAGACGCTGCCGAGTGCGTCACCAACGCGTTTTACGCATATGAGAACGCCGTCACGGCCGCGATGATTGCCGTCGGACGGAAGCGAACCCGCAAGCACTCCGACAAGTCAGCTGCGGCAACTGAGCTTTTCAAGGACAATAAACTCAAGACTGACGTCGGAGGGTTGCTGGAGTACTTAAACGATACCCGCAAGGACGTCCAGTATGAAACCGCGGGGGCCGAACTTTTGGGCCTAGACCTCGAGGAGCTCGTCAGCAACCTCGAGACTTTCATCGATGACGTGGATGACCTACTTGACCAAATCGAGCAGGGATGATTGTGGGCGACACGATTTCTGATCGCATCTCTGACTTCCGCACAAAACTCGAAGCAGCGAACCAAGAACGCCCACCCGACCTGATTCTAATCGGTTCGGTCGCGCGTGGCACCAATCATGACGCTAGCGACCTGGACCTTCTCGTCATATCAGAGCGGCCCCCTGTTCGCGTCACGCCGGATCCTGCCCTTCACGTTCAATACTTCACAGAAGCGGAATTTCTAAGTCGCTTGAACGCCGGAGACGATTTTGCAGCATGGTGCGTCAGGTTTGGGGTGCCATTAGCGGACACCGGGTTGTGGTCACGTGTTACGTCCGGATACGGTGACTCTTGGCCGAACTGGCACAACAAACTTCCGCACGCCAGCCGCCGACTACACCTGGCTGCGTCCATGTTGCAGCTTGGAGACATCGATGCCGCGGGTGAGGAGTCGCTATACGCCCTGACGCACGTCGGGCGCGCGATTCTGCTTCAGCAGGAAATCTTTCCGTTGTCCCGACCAGAAATGGTGAACCAACTTGCGGACAGCGGTTTTACAGCGCTGTCGAAACTGTTGCAGAAGTGCCTCTTCGATGCCCCTGACACCAGGACGACGCGTCTAGCAATCGCCTACGTTAAAAAGCTCCTCGTCAACATGGATCGGGAATGGTATGCCGCAAACAACGAAGAGCGACGAGAAAGGCGAAGGCAAAAAGCGCTCCGTATTCCAGCCTCTTGACCAAAGGCATTACGACGTCAACACGGAGTGCGCACCTCCCGTCGGACGCGGCTATGGTGAAGACTCAAGGCAATCGCAGAAGCGGATTCGCGATCCTGGAAAAGCGACCTGCGTAGTCCTCCGCAAATATCACTTCGTCTCGACGAAGATCCTTGATCATGTCGTTCAGATGGGTCGTTCGCCAGTGGGTACTCCGCACACCCTCTTCGAGTTCGCTCCAACGTTTCGGGCTCTCAGCCAGCCTCTCGACAACCCATTCGCGCAAGGGGCGGAAGTCGGGTTCCCTCTCAATCAACCGAGGCTGGCGAGGGTCCTCTGATTTCAGGACTTCGAATCCGCCTTCCGGAATGATGCTCCAGATGCAGTCCTTCATGAGGTCCCGTCCCTTGTCGTGATTCGTGAGATGCAAGAGGATGTAACGTGTTGCCTGCCCGCCACTCACCATGCGGACGTAAGTCCACCACTTGGCCCCGATCTTCCGGGCCAGAAGGCGGACTGCCTGGTTCATCCGCTCGCTGACGTCTAGCGCGGTTATCTCGGTTCGCCAGTCGTCCCCGCCGAAGATTGAATCGAGGGTCTTCGCCAAGCCATCATCTGTGCCAGGACGCTGCTGCACCGCCATGTCGAGCTCGCGCCAGATGACGTTGATGAACAGCTCGACGCGGCCAGCGGTCATCAGATCGACAAGCACCTTCGCTGGCACCTTGAAACCGTATGGATCGACGAACACGAATGCAGGAGCGACCTTTTTGCGGTCGTTGCGAAGACGCCCGACAGCGTCGGAAAGCCATTGAAATGCGTCGCCCGAATTGCGGCCGACGAACACACCTTTCGGCAGTTTGCCGAGGGAGTTCAGTTCCTCGTCGAGCGCCTTCAGGTTTTCGGCGTCTCGTTCAATGAACAGAAAGTGAAATTCGGACTTCTCGAGCAGCCTGTCCCGAAAGCTGTGATCGAGAAACGTCTTGAGCGCAACCAGCGGGGAGCCCGGTTCGCCGGTCACGTGACGTCCGCGACCCGCGTGCGTATCGACGTACAAGACTCGCCCGGCCCACCACCCGAGTTTGGCGAACCATCCCCCCAGGTAGGCCCGAATCAGGTCGTGTTTGACCCGCTGGAACGGCCCGTACTCTACCCAGTAGTCCGGATGGGGATCCGAGGATCCTGACATGACGACCTTGGAGGAATTGACGGGCGGAGCGATGGGAATTCATCGTACGTTCGGCCGTCGAGCATGCGGCCAGTCAGGTGTTTGCGGACGCCTCCCCACTGCTTAAAAAAAAACGGGACTCCTTGCGATGCACATTGCCGATGGACATTGACCACCCACTCCTTTTGCATTGGTCGCGCATGCGGACCACTTTCTCCGCCGACGATGACCCAGTCGATACCGGTCAGATCTACAGGTCCGAGATCCTCGAGTAGCGGCTCTATCGACAGGAACCGGACCGCCGCCGGCGTCTCGCGAAGCGCCGCTATCCTTGGAATGCCGTGTTTCCGGTTTTCGACGCTCACGCCGAACCAGACGTGGGGAAGCCTTCCCAGCCACGCCAGATCGGTTCGCAGCAATCGTCGAAGGCGCTGGTGCCGCTTCGTGAGTATCTGGTAGATATGCCAGTTGGCCCGGAGCATCGTCTCGCCCACGGCAGATATGTACGCGACTGGGACACCGTCGTGAAACAGATCGCTCATCGAGTTCACAAAAACCTTGCGCGGCCGGCGCCACGCCAGCGGCTGGTCGAGCTTGTCGTGGACCAGAAGCAGGTCGAAGCCCTGCTCGAACGGGTGCCCAGGCACGCCACGAAAACGTTCGGCAATGCTCTCCGCGTAACAGAATTTGCAGCCCGGACTGACCTTGGTACATCCACGGACAGGATTCCAAGTGGCGTCTGTCCACTCGATGGCTGAGCCGTCACTCATGGGGCGAACATAAGACGAAATGCAACGCAAGTCAACCCAAAGCTTCCGAGGAACCGCTCAGCCTGTCCGAGTGAACATCGGATTCTCGAGTACGCGTATCAGACTTATGACCGACGACGTGGACCGTTCGCTGTCAGCTGACCGCAGACGGGAGGCCAAGAGGAAGGTCACGAAGGGTTACGGAGATCAGAGCGACCGATAGAGTTCACGCGTCGTTACGTGGCTCGTGCCGAAAGCAGCGCCAGCACGGCATCGAACGGCGGCTGCCCGCGCAGGGTCGTGAGCGCCGGGTCAATCGGGATCATCCAGCCAGTCTGTCCCGGTGGCGCAAGTTGACCTTCACGCCCTCGCGAGTCAACGCCTGGCGGTGCAGGACTACGGCGAAGCGGGCAAAGCGGATGGTCGGCGTGGGCGCAGTCTACCGCCCGTCGCGGCGCACCATTGCACGCGAAATGACCCCGGCCACCGGGCGCCCCGGCGGCTGTGTTTGCCGTGTTTGGCGCTGCGTCACCGGACATTTCCCCTGCGTCACCGGCCTGATGGGCCGCGTCAGCGGGTTGCCGGAGGGTGTACCTGGCGATCAGGAACGCGTCCCGTCATCCCGGACGGCTGTACCTCACGATCCCGGGCGCTGTACCTGTTGATCCGGAACGCTGTACCAGACGATCCGGAGTGCTGCCACTGGATTCCGAACGCCGTCCCGATGATTTCCGAACGTTGCACGTGACATTCGTGAACGTGTACCTCGCGTTTTCCGGAGCTGTACCTGTTGACTCCGAACGATGTACCTCACGATTCCGGACGCGGAACCTGGGTGCGGGTGCCTCTTCGGGTGCCTCAGGTGCCTCAGGTGCCTCGGGTGCCTCGGGTGCCTCGGGTGCCTCGGGTGGCTCGCGATGCGGGTCCTTCGTCTGCGTCCCTCGGGATGCTCCCATGAACGCGTCCTTTCATGGGTAACCCGATTTTTGGCGCGACGAACCCCGCTCGGTAACACTTAACATGGCGCGACACGCTGTCTTGACTCGCTCCGCGTCACGTCCCATAATGGCCGCGGCGCTCACACGCTGTGCGTCCGAGAACGACTCATATCCGGACTCGGGAGTCAGCTAATCGGATGTCGTAATGCGGTCCTCTCATTTGGCGGCGGTTCTGAACAGGACGATTACCCGCCGAGGTAGCCCGACGTATGGCAGTAAATCGTCCCACAATCCTCATTCTTGGCTTCGCGGTGGTCTACGCCGTGGCAGCCCTCAGTGCGCAGAAACCGCCAGGTGATGCCAAAGCCAAAGCCTTGAAGAACCCCGTGACGGCCGACGCGGCCTCCATTGCGGCCGGCAAGGATCTCTACGAGCTGAACTGTGAGTTCTGTCATGGACCGAAAGGGCTCGGTGACGGCTCGCTTGCCCCTTCGGGCACCGCCAATCTGGCCGACGACGAGTGGAAGTACGGATCCACCGATGGCGAGATTTTCACCCTGATCAAGAAGGGTGTGCCCCCCGACTACGAGATGCCACCCGCCGAGGAAACCGGCTTGTCCGACACCGAAATCTGGCACCTCGTCAACTACGTGCGCAGCCTTGGTCCGAAGGGCCTCAAGCGCTGAGGCCGCATGAGTTCTCGGTCCGGCCGCGTCCTCTTGCTGTTGGTGTCGCTCGTGCTCCTCGCCGTCCTCGCTGGCAACATCGGCTGTCGCCTGCTCGACGAGGACACGCCGGCCAGCCAGGCGCCTGAATTGCTGCCGGGGCAGCGGGGGGGCGTGTTCACGCCTGCCCACACCACGTTCGGATCCGCGGTGAACGACTTCTTCGGCCGGCGCCCCGTGCCGCAGCAGCCGCTCGAGTTCCCACACAACATCCATATCGAGCGCGGCATGACGTGCATGCAGGCCTGCCATGTCGGCGTGACGCGTGGGCCGATCGCGGGCCTCCCCAGCGTCCGGACGTGCATGGCCTGCCACAGAACGTTCGCGCGGGAGGCGCCCCTCATCCAGCAGATCACCGAGCTGCAGGCACAGGGCCTGGATCTCGACTGGCAGCGCGTGTACGGCTACCCGCGCCAGGCGCACGTGCGCTTCGATCACGCGCCCCACATCCGCGCCAAGGTCGACTGCACCACCTGTCATGGCGACGTCGCGCAGCAGACGGTCGCCCAGCGCAACGTCAACCTGACGATGGGTTTCTGTGTGAGCTGTCACCAGGAGAATAACGCGTCTCTCGACTGCCTGACCTGCCATTTCTGATGGACCGACGCTCCTTCATCAAGCTCACGGCGATCACCGGCACGAGCGGCGCACTGACTGCCTGCGGCAATCCCGAAAACCTCCTCATTCGGTTCATCCCGGAGGAGACGCTGGTGCCCGGCATCGCGCAGTGGAGGCCCAGCGTCTGTCCGCTGTGCCGGAGCGGCTGCGGACTGCAAGTCAAGGTGATGCAGGCTGACGCCGAGGTGATGCGTAACGGACAGCTGGGTGTCATCCGGATGGGTGCCGCCAAGAAGCTCGAGGGCAGTCCGGCGCATCCGATCAGCCAGGGCGGACTCTGCCCGCGCGGCCAGGCCGCCATCCAGGTCACCTATCATCCGGATCGCATCACCCAGCCGCTCAGGCGGACGGGCACGCGGGGCCAGGGCCGCTTCGAGGCGGTGAGCTGGGACGACGCGATCGCCGAGCTGCGGTCGCACCTCGACACGCTCGCGGCCGAGGGCAATCAGGGGGCGCTGGCCTTCCTGGCCCGGCCCGGCCACAGCCATCGCCAGGCCCTCATCCGCCAGTTTCTCAACGGCTATGGCGCACCGCCGCCCGTGGTGGTCGACCTGTTCGGCGACGATGTGCTGAGGCGGGCGAACGAGCTCAGCTTCGGGCACGCGCAGCTGCCGACGTTCGACTTGGCGCGCGCCGGGTACGTCCTGAGCTTCGGCGCCGATTTTCTCGGCACCTGGAACTCGCCCGTGTCGCAGAACGCCGGCTACGGCGCGATGCGGCACGGCCGGCCCGGCGTGCGAGGCTCGTTCGTCCAGGTCGAGGCGCGCATGTCGCAGACCGGCGCGAGCGCCGACGAGTGGGTGCCCGTCAGGCCCGGCACGGAGGGCGTGCTCGCCCTCGGTCTGGCCCACGTCATCCTGGCGGAGAAGCTCCGGTCCCCGGAACCGGCGGGCCGCGCGGGCGCACTCCTCGAGGGATGGGCCGACGGCTTGTCCGCCTACGCACCCGACCGGGTCGAGCAGATGACTGGCGTGGCGGCCCGGCGGATCGAACGCCTGGCGCGCGCGTTCGCCGGGCAGGGCCCTGCCGTGGCCATGATCGCCGGTCCGGCACTGGCGCACACCAACGGCCTGTTCGGCGCGCTGGCGGTCAACGCGCTCACTGCGCTGGCCGGCAGCGTCCATCAGCCCGGCGGCCTGCTCTTCATGCCGCAACTCGAGATCGCGCTCGCGCAGGACCGGCCGCGGGCGCTCGACGCACTGGCGGCGGACATTCTGGCGGCCGACCGATCCCCGGTGCAGGCGCTGCTGACCGACGGCGCGGATCCGGTGTTTGGTTCGCCGCGGGCCTGGCGCGTGCGTGAGGCGTTCGAGCGTATTCCCTTCATTGCCAGCTTCGGCAGCTTCCTCGACGACACCAGTACGCTGGCCGACCTGATCCTGCCCGACCACTCGTTCCTCGAATCGTGGGTCGATGCGCTCCCCGAATCGGGCGCCCCCGTGGCAGTGGCCAGCGTCGCCGCGCCGGCGATGCGGCCGCTGCACGAGACGCGCGCGATGCCGGACGTCCTGCTGGAGGCCGCACGAGGGTTACAGCAACCGGTGGACCCTCCCCTGCCGTGGGAGACCTTCGAGGCGATGCTCCAGTCCACCTTCGCGGCACTGCCACCGGCGGTGTCCGACGCGGACACCTGGACGACGGTGCAAGGGCAGGGCGGCTGGTGGGGCGAGCGGCCGGCCCCCGGCGTCGCCGCCGCAGCGGCCGCTGGCACGACGAGTCGGACCTTCGGGTGGACCGAGCCCCGGTTCGATGGCGAGGAGGGCGAGTACCCGTTCCATTTGCTACCGTATCCATCGCAGGCGTTCCTCGACGGCTCGCTGGCGCACCTGCCGTGGCTGCAGGAGATGCCGGATCCGCTGACGTCGGCCATGTGGAGCAGCTGGGTGGAAATCAACCCGGCGACCGCTGGCCGCCTCGGCATCGCACAGGGGGATGTCATCGAGATCGCGTCGCGCCACGGGACGCTTCGTGCACCTGCGCTGGTCTCGCCCGGCCTCGCGCCAGACATCGTCGCGGTGCCGGCCGGGCAGGGGCACGGGACATATACCCGCTACGCGAGTGGCCGGGGCGTCAACCCGATTGAAATCCTGGCCCCGATGGCGGAGGCCGAGACCGGCGCCCTGGCGTGGGCGGCCACGCGCGTGCGCGTGACGCGTGTGGGGAATGCCGACGGACGTCTGATCCTGTTCGCGGGCGGGTTGCGAGAGCATCCGGACGTCCATCATCGGTAGCCGCCGGCTGTGAACGACAAATCGTGTCACCTTCCACGCTGACGGATGAAGCGAGTTGACGCGTTCCTTACCGATCCTATGAGGTGATCTGCATGGCCCGATGGGGAATGGCGGTCGATCTGGACCGCTGCACGGGATGCGCGGCGTGCGTGACGGCTTGTCACGCCGAGAACAACATTGCCACCGTGGGCGACGAGGAGGCCTCGCGCGGCCGGGCGATGCACTGGATCCGTGTGGAGCGTTACTGGGAAGGCGAGTTCCCGGACGTCCGCCTGAAATTCCGCCCGGTGATGTGCCAGCAGTGCGATGCGGCCCCCTGCGAGCCGGTGTGCCCGACCTATGCCAGCCACCAGACGGCCGACGGCCTCAACGCACAGGTCTACAACCGGTGCATCGGCACGCGCTACTGCGCGAACGCGTGCCCCTACAACGTGCGGTTCTTCAACTTCTTCAACCCGAGCTGGCCGAAGCCACTCCACTTGCAGCTCAACCCGGACGTCTCGGTCCGCGGCGTCGGCATCATGGAGAAGTGCACGTTCTGCGTGCAGCGCATTCGTGCGGCCGAGGGACAGGCCAAGGCCGAGGAGCGTGATCTGCAGGACGGTGAGATTCAGCCGGCCTGCGTCCAGTCGTGCGCGGCGCGTGCCCTGGTGTTCGGCGACCTCGAGGATCCGGACAGCAACGTGTCGCGCCTCTCCCGCTCGCCTCGCGGCACCAGCCTGCTCGAAGATCTGGGTACGCGGCCGGTGGTCAAGTATCTCGCGCGGCAGTCAGATGTATGAGCGCACCGGCCCGGCACACGGATGACCCGCTGCTCCGCCCGCTGTTCCACACATCCTGGCGGTTCTATGCGCTCGCGGCGTTACTGGGCAGCATCGTCCTGACCGCCCTGGCGGGCTGGGGCTACCAGATGTACGCGGGCATCGGGGTCGCCGGCATCCGCTGGCCGGTCTTCTGGGGCTTCTACATCGCCAACTTCGTCTTCTGGATCGGCATCAGCCACGCCGGCACGCTCATCTCGGCCATCCTGCGACTGGTGGACGCGGGCTGGCGGCGCCCCGTGACCCGGTGCGCGGAGGCGATTACCGTGTTCGCGCTGATGATCGGCGCGATGTTCCCGCTGGTTCACCTGGGCCGGCCCTGGCTGGCCTTCTGGCTGATCCCCTATCCCAGCGAACGAATGATCTGGCCGAACTTCCGGTCGCCGCTCGTGTGGGACTTCTTCGCGATCAACACCTATCTCATTGGCAGCACGCTCTTCCTTCTGCTGCCGATGATTCCCGACTTCGCCGCCGTGCGCGACCGGTCCACCGGTTTCAGACACCGCGTCTACCGGGCGCTGGCGATCGGCTGGCGGGGCACGCCGCGAGAATGGCACCGCCTCGAGACCGCCATGCAGATCATGGCGGTGGCGATCATTCCAGTGGCCGTGTCGGTCCACACGATCGTGTCCTTTGATTTCTCGATGGCTCCGGTCCCGATGTGGCAGACGACGATCTTCGGACCGTACTTCGTGGCGGGCGCCATCTTCAGCGGCATCGCGGCGCTCATCATCGCGATGGCGGTCCTGCGGAAGTTCCTGCGGCTCGAGGCGTACCTGCAGCCGATCCACTTCCAGAACCTGGGCAAGCTGATGCTCGTGATGAGCCTGCTGTGGGGCTACTTCGTCTTCAACGAGCGCCTGGTCGTCTGGTACGGCAATCACACGGCTGAAATCGCCGTGTACCAGACAACGCAGAGCGGCGCGTACGCGCCGCTCTTCTGGACGATGGTCCTGGTGAATTTCGTGGTACCGCTCGTCCTCATGGGCATCAGACGGTTCCGCACGATCACGGGCTGTGTGGTCGCCTCACTCGGCGTCGTCCTCGGGATGTGGCTCGAGCGCTACCTGATCGTGGTGCCATCGCTCGGCCACAAGTACTTGCCGTATAGCTGGGGCAGCTATGCGCCGCAGCCAGTCGAGATTCTCGCGACCATCGGCACGTTCGCCGCGATGATCCTGCTGTACCTCCTGTTCACGAAGGTGGTCCCGATCATCTCCATCTGGGAAATGAAGGCGGGGGAGCACGCCGAGCACGCCGAGCCCGTCGTGATGGGATCGGAGCGCCCCCTCGGAGAGGTGCGGCTGTGAAGGCTGTCTACGGGCTGTATGACGAAGGGCGGTCGGCGCAGCGGGCCGTGGATGCGCTGCGGGCCGCCGATATCGCGGATCGCGACATCACGGTGATCTCCGGGCAGCCGATGGAAGACTTCGAGTTCGGCCGCGCGGAGAGTGCGAACTGGCTGTGGTGGTTCGCCTGCGCCGGCGGGCTGGCCGGGATGATCCTCGGCTACGGTCTGACGTGGCTGGCGCAGAACGCGTGGCCCATCGAGGGCGGGTGGCCCATCACGGTGGGCGGCATGCCGAAGTACTCGTGGTGGCCGAGCCTCATCATCATTTTCGAGCTGACCATGCTCGGGGCGATTGTCACGACAGCCGTTGCCCTGCTCATCACGGCCGGACTACCGGGTTGGCGCGAAAAGCTGTACGACCCTGCGGTAACTGACGGCAAGATCCTGGTCGGCGTCGAGAATCCGCCGGAGGCGTCGGTCGCGGCGATCGAGCGCGCCCTGAGCGCCGCGCCGGGCACGTGCGTCAAGTCGCTCTGACGCGCGTCATCCCGCGTGGTCGTCCGTGCTGAGGTGGCCCTCCGCCGAAGACGGCCCTCCGCGCCAGCGGCCCTCCGCTGAACATTGTCAAATGGGAGCGGCATGCACGCGTGGAGAGCCGTTCAGCGGACCGTGGCCGCCGCGGCGAAGTACGCGGCCACGTCGTCAATCTGCTGCGGTGTCAGACGATCGACGAAGCTGTGCATGAGTGGGATGAACTCCGACCCGCCGCGCTGGCGTTGCTGCAGCAGCCGCAGTTGCTGCCCGAGGTACTCGCGGTATTGTCCGGAGAGCCTGGGATATGCCTCCTTGGCCCGCCGCGCGTGGCACTCAGCACACACCGGAATGTCCTGCTCCGGCACTCCACGCGTGGCAATGGCCTGCCCGCGGGCTGCAGAGGGCGACATCGACGAATCGCCGGAGGCCCGGACGGGCAGCGACGCGTAATATCGCAGAGCCGCGTGCCGCGCGTCCTCCTGGAGGCCGGACGCCAGAGGCGCCATGATGCCGCTGAACCGACGCCCGTCGCCGTAGGCGTGCATCGCGCGCGTCATGTATTCCAGTTGCTGACCGGCGAGCTTGGGAAACGCCCCGACTCCACGGCCGTCGCCGGTCAGGCCATGGCACCGTGCGCAGACCTCGACCACGACATCGGGCGCGGTCACCCCGCTGGTTGCCCCCGCCAGCTCGGCGAGGGATGAGTCGCCGCCACGAACCAGATCCTCGTAATCGGCTGCGGTGAGCTGCGGCAGGCGCCGGAGAAACCCGACCATCGCCCACACTTCGTCATCACGCTGCTGTGCAGGCCAGGCCGGCATGCCGGTGAATTTCACACCGTGCTTCACGATGTAGAACAGCTCGCGCGGGCGCCACGATGCCATGCGCGGACCAAGCTCCGGCGGGTGTGGTGTCATGGCATGCGGAATGGGCGGCAGCGGGTCGCCCGGAGCGCCATGACAGGGACGGCACCCCGTCTCGAAGTGGCCGGCGCCGCGCATCACCATATGGTTGGCATCCACGTCGTCGGGCGGCGCTGGTGCCATCAGCGCATGGGTGACCACCGACCGGCGCATCGTGAAGTGCAGGAACCACTCGGTCGCTGCCCAATGTCCGGAGCTGGCCCTGATGGGCAGCAACCCGGACGCGGCGACGCCAAAGCCGCCGACGGCAGCAAGCACCACGACGGTGGCAAGTGCCAGCCATGGACGGCGAACAACGAAACGGGCGAGGGACCTCATGCCACGCCGCTCCGATGACCGATGGCGCCCGCGCGCAACCCGACGAGCGTGAGCCAGAGCCCGCCCGCAAGATAGGACGCGCCGCCGATGAGCAGCATGATGCTGCCGCCCAGATGTTGATCGCCGAGACCGCCGGCGCCGAGATGGGCGCTGTAGATCGTGCGTGGTGCGAGCGCGAACAGCGCGCCGAGCAGCGTCATGTGGATCGATGTGAAGAGCAGACCGGCGACACCACTCCATGCCCGATGCGTGCGCGCTGCCGCCGTGCCACCGCACGCGGCGAGCCAGAGCCAGAGCCCGGCAGCGAGAAACGACGCCTGTTCGAGGAGCAGGAACTCGGTCTGCGTGCGCGCGGCATGGTGAAACGCCGGCGCGTGCCATGCCCATACGACCGCGAGCTCGAACACCGACGCCACAATCGGATTGAAGAGCGCCGGCCACCGTTCCGTCAGATCCCACGATCGGCCCGCGCTCCCGATGGCGATCAGCGGAGCGGCCACCGCCACGACACCCATGTGCAACAGCATGTGGGCGCTGAACTGGTGCCGCGCCCACTCCGGAAGCGGCCCCAGCCACAGCGCCGCCAGCATGCCGGCACCGGCGAGCAGGAACATCCTCTGCGTCATTGGCACGTCTCGATGAACAGCGCCGCCATCGCCGTGTAGATGGTCGCCACCGTGCTGAGGCCTGCGATCAACAGCGCAGCAAAGCCCAGAAAGCGATGACGATCCTCCGGCGAGTCGGCGTCGTGAGGCGGCTCGCCGGCACCGAGCGCCTGCGCCCGATATCCCATCCACGCGATGGCGCCAATCCCCGCCAAGGCGACGACGGTATAGACGCCGATGGCCGTGCGGGCCGTCGACAGCGGACTCGCGGGCCCCGCCACCCGGCCGCACCACAACGCCGCCGTGATGTAGCACAGCATGAAGTGGATTGCCCAGATCACCAGAGGGCCAGGCACAATCCATAGCCGCTGACGCGATTCAGCCGTCCGATTCATCGCTCACCCGTGTCTCACCTGCGGAAATCCTGCAATCACGACCACCGTCACCACCACCGTGAACACGACGAAGTGCCAGAAGAGCGCCGTGTTGGCGATATCGATATCGTAGCGGGCGGTCATGCGTCCCGCCGCACGCCGCGCGAGGCAGTACGCCTGCATGATGATGCCGGTCAGGATGTGCAGGCCACACCACACGATCAGCAGCCAAACGATGGCATCGTAGGCGTGCCGCGTCGGCTCGAGTCCGGTGAGCCAGGGCCCGGCGGCGAGCGCCGCCGCACCGAAAACGGCGGCGACGACGGCGAGCAGAAGCGACACGAAGAAGGCGATGGACCGATCGGCCTTGTTTTGTCGAGACGCGACGAGTGTCAACATCCATGCGGCGGCCACCAATGCCGCGCCGACTGCCGGCCAGAGCACACCGGGTCCCGTCACCCCGTCCG
>DATKDY010000375.1:0-3525 GCA_035512515.1 Vicinamibacterales bacterium
GCGGACGAACGCCTCGAACCGGGCGACGTCCGTCATTGCCGGCGCGGGGCCCCGCCTGCGGTCACTGATCTACGAACACGGAAGCAGCCGGAAAGTTGCACCGCGGGGGAGTGTAGCGTTACCCTCCTCCCGCCACCCCCCCAGCAGGGCCGAGCGGCCCTGGTCTTTCCGCGTCTGTCTGACCCGTTTCCGCCGGAGGTATGCCGTGAGGATTCCGCTCGCCGTGGGCCTTCTTCTCGTCGCCGTTCCCGCGCTGGCCCAGCCGGCGCCGTCCCCCGCGCCGCCGCGACCGGCCGCCGTGCCGGAGTTCGACGATGGGACGTTCACGGCGTTTTCGTTCTTCGCCGAAAACGACGTGATCTTTCAGCTGGGGCACAACGAAGACCGCAACTACACCGGCGGCTTCGGATTTCAATTCAGCGGCAGCTTCATCCGCAAGGCGAGGCTCGACGCGCCGCTGCGCGGGCTCGATCGGCTGACGCGGGTGTCGACGAAACACGACGAATGGGACCGGCGGTTCTACACGCTGCTGGTGTTCGGGACCGGCTTCACGCCCGATCTGATCAACACGCCCGATCCCGTGCGCGACGACCGGCCGTACGGGTCGCTGCTGGGCGTCTCGGTGCGGCGGCTGGCGGTCAACGACGCTTCGTTCGACGAGGCGTGGTCGAGCGAATTCGCGCTGGCGATGCTGGGCCTGCACCAGTCGCGAAACCTGCAGACGTGGCTGCACCGGCGGCTGCGCGCGAAGTCGGGCGAGGACACGCCCTACGATCCACTCGGCTGGCACAACCAGATTTCGGATGGCGGCGAGCCGACGGCGCTGTATCGCGTGGGCTACGAGCGCCGGCTGCTCGGAGATCCGTCGGGTCCCGACAACCGAAAGCACTTTCAGCTCACCGGCGGCGCCGCGGCCAGCGCCGGCTACTACACCAACGCGAACCTCGTGGCGAACGCGCGCGCGGGCTGGTTCACGAGCGACTTCTGGGAGTTCACGCCCGGCGCGATGAATGCCGCGACGCAAAACCTGGGCACGGGGCGCCGGCGCACGCCGGAGTGGGAGCTGTTCCTCTTCACGGGCGTCCGCCCGCGACTCAATGTCTACAACGCGCTGCTCCAGGGGCAGTTCAAGGACAGCGTGCATACCGTCGGCATCAAGCGTGGGCAGGTCGAGTGGGATCTTGGCGCGGCGGTGTTCGTGCCGTTTCTGCGCCTGCAGGTGACGTGGAACGCGCTCGCGGGCCGCAGCCCGGAGTTCACCGGCGGGCAGGCGCGCACCCACACGTGGGGATCGCTGGTCGGCACCTATGCCTGGCCGGTGAAGCCGAGACCATGAGCCGCGACGCCATGCCGCGCGAGGCCGCGCGCGACAACGGTTTCGGCCGCGACGTCCTGAGAGCCTACAACGCGGCGGTGCGCCGGTACGGCAGGGAGCTGTGGGTTACCGGCATCAGCGTCGGGATCAGGGAAGTGGCGGGCCGAGCCGACGCCAGCGCCGGTCCCGTCATTGCCATCCACGTGCGCAGGAAGGATCCTGACTCGCGCGTCCCTGCCAAGCGGCGTATTCCGCCCACCATCCTCGGCGTGCCCACCGACGTCGTGGAAGGCACGTATGCGCACTCGTCGAATGGGCACGGGCCATCGGCACTGCCCGTATTTCCGCTGCGGCCCGGCTCCAGTTACGCGCGGCACAACGGCACCGCCGCTACGCTCGCGGCGGTCGTGCGCGACAACAAAGGCACGCTGTGCCTCCTCAGCGCGGCGCACACGCTGCGCGAGGGCGGGAAGTTCAAAAAGGGTGATCTGATGGTGCACCCCGGTCCCCTGGACTCACAGCAGCCGGCCGGCGTCTCACGTTACGAGACGGTGCACCTCGGCATGGACGCGGGCATTGCGAAGCTCGAGCCGGGGATTCAGGCTCTGAACCGCGCCCTGCTGACCAATCAGTTGATTCATACTCCCGAGATGCCGCTGATCGGCGACATTCTGGAAAAAGTCGGCCGCACGACCGGCATCACGCAGGCCGAGGTGAGGAATATCGGCACGTTCAGCGGGTTTCATCCCGCGATGCGGCTGGTGCCGCTGCCGGGTGATCCCAATCCGATCTCGGACCAGGGCGATTCGGGCTCGACCTGGTACGACGCGGTGACGTCTGCCGCCAAAGGGCTGCACGTGGCGGTCGACCCCCACGCGACGCCGCCGGCGGCCATCGCGACACTGATGCCCGAGATCATTCGAAGAATGAAGCTGACGTGGGAATGAGATCGAGGCATCGCCTGCCGGTGTCTGCGCTGCGAATTCCCTGAGGCATACTGATGCCATTGATGGAGGCCCGTGTGACCATTCAGCGTGATGGTGTCCTCGAGGGGATCGGCAACACGCCTCTCATCGAATTGCACCGCATCGTCCCGGAAGGCTCGGCGCGCGTGTTTGCCAAGCTCGAATGGGCAAATCCAACCGGCAGCATGAAAGACCGCATGGCCAGGGCTGCCATCGAAGCGGCGGCGGCCGGCGGCCGTCTGCTACCCGGCGGCACCGTGGTCGAATACACCGCCGGCACCACAGGCATCTCGCTGGCGTTCGTCTGCGCCGCGAAAGGCTACGGCATCGATATCGTGTTCTCGGACGCCTTCAGCGACGAGAAGCGCCGGACGATGCAGGCTTTCGGCGCCAGGATCACCGATGTCAGGAGCGACGGCGGCAAAATCAACGAAGCGCTGATCAAGGAAATGATTCGCACGGCGCACGAGCTGAGCGGGCAGCCGGGCCATTGGTTCTGCGATCAGCTCAACAACCACGACGCGATTGCCGGATATCTGCCGCTCGGCGACGAGATCTGGGACCAGACGGGTGGCATGGTCAGCGCGTTTGTCCACGCGGTCAGCACGGCGCACTCGATCCACGGTGTGACCCAGGCACTCTGGGCGAAGAACCGGGACATCCGCATCGTTGCCGTGGAACCGGAAGAATCGGCCGTGCTCTCGGGGCGTCCGTCCGGATCTCACAAGATCGAAGGAATCGGCATCGGTTTCATTCCGCCACTCTGGCAGCCGGATCTGGTCAACGACATTCAGACGGTGACGACGTCCGATGCCAAGGCGATGGCGCGCCGGCTCGCACGTGACGAGGGCATCTTTGCGGGCACATCTACCGGCGCCAACGTCGTGGCCGCGCTGCGCGTGGCGCAGCAGTTGGGGCCCGACGCCACCGTCGTCACGCTCGCGATCGACTCAGGCCTACGATATTTGAGCACCGACGTTTACCGGGAGAGCTAGAGTCATGTCGATGATTCAAAAAATCACCCCGTGCCTCTGGTTTGCCGATCAGGCCGGGGACGCAGCCGCGTTCTATGTCGGCATCTTTCCGAATTCCCGCATCAGGACCACATGGCGGAGCTGAAGCGTGCATACGAAGGCTAGCGCCCTCATCGCCGCAATCGCGCTCGCGGCGCCGCTTGTCGCGCAATCGAGCCTGCCATCCGGCGTCGCACCCTACGTCACGGTCGAGGCGCCCCTCATCGCCCTT
>DATKDY010000376.1:0-2173 GCA_035512515.1 Vicinamibacterales bacterium
GCGGACGAACGCCTCGAACCGGGCGACGTCCGTCATTGCCGGCGCGGGGCCCCGCCTGCGGTCACTGATCTACGAACACGGAAGCAGCCGGAAAGTTGCACCGCGGGGGAGTGTAGCGTTACCCTCCTCCCGCCACCCCCCAGCGCCATCTCGAACCCTGTTGCCCCTTGCGGGTGGAGGCTCCTCTATGTATGCGACGCTGTCCTACGATTTGAACGCCGGCCCGAAACCGATCGACGACCTCCGGATGGTGCTCATCGCGCTGTTTACCGGCCGCGCCACCTGCGATTTGCTCGCGGACACATTCATCTGCGATGTCGAGTCGGGCGCTGATTTTCTGGCCGTCGACAAGAAACTGAAGAAAATTGCCTCGGACTTCGAAGATCAGTTCATCTACGTCTTTACGCTGCACAGGACGGGCAGCCCGCTGCGATCCAACGCCGTGTTCCCCAAGGCGAAGGCCAGGGCCATCATCGACCCGGAGGACGGGCAGTGACGCGCGTCGTCTCGATCGCCGCACTCGCGTGTGCCGGAATGGCCGCCGCCTCGGCGCCTGCCGGCGCGCAGGATACGCCGTTCGTCGCGCAGAGCGGCAGCCGGCCGCTCGTCCATGCCGACGGCTCGTACATCTTCAACTTTCTGCAGTACGGCCTCGTGTTCGAGGGCCAGATCGCGCCGAGGGTCATCGTCCTCGATACCGTCGGACGCTCGACTCGGCGCGTGCTCGAGGACGGCGCCGCGTCTGGCTGGCAGGCGTCGATCACGCCGATGGTGCGGCTCCGCATGTTTCGCGAGGACTCGAGCCCGGTACGCACGCCCTCCTACATGCCGAAGGTGACGGTGCAGCACGCGCGCTTCGCGAACCTGTCGCGGGTCAAGCCGGAAGATGATGAGGACGCGTACTCGCGCGGTCCGATTCGGATGTGGCTTTTCGACGTCGTGCCGTTTGGCCACCATTCGAACGGCCAGAACAACTGCCTGTTTCTTCCCCGCGCGGAGCCCCCGGGAGGTCCCTGCGTGGATCCGGCGCCAGGCGACCCGGCGACCGTCAACCTGCTCGACGGCAGCTTCTCGACCAACTATGCCGAGCTGCTGGTGCACTACGGTCGGCTCCGCCTGGATTCCAAAGGCGCGCCGGAAACCGAGTACGCGACGCGATCGGAATGGCGTATCGGCGCGGGAATTCAGATCAACCCCGTAGGCTATCTCGGCGGATCAATTGAGAGCGCGCTCGCGGAGCGTTATGGGACGACGCGTGTGATCGTCGAAGGCATGGCGGCGTGGCGGCCTGAGCAGCGGTTCGGCCGGCTCGAGATCGCCGGCCGGCTCGAATACCTTGGCGACGTTCCGGACGTCCCGTCCTTCATTGGCAGGTTGGAGCTGGCCGCGCTTCCGGCAAAGTGGGGCGGAGCAGGGGTGTTCGTCCGCTACTACGGAGGTCAGGACTATTACAATCTGCGCTTTACCACCTCGATTCACCGGCTGATCGTCGGCGGCACGTTCCAGCGCGACACGTTTCTCAGTTTCGCGATGCGCTCGATGAACTGAGCGCTGAGGCATACTGGCTCCATGTCCACCGTTCAGAAGATCACCCCCTGCCTCTGGTTTGCCGATCAGGCCGAGGACGCGGCCGCGTTCTATGTCGGCATCTTTCCGAATTCCCGCATCAAGACCGTCACGCGCTACGGCCAGGCCGGGCAGGAGATTCATGGGCGCCCCCCGGGCTCCGTCTTGACCGTCGACTTCGAGCTCGACGGTCAGCCGTTCACGGCGCTCAACGGCGGACCGGTCTTCACGTTCAACGAAGCGATCTCGCTGCAGGTGATGTGCGCGACCCAGCAGGATATCGACTACTACTGGGACAAGCTCACGCCCGGCGGCGATCCGAAGGCGCAGCAGTGCGGCTGGCTGAAAGACAGGTTCGGCGTCTCGTGGCAGGTGGTGCCGGCCGGGATGGCCGACATCCTCAACGACCCCGATCGCACCAGGGCCGACCGCGCGATGTCGGCGCTGCTCGGCATGAAGAAGCCCGACATGGCGGAGCTGAAGCGTGCATACGAAGGCTAGCGCCCTCATCGCCGCAATCGCGCTCGCGGCGCCGCTTGTCGCGCAATCGAGCCTGCCATCCGGCGTCGCACCCTACGTCACGGTCGAGGCGCCCCTCATCGCCCTT
>DATKDY010000377.1:0-13120 GCA_035512515.1 Vicinamibacterales bacterium
CCTGACGGCGTACCGGCGGCACGATAAGAAAGACGCGATTGGCGCTTGCTCTGAATGCAGCGCGGCAGTATATAGGGCACGACTCGCAGAACGGGATTTCCTGACCCGCTAGAGGAAACGCCATGCCGAACGCCGACCGACGCTTGTCCATCCGTGCCCGGATCGCCCTCGTCGTCACGCTCACGCTCGTCGCCGTCAGCCCGGCGTCCCGGGCCGCCGCGGTTCCCGAGAAGGGCACGGAGATCCTCTGGGACACCTACGGCATTCCGCACATCTTCGCGCCCGATCATCCAAGCCTGTTTTATGCGTACGGATATGCCCAGATGGAGGCGCACGCGGAGCTGCTCGTGCGGCTCTACGCGCAGGCGCGCGGCCGCGGCGCCGAGTTCTACGGGGATTCCTCTCTCGCCAGCGACCGCTGGGTGCGCACCAACGGCATCCCGCAGAAGGCCAGACAGTGGGCCGCGCAACAGAGCCCGGAGTTTGGCGGCCTGATCCGCGCGTTTGCCGCCGGCCTCAACGCGTGGGCCGACAAGCATCCCGACGTGCTGAGCCCGCTCGCCAGAGCCGTGCTGCCGCTGACGCCCGAAGACGTCTACGCGCACGGGTTGCGCATCATTCACTACGACTGGCTGACCAGTGAGCAGAACGTTTACCGCAAGGCGCGACAAGAAGTGATCGAGACGCACGGGTCGAACGGATGGGCGATTGGCCCGTCGAAGAGCGCGTCCGGGAACGCGATGCTGCTGAGCAATTCGCATTTGCCGTGGGCCGACAGCGATACGTATTTCGAAGTCCAGCTCACCGCTCCGGGTGTGACGTCGTACGGCGCTGTGTGGGTCGGGTTCCCCGTGCTCCGGCAGTGCTTCACCGAGTTCGTCGCCTGGACGCAGACGACCAACGGACCGACCGGCGCCGACGTGTATCGACTCACGTTGCAGGGCGACGGCTACGTGCTCGACGGCAAGACGCGGCCCTTCGAGGTCGATCGGCAGATCGTCAAGGTGCGGCAGGCCGATGGCACACTGCGCGACGAGCCACTGACGATCCGCCGGTCGGTGCACGGGCCGGTATTCTCCGATCGCCGCGGCGTCACGGTGGCGCTGCGCGTCGTCCCCGCCGATCGGCCGCGGATGTTCGAGCAGTTCTGGCGCATGGGTCTCGCGAAGAACCTCGAGGAATTTCGCGAGGCGATGCGGATGCAGCACTTGCCGATCTTCCACACGATGTACGCGGATCGTGATGGGCACATCATGTATGTCTATAACGCGGCATCTCCGGTCCGCACCGAGGGCAATCACGCGTATTGGAACGGCGTCGTACCCGGCGATCGATCGGACCTGATCGCGCGCGACGAGATCGTGCCCTTCGACGAGCTGCCGCAAGTGCTCGATCCGCCGACGGGCTGGGTTCAGAACGCCAACGACTCGCCCTGGACGTCCACGTATCCCATGCTGCTCGATCCCGCGAAGTACGCGGCGTATATCGCACCGCCGCCGAGCCATACGCCGCGGGCGCAGCGCGGCATCCGGCTTCTGTCGGAATCAGGAAAGATCACGCTCGCGGATCTGAAGACGATGAAGCTCTCGACCCGCAGCGAGATCGCCGATCACTTCGTGGACGATCTCGTCGCTGCGGCGCGAGCGCTGGGATCGGCCAAGGCGAAGCAAGCCGGCGAGATCCTCGCCAGGTGGGATCGTCAGGGCGAAACCACCAGCGACGGCACCCTGTTGTTCCTGCGCTTCGTGCAAGGCGCGGGTGGCGGTTTCCAGAACATCGGCGGCTACGCGGTCGGCCCGGATCCGCGCCAGCCGCTGACGACGCCACGCGGCTTCGCCGATCCAGCGAAAGCGGTGGCGCTACTGGAGCGCGAAGCCGTCCGCCTGGAAGACGAGTACGACACGATGCACGTCGTCTGGGGGGACGTGATTCGCCTGCGCCGCGGCTCCCTGGATCTGCCGGGCAACGGCATGCCCAGCACGCTCGGCGGCATCCGCACGATTGGAACCGGTCCGTTCGTCAACGGCAAGGCGCAGATTCAAAGCGGCGATACGTTCTACGCGGTCATCGAGTTTTCAAAAACCGGCCCGCCCACCGGCGAGGCGCTCCTCGGCTACGGCAACTGGTCGCGCGTGGGGTCGAGGCACGTCGACGATCAGCTGGCGCTCGCGTCGCAGAAGAAGATGCGGCCGATCCTGCGCAGCCGCGAGGCGATTGCGAAGCAGCTGGAGAGCCGGACGACATTTTGACCGTTATGCGGCCCGAAACGAGAATTTTGTACCCGTTGTGGGTCCGCATGACGGTCTGGGCGCGCGGAGCGCGCCGAGAGTAATAGCTAACCAGCCAAGAGGTCTCCCCCAGGGGATATCAAGGGGCAGAGCCCTTGGCTGGTTAGGTCGCGTTCGGCCGTCAGCGGTCAGTTGACAGCGCTGCCGGCTTTCAGCGTGTGGAGGGACCGTCACGTGTCCGACGAGATCAGCCGGCGTCAACTCCTGGCTCGCGCATCGGCGCTCGCCCTCACAGGTGGCGTGTCGACGATTGCCGGCGCCGGCCAGCCGGTCACCGCCGTGACGCGCGGACGCCTCGAGCAGTCGGTGTGCCGGTGGTGCTATGCGCGCATTCCCCTTCGCGAGTTCTGCCGCGCGGTGGCCGCGCTGGGGCTCCCGGCCATCGACTTGCTGACACCGGACGAGTGGCCGGTGGCGCGGGAGTTCGGCCTGGCCTGCTCGATGGGCTCGGGCCTCGGCGGCCCGATCGAGCACGGCCTGAACGATCCGGCCAATCACGACGCGATCGTCAGCAGCCTGCAGAACGGGATCCCGCTCGCGGCCCGCGCCGGCGTGCCGAACGTCATTACCTTCTTCGGCAACCGTCGCGGGCGGAGCGACGCGGAGGCGCGGGCGCACTGCGTGGCGGCTCTCAACCGTGTCAAGCGCGTGGCCGAAGACCACGGCGTCACCGTGTGTGTGGAGTTGCTGAACAGCAAAGTCAATCACAAGGACTACCAGGGCGATCGGACCGCCTTCGGCGTGGCGGTCGTCGCGGCGGTGGATTCGCCGCGCGTCAAGCTCCTGTACGACATCTACCACATGCAGATCATGGAAGGCGACGTCATCCGCACCATTCGCGATCATCAGCAGTGGATCGCGCACTACCACACCGGCGGCGTGCCCGGACGCAACGAGATCGACGCCACTCAGGAATTGAACTACGCCGCGATCGCAAGCGCCATCGCGGAGACGGGGTTTGGCGGCTACTTCGCCCACGAATTCGTGCCGGTGCGCGAGCCGTTGGCGTCGCTGCGTGAAGCCGTCGAACTCTGCGACGTGTAACCGCGAGATCCAGGAGACACATGATGCCGCGCCAGCCCGAAGCCTTTGATGCCATCGTCGTGGGCTCCGGAATTTCGGGCGGCTGGGCCGCCAAAGAACTCACCGAGCGCGGGCTGCGTGTCCTGCTTCTCGAGCGTGGCAAGAACGTGCAGCACGTGAAGGATTACGTCAACGCCGGCAAAGGCCCGTGGGAATATCCGCATCGCGGCGGGCGCACACGCGCGATGGAGGACGCTTATCCGGTGTTGCGGCGGGACTACCCGCTCAACGAGAAGAACCTCGATTGGTGGGCGTCGGACGAGGATTCGCCGTACACCGAGGTCAAGCGCTTCGACTGGTACCGCGGCTATCAGGTCGGCGGCCGATCATTGACGTGGGGACGTCAGAGCTATCGGCTGAGCGACTTCGACTTCGAGGCCAACGCGCGCGAAGGCATCGCCGTCGACTGGCCGATCCGCTACGCGGATCTCGCACCCTGGTACGATCACGTCGAACGGCATGCGGGCATCTCGGGATCGCGCGAGGGACTCGCCCAACTGCCTGACGGCGAGTTCCTGCCGCCGATGCCGCTCAACTGCGGCGAGACGGGCGTCGCCGAGCGACTTGCAACGCTGTTCGACGGCCGGCGACGGATCATCCCGGGCCGCGCGGCCAACCTGACCCAGGCCGTGGCCGGCCGGGGCGCGTGCCGGTATCGCAACGCGTGCTGGCTCGGATGTCCCTTCGGCGCGTATTTCAGCACGCAGTCCTCGACGCTGCCGGCAGCGATGGCGACGGGGCGGCTCACGCTGAAGCCGTTCGCGATCGTGACCGAGGTCGCCTTCGATCGCCATCGGCGGCGCGCGACGGGCGCCCGCGTACTCGATGCCGTCACGGGCGAAACCACGGAGGTCTCGGCACGGCTCGTGTTCCTCTGCGCATCGACCCTCAACTCCACGTGGCTATTGATGCGGTCGGCCACCGACGTGTGGCCCGGCGGACTCGGGAGCAGCTCCGGCGAGCTCGGACACAACCTGATGGATCACCACTTCCGCTGCGGCGCCAACGGCCGCTTGGAAGGCCTCGACGATCGCTATATGTACGGGCGGCGTCCGACGGGGTTCTACGTCCCTCGCTTTCGCAACCTGTTCGGCGACCAGCGCGAATACCTGCGCGGTTTCGGCTATCAGGGCAGTGCCAGCCGACAGGGGTGGGAGCGTGCGGTGGCGGAACTCGGCGTCGGCGCGGCATTCAAGGACGCGATGGCGACGCCAGGTCCATGGCGCATCGGCGCGACGGGCTTTGGCGAAATGCTCCCCAACCACGACAATCGCGTCTCGATCGACGCAAGCCGCAAGGACAAGTGGGGACTGCCGGTCCTGGCCATCGATTGCGCGATCGGCGAAAACGAGCGCCTGATGCGCCGCGACATGATGAACGACATGGCCGAGATGCTCGAGGCCACCGGCGTCAAGGACGTGCGCGTCTTCGACAACCAGTACTTCCCTGGCATGGGCATTCATGAAATGGGAACGGCGCGCATGGGACGTGACGCGAAGACCTCGGTGCTCAATGCGCACAACCAGGTCTGGGATTGTCCCAATGTCTTCGTCACCGACGGGGCCTGCATGACATCAGCCGCATGTCAGAACCCCTCGCTCACCTACATGGCGCTGACGGCTCGGGCGGCGGATTTCGCCGTGCAGGAGCTCACGCGCGGTAACCTGTGACACGGTTCCAAGGTTCCAGGGTTCCAAGGTTCCAGGGTTCCAGGGTTCCAGGGTTCCAGGGTTCCAGGGTTCCAGGGTTCCAAGATTAGAGGTCAGCATCGATGGACACACTCATGACTCGCCGTGATGCCATTGAACGCGTGATCGCGGTCTTCGGCGGTGTCGGGCTCCTCGGCGGCGACCACCTCCTGTCCGCAACGTTCGACCTGGCCGCGCAGAACCTGGCGACTACCATCGGCGTCGGGGAGTTCACGGCGGCCGACGTGGCATTGCTCGATGAAGTGGCCGAGACACTGCTGCCGGAGACGAGCACGCCGGGCGCGAAGGCCGCTCGCACCGGCGCGTTCATGGCGCTGATGGTGACGGCGGCGTACACTCCGGCAAACCAACAGGTGTTCCGTGACGGCATGCGGCTGTTGGACGAGGAGTGCCGGCGAACCCACGGCGCCGCGTTCATGCAGGCCAGCCCCGAGCAGCGGCTCGCCCTGCTCGAACAGCTCGATCGGGAGCAGCGGGCATTCATGGAGGCGCGGTCGTCAGCCCCTCGCTCGCGGGCGCCCGCGCCGGCGCCCCGTGCGGCTGACGCGCCTGCCCACTACTTCCGCATGATGAAGGAATTGGCCTTGCTCGGCTATTTCACATCGGAGATCGGCTGCACGCAGGCGCAGCGGTATGTGGAGTCGCCCGGCCGCTTCGATCCATGTGTGCCGTACGCGCCGGGCGACAGGTCGTGGGCGCCGCACGCCTGACCTAAGGACCCTGATCGCACTCACACCCGTGCGCTCGTGCTGCAGCCGGATCTGCTGTTCGTGTCGCAGAAACGGTCGCGCATCATTCAAGAGAGGATCGTTGGCGCGCCGGACATGATCCTGGAAGTTCTGTCGCCAAACCCACGCATCGGCCTGCTGGAGCAGCGGCTCGAGCTGTTCGCTGAGTACGGCGTCCGGGAGATCTGGCTGCTGCATCAGATCGCGAAGCGCTTCGAGCTGCGTCGCACCGTGGACGGACGCCCCGTTCGCCGGTACGCGGTCGATTACCAGACGCCGCTGACGTCAGACGTGCTGCCGGATTTCCACATGTGTGTTGGCGACATCCTGCAGGATTGACGAGCGGGCGGCAATTCCGGCAGAGCCTGCGCGGCGGCCAATCTAATCGAAGGCGGACTCAGGCGTTGCGGAGCAACCTGCCGCCGCCCACGCCAGCACTACGCCGATGATGCGGTTCGGAAGGCGGTGACGAGCCATCAGTGGCCTCCTGCGAACCACGAGCTGGGACGAGTCAGCGACTGTCTGGCCCCCCAGGGGCAAAATCGCTGCTGAACATCAAGTGATCGAGACGCCATCTGCCATTCAGCTCGCGCAGGATGAAGATGAACTTCCCGCGGTCGCGCTGAGCCACGCCGCCGGGCGGGGCCATGTTCAACCGGTAATCTCCGCTGGCAAACGCGAGCGAACCCGATCCGGCAATCGTGTTCGCCTCGACCGACAGATCCGACGCGCCCTGATCGAACCGCTTCTGGTAGTGGATGCGCACGTTCTCGGTTCCGCGCACCGCTGACGCATTCGGTGGCATCACGACTCCACCGTCGGTGAACAGGAGTGCCGTCTTGGTGGCGTCCTTGGCGTTGTAAACGTCCACGAACTCCGCAATCAGTTGATGGATGCTGTCGGTCTCAGGCTTGCCGAACGTGCGGGCCGGGGCAGACGAGCACGCCGAAAGGCCAACGGCCATCACGGCGGCGACGATTACTCGCGCGGGTCTTGACATGACTCACCCTCTCTTTCACGGCCTCGATGCAGAGCGTGCGGCCTGAGCGTCGCTGACATCGAGGCGGTATCGACGGTAGCAGGTGTCGAGTACATGGGCAAGACCAAACGCGTCTCCGGCAACGTCGCATCGAACGGCCTCGCGCCGTATCACGCGTTCAATTACCGGCCGACGTGCGACGCGAGCGCTTTCTGCACGTCGAAGATCGTGCGCCCGCGCGAGAACTGCTTCTGGATGGGTTGTTCGGTCCCCGAGATCCACACTTTCAATTCCGCCTCGAGGTCCAGCGCGCCCGCGCTCTCGACGGAAAAGTGCGAAATCGCACGATAGGGGATGGAGTGGTACTCGGTTTTGAGGCCCGTCAAGCCCTGACGATCGACGAGGATGAGCCGCCGCTCGGTGAAGACCACGAGGTCACGAATCAATCGAAACGCCTGTTCGATGCGCTCGCCATCCGCGAGAATACGCGCCAGGCCTTCTTCGACGTCGGCCGTGTCGGCTGCCGACGCGTTTCCGAGTAACCCGGACAGCAAGCCCATGAGATCTCCTTCGTCTTCGTGAGCTTCGTGAGCTTCTCAGCGTGTTGCCATCTCAGTGTCCGGGCGGCGCTGATTGCGCCGCGGCACTGTGGATGTAGTCACCCTCGACGCTCCCGTCGCCGTCCGCCGCGTTGGCCGCCACGTGGAAGGTGACCGGGGCGCTCGTCTCCGGTGCGGTCCAGACAACCGCCCAGCGGGCCGTGTCGGGCGCTGGCAGCGCGGTACCCTGCCGTCGCTGGCCAACGTACTGGACATCGCCCTGCACATCGACGCGGATGCGCTCCTCCTCGCCCGGCGCAGGAGCAAGCACGCCGGCCTGAGCACCTCCGTCTGTGAAGCGCGCCGTCAATTGGAAGCCGCCGAGCGCCATGCCGGACCGCGCAAGCGTGATGGTGAGCGGATAGCGGGTGCCCGCGACGAAGCGCTCGGGCACGCCGGCAATGGCGACGCGACCCTGACCCGAGTTGACCTCCGCGTGAAAGTGGCAGGCATGGCATGACTGCTCGCTGAAGCCGCCGGAGAAACCTGGCGGGGCGCCCTCCGCGTACGCAGCCGCTGGTAGTACTGTGCTCACAGGCGCGGCCCTCGGCGCCGGCGAACTGCGCCATCCTGCCGCGACGATGGGCGTGGCGGCCGCGAGAAGCGTCGCGGCGCAGGCGACCGCCACGCGTGACGTCACGAAGTCGCTTTCCGCGTGACGATACGGCCGATCTTGTTGGCGTCGGTGCCGAACCACAGCATCTTCGTCTTCGGATCGAAGAACATGTGCCGAATGGTCCCGCTCACCGGGATGGTGGCGAAGAACCGCTCGGTCTTCGGGTCGAAGCCGACAAGGCGCTTCTCGGGACCGGTTTCCGAAAGCCAGAGGCGCCCCTCATCATCCTTGGTGAGCGCATACGGCCGGGCGTCCGCCCCGCCGGGCGCCTGCCACTCGCGGGTCTCGCCCGTGGCGGGATTGATGCGGCCGAGATAGCCGCGCGCTTCGTCGCCGTACCAGATCATCCCGTCCGACGTCACCTCGAGACGCCGTGAACGCGATTTCTCGTCCGCCTGGTTGAAACGCGTCACAGCCAGCGTGTTCGGATCGATCTTCGCGACGGTGTTCGTCCGCAGCAGCGCCACCCACGGATTGCCCTGCGTGTCCATCACGATGCCGTAGGGGTTCGATGGCTGCTCGTTCGGCGTGACGAGATCGACCTTCTCGGTGGCCATGTTCAACCGTCCGACGCGATTCGAGCCCTGTGAGGTGAACCAGATGTGGCCCTTGCCGTCGAACACCATCGTGTGCGGGTCGCGCGCCTCGCCGGTCATGATCGTCTTGATCTGGCCCGTGGCCGGATCGAGCCGGCCGATGCGGGCGTTACGGTTGCCGGCGTACCACACGACGCCCTTGTCGTCCACGATGAGCGTGTGCGGATTGGTCCCTTCCTCGATCTCGAAGCGCTTGAACTGCCCGGTCTGAGGATCGAACACCGCGAGGTAGTTGCCGGCCTGGCCGACGAACCACACTTTACCGTCCGGCGCGACCGCCGGATCGCGCGTGCGGCCGCCCCATTCGACGGCCCACTCCTTGAGGTCAAAGGCGCTGGCGTCTTGCGCGGCGACCGGCGGGGCCGACGCGGTGAGCAGGCCGGCAGCGGCGAGCAGAAAGAGCTTGATCACGACACACCTCCAATGATTCGGATGATTCGGACTCGGTGACCTTGGTAGATTACGACACCGCCCGTCGCGGCGTTGACCTGCTGCGTCGCCAAAGCTCGACTGTAGTAGCATCGCCTCCATGCGAGTCCTGTCCGCTTGTAACATCTGCGGCATGTCGTCACGCTGTCTTGCCGTCTGCGTGCTCGCGTTGGCGGCCGCCGCCGCGTGCGCGCGGCCCGCAACGCCAGAGGCGCAGGCTTTTGAGTTCATCGAAGCCACCATCCCCGAGATGCGCGAGGCGATGGAACAGGGCCGGCTCACCTCTCGCCAACTGGTTCAGATGTATCTCGCCAGAATCGGGATGTACCAGCCGATGCTGAGGGCGGTCGTCTACGTCAACGCCAACGCGTTGAAGGACGCCGACGAGCGCGATCGCGAGCGCACGGCTGGGCGCGTGCGCGGCCCGTTGCACGGCATTCCGATTGCGCTCAAAGACAACATCCACACGACGAGCATGCCCACCTCAGGCGGAGCCCTGGCGTTCGACGGCTTCATCCCGCCGTACGAGGCGACGCTCACGAAGAACCTGATCGCGGCCGGTGCGATCATCCTCGCCAAGACGACGCTCTCTGAGCTCGCGGGGTATACCGCGGGCGCGCCCACGCCGGCGCCAGGCAATTACAACGCGGTGAGCGGCCAGGGCTTCAACCCCTACGATCCGCGACGCGATCCACGCCCCGACACGGCGGACGGCCGGCCCGCACTCACGCCCGCGGGGTCGAGCTCCGGCAGCGGCACCGCGGCAAACCTCTGGGCGGCAAGCGTCGGCACCGAAACGTCGGGATCGATCCTCGGACCGTCCAATGTCTCGATGCTCGCGGCGGTGAAGCCGACGGTTGGCCGCATCAGTCGTTGGGGCGTCATTCCCATCACCGCCGATCAGGACTCAGCCGGCCCGATGGCGCGGACGGTGACCGATGCCGCGATCCTGCTCGGCGTGCTCGAAGGCACGACCCCCGATCCGAACGATGACGCAACGACACGCTGTGCACCACCGCCCGGAAACGACTACACGCCGTTTCTGAAACCCGACGCACTGCGCGGCGCGCGCATCGGCATCCCGCGCGCGTTCTACTACGACAAGGTCACGGTGCCGTTCGCGAAGGAACCGCGCGGCGGCCTCAGCCCGGCGCAGGCACAAGCCATGAACGACGCGATCGAAATCCTGATTCAGCAGGGTGCGGTCATTGTCGATCCCGCTGACATTCCGAGCGTGCTGGAAACGGATCCGTCGAAGACGATCCTCGACTGGAGCTTCTGTGGCGGCGCGGGCGACGTGCGCGGCAACGATGCGCACTGCACCATCGTTGTCAAATACGGCATGAAGCGCGACTTCAACAAGTGGCTGGCCACGCTCGGTCCGACCGCCCCGGTGAAGACGCTCACCGAGCTGCGTGAATGGAATCTCGCGCATCTGAGAGGGGGCGCCATCCGGTATGGGCAGTCGCGGCTCGACATCTCGGACGAAGTCGATCTCGAGAAGGACCGCCCGCGATATGAGGCGGACATGGCGAGAGACCTGCTCGTCTCGACGACCAACGGGATCGACGCCGTGATGACCGAGCACCAGCTGGACGCGCTGCTGTTTCCGGGATCGAGCGGCGCCGGCATCGCGGCGCGCCCCGGTTACCCGAGCGTGATGGTGCCGTTCGCGATGGTACCCAACGAGCCGACGCCGCCATTTCCGACGGGGTTTGACGCCAAGCCGGCGCCCTATGGGGTGAGCTTCACGGGAGCGGCCTGCAGTGAACCGCGGCTGCTGGGGCTCGCCTATGCGTTCGAACAGGTGACCAGGCGCCGCGTGCCGCCGGCAGCGACGCCGTAAATGAGGCAGGTAGGGCTGGTAGGGCAGGTGGGCAGGTAGGGCAGGTGGGCAGGTGGGCAGGTGGGCAGGTGGGAGCGTAAGGGCAGCGCGCCCGAGTGTTGCTGTCATGCCGTGCTCGTATTGCCGGACTCGCTTCGGTTGAACGAGCCCGTGGGCCGCAGGTGCGTGATGCGGATCCGTTCCCGCACGCGCGGCCGAATGGTCGGCGCAGCCTTCAGCAGCATCCGCGCACGCGCCATCGTTTCGTCGTCAATGCGCGCGTTGCGCCAGTCTTCGAGGATGTGTTCCTGCAGTTCGTCGATCGTGTCCGCGTAGACAGAGAAATCGAACTCGAAGCCACGCTGCAGGACAAACAATCCTCCGGCGACCACCGTGTCTATGGCGTCGCTGGCCGCCTGGTGACGCTCGGGAGCGTCACCGGCGCTGACGACGCCCGCCGCGGTGTTACCGACCAGCACACCCGCCCGTTCGGCGGTCGGATGCAGGTCAATGACACAACCGTCCGGCCGTGTCATCTCGCGCGCGCGGCGTAGGGCATCGACCATGCCCTCAGCGGGAATTCATCATAAGGACCAGGCGAACAGCAGGACATCCACGCTGTGTGGTGGCAGCGCAAGCTGCTCGATGCCCATCGCGCGTGCGTCCACGTGCGGCAGCGCGCGGCGGAGGTCTTCGATCGCGCCGGCGTCCGGATCGATGGCCACCACCGACGCGGCCTCGGTCGCATACCGGCGCGTCAGACGTCCATCACCGCAGCCGATCTCGAGGACGTGAAGCCCGGAAAACGCGGGGACGACTTCGCCCAGGGCGCTGACTTCGTTGAGTTCGGGATCTTCGATCAGTGACACCAGCTTCACCCTTACGCCATCGGGCTTACTTCGAAGGCGTTCTGAAAACGATCAGCTCCCGGGGAACACCCGCTCCGCTGATGGCAACGCCGATGTGCTGCCGTCCATTTACCATGTCGGTCATCGGCGATCGAGAACAAACAGCCACCCGTGTTTGGTCGGCTGCGCCAGCGCCTTGATCGGCTTGCCTTCAACGGTGATGTCCACCAGGACGCGAAGGGGTCTGGGTCAAACGCTGCACCGCGGTGAGCGGTTAGCCTATCTGATCATCGGCTTTTTTGCGCGACAAGCCCAGATTGCGACCTAGCGATCGGGGAATCGCCCGGCCCGCAAGACAGCGCCACAAAGAGCCCGACAGCGGATCCCGCATCACGGCCGCAGCGAAGCCTCGAACTGCTTCGACGGCGCGTCCGCCATCCGCAGCCAGCGAAGCCGATGTCATCCGGTGATACGTGCTGCGGGCCCTGCAGACGGTCTTGATCCCGGGATCGGCCGCGGCTGCCGCCGCTTTCTCGTAAACGCGCACCCAGCTGCGATGTACCGCGAAGCGATCGATGGTGCGCGCGCCGTCGTGCACTCTCACGCGGGCGAGACGCTCGGGCACGGCGCGCGCGTCGCTGATCGCGCCGATGCGAAACCACAGGTCGTAGTCGAAGTTATAGTCCAGCGACTCGTCGAACCCGCCGACCTCTTCCACCAGCGATCGTTCGGCGACAACGGTCGGCGTGGCCACCAGCGCATTCATCCGAAGCAGTTCGGCCAGGATACGCCCCGAGCAATCACGCCACGGTTGGATGCCGCCCTCTGGCAACCGATCGCCGCTCGAATTCACACGCGTGACGTCGGTGTAACTCCAGCCCGCGCGCGGATTCTGCCGCAGCGCCTCGACCTGTCGTTCCAGCTTGGTCGGCTCCCACGCATCGTCCGAGTCGAGGAACGCGACGTAGCGGCCGACCGCCGCGCGGAGGGCGACGTTTTTGACACGGGCGGGCCTTCCACAGTGCGCGAGGGGAATGAGACGCACCCGCGGATCGGCGATGCCACCCACATACTCGATGGTGCCGTCGGTTGATCCATCGTCGACCACGAGCAACTCCCAATCGCGGATCGTCTGCCCCAGCACGGATTCAATGGCCTCCCGCAAATAGGCCAGGCGATTGAACGTGGGCACGATCACAGACACGTCTATCGGCATAGCGCACGCCTGTGAGACACCGAATCGCGACAGATATCCGTCGCGGTGCGGCCGATGGCGGGCCAGCTCAGCGCCCGTTCGAAGTGAGTGGCCATGCGCAAGCGGACCGCGTGGAGGTTCTGGCGCCCCGCATCGACAAGGGCCCGGGCCAGCGCCGGCATGGCGTCCGGCTGCATCGCCGTGCTCGCCGTCTGCACCTCGTAC
>DATKDY010000378.1:0-34254 GCA_035512515.1 Vicinamibacterales bacterium
TACTCGGAAGGGAGCTTGGGACTGGCGGCGCCCTGCTGCCCGCAGGAAACGACTCGAAGACCAGTGTCGATGCTCCCGTCGGGCTGCTGCTGGACGATGCCCGTGCGCACGCCAACACGCTCATCAATGCCGATGCGGCCGCTGGTGGCTGCCGCAACACCATTGTCGTACTCGTGGTGGGTGGCGGCGAAGGGACGATCAATTCCCAGGATCTCGTGGCGAAGGCCGGCACTTTCAAGAATGTCAATGGGCGAAGAGTACCGATCTACGTCATCGCACTGTCACCATCAGCGTCCGAGGCGACCACCCTGCAGTCCGTGGCGTCGGAGAGCGGCGGTCAGTACTTCGAGATCACCAAAGCCATGGTAGAGGGCGCGCTTGCCAACGCAACGACCGCGAATCCGACTCCTCCGGTTTCGGAAGCCGTGAGAGGCGTCAACCTGGCCGTGCAGCACGCGTTCGTGCCCTCGACCACATTCAACACGGCGCCGACCGCCGATCTGCCGTTCGGGCCGTACGGGGAGTATCAGGTGACCAGCCCCATCGTGGGAACCGTCAACCTTCGCGGCGCCACGAAGCTCACCGCGACGGGCACCGAGCTGCTGCCGGATAGTGAGACGTACCTGTTCAACGACTCGACGGTCATTCCGCAGCGCGCCAATGTGCTCGTGACGTCGGCGTTCCAGTTGCCAGGCTTTGACGCTAAACTTCGTGCGTTCCGCGTCTACAAACCGATTCCGGACACGACCAAACCTTCGGGGTATCGGTTCGCCCAGGATGGATCGCGGCTCTGGGAAAACTCCGCGCCGCCCGCCGGGTCGCGCAACATCTTCACCGTGCTGCCCGGCAGTGCCACGCTGGTGCCCTTCGTGGCCGGCAACGCCGGGTTGCTCGACCCGTATCTGAATGTCGCCGATGCCGCGACCCTCATCGAGTACATCCGTAACCTGCCGATGGGTGCGATTGCCGGCTCGACGCCCGCGTTCATGGATCCGCCTTCGCTCGATCCGCCGCCTGATCCGGAATATCCAGCCTTTTCGGAAGGCAACAAGAAACGCCGCGCACTGATCTTCGTCGGGGCGAACGACGGCATGATCCACGCGCTCGACGCGCGCACGGGCGTTGAGGTGTGGGCGTTCATTCCGTTCAACCTGCTCCCGAAGCTCGAGGCCCTGCGCTCAGGGCAGTCGCTCGATGCGTTCAAGTACTACGTGGACAGCTCGCCGAAGATCTCCGACGTCAGGATCGGCGCCAACTGGCGGACCTACTTGTTCTTCGGCCAGGGCCCTGGTGGCACGTTTTACAACACGCTCGATGTGACGCTCGACAACATCAGTGATTACGTGTCCGAGGATTCGTCAAATGAAGCGGCCCTGCTCGCCTACTTTGCCAACCCTGGCGCCATCGCGTGGAAGTGGAGTTTCCCGCTCAACACCAGCTTTGACACCACGATCATGACGCCAGTGGCGCCGTACGGCGAGCTCAAGCCCACGGCCTCCGCCGCCGAGCAGGCGATGGGCGAAACGTGGTCCGACCCGGCGATTGGGCAGGTGCAAAACGAAACGGGTCCGTACGTGATGGTGGTGGGGTCCGGCTTTCTGAAGTACTCGATCCAGAGCGCCTACCGGACCGGCGTCGCGCGCGCCGGCACCACGTTCTATGTGTTCGATGTCGCGACAGGCAACGTGCTCGGGACGCCGCGCGATGTCGGCGCCGATACGAATGCCGAAACCGTCGACGACTGTCGCACGATCAACGACTGCCGCAGGATGAAGAACGCGCTGCAGATGGATCCGGTCGCCACCGGTCCGCTCGATCAGCGGTTCATCACCTCGGCGTACATCGGAGATCTGGATGGCAGAGTCTGGAGATTCACGCTCGGCCTCAGCGGCACCGCCGTGACGGTGTCGACGCCGACGCAGTTGTACAGCGTGGGCGCTGATTACCCGCTCTTCGCGTCGATGGCGACGGTCTACGTCGATACCAAGCAGCATATTTTTCTGGGTACCGGCAGCGACTTGCTGCCGTCGCCCGACGCTGCCAACAAACCCCAGACATCCAGTCTGCTCGTCTTGCTGGACAACGGAGCGAGCGCAACCAAAAAGGCCGAAATTCTGCTCGAGCCCATCAACGGCGCGGCCGGCGAAGAGAAAGTGACGTCGTTTCCCGCCGTCGCCGGCGACATTGTGTTCTTCACGACGACGACCTACAACGTGACGACACCCTGCACGCCGTATAGCGCGAATCTGTACGCCTTCACGTTCACCGGTGGCCCGGCCTACGACACGAACAACGACGGCAAGCTCACGGCAACGACCTCGAGCGGCGGAGGCAAGAAGGCATCCCCGGACAGCCAGAAGGTCTTCTCGACGGCCGGTGTCCGTGCCACGGCGCCCTTCATCGTCGATCAGCATCTGGTCTTCACGACCGGCGACAACATTCAGATGTTTGGCGACCCGGACGACTTCAACAACGGCGTCGGGCAGGCGGGTGTCCGCATCCTGTCGTGGCGTTCGGTCAAGTAAGGGCCTAAGTCCGATGTTGAGCGAGTGCCCGCAATGTGGGCAGAAGTTGCGGTCGCGGTGGGTACGATGCCCCCGTTGCCGAGTGCTGCTGCCGGAGTCGGCCGAACGGTCACCGCGACCTGCAAGCGACGCCTTCGGCAGGATTGCGCGCCACTGGCGAGTCGGGAGCGTCATAGGGCTTGTCGCCGTTCTCGCAATCGTCATCGCCTCGAGCGGCGGCTCGCCAGCGCCGGGGGCGACCCTGGCCGCGCCGGCAGCAGGATCACCTTCGGCGGCCCCAGTGAATCTGCCTGTCCCGAACGGCTCGCCGGTGGCAACGGTGGGCACGACCGTGTCGTTCCAGACGGAGGACTCCAAACGGTATGCCGCGGCGGCGTACTCACAAGGCGATTATGCGACGGCGCTGACGCAACTGGAGGCGGCGGTTGCTTCGTCGCCAAACGATCCCGAAGCGCGCAACAACCTCGGGCAACTGTTCGTCCGCCAGGGCCGCGCGGCCGAGGCGTTGCCGCACTTCGATGAAGCGGTCCGGTTGGATGGGCAGCGCTGGGCGTATCGTTTCAACCGTGCACGCGCGTTCGGGCTCCTGAACCGCTGGACCGATGCCATCGCCGATTATCGCGCTGCGGCGACGATGTTTCCCGGTGATCACGCGACGCTGTACAACCTCGGGTTGGCGCTCTTGCGCGTCCGGGATTACCCGGGCGCGATCGTCGCCCTCGAGGACGCGGTGGCTGCGGCGCCGGAGGAGCACGACTTTCTCATTACCCTTGGGACGGCCTACGTTGGGGCCGCACAGTCGGACCGCGCACGCGTGACGTTCGAGCGCTTTCTCGAGGTTGCCCCGAATGATACCGAAGCGCCGCGCGTGAAAGCGCTGCTCGAGGCACTCGCCGCCGCCGCCGCAACCCCTTAGGACTCGTCCGGGAATAGGTGTGCATCCTTGCGATTTCTGCGCGCACTCGCGACGCGAGACATCGCAATTCCTTCACTTCTTCAGAAGCGTGCCACCCGAGATCCGGGCAATACCGGCGGAAAATCGTGCGCCGGCAGGTTTTGAGCGTGAGGTCCGCTGCTTGCACTAACGACATGCATGTCGCCTCCAGAATCACGCGGATTCGCCCTCATCGAAGCGCTGATCGCTTCGCTGCTCATCGCCATCGCCGTGGTGGGATTTGCCCATCTGGTTGCCGTCGCCTCGGCGCAGGCGGTCATGACGCGCCAGTCAGCTACAGCACTGATGCTCGCCCAGGCGAAGCTCGAGGAGCTGCGTGGCCTTGCCTGGCGCTTCGACGCGGACGGGAGCCGCGTCAGCCGTGCTGAACTGGCAACCTCGCCGCCATCGACCCTCGTGGAGGACCTCGACGGTTACGTCGAGCGATTGGATCGCTTTGGGTCGTCAGCGCCTCCGGACGACGAGCCACACTATCGGCGACGCTGGGCGATCGCACCGCTCAGCGCTCTTGACCCGGACACCCTGGTGCTTCAGGTGTGCGTCTACTCGACCGGCCGTGCCGGGGGCGCACCGGAGGCGTGCGTCTGGGCGCTGCGGACGAGGAAGCCATGACCGCCCGCGGCTTCTCCGTGATCGAGCTGCTGATGGCCGCCGCACTGGTCATGGCCATCAGCGGCGCCCTTGCCGCCCTGGTCGCGCCACTGGGCACGGTCATTGAGCGCGCCGGCGCGAATGCGGACATGGACGCTGGCACGCGCACCGCGATTCAGCAGGTGGCGGCTGACCTGCGGGCGGCGGGCAGCGACGCGGCCATCGCATTGCCCGGCACCCGGCTCGCCCGCGTCCTGCCGCCGGTTGTGCCGCTACGCGACCTCGAGAGCGGTGAGGTCGCCGTTCCCGCCACCGCCATACGCGTCACGTCCGTACCCCATCTCGCCGCACAAGGCACACTGTCGGTCGAAGCGGCGGCAGGGAATGTCTGGTTGCCGCTCGAGACGACGTCGCGGTGCGCGACGGGTGGCCCGTCTTGCGGATTTCGCCCTGGGCAGCCGGCCGTGCTTTACACGGAGACGACAGCACACCTGGCGGTGATCGACGGAACCGCCGAAGGCGCGGTGTCGCTTGCCCCCCCGCTTCCTGCGGCGTTCCCTGCGGGCGCCGTCCTGTCGGAACTCATGACGGTGACATACGGAACGCGCCCAGGTCCTGACGGCTCACGGCGGCTCGTTCGCATCTCGAGCGGGGGCGCCGAGCAGCCGGTGCTCGACAACGTCGTCGAGTTCACAGCGACGACCGACACGGCAAACCCTCTGGCAGCCGCTCTTCTGACCTGGACGCTTCGGGTGCAGGCGCCATCTGCCGACTTCCGGGGACCGGCGGGGTTTCTGTTTCGCCAGGGCGGAACCGCAACTCAGGCACGGAATTGGGTTCCCGATGTCCAGGTCCGAATGGTCGTGGCGCTGCGTAATCGGGAGGCCGCATGGTGAAGCGTGCGCCGAAGCCCGAAGCAGGTGTGGCGCTGGTGATCGTACTGCTCGCGATGGGCTTACTCGCCGCGACTGCCCTTGGCCTGGCCGTTTCATCCACAATCACCAGGCTCACCGGCGCCAATCACGACGAATCCGTCGTGCTCGCCAATGCCAGCGAATCGGCCCTCGAGCTGGCCGCGCGCGAGCTTGGGATGGTCGTCAACTGGAACAACGTGCTCCTCGGCACACAGGCGTCGACTCTCGTCGACGGAGCCCCGGGGTCTCGCAGCGTGGCGCCAGGTGTCTCAATCGATCTCGTCGCCCTGACCAATCAGCTCACCTGCGGGCGGGAAACGTTGTGCACGGATGCCGAGGTGGCCGTGACGACACGAGAACGGCCCTGGGGCGGCAACAATCCACGGTGGCGACTGTTCGTTCACCAGCCGCCCCCAGCCATGCCGATGCCCTCTGCCACCCTCCCGGTCTACATCGTGGTCTGGGTGGGCGACGATGCGGCGGAGACCGACGGGGATCCGCTGGCGGATGGTGCAGGACCTGGGCAGGAGGGCCGATATATCGTGAGAGCCCGAGCCGAGTCGTTCGGCTCGCGCGGCGGGCGCCACGCCATCGAAGCGGAGCTTGCGCGAGTCTGCAAAGACGAGGAGGAGGCCGAGTGGTGTGCGCCGGGCATTCGTGTGCAATCGTGGCGTGCGGTGGGGAACAGCCTTCCTTGATCCCCGCGAAAGATGGATAGTACGATGCTCTAGAGCCGAGCGCCGAGCGCCGAGGGCTGAAAGCTGAGAGCGCGGAGAGCCGAGAGAAGCCGATATGCGATTCATTGCCATCCTCGTGGCCGCCGTGCTCGTGGCACCGGCCGTGCTTTCGGCGCAGAGCCTTGCTTCCGTCGCCAAGAAGGAAGAGGAGCGCCGAAAGAGCGTCAAGGCGTCGGGCAAGGTGTACACCAATAACGATCTCAAGGCCGACATCACGGCGAGTTCGGCTCCTGCCCCGACCAACGCGTCGGCCGACGCCCCGACCCCGAGCACGCAGGTGCCTTCCCTCAATCTTCCGGGCGGAACCATCACAGAACCCGATGCCGAAGTGAAGGACGAGGCGTATTGGCGGTCTCGCATGACGCAGGCGCGCTCGGCTTTGGAGCGACTCCGGATCTTCGCTGACGCGCTACAGAGCCGGCTCAACGCCCTGGCGTCCGACATCGTCAATCGCGACGATCCGGCACAGCGTGCGCAGCTCGAACTCGAGCGGCAGCGTGCGTTCGCCGAGATGGAGCGCGTCGCGCAGGAAACGGCGGATCAGACGAAAGCGATCGCCGACATCGAAGAGGAAGCACGCAAGGCCGGCGTTCCGCCGGGCTGGTTGCGGTGACCGCCGCGGCTGCGACCATTCTGCTCGTTGAAGACAAGGAATCCCTTCGGACGATGCTCCGGCACGCCCTCGAAGCGCAGGGGCACCTCGTCGTCGAGGCGAGAGATCAGCCGGAGGCCGTTCAGCGGCTCAAGGACAGCAGCCCAGCCGTCGTCCTGTCTGATCTTCGGCTTCCCACCGGCGACGGGTTTGGCGTGCTGAACGCCGCCAAGGACGTCGATCCCGAGTTGCCGGTCATCGTGATGACCGCCTTCGGAGGGATTCAGGATGCGGTCGCGGCCATGAAGGCCGGGGCCATGGACTTTCTCGCCAAACCGGTCGATCCCGATCATCTCCTGCTGCTCGTCGAGCGGGCCCTCGCGCAACGGCGCTTGATCAGCGAATACATGCTGCTCAAAGAGGAACTGGCCGCGCGTCGAGGAGCGCCGAGCATCATCGGTGAGGCTGCCTCGATGAAGCAGTTGTCGCTCGCCGTGCAGCGGGCCGCGGCCACCGGTGCGACGGTGCTCATCGAAGGCGAGAGTGGAACGGGCAAGGAGCTCTTCGCGCGGGCCGTCCATGCCCTCAGTGAGCGCGCTGACGGACCATTTGTGGCCATCAACTGCGCGGCGATTCCGGAAACGCTGCTCGAGGCCGAACTGTTCGGGTACGAGCGGGGCGCGTTTACTGGCGCGACGCAGCGCAAACTCGGCAAGTTCGAGATGGCAAACCGCGGCACCCTGTTTCTCGATGAGATCGGGGAGTTGCCGCTGTTGCTTCAAGGAAAAATTTTGCGCGCGATCGAAGAACGGACGTTCGATCGCCTCGGCGGGACGTCCAGCATCAAGGTGGACGTCCGGATCGTCGCGGCGACCAATCGACACCTGAAACAGGCGGTCGCGTCCCGGCAGTTCCGTGAAGATTTGTATTTCCGGCTCTCGGTGTTCCCGATTACCGTGCCGCCCTTGCGGGAGCGGCCGGAGGATATTCCGATCCTGGCGCGCCACTTCATCGAGAAGGATTGTCGCGACCAGGGCCGGAAGCTGCTCGGGCTGGCCCCTACCGCGCTCGAGACGCTGTGCGGATACCCCTGGCCGGGGAACGTGCGTGAGCTGCAGAACTGTATCGAGCGGGCGGTTATCCTCTCCGATGGTGACACGATCTATCCAAAGCACCTGAATCTCGTCGTGGAAGACCTGAAGCGGCTCGAGAATCCACTGGCACACCTCGACATGTCGGGGAGTCTTGCGGATGTCACGTTTCGCGCCGTCGCTGAAGTGGAGCGTCAGGCGATTCGCGACGCGCTCGCCGAAGCCCACGGCGACCTCGCACGCGCCGCGGATCGTTTGCAGATTGGCTACAAAGTCCTCACGTCGAAGATGAAGGCACTCGGGCTGTGAGGGCCTAACCTAAGGTCAGGCCCGTTTCACGCCAATCGCCTGCAGCGCGGCCTTCAACTGCTTTTCGGTGACATCGTTGAGTTCGGCGGTGGACCCAAGGTCCGTCGCGACGACGAAGTGCAGCGTCCCGCTGACGATCTTCTTGTCGCGGCCGATGGCGGCGATGATTTCCTTTGCCGAGAGATCGGCCACTGGTGGGAGCGGCCCGAGCTTGGCGACGATCTCGGCGACGCGGGTTTGCGCGGCAGCCGGAGTCATCCCCCGCTGGACCCCCAGCGACAGCGCAGCCAGCATGCCGTAGGCCACAGCTTCGCCGTGCCGGTAGCGCCGATATTTCGTCACCGCTTCGAGGGCGTGGCCCACCGTGTGACCGAAGTTCAGCACCCGCCGCAGGCCGGACTCCCGTTCGTCGGCGGCGACCACTCCGGCCTTGATGTGGCACGATTCGGTGATGACCGCCGCGAGCGCGTCCGCGTCCCGATCGAACAGCGCGGCGAGCGACTGCGTCATCTGATCGAGCAGCGGCGCGCTGGCGATGACGCCGTACTTCACGACCTCATACAGGCCGGCCCGAAACTCGCGTCGGGGCAGCGTGGCCAGCACTTCAGGGTCGGCGACGACGAGCCTCGGCGGATGAAAGGCGCCGATGAGGTTCTTGCCGAGCGCGTGGTTGACCCCAACCTTGCCGCCGATGGCGCTGTCGACCTGGGCCAGGAGCGTCGTCGGGATGTGCACCAACCTTACCCCGCGGAGGAACGTGGCGGCTGCGAACCCGACGAGATCCCCGATGACACCGCCGCCGATGGCGATGACGATCACCGAGCGATCCGCCTGACCTTCGATCAGCGCTTCGTACACGCGCCCGACGGTCGCGAGGTTCTTGTAACGCTCGCCATCAGGCACGAGGATCGGGTCGTTGCTGACGGCCAGTTTTCGGAAAGCCTTGCGATGGAGCTCCCACACCAGCGGACTCGACACCAGCACTCGTTGAGCGCCGGGCGCGGACTGGTCGAGCAGGTGCGGCAGCGTGGCGAGGGCCCCCGGTGCAATGACGACCGGATACGCGCCTGCGGAGGACGGCACCTCGATGCGAGTCGTCGGCATGTCGCAGTGGTAGCATAGCAGCCGGTGCGCGAGAGGACGGATTTCCTCATCATCGGCAGCGGGATCGCCGGTTTACGGGCCGCCGCCGATCTCGTCCACCACGGCTCGGTGACCATTCTCACCAAGGCCGATCCCACCGAAAGCAACACCGGCTACGCGCAAGGCGGCATTGCGGCCGCGATCGGTGTGGACGACACCCCGGAAGAGCACTTCGCCGACACGATGGCCGCCGGTGATGGGCTCTGTGACGAAGACGCCGTGCGCGTGCTCGTCGAAGACGGGGTCTCGTACGCGCAGGAGCTGGTGGCGTGGGGTGTGGCGTTCGATCGCGATCGGACCGGACAACCGGCGTTGGGTCGTGAGGCCGCGCACCGCGTCCGGCGGGTGCTCCACGTGCGCGATGCGACCGGCCGCGCGATCGGGCACACCTTGTGGTTGCGCGTGTCGCGCGAGCGCCGTGTCCGCGTGCTCAATCACACCAGAGCGACCGATCTCATCGTGCGCGACGGCGCGTGCGTGGGCGCGCGTTTCGACGAGGGCTCAGGCAAAGGGGAATACGAGGCTGGCGCGGTGCTGCTGGCGACCGGTGGCGCGGGTCAGGTGTACAGCGAAACCACCAATCCCGCGATTGCGACCGGCGATGGCATTCTGCTCGCGTGGCGTGCCGGGGCGCGCGTCGCCGATCTCGAGTTCGTGCAGTTTCATCCTACGGCGCTGGCGACCGCGGATGCTCCACGCTTCCTGCTCTCGGAGGCGCTGCGTGGCGAGGGTGCCTGGTTGATCAATTGCGACGGCGAGCGGTTCATGATGCAGTACGAACGCGCGGCCGAGCTCGCCTCGCGCGACCTCGTCTCACGCGCCATTGTGAGGGAAGTGGCAAGAACCGGGCAGCCGGTGTTCCTCACCATGCAACACCTGGATGCCGATTGGGTCTATCAGCGCTTCCCCACGATTGCCGCGGCTTGTCGCACGGCGGGATTTGACCTGGCTCGTGACCTGATTCCTGTTGGCCCCGCGGCGCATTACATCATGGGTGGTGTAGAGACCGACACCTGGGGACGCAGCACCGTGCCCGGTTTGTTCGCTGCCGGCGAGGTGGCGTGCACCGGCGTGCATGGCGCGAATCGTCTCGCCAGCAACTCACTGCTCGAAGGGCTCGTGTTTGGCGCGCGCGCGGCACGGGCGATGGTCGAACCGCCGGCCATGGGGGAGATGAACAACGTCGAGGTCGTGAATACCCCTCTGGAGGCTGGCGATCCGACGGCGGACGATCGGCCTCTACCGGGGACCGTTCGGACATTGATGTGGAACGCCGTGGGTCTCATCCGCGAGGCCGAACATCTGCGCACGGCGTGTCAGCAGCTCCAATCGTGGAGCGCGCACTCGGACCTGGCCCTGCTCGGTTATCTGATGGCAAGTGCCGCGCTCGGACGTGAAGAGTCGCGCGGCGGCCATTTTCGCGCGGATTTCCCGACACGAGACGATCTACACTGGAAGATTCACGTTTCGCAGCGACGGCCGGTCTAGGGCCCTTCGACTCGCTCTGCTCGCTCAGGGCAGGCCCTTCGACTCGCTCCGCTCGCTCAGGGCAGGCAGGTAGGGCAGGAAGGGCCGGTAGGGCCGGTAGGGCCGGACAAGGACCATGGCAGAGAAGAAAAGCGGCGCGTTCGTCACGGAAATCACTCCCCAGTCAGAGGATTTTTCCCGCTGGTATCTCGACGTCGTCCGGAAAGCGGAACTGGCCGATTACTCGCCAGTCAAGGGGTGCATGGTCATCCGGCCCTATGGCTATGCCATCTGGGAGCACATTCAGCGCGAGCTCGACACGCGCATCAAGGCCAGCGGCCACGTCAATGCCTACTTTCCGTTGTTCATTCCGGAAAGCCTGCTGATGCGCGAGAAGGAGCACGTCGAAGGCTTCGCGCCGCAGGTGGCGTGGGTCACCAGAGGCGGCGACGAGGAACTGGAAGAGAAGCTCATCGTCCGCCCGACGTCGGAAACCATCATCGGGGTCATGTATCAGAAGTGGATTCAGTCGTGGCGCGATTTGCCCCTGCTCATCAACCAGTGGGCCAATGTCGTGCGCTGGGAAAAGGTGACGCGGCCCTTCCTGCGCACGACGGAGTTCCTCTGGCAGGAAGGCCATACGGCGCATGAGACAGCAGAAGAGGCGCAAGAAGAGACGCTGAAGATTCTGGCGTTGTACAAGGACGTCTGTGAAAACGTTCTCGCCGTGCCCGTGATCGATGGGCTCAAGAGCGAGAGCGAAAAGTTCGCCGGTGCGTCGAAGACCTATTCGATCGAGGCGCTCATGGGCGACGGGCGCGCGCTCCAGGCCGGGACGTCGCACAACCTCGGACAGAACTTCGCCAAGGCGTTCGACATTCAATTTCAGGGACGCGACAAGACGCTACAGTACGTCTGGACCACATCCTGGGGCGTCACGACCCGGCTCGTCGGAGCCGTGATTATGGCGCATGGCGACGACAGTGGGCTGCTGCTGCCGCCGCTCATTGCCCCGTGGCAGGTCGTCATTGTGCCGATCCCGCGCGGCAACTGGACAGAAACGGTGCTGCCAAAGTGCGAGGAGATTCGCGAACAGTTGACGAGCGCCGGCATCCGCGTCCGACTCGACGCCGACGAAATGCAGACGCCCGGCTGGAAGTTTGCCGAGTACGAAATGCGCGGTGTGCCGCTGCGCCTCGAGATCGGCCCCAAGGACATCGAGAAGAACACCGTGTTTGCCGCTCGGCGGGACACGCGGCAGAAACAGTCATTGCCGATGGACGGGCTTGCCGCTCAGGTCAAGGCACTGCTCGCGGACATCCAGGCCTCGCTCCTGGCCAAAGCGCTCGCGTTCCGTGAGGCCCATACCAGCCGGACGTCGAGCTATGAAGAGTTCAAACAGATTATGGAAGGCCGTCCTGGTTTCGTGATTTCACCCTGGTGCGAATCGGCACAGTGCGAGCTGGACGTCAAGGCGGAGACGCAGGCGACTATCCGCAACATGCCGTTTGGACAGGACACGCCCAGCGAGCCGTGCATCAAGTGCGGCAGGCCCGCGAAGGTCTATGCATGGTTCGCTAAAGCGTACTGACGGAACTAAGAACGAAGAACGAAGAACGAAGAACGGAACGACCGAACGGCGGAACGACGGAACGACGGAACGACCGAACGGCGGAACGACGGAACGGCGGAACGGCGGAACGACCGAACGGCGGAACGACGGAACGACCGAACGGCGGAACGCAACGAAGAACGAGGAGCGGAACACGTGCGAGCCAAACAGTAAGGGGCGGCCCGGTTCATCACCTGGCCGCCCCTTATTTGCGGTTCAAAGTTCTAAAGTTCCAAAGTTCCAAAGTTCCAAAGTTCTAAGGTTCGTCGGTTCCGTTCTTCGTTCTTCGTTCTTAGTTCTTAGTTCGCTCACTGCGTCAATCGCACGGTGAGCGCGGCACGGCGATTGAGACGCCGTGTCTCTTCGCGCGTGTTGTCGTGCTTCGGACGCTCTTCACCGTAGCTCACGATGTTGAGCCGATCGGCCGCGATGCCGCGGCTGACCAGATACTCGCGGGCCGAGTTCGCGCGGCGCTCGCCGAGCGCCAGGTTGTACTCGTTCGTGCCGATCGAATCCGTGTGGCCTTCGATCGTCAGCCGCAGCGTGTTGTCCTGCTGCAGCGCCTTGACGGCTTCGTCGAGGATCCGCAGCGCATCGGGACGCAGCGTGTAGCGGTCGAAGTCGAAGTGCACGTCTTCGAACTTCCACTCGGGCCGCTTCGGCTCCACGCACTGAATCGTGATCGTGTCGCTGGCGGTGCCGCCCCTGCCATCGCTCACGCTCACCGTCACAGGTACTGAACCCGGCGTGTTGGAGCAGGTGAAGATCGTTTGCCGTTCGGCAGGATTGGCGAAGGTGCCGCTCGGCGCACTCCACTTGTAGGTGAGCGTATCGCCGTCCGGATCCTGCGCGTCGGCCGTGACCGTCGACGTCTTGCCGATTTCGACGACGCACGGTTCGCAGCGGGCCTTGACCGTTGGCGGCCGATTTGCTGCTGGCGGCGGTGGCGGCGGCGGCGGTGGCGGCGGCGCCACATACACCCTGACGCCCGGATGGTAGCCGATGCGCACCTGGTGGCCCCAGCGGTCGAATGTCTTTTCTGTCGTGAACGGAACGCCGAGGTCGGCACGATTGGTCGTCGTCAGGCCGAAGCTCGACCCCCAGCCGAGAAAAAAGCCATTCGGCGACTGATAGGTGAACCCGATCGTGAAGTCGAGCGGATTCTGGACGTCCCACTGCGCCGGCCCTGCTGTCGAGGCGCCGGTGAAGACGATCTCGTTGTCGAAATACATCTCGCCATGCAGTTCGGTGGTGACCCGGAATGGGCTGCGGCTCGGGAAGCCCGCACCAACACCCCACCGCAAGCCGCCGCTCAAGTCATAGAGTTCCGGATCGCCGCGATGATAGAGACCGGCAAACCCCGAGAGCTCGACGCCCTGCGCGGCTTCACCGCTGACGATTGCGTCGGCGAAGACATCGAGCCTGCCGGTGCCGAGTCCCTCGTCGTCATCGGACGTGGGAAGCTTGAGCCCTCCACGAATCGCGAAGGCCGGGCTCTGCTGACGCCATGGCGCGGTCAGGTTGACCTTTGCGCCGATTCGGATATCGCCAAATCCGGTCGACCAGCCCTGGAAGACATTGGGATCGTCCATGGGCGTGCCATTCGCCCGCACCGGACGCGTGTCGGCGTCGATGCGCCGCTGCAGATCGGCGTTGCCGAAAAGCTCCACGCGATCGGAGACGCCGTAGCCAAACGTCACGCGGAAATTCGAAACGTCGGTGGCGGATTCTTCGCGGTCCCAGTTGGTCCGATAGCCGCTGACCGACCATCGGCCTCGTGGCAGCACCTCGCCGGTCGGGACGAACCAGAGACCGGTGTCGCCGTAGACGGTTGTCGTGGCCGGGCGGGTCGCTGAGTCAGGCGCCGGCGGCTGGGAACTCTGCGGGTCAGTCTGTGCCCAGGCGGGCGACGAGAAAAAGGCGCACAGCAACAGCCCCGTGGCCAGCTGGCGAAGGGGTCTCATATCGGGCCAACCTCCACAGGAGTAACGAGAGAGCGATCGCACACCGATCATGGTAGGACCGCTACCGCCGCTAAGTCAAACTTATCCGTAGAGTTGGCGTCGTCAGGAGCTCAGCTATTCTGGCTCTTCGATAGGCGCTTTCTTGCCGAAGACCCACACCACGCCGATGCTGACCACGTACAGCAGCACCATGGCGCCGGCCATGATCACCTGCGGAACCAGACTGCCGTCCGGTGTGATCACCGCCGCAACGATGAAGAAAATCAACACGGCGTATTTGAAGTTGCGAATGAGGTACTTCGCGGTGACCACGCCAAAACGTGCAAGCGCAAACATGAGCATCGGCAGTTGAAAGACGATGCCCATGGCGAGCAGTAGTTTCACATAGAGGCTCCACACCGGCGCGATGCGCGGCGTGAACTCCAGCGAGGTATCCGAAAAGCTGGCAAAGAACGCCCACGCCGCCGGGAACAGGAGGTAGTGTGAGAACGCCGCGCCACCGACAAACAGGGTCGTGGCGAAAAATACGAACGGGACCGCGAGCCTCTTCTCGTTGGCATAGAGGCCGGGCGCGATGAACAGCCAGACCTGATACATGACGTAGGGCGACGACAGCAGCACGCCCGCGATGGCCGCCATCTTGATGTAAAGGAAGAACGCCTCCGACGGTTCGGTGTAAATGAGCACGCCGCCCGGAATGTCCGCCGTCAGGCGCGCGAAGATGAAGTCTTTGATGCGCTCGATGAACCCAAACGCCATGAGGAAGCCCACGAACAGGGCCACCACCGAGTGCGTGATGCGCTTGCGCAGTTCGTCGAGATGTTCGAGGAACGTCATGCGCCCCTCGACGGGTTCCTCCTCGTCTGGCTCACTGCTGTCGGGAGGAATCGCCGGCCGGGGACTATTCACCGTATACGGCGTGACGTCGTTGTCTTCGGGCTCCGGCGCAGCCGGCCCCGGAAATGGAACGAGGGCCATCGATGGAATGCAGTGGGGCTTACAGGTGCCCGTCAGGACTCCGGGACACAGTACCAGTATCGGCCGTGTCTCCACTCGCGGTCTCGGGTGGCGGCGTCTTGGTCGGCTGCTCCTTCTGCTCCTCGAGCTTGATCTCCTGCTCGAGCGTATTCTGCAGGTCGGTCGACGCCCGCTTGAATTCGTTGAGACTGCGACCCAGCGACTTGCCCAGCTCGGGCAGCTTGCGGGGACCGAAAATGATGAGCGCGATCACCAGAATGATGATCAGCTCGGGCATGCCGATGGAACCGAACATAGTCGGGTACTCCTCAAATACCGATCGGGTACGAACTCGCGGACGGGCACCCGGACACGGCGCGCGTATCCGAACGGTAAACGGCGCGCGGCCCGCCGGTTTTTGCGCAAACGCCCCGGCTGGGCGGCCGGACCCGTCGTCTGTAGTCCAGTATAGGAATCGGCGTTACGGCCGGTCAAGGCGTCCGGCCCAGAAATCTTCCCGGAAGTCATTGCAAGATCAGGCTTTATTCGATTAGGATCCGAACATGCGCAGCTACAGGTCTCTGACCGCCGCCACTCTGGCCATCCTGCTCTCCGCCCTGGCGGGGGGCGTGTTCGGTCGCAGCGCTTTAGCGACGGAAGATCGCATCCCGGCTCACTACAAGACCTTCACCGCTGCGTTGAGCGCCATTCAGGCCCATTACGCGGAGCCCGTCGAATCCGATCGGCTCGTGTACGGCGCGATCAACGGCATGTTGCAGACGCTGGATCCGCATTCGAGCTTCATGGACCCGCGGACATATGCGCAGATGCGCGAGCGGCAAGAGGGCCGCTACTACGGGCTCGGCTTGACGATTGTCGTCCTTGACGGCGATGTCACGGTCGTGCGGGTCTTCGAAGGGTCGCCGGCCTACGGCAAGGGCATCCGCCGCGGAGACGTCATCGCGCGCATCGAGGGCGAGGACGCCAAAGGGTGGACGAGCGACCAGGCAGTGCGCCGCCTGAAGGGCCCGCGGGGGACCTTCGTCGACATTGGCATTCGTCGCAAAGGCCTTGACGATCTGGTGCCGCTGCAAGTCATGCGCGACGAGATCACGATTCCCGCCGTCACCGCCTACTTCATGATCGACGCCGAAACCGGCTACGTCCGTATCGACGATTTCGCGGAACACACCGAAGAGGAATTGAGCGATGCGCTGCGGGAGATGCAGGGCAAAGGCATGAAGCGGCTCGTGCTCGATCTGCGCAACAACCCGGGCGGCCAGCTCGATCAGGCCATCCGGATGGTGAATCTCTTCGTCCGGCGCGGCTCGATGATTGTGTATACGCGCGGGCGCGTGCAGAACTCCGATCAGGATTACCGTGCCACCGAGGATGGACGCTTCCAGCAGATTCCGATGATGGTGCTGGTCAATCGCAACAGCGCCAGCGCATCGGAAATCGTGGCTGGCGCGCTGCAGGATCATGATCGCGCACTGGTCGTCGGCGAAACGACCTTCGGCAAGGCGCTGGTGCAGTCGGTGTATCGCGTCAGCCAGGGAGCAGGTCTCGCGTTGACGACGGCTCGTTACTTCACGCCGAGCGGCCGTATGATTCAGCGACCATGGGACGGGTCATTCGACGAGTACCTGACCTACACGCTCAAGGAGCAGGGCGATCGCGAGCACACGGCCGAACAGTTGAAGCACACCGCGGCCGGACGCAAGGTTTACAGTGGCGGCGGCATTGAACCCGATCGGCGCTTCGATGGACCACTCGAAGGGTTTACGCCGACGATGTTCGGCCGCTCACTGTATACGCGACAGTTGTTTGCCGCCTACGCCGAACAGTTCACCGCGGAGGGCGACACGCGTGCGGGCGCGCAGGGCAAGAACCGCAAGGTCGTGCGCCCGGGCTTCGCCGTGGACGACGACATGCTGCAGGACTTCAAGAAATTCGTCGTGGGCCGCAAATTGTCCATCGACGAAGTCGCCTGGACGAAGGACGAAAAGTTCATCCGCGCGATGATTCGCTATGAGATTGACCTGGCGCTCTTCAGTGGGGCCACTGCCCGGCGCCGTCTCATCGCCGACGATCCCCAGGCCCAGTTCGCGCTGACCCTCTTCCCCGAAGCCGTGTCGCTGCTCGAACTGTCCAGGAGCCGGAGCACCCGCGTCGGGCAGTAACGGCTTCTCAGCTTTCGGCTTTCAGCTTTCGGCTTTCAGCGCTCTCGGCTCATCAGCTCTCGGCGCTCTCAGCTTCCAGCGCTAATCAGCCGCCAGCTACCAGCTGAAAGCGCCGAAAGCTGAAAGCCGAGAGCCGAGAGCTTCTTAGGGCGCCCGACCCCAAGATATAGGGCCCCGTTTGTCGCTTGCCACAATGAGCAGCGCTTGCTAGACTCAGCGGCGTCCATCTCCAACAGGCTGTCAGCTGAAAGCCGAAAGCGCTGAGAGCTGAAAGCCGAGCTGAAAGCCGAACGGCCGCACATGCGTCTTGAACGTCTGGAAATCGCCGGTTTCAAATCCTTCTCCGATCGCTCCGAGCTCTCGTTCGATCAGGGAGTCACGGCCATTGTTGGCCCGAACGGGTGCGGCAAGAGCAATGTCGCCGACGCACTCACCTGGGTGATGGGCGAACAGAGCGCAAAAAGCCTGCGCGGCGAGAAGATGGAAGATGTCATCTTCAACGGCTCCGATGCGCGCAAGCCCACCGGGGCCGCCGAAGTGCGGCTGCGTTTCAGCGGCGTCCGCATCGCCCCGTCCGCGATGCCAGCAGCCGATCTCCCGCACGACGATCAGGCGGCCGGCAACGGTAACGGCCATCATGGCAACGGCAACGGTCACGGTCTTCCCGCCTTCGCCAGGGCTGCGGCGGACGGGCACGTGGCCGACATGCTGGAGGCGGTGCGCGAAGTGGAAGTGACCCGCCGCCTCTACCGCTCGGGCGAGAGCGAGTACCTGATTGACGGGCACACGTGCCGCCTCAGAGACATTCACGAACTGCTGATGGACACGGGTCTTGGTGCCAAGGCCTACGCGATCATCGAGCAGGGCAAGATCGGGATGATCCTCAGCTCGCGGCCGACCGACCGGCGCCAGCTGATCGAGGAAGCGGCGGGCATCACCAAATACAAGGCTCGCCGGCGCGCTGCCGAACTGAAGCTCGAAGCCGCTCAGCAGAACCTCACTCGCATTGACGACATCGTGTACGAGGTCGAAAAACAGCGAGGCTCGCTCAAACGGCAGGCGGCCAAGGCGAGGCGTTATACGCGTTTGCGCGACGAGATGCGCCGCTGGGAGAAGGTGCTGTTTGCGCGCCGGTATCGCGGGCTCGCGGAGCTCATCGAATCGGCTCGAGGACGGCTCGCCGACACTCGCGAGCACGAAGCCTTGGCGGCCGGGCGACTCGCCGAAGTTGAGAACGAGCTGGGGCGTTTTCGGATCGAGTTGGCTGAAGCCGAGAGCGCGGCCGCCCGGGTGCGAGATACCGCCCACGCCCGGGAGCTGGAGATCAATCGCCGGCAGCAGCAGATCGCGCTCGACTCGCAACAGGCCGACATGCTGCGCACCCGCAGCGACGAGCTCGAGGTGGAGCGCGCGACGCTCGAGAACCGCCGGGCGCCCGAACGCCTGGCGCTCGCAGAGCGGCGCGAGTCGCTGGTGGAAGCCGAACGGGCGCGTGACGAAGCGGCGGCGCTGGCAGGCAGTGCCGCCGCCGAACACGGAGTCGCACAGCAGGCCATCGAAGCCGCTGAGCAGGATGTCGAACAGGCCCGCGGTGAGCTTTACGCGGTCGTGAATACCGTCACCGCGCTGACCGCCGCCCTGCAGTCGGCCACATCACAGCGCGAGCGGGCCGAAGAGGCTCTGAACCGGCTCCATGTGGAGGCGGCAGATCTCCAGACTGAATGGGACCGTGCCGTTCGGTCCCGACGCCTCGCGGACGGCATGCTGTCAGCCGCGCAGGAGAACCTCGATTCCATTCGCGTCGCGCGCGTCACGCGCGAGTCCGAGTTGGCCAGCGCACGGACAGAACACGAGTGGCGGGCCCGCGAAGTCCGGTCGCGCGAGCACGAGATGGCATCGCTCGACGCGCGGCTGCGTTCGCTCGAAGAGCTCGATGCACACCGCGCGAAGTTCAGCGATGCCGCGCGGATGGTGCTCGTCGAGGCCAACGGGCGCGTGGGACAGATGGGCGCCCTCGTGGATTTCATCGAGGTCGATCCTCGCTACGAGCGCGCCGTCGAGGCGCACCTGGGAGATCTGCTGCAGCATGTGTTGGTGCGCCGGCACGAGCACGCTGCGGCGGGACTCGACCTTGTACGACGAGAGGACGCGGGACGCTGCGGCTTCGTCGTCGTCGGTGGCACAGGTGGCACAGGTGGCACAGGTGCAGCAGGTGGCACAGGTGCAGCAGGTGGCACAGGTGGCACAGGTGCAGCAGGTGGCACAGGTGCAGCAGGTGCAGCGGGTGACACGGGTGCAGCAGGTGCAGCAGGTGGCACAGGTGCAGCAGGTGCAGCGGGTGACACGGGTGCAGCAGGTGCAGCAGGTGACACAGGTGCAGCAGGCTTGTCCGTCCTGTCCGCCGAATTGTCCGCCGTCGCGCCGCCAGGCGCGGAGCTGGAAGCGGCAGGCGCGGAGGGGGATGCGGAGCTGCCCCACGGTGCCGTGCTCCTGTCGACGGTGCTGCGCGTGGCGGCGGAGTACGAGGACGCGATTCGGCAGGCGATCGGTGACGCCGTGATCGTGGATTCGTTCGACGAGGCGCGGCGGCTGGCTCCGACGCTGACGATGCCGGTGGCGACGCTCGAGGGCGATGTGTTGCGCGGGGCGCATGTCGTCACTGGCGGTACGAAGGGCGAATCGCGTGGCATTCTGGCGACCAAGCGCGAGATCAAGGAATTGCGTGAGCGGCTCGCGAACGACCGCATGGCGCTCGAGCGGCTGTCGGCAGAAACCGCGCAATTCGAACAGGCCATTGCGCAGGCCACGGCCGCCCTCGCCGGCCTTTCCGCCGAACTGCATCGGCAGGAAAAAGCCATCGTTGGCGTCGAAGCGCAGCTGCAGCGTGCGATAGACGATGAGGCCCGCGTCACGCAGCGCCAGACGCTGGTCGCCACCGAAACGGCTCGCGTCCAGGAAGAAATCGCCTCGCTCGACGCGCGACAGACCGAGGCGCGCGAGTCCATCCTGCGGCTCGACGACGACAAGCGGGCCGCAGAGTCGCTGCTCGCCGACGCCCAGCGCGCTCTACAGGCTGCGCGCGAAGCCTCCGGCGTGCTGGCTCAGCGCGCCGCCGAAGCTCGCGCGACCCATGCCGGCCTCGTCGAACGGAGCAGCGCCGCGGCAGCGGATGTCCGCCGCCTGGAGGACGCGGCCCGGGATCTGGAACGCCGGATGGAAACATGCCATACCGACCTCACGCTCATGCGCGATCAGCGAGCGCGCCTGCTGGCAGCCGCCGCTGAAGGCCAGGCGCACATGGACGATGACGTTCGTGCGCTGGAGGAATTGCGTGGGGCCATGCGCGACGCGGACGACAAGGCGCTGGCGCTGAAGACATCAACCGAGCAGCAGGAGCAGACCATTCGGGACGCGCGTCGGGCGCTCGACGCGGTGCGCGCCCTTGCCGCGGAGCTCGACATCACCCGCGTCACCGCCGAGGCCGACTTGACGCACCTTGCGCAACAATGCCTGGATGCCGTGAACCTGCCACTCGACGACGTTCGTGCAGAAGTGGAGCAGATGGAAGAGGCCGGCGAGGTCGAGCCTGACGCGGCCGCCATTCGCGCGGCTGAAGCGCCGGATCTCGACGAAGAAGAGGACGATGACGCGGCCGGCCCGAGGACCGCGGCTGCCGAGGGGGAGGGGCACGTCGAGAGCCCCGCCGTCCGGATGACCGCCGACGAGGCCATTTCCGAACTGCGCGGCAAAATCGACAAGCTTGGTCCCGTCAACATGATGGCGATCGAGCAGTTCACCGAACTGGAGACGCGGCACACGTTCCTCACCACCCAGCGCAAAGACCTCGTCGATTCGATCGCACAGACCAACGAAGCGATCAAACGCATCGACGAGACGACCCATGCGCGGTTCCGCGAGGCGTTCAGCGCGATCAACACCAACTTCCAGCAGACCTTCTCGACGCTTTTCGGCGGCGGCCGCGCCGGGATCACCCTGCTCGACGACACCGACCCGCTCGAAAGCGGTATCGACATCGTCGCGTCGCCTCCCGGCAAGCGCCTGCAGAATGTCATGCTGCTGTCGGGTGGGGAGAAGGCGCTCGCTGCCATCGCGCTGATGTTCGCCATCTTCAAGTACAAGCCGAGCCCCTTCTGCGTGCTCGACGAGATCGACGCGCCGCTCGACGATGCCAACATCGGCCGGTTCGTCGAGATGCTGCGCGGCATGCTCGACCGCACCCAGTTCATCCTCATCACCCACAACCGGAAGACGATGGAGATTGCCAACCGGTTGTACGGGGTCACGATGGAAGAGCCCGGCGTGTCAAAGCTCATTTCCATTCAGCTGAATTGAGCCCCTGACACGCGTGAACCACCCCCCGCGCATGCGCGTATATAGGTAGAGGGGTGGGGAGCATGCAGCGATTGACCAGAAAACTCGCCAGAATCAGCGCCGTCGTACTGTTCAGCTTGGGGATGGCCGGCTGCGATATCGCCGTCGATGGCCACGGCGGGTTCGGGTTCGGTCTGGCGTCCGGGAAGGCGAGCGACCAGTGGACGCGCACGTATCAGGTCTCCTCGGGAGGGCGTCTCGAACTCATCAACGTCAATGGTCGGATTACGGCCGAGGCCAGCGATGGCACCGCCATCGAGGTCAAAGCGGACCGTACCGCCAAAGCCGCGACCGATGAGCGCGCCAAAGAGCTTTTGGAGCGGATCGAAATGCGCGAAGAGGTCGGTGCCGACCGCGTGCGTGTCGAAGTGAGGGCGCCGCGCATGACGGGACCCTCGGGCCACGATTTCACCTGGACGGTCAAGGTTCCGCGAGGGGTCTCCGTGGACCTCCGAACCGTCAACGGCGGCGTGCGTGTCAGTCATCTCGACGGTGACGTCCGAGTGCGCAGCACCAATGGCGGTATCAAAGGCACGGGCCTTCTGGCCTCGTCCCTGGACGCGTCGGTGACCAATGGGGGCATTGACATCCACTTGGCCAAGCCAGTCAGCACGGGCACCTTCGAGCTCGAGGCCGTCAACGGTGGCGTCAGCATCTCCCTGCCGGCCGATAGCCGGGCCGACATCGCCGGGCGCTGCGTGAACGGCGGCATCTCGACCTCCGACCTCCAGCTTGAAATGGTCGGGGAGCAGAACCGGCGCCGCCTCGACGCCAGGCTCAATGGCGGCGGCGCGCGGATTTCGCTCGAGACCGTCAACGGCGGGGTCCGCATCAACCGGGCGAGCTCGCCGACGAATTAGAATGGGTGCCGGGCCGGGCGCGCCCGGCCCCTACTCGTTGACCAACGAAGACAAAGCCACTCGTTACCATCGCCTCAGGCGGCGGGCTGAGATTCTCAGTACCGCCGCTGCTGGCCTTTTCCTCCTCATCCTTCTTCTCACCGGCGCCGCACTGACCATCCGCGAGTTCAGCTCGATGATTGGCATGGCCATCGGCGGCGGCTACGAGGAGCCCGCCACGGTCGTCGTCTTCACCGTGGCGCTCAGCGCGCTCTTGTTCGGGCTGGAACTGCCGTTTGCGTTTTACCAGGGCTTCGTTCTGGAGCACCGTTACGCACTGTCCAACGAAACACGTGGTCAGTGGCTGCGCGATCAGGTCAAGGGCCTCGCCGTCAGCCTCGTATTGGGCGTGGCGGGAGCGTCGATCGTCTATTGGGCGATCCGAACCAGCGCCGATGTGTGGTGGGCGATCGCGGCGGGGATCCTCGCGCTCGTGTTGGTCGGCCTCGTTCAGCTCGCGCCGGTGCTGCTGTTGCCGCTCTTCTACACTTTCAAGCCACTGGACCGTCCGGCGCTCGTCGAGCGGCTGATCAGCCTCTCCGAGCGCGCGCGCACGCGGATCGCCGGCGTGTTCGAGTGGGTGCTCAGTGCCCACACCCGGAAGGCCAATGCGGCACTTGCCGGAATGGGCCGCACGCGGCGCATTCTGCTCTCGGACACGCTGCTGGCCAATTATTCGGATGACGAAATCGAGGTCGTGCTCGCACACGAGCTCTCGCATCACGTCCATCACGACTTGTGGCGGGGCGTGGCATTGCAGACCTTGCTGCTGTTCATCGGGTTTTACGTCGCCGCTCGAGCGCTGTCGGCTTTTGCCGATCCACTCGAGCTGCGCGGCCTGGACGATCCCGCAGGCTTGCCGTTACTGCTGTTGGCGGGTGGGGCGTGCGCCTTGATCTTCACGCCGGTGGCCAACGCGATGTCGCGCGGGCACGAGCGCCGTGCCGACCAGTATGCCCTTGACACGACCGGGCAGCCTGACGCCTTCATCTCCGCGATGAAGCGACTCGCGCAGCAGAATCTGGCGGAAGAGAATCCTTCACGACTCGTGCAGTGGCTGTTCTACTCACATCCGCCCATTCACGAACGAATCGAGGCCGCGCGCCGCTGGCGCGCCGAAGCCAGCCAACTGCCAAGACCGCCAGTTCGAACCCCAGGGTTTTGAGCGGTTCGCTCGTTGGCGGTTTGAACTCCGCGCCGCAGGCGCCACCGGGTTTTTGCACTGGGAGTCTTGGCGGTTTGGCGGTTGGCGCCGCAGGCGCCCGCTATGTTTGCGCTCCGCGCCGCAGGCGCCACCGGGTTTTGCACTGGGAGTCTTGGCGGTTTGGCGGTTGGCGCCGCAGGCGCCCGCTATTTCGGCGCGACCACGAGCGTGCCCTTCATGTCGCGGCATTGCGGGTCGCTGGTGAGGCTGCAATAAAACGTGAAGGTCCCCGCCTGATCGGCGCGAAATTCGAACACGATCGTTCGGTCCGCTCCCACGCGCTTGATGATCCTGTAGGCATCGACGGCAAAACTCGCCGGCCGTCCTTCGCTCGTGAATGTGATGCGGACGAGATCGTCCTGCCTGACGTCGATGCGGTCGGGGATGAATTGATGCTCGCGTGCGACCAGTGTGACGTCGCGCCGGTTGGGCGCGCGATCCTGGGCCGTGATGAGTGCCGAAGCGACGGCCAGCCAGGCGATCGCCGAGGCAGCAGAGACGACACGTACGAGCGTTCCGTGTCGGCCGTGCCTCGGCGCCACGTCAGTTACTCGCGCCGCGGGCCACGGGGACCGCGGTCCCGTCCGCCACGATCGCCTCGGGGCCGGCGATCGCCGCCGCCTTCGCGATTCCCCGCGTCGGCCATTTCCACGCCCTCCGCCCCCTCGGCCCTGGGCGGAGGCGCCGTGCCCTCTTCAGGCCCGAGCAGCGCCTTCCGCGACAGGCGAATCTTGCCGGTAGGGTCGATATTGATGACTTTGACGAGGACCTGCTGGCCTTCCTGCAACTCGTCGCGGACGTCCTTGACGCGGTAATTCGCGATCTCGGACACGTGCAGCAGGCCATCGGTGCCCTGCATGATTTCGACGAACGCGCCGAAGTCGGTGATGCGCTGCACCTTGCCGAGATAGGTCTTGTTCAACTCTGGTGTGGCGGTCAGCTCCTGAATCATCCCGAGCGCCTTGGCCGAGGCGGCTTCGTCGGCAGAGGCGATATTCACGCGGCCATCGTCTTCGACGTCGATTTTGACGCCAGTCCTCTCGATGATGCTGCGAATCATCTTGCCGCCGGGCCCGATGACGTCGCGGATTTTGTCCACCGGGATCTTGATCGTGACGATCCGCGGCGCGTGCTTCGAGATGTTGCTGCGCGACGCGGGCATGGCTTCGGCCATCTTGTCGAGGATGTGGAGACGGCCGGCCCGCGCCTGCATCAGTGCGGCGCGCATGATCTCGGGGCGGATGCCCGTCACCTTGATGTCCATCTGCAGCGCGGTGATGCCGTCGGCCGTGCCCGCCACCTTGAAGTCCATGTCGCCGTAGTGATCCTCGGCGCCGGCAATGTCGCTGAGCACGGCGAACTTGCCGCTCTTTTCATCGAGGATGAGCCCCATGGCCACGCCGGCCACCGGTCTCTTGATCGGAACGCCGGCATCCTGCATGGCGAGCGTGCCGCCGCAGACCGACGCCATCGACGAACTGCCGTTCGACTCGAGGATGTCCGACACGATGCGAATCGTGTAGGGGAACTCCGACTCCTCGGGCAGCATCGTGGCGAGCGATCGCTCGGCGAGCGCCCCGTGGCCAATCTCGCGCCGCCCGGGGCCGCGCAGAAACTGCACTTCGCCGACCGAGAACGGCGGGAAGTTGTAATGCAGCATGAAGCGCTTCCACTGCTCGCCGTCCACGTGCTCGACCTTCTGCTGATCGTCGGCGGTGCCGAGCGTGCAGCTGACCAGTGCCTGGGTCTCTCCACGGGTGAACACCGCGGACCCGTGCACGCGCGGCAGCACGCTCGACTCGATCCAGATCGGCCGGATCTCGTCGAACTTGCGTCCGTCCAGGCGGACGCCGTGCTCGAGCACCTCGTCGCGCAGCACCTTTTCCTGCAGGTCCTTGAAGAAGGTCTTGGCTTCGCCCTTCTGTTCCAGATAATCCTCGGGCAGCGCCTCGAGCATCTCGGCCAGCAGCTCGTCCACGCGCGAGTAGTTCTCGCCCTTGTCCTTGATGCGCATCGCTTCGGTGAGCGGCGTCAGCACTTTGTTCTGCACCAGTTGCTGAAGCGTCGAATTTCCGGTCGCTTCGGGCGTCGCCAGCTTCTTGCGGCCGGCGTCCGTTTGCAGCGATTCGATGCCAGCCACGATGACCGTGATGGCCTCGTGGGCCGCCTCGAGGGCGCCAATCGCTTCTTCCTCCGTCACCTCCCGGGCGCCGGCCTCGACCATCATGATGCCGTCGCTGCTGCCGGCGACCACGAGATCGAGGCGGCTTTCTTTGCGCTGCGAGTACGTGGGGTTGATGATGAACTGCCCATCGATGAGGCCCACCCGGACACCAGCGATGGTCTTCTGAAACGGCATCTCAGACAATGCCAGAGCGGCCGACGCGCCCGTCAGGGCGAGCACATCGGAATCGTGATCGGTGTCGGCCGAGAGCACGAACGCAATGATCTGTGTTTCGTAATGCCACCCGGACGGGAAGAGCGGTCGAATCGGCCGATCGATGACGCGGCAGGTCAGCACTTCCTTTTCGGTGGCCTTGCCTTCACGCTTGAAAAAGCCGCCGGGAATCCGCCCCGACGCATACGCGTATTCGCGATAGTCCACGGTGAGGGGCAGAAAGTCGATGCCCACTCGAGGTGAGGAGGAGTGACACGCGGTGACGAGCACCATGGTGTCGCCCTGCCGGACGATGACGGATCCATCCGCCTGCTTGGCCAGCTTGCCTGTCTCGATCGACAGAGTGTGTTGGCCGACTTGAATCTCACGCTTGTGCATATAGCCTCGATGGGGTCACGTTCCCCGGTGTGCAGTGGACTACGCAGTGCGACGGCAACACTCCAAGGACGACACGGTCCTCGAGGCTCGTGACTGGTAGCGGATTGACTTACTTGCGAATCCCGAGTCGCTTGATGAGCTCTGCGTAGCGGTCCGCATTCTTGCTCTTCAGGTAATCCAGCAGACGCCGGCGCTGACCGACCAGCTTGAGCAGGCCGCGGCGCGAATGATGGTCTTTGGCGTGTGACTTGAAGTGTTCGGTGAGATAGGTGATGCGCTCACTGAGGATGGCGACCTGGACCTCAGGCGACCCGGTGTCCGTGTCGTGGGTGCGGTAGGTCCCGATGACCGTTTCTTTCTTGTCTTTCGTCAGTGCCACGATGTCCTCCACGAACGCCCCAGTCCCACGCTAAGGTTCCAGAGTTCCAGAGTTCCAGAGTTCAAAGTTGAACCTTGGAACCTTGGAACCTTGGAACCTTGGAACCTTGGAACCGGGACGCCGTATAGCGGCAAATCTTCTGTTGCCGAGAATCCTCAATTGTAGCTGAAGACCAAGGTGGGGTGCAAAAAGCCTGGGATTTTCGTTCGAACCGCCAGGCCGATCAGGCGTCGGTCCGGGCCGATCAAGCGCACCAGCGGGGCAGCGCCCGACAGCGGTGCCATCAGTTGCGCGGGGCCGAGGTTCCGCCCATGGCGGGCCCACTCCACACCCTCAGCCGTCAGCGACGCCGCGACCATGTCGGTGAGCAGCGCCTCCATCGGGCGTACACGGTCTCGAAGGTCCGCCCGCGGAGCCTGCACCAGCGTTTCGAATGACACCGCCTCCTCCAGCCGGAACCCGGCCGCCTCGATGCGAATGAGGTGTTCGAGAATCGCACCGGTCTGGAGCGCCCTGCCCAGGTCGTGCGCCAGGGAACGGACATAGAAGCCGGCCGAGCATCGCACGCGCAAGCGCGCCAGCGGGGGAGCGAACGCGAGCAGCTCCAGGACATGCGTTGTCACGGAGACCGCGTGCGATTGCACCGGCTTACCCGCCCGTGCATGCACGTACGAGCGCTCGCCCTCGATCATCTTTGCGGAATAGGCCGGTGGCGTCTGCTGGAAGGTGCCACGGAAACCGGGCAGCACGGCCTCGAGGGCGTCCAGTGACGGTGTCGCGCCGGAGGCGTCCACCACCCGGCCGGCCGCATCGTAGGTATCCGTCACCACGCCGAACCGAATCGTCGCGTCATACTCTTTGTCGGAACCGGTCAAGTGCCGCGCGAGGCGAGTCGCCTGCCCGAGCACGAGCGGCAGCACACCGGATGCTTGCGGGTCGAGCGTGCCGGTGTGACCGATGCGGCCAGTGCCCAGCGAGCGCCGCGCCACGGCCACGATGTCGTGTGAACTGGGACCCACCGGCTTGTGGACGATCAGGACGCCGTCGATGTGATGGGCGTTCAGACGGATGTCGCCTTTACGAGCAGTGCGAGGAACGTGTCCTGCAGATGCGTGAGCTGACCGCGTGCCGAGCATCCGGCCGCGTTGGCGTGCCCACCGCCGCCATGAGCGCGCGCAATGGCGCCGACGTTCACGTCGCCCTTGGATCGCATGCTCACGCGCCAGTCGTCGGGCCCCGTCTCCTTGAAAAAGGCGACTGCCTGGATGTCTTTGACGCTGAGGGGAAAGTTGATGAGGCCGTCCGTGTCATCGTAGGTGGCGCCCGCGGCCGCGGCGTCAGCGAGCGTCATGGTGAGCAGCGCGACACGGCCGGTCGCCTCCAGCCGCAGGGTATTCAGCACGCGGCCAAAAAGGCGCACGCGACCGAGTGTGTTGCTGTCGTAGTGCGTTCGCGCAATCCACTGCGGGTTTGCTCCGGCATCGACACAGCGGCGCGCGATCTCGAAACTGCGCGGCGTGATGTGCGAAAACCGGAAACTGCCGGTGTCGGTCAGCAGCCCGAGGTAGAGGTGCGTGGCAATATCCGGCGTCAGCTTGACCCCGAGCGTCTCGACGAGGGTGAACACGAGCTCCGTGCACGCCGCCGCCGATTCGTCGACCCAGTTGATGGCGCCGTACCGAGTATTGCCGACGTGATGATCGATGTTGAGCACGGGGGAGCGATCGAGCCCGCTGACGCCGGTCCGATCGAGCGAGCTGCACTCCATGATGACGGAGCCGTCGGTCGTCTCGTCCACCGTGGTTGTCACCCGGATCTGATCGACCGCTGGAAATGGGCGCAGAAAGTGCGGCGGTACGGCGTCCATCACGACCTCCGCCTGCTTGCCGAGCTCGCGCAACGCCAGTGCGAAACCAACGGCGGATCCGATCGCGTCGCCGTCGGGGCGCTGATGCGAGGACACCAGGAAGCGGCGGCCGGAGTGAATGTGCGAGACGAGGCGATCGAGGTCGGTCACTCGTGGTCAGACTCGCCTGCAGCAGGTGCAGCAGGTGCAGCAGGTGCAGCAGGTGCAGCAGGTGCGGCAGGTGCAGCAGGTGCGGCAGGTGCGGCAGGTGCAGCAGGCCTGTCCGCCGTCTTGTCCGCCGTCTTGTCCGCCGAAGCGCCGGCAGGCGCGGAGGTGGAAGCGCCGGCAGGCGCGGAGGTGGAAGCACCGTCAGTTGCGGAGGCGGATGCGTCGGCGGTATCGCCCGCGCCGGACGCCTCTGAACCGCCCGCTTCGGCGGCGCGCGCGGCTTCCTCTTTCTTCAGTTCATACAGGATCTGTTCGACGCGGTCCTGGTCCGCGACGGACTGGTCGAAGAGGAATTGGACCTCAGGGGAGCGCCGGAGCGTCAGCCGCTGGCTGAGGAGGCGCCGCACGTACGACGCCGCACGCGACAGGGCCTTGGTCGTTTCTTTTCGCTGGGCCGCATCGCCCATGATCGTCCAGTAGACCCGGGCGAGCGACAGGTCAGGCGTGACCTTCACCCGCGTCACGGTCACGAGTCCGACGCCGGGATCGGCGACTTCGGTCGAGAGAATCTGACTGACTTCCTCTCGGATTTGCTCAGAAACGCGCTCGACGCGATGCGATAACGCCATCCACGAAACCCCGTGACTCCGTTATGCCGTGGTGGCAACCTGCTGCATCTGGAAGACTTCGATGACATCGCCGACCTTGACGTCGTTGAAGTTCTGCAGCCCGATACCACACTCGAATCCGGACTTCACCTCCGACACGTCGTCCTTGAACCGTCGCAGCGAGGCGAGCCGGCCCTCCCAGACCACGACGTTGTCACGGAGCAGTCGCGCCTGCGCGTCGCCACTGCGGGTGATGCGGCCGTCCTGGACCATGCAGCCGGCCACGGTGCCGACCTTCGGCACCTTGAACGTGTCGCGCACGACGGCGCTCCCGAGCCGCTGTTCCTTGAACGTGGGATCGAGCAGCCCCGCCATCGCCTTTTTGATTTCGTCGGTGACGTTGTAGATCACCGAATGGTGCCGGATGTCCACTTTCTCCCGGTCCGCGACATCGGCGGCGTTGCGATCGGGCCGCACGTTGAAGCCGATGATGATGGCGTTCGACGCGGCCGCCAGCAGCACGTCGGATTCGTTGATGGCGCCGACGGCCGTGTGAATGATTTTGATCTTCGTCTTGTCGTCCGCGAGCTTGGCAAGCGTCGACGCGAGCACTTCGGCCGAGCCCTGCACGTCCGCTTTGATGATGATCGGCAGTTCCTTGACGTCGCCCTTGGCGAGCTCCGCCTGAAGCGATTCGAGGGTGAGCCGGCCGCCCTTGGCGCCGAGCGCCCGCTCCTTGGCCTGTGTCTGACGGAAGGTCGCGATCTGTCGCGCCTTGGCCGGATCGGCCACCATCTGGAACGAGTCGCCGGGCGACGGCAGCTGTTCGAGGCCGAGCACTTCGACCGGTGTGGAGGGACCGGCGACCTTCAGCGGGCGGCCGCGGTCGTCGATGAGGGCCCGCACGCGGCCCACCACGGGGCCGGCGATGATGTTGTCGCCGACGCGCAGCGAGCCATCCTGCACGAGCACGGTCGCCACCGGTCCACGTCCGCGATCCAGCTTGGTTTCGAGTACCGTGCCGACCGCCGCGCGCTTCGGGTTGGCCTTGTGCTCCGCGATATCCGTGACCAGCAGAATCATCTCGAGCAGCAGATCGAGCCCGGTCTTCATCTTTGCGGAGACTTCGACGAACACCGTCGTCCCGCCCCAGTCTTCCGGCATCAGATTGAGGTCCGCGAGCTGTCGCTTGACGACCTCTGGACTTGCGCCGGGCTTGTCGACCTTGTTGACGGCCACGATGATGGGCACGTTGGCGGCACGCGCGTGATCGATCGCTTCCCTGGTCTGCGGCATCACGCCGTCGTCCGCTGCCACAACGAGAATGACGACGTCAGTGACCCTCGATCCGCGCGCGCGCATCAAGGTGAACGCTTCGTGACCGGGCGTGTCGAGAAACACAATCGGCTTGTCGTTCTTCTCGCCCACATTCACGAGGTAGGCGCCGATGTGCTGTGTGATGCCGCCGGCTTCGCGGTCGGCGACGCGGGTTTCACGAATCGAGTCGAGCAACGTCGTCTTGCCGTGATCGACGTGACCCATGACCGTGACCACCGGCGCCCGCGGCACGAGATCCGCGGCGTCGAACGTCTCGGCCTCGTCGTGGATCAGCTCTTCTTCGAAGCTGCGTGTCTGGATGTCGGCGCCGAACTGCCGCGCCACCTCGCGAGCCGTCTCGATGTCGATGGTCGAGTTGATGGTCATCATCAACCGGCGGTCCAGGAGCGACTTGAGCACGTCTTTCACGCGCGTGTCCAGCTTGTCTGCCAGATCCTTCACGGTCATGCCCTCGGCAAGCGTGATGGTCCGGGAAACGGGCGGCAATTCGACCGTCGGCAGGGGGGTCGCCGGGCGACTTGGGGTGTCGCGGCGATGCCCGGGACGGGGGCCGCTCGGCCGCTGCTGATACTGCCCTGGACGCTGCTGATATTGACCGGGCCGATGCGGCATCCCGGGACGCTGCGGATACCCTCCCGGACGCGGCGGTTGTGTTGCCGGGCGCACGGGCTGGGTGGGCAGCGGACGCGGCCCGCCCATCATCGCAGGCGTCGTTCCAGAAGACGGGCGCGAACCGGGATACTGACGCGACGCCGGGCTGCCCGGCCGCGCTGACGGGGGAGGCGTTGCCGGTCGAGCCGGCGCTGGCGCCACCACTCGCGGCTGCGGCGGCGAGACGGGCCGTCGCGGTTGCAGCGGCGGGGCTTTCGGGGGCGTCTGCCCCGGCTCCTCCACCCGGAGGCGAATACTTGGGGGCACGAACCGTCCGGGACCACCACTTGGCTTCGCCGCGGGTTCTGGCGGTGCGCCCGCCGAGGCGGCAGCCGCTGGGGCGGCGGGTGCGGGCCCGGTCGCCGCATTCGGATCCTCGGCCTCCGGTGTTGCAGGTGCCCCGGACACGAGCACCGGCTCAGGCGCCGTCTCGACAACCGGAGGCGGCGGTGGGGCCGTACCAATGGGCGCCGGGACGTCGATGGGCAATTCGGACGTCGCCTCTTCCATTGACGACGGCTGGGCGGACTCGACGCTCGGCGCTTCTGCGGGTGGTGCGGGCGGCCGCTGAGTCTTGATCAACCTCGGAGGCGGCAACGACGGCGTCGTGGGCTTGACCGGTTCCACAGACGCGGCGCCCCGCTTGCCTGGCGAACCCGCGGCTTTTCTCGCCGACTTGACCGCCGACTCGGAGAAGACGTCGCCCTTGGGCAGCTCAATGCCGCGCTGACGGGCGAGCCGCTCGACAAACTGCCGCGCCACGATCTCTTCGAGCGTGCTCGACGCGCTCTTCAATTCGATGCCGTGATTCTGCTTGAGCAGTTGCAGGACTTCCTGGCTGGTCGCATTCAGCAGTTCAGCGACTTTGTAAATCCGGACTGTTGCCAAAGGGGCTTCCTCGTTTTGCTGTCAACTATCGCTATCGGCTCTCGGTATCGTCGGCGGCAACCCGAACCTCGTCGTCCACGGTCGCCACCGTGTCGTCCGCCGTCTCAACCGACTCGTCCGAGGTCTCAACCGTGTCGCCGGCGGTCTCAATGGCGTCGCCGGTGGCCTCCACGGTCGCGCCATCCGTGGCCTGCGGCGCGATGTCGTCGGTGGTCGGCGCGGCGTCGTCATCCGGCCCCGGCACCACCTCCTCGTTCGCCGCCTGGGCGGCTGAGCCGTCTGTTTCATCGTCGGGGACTGCAAGTGCCCCGAGCTGCGCTTCGACTTCCGCGCGCTTTTCTTCTTCGCTCTTGATGTCGATGCGCCAGCCCGTGAGCTTGGCGGCGAGCCGGACGTTCTGGCCCTTCTTGCCGATCGCGAGCGACAATTGCTTGTCCTCGACGACGACTTCCATGACCTTGTCCTGATCGTTCATGATGGTGACGCGTTGCACCTTGGCCGGCGACAGCGCATTCATCACGAAGCTGACCGGATCGTCGGACCATTCCACAATGTCGATCTTCTCGCCGCGGAGCTCCCGGATGATCGCCTGGACGCGCGTGCCCTTCATGCCGACACAGGCGCCCACCGGATCGACATCCCGCTCCCGTGAGTACACCGCCACTTTCGCCCGGTCGCCCGCTTCTCGCACGGCGCCGCGGATCACGACGGTGCCGTCATAGATTTCCGGCACTTCCTGCTCGAACAACTTGATGAGCAGCGCCGGGTCCGTGCGCGACAGCACAATCTGTGGGCCCTTGGCACTCTTGCCCACGCTCCTGATGACGGCGCGGAGGCGATCGCCCTGGGTGTAGCTTTCCGCCCGGGACTGCTCCTTGCGCGGCAGAACCGCTTCCACACGGCCGACTTCCACGATGATGTCGCCCTGCTCGAAGCGCTTGACGATGCCGTTCATGACCTCGCCGACGCGCGTGTTGTATTCCGCAAAGATGATTTCGCGCTCGGCCTCGCGGACCTTTTGAAAGATCACTTGCTTGGCCGTTTGCGCCGCGATCCGTCCCAGGACGTCGGTACGCTTGGGGAACTCGATCTGGTAGCCGACCTCCACCTCGGCGTCCGCGCCGTAGATGTCCCTGGCTTCGGCGAGCGAAATTTCCGTTGCCGGGTTGGTGACTTCCTCGACGATGGTCTTGACGGCAAAGAGCTCGATCTGTCCGTTTTCAGGGTTGAACTTCGCGCGCAGATCCTCGGTGCTCTTGTAATACTTGCGCGACGCGGTGAGCACAGCCTCTTCCATCGCCTGAATGACGACATCGGGCTCGATGCCCTTTTCCTTCGCGAGCGCCTCGATTGTCTGCTGTAGCGGGTTGCTGCTCTGCATGTCTTTCAGAACTCCACCTCTAACCGTGCGCGACTGATCAGCGCGAGGGGCAGGCGCACCAGCTTGCCACCCTCGTTTTCGAACAGCACGTCCTCGCCGTCCACGCCGCGCAACCGTCCGGCAAACGCGGTCTGCCGGTGCACCGGCTCACGCGTGACGAGCTTCGCCAACCGGCCGGCGAATCGCACGTAATCGCGTGCATCGCGCAGAGGCCGATCCAGGCCCGGCGATGAAACCTCGAGCGTGTAGCTGGCGGGCAGCAGGTCCTCGACATCGAGGATCGTGCTGAGCTCCTGGCTGACGCGCTCGCAATCCGTAATGCTGACGCTGTCTTCCGGCGTTCGGCCCGGTCCGGGGCGATCGAGCACGACGCGCAATATGTCGGTGCCACGTTCGCGGCGCTTGACCACGTCGTCGATGAGCAACCCGTACGTGCCGGCCACTCGGGCCGCGATCTCACGAATGCGCTCGAGCGGGGTCAAGCCCCCCCCTTAAAACACAAAAAGTGGGCAAAAGGCCCACTCTGGTTCCCCAGACTTCGACCGGACTCTACATAATAACATGCGGCGGGCTATGCCCGCCGACGGCCGGCTACGCCGGACGGCGGCTCGCTCACGCTCGCCGCGGGCCGACCTGCGCCCGGAGGGACGAGCGCAGCTCCGGAATCGGAATCCGCGGCGAAGC
>DATKDY010000379.1:0-12770 GCA_035512515.1 Vicinamibacterales bacterium
AGGCCCACAGGGCATGTTTACGGGACCGTGTACGGGCACGGTCAGCGGCTGCTCCGGTGGTCGCCGGGCAGGCCGCGAACTCCGATCAGATCGTGCCCGTACACGTAAACTCTGACCGTAAACCTGCGCATGGGCCTGACCCGTGCCCGACTACGGGCGCTCCCGAGGCGGGCCGGATTCCGGGCAGGGCCCGTACGGGACCGTTCGACGGGCGGGCTGCCGCGGATTCGGCAATTCGAGTACGCCGTGGACTCACCTGGCGGTGACTTATCGGCGTTCTTTCCAGAGGCGCGGATGTCTGCGGCTATGCATGACAGCAATCACCGAGACGTCGACGCCGACAACGACGTAATAGACCACGTACGGAAATCGCCGAAGCGGAGTTTTGCGTATGTCGTCAGCGGCGACTGGGTACTGCTCGGGGTTGTGCTCGATCGACTGGAGTGTGACACGAACCGAGCGCGTGAACTCGTAGCCTAAACCCGCGCGGCGACTTTCGTACCAGCGGAATGCTTCAGATAGATCAGCATGCGCGTCAGCACGAAGGAACAACGACGCCATTGATCAGGCGCTGCCGCTCTCGAGTTCGTCCAGGACTTCCTTCCACGGACGGCCAGGATTACCATCCCGACGGAGTTCAGCGCGACGCCTCCGTAGTTCGGCAAGCTGCTCGTCATCCGGACCCACAGCGTCGACGGGCAGGCTATCCCAGAGCTGCTCAGCGAGCTCGATTCGCTCGTCCGGAGTCAGGTGGCTGAAGTCGAAGAGGTTGGATGCCATGGTAAAATATCGCCGTAGGTCTTGTACCTGGCAACTGCCCAGTGCAGGTGGGGCGGCCGGTTGCGGGCGCGGGGCCCTGGCCCGTGCGGGACCGCGTGACGGGCGGGCTGCCGCGGATAGCAGAACAAAAAGACACGGAAGACGAACGTTCTGCGACGGGCAACGCGGAGGGCGCGCGTCTGCATTCTCACTTTGCTGAAATGATGAAGCAGCCCCAGTTGCTACCGCTCGTAGCGATGAGGAGCCACCGGCCGCGCGTGGGCAGGCTTATTCCCGAAGGGAAGAAATACTCGCGACGCGCCTCGGGAATGGGCAGAGCACCCGGCGTTACCGGCCACGCAACGTCGGGCGTGCTGTAATGGACAGTGTCGGTGCGGCTGGAGAGATTTCGGCCGCGAACCACCAGAGGTGGCATGTCGAGCGAGTGATTCAACGGCGCCCACCAGACCTTGCCTCGACGACCGGCGGTCATCATGCGGCTGCCGGCGAGCTGACCTCCGATGACGAACTCGCCCGACCGAACCGGGCCGAATTCGAATCCCTCCACACACCGGCGCTCAGCACTCCCCCGTCGGTGAGTGGCAAGGACCGGAGTTGGCTCTTGCGGCGTTTCGTACCGGGAGAAGGCCTGACCCTGGCGTTCCGCGGCTGCAATGATTTCAGCCACGGTGTTGCCGGAGGGTATCGGCGTCGCCTGCGCCATGAGAGGATGCGACGACAGCAGGAAGCCGCCAATGCAAGCCACGAGATACCGCTGGTACGCCACCACGATGGGCTGGGGAGTACCGCCAGTTGGCAACGCGCATCGGAGCATGGAGGACAGACCGGGCTGCGCGACGCCGGATTGTTGGAATCGGCGCTGGCGCGGCCCGTCCATATCTGGAGCTACGCCCAGGGCGTCGATCTCGCCGGGCTCGCGGCCGAGTATGGTTTCGGTCTGGCGAAGAACCATGCCTTTCCGGACGGCAACAAGCGGATCGCGTTCGTAGCCACGAACGTGTTCCTGCTGCTGAACGGATTCGAAATCGAAGCGCCTGAGCCAGAGGCCGTCAACATCATGCTCGGCGTGGCCGATGGATCTTTGACGCGCGACGAGTTCGCCGCCTGGATTCGATCCCGGATGGTTCCGTTCAGCGAGTGATCAGATACTGGTGTGCCCAACCTCTCGATTGACTTCCCGGGCGCGAACACGACGTGCCAACGCTTCCTGCAATGGTCCAAGAATGAGAGCGACCGTTTCGCCGGGCGAAGTACGCCTCACTGCATGCGCCGGCCTTCGACGCTGCCGGACACGCGCTGCTCGCCTTCGGGAGTGCGATATGTAGCGACCAGGTTGCCCATCAGCACGTCGCCGCGTAATACGCTGGCGGTGCGGACACTTACCATGACGCCGGGCCGCAAGATGCTCTCGTACTCGGCCGACTGCCCGATCAGGCTGTCGCCAACGACGGAGACCTGCATGGGGATCGGGTCTCGGCCTTCGAGCGACATCGTCCAGTCGTCGCCGGATGCGCTGCCACTCATGGTCGATGTCACGGGCTCATCCACGCCCTCGAGCCGGGCCGTGTTCTGCCAGGTGCCTGCGAAATCGGCCATTGTCACACCGGCCATCCCAGGCTGTTCAGCGGCCTCCGCGTCGGGCTCGGCCGCAGCCTGTTCGTCGTCCGCAGTACAGGCGGCAAGGAGTGTGAGACACGTGGCTGCAATGGCAAGTGCACGCATGGCGGTCCTCCGGGAACCGGGTCTGGAATTGTGCTGCGGGATCACTGCAACGTAGTTCGGTCCGACGGGCGACGCAAGGACGCCGCAGGGTGTTCGATTGCGCCTGGGATCGGTCGCTCGGCCGCCGCAAGTAAGGCATCCAGTGCGTTGCGATCCAGGTACGTACCGTTACTGACAACTGCCAGGATGCGGCGTGTATTGCCGATGTCTGCGAGTGGGTCAGCGTCGAGCAGAATGACGTCGGCCAACTTTCCCGGCTCGATGGTACCGAGATCGCGGTCGAGCCCGAATGCGCGTGCCGCGTTGCGAGTTGCCGCCTGCAGTGCTGCCATCGGCGACAGTCCCGCTTGCGCAAGCAGACGCAGCTCGTCCTGCAGACCAAAGCCGGGAATGCGAATGCCGTCGGTGCCAGCCACGACCATGCCACCAGCCTCGTGGAAGCGGCGCACGAATGATTTCATGCGGCCGTACGAAGCTCGATAATTGTCCAGGTCAGCGCCCTGAAAGCGCGGCCAGCCTGTCAGACTGGAATCCTGTTCGGGCGGCGCGTATCGCCAGGCGGGATCGGTCCAATACGACTGAACGTCCGCGGTGAGTTCCTCGGCGACGAGAGTCGGTTGAAGCCACGTGCGGTGCACGAGCATCTGCCGAATCAACGAATCGACACTCGTGCTATCGGCGTGCAACCATCTCGTGGCGCCGTAGAGCCACTGGTCCTCCCATTTCGCTCCTTCAGGTGGCGGTGCGGGCTCACGCGACGGATGCACTGGCGCGATGCCGAGGACGTGGAACAGCCCATTCACGCCGGCTTCGATGGCGTCGTGTGTGTAGTCGTGATAGCCGGTACTGGTCCATTCATATGTATGCCCATAAACAGGCCGGCCAGCATTCCTGGCCTCTCTTACGATTCCACGAAGATCGTCGGCATTGAGGCCACGATGGATCTTGATTCCCACGATATCGTGAGCCAGGAGCTGCCGTGCCAGCTCCGTCGCATTAGCGGCGCGCGCTCTGTTCACCACGAGCGAGTCGACTCGTGCGGACAGGTGGATGCGTGGCATCGGGAGTCCACCTGCCTGGAGCATTGCGCGGGCGCGCCGCGTGGTCTCGTCGCGGCTGCCACGCGCGCTGGCATCGATCAGGGTCGTGACGCCATTCGCGATATAAACGCCGGCGCCACGCGCGGCCGCTTGCGCGGTGTCGCCAGCGCCGGGTGAGAGCCACACGAAGAAATGCGCGTGGGTATCGATCATGCCCGGAATCAGGTATTTGCCGCGCCCGTCCACAACACGGACGTCACCCCCTATGCTAATATGGTCGGAACGGACGACGCGCTCGATGCGCGTGCCGTGTATCACCACGGTCATCCCCGGCTGCGACGGCGCCCCCGTGCCGTCGACCAGCGTCACGTTGGTGAACGCGATCCGGCCGGGCCCAGGCTGTTGAGCAAGAGCAGGTGACGCCATGATCACCAGCAGAAGCGGGCAAATCCGCAGCAGCGTCGCAGTACACGAAGACCACTTTGTCATTTGCCGCTCCTCAGGACGAATTCATCAGGGCGTTTTGACGTATTTCGTTGTCCGTCTGACGCGCCGGAGTTCAACGCAGTGCTGCCAGCTACAACTCCTCGTCAGGTGGCACCACAGTAGCTGTGGGCCGGGCGACAAAAGCTACAAGCGCGGTCAAAGCAAGCGCCAGGAGTCCGCCCCACAGCGCGCCGTCACTTGCCAGCCAGTCCGCCTCGAGCACACCGAGCGCGAGGAAATACAGTATCGGTGGTGTGCACAGGCATATCGCGATCTGTCCCCAGCTCGCCCTGCTGAGGCGCGCGGCTGCCCAGCCAGTGGCTGGGTACAACACGAGATAACCCCACCAGTACGGCGGACGAAGACTGAAGTCCTGGCTGGCGGCCCAACCCAGAAAGGCCAGTACATGAGCGACAAACATAAGTAGAGCGCCCAGAGCGAGCAGCGCACCACTACGAACCAGAACCCGATCCTCAGATGACATGACGGAACCCTATGGCTTTGCGACGGTGTCCACCTGACGTCCTGCCGCTCCGGCGCCGCTGCCTCCGACGTGAAACGTCAATTCAGAACGCGCGACAGCCAGTGCATGACGTTCAGCGTAAACTGCTTGTTATCTGCGTCCGTCCGGTTCATGCCGGCGGGGAACGGCTTCTCGGAGGGGGTCCTCACGATCTGCGCGGTGACCATAGCCGCTTCCCCGAGGACGACGACACGACCCTGGCCAAGCTCCATCGCCAGCCCTTGGACTCGGCCTGAGCTTGGGCGCCCCGTACCGTCTGCAGCTCGATCCGACGCTGTCTCACTCAATAGGAGAAGCACTGTCGCGCCCGCAGGCCCACGAAGCGACTGCCCATTGAAGCTCAGCACCCGTTCTATTTTCTCGGCAGGATGTCGCCCCTCAACGATCGCATGGCTGCCGAGCAAGCCATTCTGGCGAGAGAACACAAGGAAGCCGTCCTTCCCGCTCACTGAGTCGTGGTGAACTGGATCTACCGTGTCCATGTTGCTCATCTCGACCGCGAACCGCTCGGCCATCGGGCGCGCGGCCGCACCAAATGGGCTGTGATCGGCAATGAAGAGGAGCGAGCCTCCTGCGCGCACCCACTCGTAGACCTCCTCGACTTCTCCCGGCGTGAATGCAGGGTCGCCCCGGTGACCGGACTGGTCACGTCCGCGCGCATTCACGATCACCAGAACGTCCTGGCCGTTCAGCGTTTCCTGGCTGAGCGCACGCGCGCTCTCGGTGAGCCGGTAACCATCCTCCCGAAGGAGAGCCGCGAATGGTGCGTACGTGTCGCGGAGACCGTGCGCGTTGAAATGCGCCTGGTCGAAGAGGACCCTCGGGCCCTGTTCGTGGTATGCGGGCGATGCTACCGAAGCATTGAAACTCGGGTCCGCCTGCTGGACCCACAAGGAGACGTACCACCAGAGAAGGCCAGCGCTCAGCACCAGCACGGTTGTGGCGATGCCGGCGCCCCACAGTATTCTACGCTGCCAGGTTTTCATGATGGTGACTCCGACAGCGTGGAAGAACGAGAGAGAGCGTAGCCGATGACGGAAACGCATACTAGAGCAGCGCCAAACATTAGCCATGGCGTTGGGTCTAGACCACCGCACGAACCTGTTTCGCCTGGGGCAACGCGAATGTTGGATCCGCTTGGAGGACAGGGAACGCTATTTCGGTTGATGAATGCGACGAACAAAAGCACGCTACCCGCACCGCCGAAGCTACCGAGACCTTCGGGCCACACCCGCGCATGATGAGTCACCCACCAGCATGCGATAAGCGCAAAAGGTAATATGAAAAGCCCGATGGACGGCGCAGAGAGCACAGCGAACACAAGGATCGCGGCAGAAATGCTCCATTCCCAGAAGGCGATCCATCCGCGTCGTTTCGCCATGCTCCAATCAGGCTTTTTTGATCCGCATAGGACATTATCGGTCTAACGCACTCGCCGTCAGGCCGCAAGCCGGCTCATTCAGGCCGGAGTACGTTCCGAGCCTCTGCTATGAATTCGTCGAGGGAAGCTCGCGGATAAAGCCTGCCATCGAGCACTACGGCCTCGATCCGCTGCGTGTTGCGGATGTCCACGAGTGGATCGCCGCTGAGCAGCACGAGGTCCGCGCGCTTGCCTGGCTCCACCGTCCCGAACTCGTCGGCCTCGCCGAAAAACCATGCTGCGTTGCGCGTGGCGGTCTGGAGCGCCTGCAGGGGAGAGAGGCCGGCGTACTCCACGAGCAGCATCAGTTCGTCATGCAAGCTCCAACCGGGATAGACAAGCCGTGATCCGAAGTCCGTGCCCGCCAGCATGGGCACGCCCGTCGCCTGCATCTCTTGCAGGTAACCGAGTGCACGTGCCAGGATCGGCTCCCAATCCCTCGGCGCGTCGTATTTGTCGAGCGCCTCCTGCAGGCGCCAGAAGGCGAGCAAAGGGTCCGAGATATACCTCCGCCGCAAGTCGAGCAGGCCGAGGCTGTCCGCTACAATGGCGCTAACTACCTCCGCGGCGTAGACGCGCCTCATCTCTGCCACCAGCGTCGGCACGTACGCAATCCCTCGCTCCGCTATGCGTGCATAGAGAGCTCGTCTGTCATTCTCGGGCTGCCCGTCCAGTGCATCGGCGAGCCCGCCAATGTGCTCGATGCTCATTTGACCGGCTTCGATCGCGGCGACGAGGCCCGATTCACCTCCGGGTAGGTGCCCGACCACAGGAAGACCCCGACGACGGGCCTCCTCTACCAAAGCGAAGTAAGCCTCCCTTGGAGGAGCATTGCGCACCTTGATGAAGTCCACCCCGAGGCGCACGAGTGAGTCTACGGTTGGCTGCGCCTCCGCCGCCATCGCCATACCGATGCGGGGGCTTCCATCCAGGAAGCTACGACCCTCAGGAATGGAGCGAACGGCTTCGAGCCAGCGTGCGTCCTCGACGATTGGACCGGCGATCCTCATGCGCGGCCCTACGGCCTCACGAGCGTCGATCAGGTCCCGCCAACCCGAGATCAAGTCCCAGTCGCCGCCCATGTCCCGCACTCCCGTAACTCCATGCGCCACGAAGAGTGGGAGGGACGCCGAGCCCCCATCGGTCAAGTGGACGTGCATATCCCAGAGGCCTGGAATCAGGTACTTCCCGCGACTATCGACCACCTGCGCACCTGGCGGAATCGCCGTACGCCGTGCCGGACTCACCCCCGTGATGCGGTTGCCGCTGATCAGGACCGTTTGGCCCGGTATCAAGCCTCCGTTCTCTACATCCACGATGGTGACATCCCTGAAAACGACGTCTGCACCGCCCGAAGCCGAACCGGTGAGACGGGGCGTGCACGCAGCCACCGAGGCGAGCAGGATGAGCAAGAGAACTCGAGCCACAGCGGTTCCCCTATTTACAGGTTCACGGCCTCGTTTGAAGAGCATGCCGATCGCTGCCGGTAAGCTGCGAGCCACACCAGGCACCTTCGCATCTGAACTGCTTGCGAGTTCTCTCCACCTGCTTCGCGACTGAATGATCTGCTCCACAGCTTCACCGGTTCGTTAGGCCGAACGTTCGCGCCGATCGTGGGTCTGCGATCTGCTCGGGAGCACGCCATGGGGAACGTGCCAATATCGTCGTAATCCCCAGACTCACAAGAAACGCCGGGATCGCGACAATGAGCGGCCAGATCACGAGCGCAATGAGAAGTAGCCGCTGGACTTGCGCGCTCGGGGTGGTAAACAACGAGTTAATGTTTGCCCCAATGGCGAGCCCCCACGCGCCGAGCGCTGCCGCCGCCGCCAGGTGGACCGCCGCCGAGCGAGGTTTCTGGCCCAGACGAAAGTGCTCGTACGCCACGTGTCCGATATACGCCACGCCACAGACGGCCCACGCAGCGAACCGCCAGAAGCGCACGTGGGTGTCAGGCGCGGCGAAAGTAATGCCCACAAGGGCATACAGAAGACCGAGCAGAACGGTCGCACGAACCCAAGGCTGCAGACGTGAACGCACGACTCGCCTCCTCGTTGCGTGTAACTAGGCTTATCCAACCGGGCATTATCGTGAACGGATGGTTGTTCGGCCCAACGCTTATTATGCGGGCAGCTGTCGCTAACGGCACAAGCCCGGTAGCTCGCTCAACTCGTTTGCGGCTGCCTCACTGCTCGGTGCAGCGGTGGCGCGGACGGCTAATAGGAGCGCCTGCGTGACCGTCTGGAGGTCTGCGCAATCCACCTGCGGATCAAAGTGATCGCGGTGTGACGTAAGCTCATGTCGCAGTGCGGCTACGCGTAGGATCTGTTTCAGAGCGCTCTCGGCGTGCTTTCCCCGGGGGCGTCGCCTGAGGTACTCGCCCTCCGCCAGGTTCGCCCTTTCCAGATAGCACACGAGAAAGCCTTCGCATTCGCCCCCCGACCCGTTCTCCACTGCAAACCAGGCGAAGTCATCAGCAAACCCCGTGTCCTGGTATTCCCGCTGACGCTCCCATATGATGGTGCTGCGGAGGATCCATTCGCCGGCGGGCTCACTGTGCTGAATCTCGGAATCGAACGCCTCAACCCAATACGCAACCCGAGGTGACCAGCGCGAACGGTAGAACGGGATCAACTGTGCCGTCTTCCGGATTGCCTCGAGACGGGCCAACTCGATCCCGGCTCGGTCGTCCCGAGGGAGACCGGGCGTGAGAAGCACGTCCTCGACAAAGTGTACGAGTTCAGCCGAGCCGTCGAAGCTGTCCTCCGAGAGATCCAGGCGCGACCTAATGAGCTCTCGGGCAACTTCGAGCCTGGTACTGTCCGTGATGACGCGGGTCAATTCCGAAGCGACCCAACCTCGCTCTCCGCTCGGTGCCCGAACCGGCGTCCACCCGTCAGATGCACCGCCAACGGCCATAAGCTCGGTACCGAGACGAAGCATTGCTCTGACGGAAGAGCCAAGGTCGGGCTCCGCTCGCAGCCGTACATTTGCCGCAATTGTCATCAACTGCTGCGCGCGTACTCTTGTCGGCGTAGCTGCGACGCACACAAGACAGAGCACAACGAGCCAGAGCGGGTGGATTGATGATCTGATCATGCCATGTGTCTCCATGTCCGCATAACCATGACTGCCTGTAAGCAGCAACGGAGTGTCAGGCGTTCAAACGGCCGCCCCAACGTCTTCGGTTTTGCGGATGCAACGCAAAACCCCCCTGCACCGGCAGGGGGTCTCCACCATCAGAAGCGATAGTTCGAGCGGGGGCTACACGGCCTCGGGCTTCGGCATCTGGATCACGTCGACCGGCCCACGCGTCAGAGCCGTCACGTGAGTCATCACGTCGAAGACCTTCACGCTCAGGTCCCGCAGAAACGGAGCGCTCTTGATCTGCACGGGGATCGGGCCGTTCAGGAAGTCGTCCAGCTTCTCGGCACTCTCGAAAAGATAGATTCCGCCTGCCTCCCCTTCTACCTCATTCAGCATCCACACCTTCCAACGCAGCCCCGGGATGTCAACGAACATCGGCGCAAGGGTCTCGGCGGTGGCCTCCCACTCAGAGGCGGGGATGTTCAGCTTGAAGTTGAGCTGCAGGACCTTGGGCATGGTGCCTCCGGGCGCAAGGGGAGACCGACGGTGGAGGTCTAGCTTAGGTCTCCCGACGTGAGGGAGCAAGAGTGTTGACGCGCTGCACAGATCTTCCGCTGAGCTGCCCGGCCGAGCAGCGGCAGCTGTAGGGCTCTTCGGACGGCGAGCGCGAGCGTGCGCTACCGAGGGGCATGGTCCGGCGGCGCCTAACGCCATGTGCGTAAGCGGCTCGGCTACCTCACCCCTGCGGAGGCATATGAGTAGAACTCGGCACGCGAGCGACCGTTGCACTTCAAAGTTGACTCCTAGCCGCGTCACCTGCCCGCGGCCAACGAGGCACGAGGATCAACTGAAGCCCGCCAAAGCGAGCCGGATCCAGCACCAGACTGTCTGTCGATACGGCGTGAAGGAGGCGGAGGGAACGGGCGGTCTTCTCCGCTCGAACGAGGGACTCAACCTCGACTACCAAGGTGCTGGGTGCCGGAGGACCGCCTGTCATCAGAACCACGCTGGGCCCCGCTTGGGGAGCAAACCGCCTCGTTTGTGTGGAGACCGGAGTTCCGAGCAAGCGGCGCCAGCTGCCGGTCATGGCCTCCATCTCCTCTGTCGAAACGGTGATCCGGAACTCGAGCACACGTCTAAGGCCAAGTGGCCCACCTTGCCGAGCCTCCAGCGCCTGCTCGAATCGAGTCCGGCGTAGATCCATGTCGAAGTTGAGGTATTGAATGAGGAAGAAGCCAGCGCCTCGGAACGGATGGCGGATTGTGACCGCCGTCCAACGTCGCTGACCAGGATCCTCGGTACAGCTCGCGGGCTCAATGAGGTCGAATCCGCGTCGGAGAAGCTCATCGCATGCGGTCGGCAGGTCGGCCGGCTGCATGGCGAACCGCGTAACAAGAGCCCGCGCGGCGCCGGTTCGAGGCACAAACTCCAGGTTCACGTCGCCTAAAGCGATTCCGGTCGTAGCCGTGAAATCGCTGCCGGGCCGCCCCCAGACTACGGGTAGCTGCAGGGTGTCAGCGAAAAGGGCCACAAGCCCATTGCGGTTCGCAGTTACGATCATGACATGATCGATCCGCGTGACAATGGCAGCAGCCTGTTGGGCGCTCGCCTCAGGAGGATCTGCAAAAGCGGATGCCAATACGAAAAGCCATGACCACCATCCGAACGTCCGGACTCGCGATTGCTCCATTAGACATTCTCCAACGAGTGCCGTTTACGTTGCGAATCGGACGCGGCATAACGCTCCGAAGGTAAGCTGCGAGCGCCACAAGAAACCGCGATGCACGTGAGCGTCGGTGCGCTGCTTCTCACAGATGTCAGATCAACGCGATGAAGGATGGTGCCGATCGACAGCTTCACCGCTTCGTCAGGCAATACTCGGCAGAAGATGAACTATGCTGCTGCTCCGGGCTTGCCGGCAGCTGGAAGAACGACCCGGCCAGCCTTCCGCTCCGACTCCTCCACTTGCTTCAGGCGTTCAAAGAGTGCCTCGAGATCATAGTTCAATGCCGCGGCGATGGAATCTCGCTGGGCACGGACGTCCTCAACAATTGGATCATCCGCTTGGATCGTCGGCTCATCATGGGGAAGAGTCATGATTCCTCCGGCTCGCTTAGCAGCTCCTCTGGCGAAGTTCTTGAGGCGTACGGACGCTGAACCAACGACGAGGATTCCCGCAGCACGGGGCTGAGCATGGAGTCCGCGTGTTCGCGAGCCAACCGAGCGAGCGCGAGTCGTTGCGGGTGTAGCCACCGTAGTATGACGCCACGCGGCGCTTGACACGTTCATGCTGGTGGCAACGCCACGACCGTGATCTCATTCTTCACCCCGAGACGCTTGAGTGACAAGCGCTTTCAGCGAAGTTGCCAGCTGATCTAATGCATTACAGCCAAAGTTACCACGGTGCCTCTCAAGTGCTCTGTTAATTGCTGCGGCCACGCGACCGTCCTCGATCAGTTGTGCGAGCCTCATCACCGCGCGCTCATCGAGCGTGTCCAAGGGGATCTTCGTACCACTCGGTGCGCCGCCATCGGCGTTATCGAGGTGATGTGCCGCCCAAACTGACTCTCGCCAACCATCATCCCCGTCAGCGGCCCAGATGTGAATGGAGGTGTCGTCACGCCAAACGTAGAACGGTCCACGCATGTAAGACATGGTGCACTCGTTAGGCTAAGTGGCCAACTCTGTCACCACTCAGGCCGCGTCCTCGACGGCCACTGCGTCGAAGAGCGTCTCGGGTGCGATTTCAGCTCCATTGGGCCAGGCCACGGTTCCGCCTTCAATGAAGAACCTGCGAAAGTAGGCGACATCGCGTAGAGGCTCGAACACCGGCCCGTTCAGCCAACCCCTGAAGTCGACTGTCTTTTCCGAGTTGTCGTTGAACTTCAAGCGGATACGATGGTCGCCCCGGTACTCGGCAGCGATGACATTCGGCAGCCACGATCCCATTGTGACCTCACTCCAATGGTGGAACACGCTCGAGCGGCTTCCCCGCTTTCATGCGTGCCCAGTTTGCCTCAAGTTCGGCGCGGTGCTGCTGAGTCCAATCTCGGATCAACCGCCGCGCGGTGCCAGAGCGAATCTCACCCGCGAGAATCTCGCCAGCAAAGTCGATCTTGGCTTGTTGCCCTTGATACTCCGCGGAAACGGCACGGCTTCCTCACACCTGCGGAGCTCTATGAACGGTAGACCACCGATCCGTCAACGTTGCACTTCAAACTTGATCCTAGACAGCGAAATCAGCCAGAGTGCCAGTGACCTGACCTGCTACCTCGGCTGAGAAATTCTCCGGCTCGGCTCCTGAGTGTGAATGAACACCAGGGCGTCCAGGACCATGCTCCAGGTCGCTCGCTCTGGCCGAAAGTACATCGGCCGCGCGACGAACGAGCCGCTCAACCACGTCCCCGCCGTGCGGGCCGCCCGGAGGTCCACGAAGGCGAACTGATAGCCAGTCGTGGCCATCAGCTCCTCAAACTCGACGGAAGGATCCGCATCCGCGACAAGATCTTGCTGCACCTCCTCCGGCTGCGTAACCCAGTGGGACCGTCCTCGATACGAAGTGAATCCGATAATGTAACTGCGCTCACCAAGCGCTTCCCACACGCCCTGGCCCAGCGAGATCCCTCCTCCAGCGGCAATAGTGTGTTGTGGGCCGCGCCTGGCGTGAGCGGTATGGACCCAGACGATGATCTTGCGGTCCGCGTAATACTCT
>DATKDY010000380.1:0-138333 GCA_035512515.1 Vicinamibacterales bacterium
GATCGAGCAGGCCGCCCGCCCGCGTGAGGTGTTCTTCGCCGCGAAGCCTGTCCGCCTGCGTGGTTTCGAGAAAGTACCGGCGCCCGAGCTCCGCGTGAGCCAGGGCGAAGTCAGGATCGAGCCCGATCGCCTGTCGCAGCAGCTCGTAGCCGGTGGCCTCCTGCCTGGTGGTTGCGCCGAATCTGAAGCTGTCGGCGTACATCTTCAGCGCTTCGAGAGAGGACGTCGTGGCCATCGGCAGCGGCACGCTGGCTTGTGTGCTGGCGAGCGACTCTCCGAGCCGGCGGCGTACCGTGGTGAGGAGCGCATCGAGCGCGCGGAGAATCGCGGTCTTGTCCTCGGCCTGCGCGGACTCGGACAGCAGCGCCGTTTTCGACTGCGGATCGACCAGACGCGCGGTGATCGTGTAGGAATCGCCCACCCGTGCAATGCTTCCGGCCAGGACTGCCTTGATGCCTTCCCGCAGCGCCACTTCGGACGCCAGTGTTTCGTCGAGCGGCTCGCCGTCAACGCGTTGCATGCGCTGGAGGGCAAGCTGGAGGCGCTGCGGCGGAAACACGTTCACGTACTGCGATTGCGCGACGCCAACCTCGACGGCGACGCGCAGCGAGCGGTCGAAGACGTCATCGCCCGTCAGGTTCTCGAAGTCGCTGACGACGATCCAGTCGCGCGCGTTGAAGGCGAGCGCGGGCTGCGCCAGCCCGAATCGCTCCGGCCACATCCACATCGCAAGAGCGCCGATCGCCAGCAGACTCGCGATGACAGCGGTGAGAACCCGGCGCGAGGCGACCTTCCTGGCAGGAATCAGCCGTGCGGATGTCGATGCGCTGGAATCGGCAAGGCTGTTCAACTCGATGCGCACGTCGCGGAGCGACTGGTATCGACTGTCGGGGTCTTTCTCCAGGCAGCGGCGCACGATGTGCGCGAACAGAGGCGGCACTTCCTCGAGGCGCTCGTCGAGCGGCACCGGCATGTCATGCAGAATGGCATCCGCGGTCGAGAAGGTTGACGTCCGCGTAAACGGATGGGCGCCTGATGTCATCTCGTACAACAGCGTGCCGAACGCAAAGACATCAGACCGCCGATCGACGCGATCGCCACGCAGCTGCTCGGGTGACATGTAGGCCATCGTCCCGACGACCTGGCCCGTCGCCGTCATTGTCGCGCCCTCCTCCGGTGCGACGTGCTTGGCCAGCCCGAAATCCATCACCTTGACGTGACCATCCGCGGCGAGCATCACATTGGCTGGCGTGAGATCGCGATGGATGAGGCCGCGGTTGTGCGCGACGTCCAGGGCCTCCGCGACTTCTGAACCGATGCGAATGATCTCTTTGATCGGCAGCGCCCCCCGGCGAAGGCGATCGCGCAGCGTCGTGCCCTCGACGTATTCCATCGCCATGAAGGGAGGATCGTGGCTGTCGTCGACTTCGTAGACCTTGCAGGCGAACGGATGATCGAGGCGCGCCGCCGCCTGAGCTTCGCTGAGCAAGCTGCGGCGCCCGCTGTCTCCAGCACCCGCCGCATGCAGGAACTTGAGGGCGACCCGGCGATCGAGCGCGGGATCGTGCGCCAGATACACTTCGCCCATCCCGCCTGCGCCGATGCGCGACAGGATCCGATAACGCGCAACGTGAGTGCCGATCATGGCGGCGTTTCGAGTATGAAATGTAGCGAGTCACCGATTTTAGCCTCCGCGCTGGACGAAGGCAACGAAATCGCGCATCAATAGGGGGCATTGCCACCGCGAGGCCGGCGAACGGTGCCGAGTGGTGGCGGGTGCCGGAGGGCATCGATGAGAACCCACACCGCCATCGGCTTGACCGTCGTCGTCGTCTTTGCGTTTACCGCCGGATGTCAGCAGGCAGCACCACGGGAAGCGCCTCCTCCCTGGACGCTCAGCGAGGCGGAGCTTCGTGAGATCGTCGGACGCGCGCGCGCCGGCCGCGACCTCACGCCACAATCGTGGCCGGGTGGTGCACGCGGGGCCGTCGGCTTGTCGTTCGATCTCGACAACGAGACGGGATCGCTGCGCGACGGCCGGCATTCACCCTCGCTGCTCTCCCAGGGCGAATATGGCTCGCGCGCCGGCTTGCCGCGCGTGCTCGCGCTCGTCGACCGCCATCAGATCCCCGCGTCGTTTTTCGTTCCGGCGGTGAGCGCGTTGCTGTATCCGGAATCGATGACCTCCATCGCGGCGAGCGGCCGCCACGAGGTGGGCATCCACGGCTGGATTCACGAGCGCAACTCGCAATTGGACGAAGCGACGGAGCGCGAGTTGATGGTGCGCGCGCTCGACACGCTCGAGCGGATCACCGGACGCCGGCCCGTCGGCATGCGCACGCCGTCCTGGGACTACAGCCCGCAGACCATCCGCCTCGCGCGCGAGCTCGGACTGCTCTACGACAGCAGCCTGATGGCCGACGACGATCCGTACGAAGTGCTCGTCGACGGTCAGCCGAGTGGCATGGTCCAGCTCCCGGTCGAGTGGATCCTGGACGACTACCCGTACTTCTGGATGGACCGCTTCGCCACGATCCGCCCCACGATGACCCCAGACGAAGTGCTGTCGATCTGGCAGGCGGAATTCGACGTGGCGTACGAGGAAGGCGGGATGTTCATCCTGACGATGCACCCGCATGTCATCGGGCATCGATCGCGGATGGCGATGCTGGATCGTCTCGTGACGCACATGCGCGCGCGGTCAGGTGTCTGGTTCGCCACGCACGAGCAGATCGCGCGCTATGTCAAAGAGCAGGCGGGTCTGACGTCATCACAACCATGATCTGCACTGCCGGGTGCCGTCCGTCCCGTCGCCTCCGGCGTGTGTCGCACGAAATGGGGCAGGCCCATTTCGGGAAAGAGCGCAGCTTCTGACGAGTGGGGGCAGATTGTGCCGGCAAAAGCCGTCGCCGGCCGTCAAAGGGGCCAGTTACCCGCTCGGGTACGGCCGATCCTGCCGCCTCGCCGCAGATTCCGCAAACCCCACGAAAATGGGCCTGCCCCATTCCGCAAACCCCACGAAAATGAGCCTGTCCCACTCCGCAACCCGACGAAAATGGGCCTGCCCATTTCTCCAGCCGCGCTGGCCGCTGGCGAGCGGCGATGATCATCACCGGCGTCGTCATCGGCCGTACTTCTTCATCGCCGCCAGCAACCGATCGTGCGGCAGCGCGTACACGCGCAGGCCGTTGCCGCCCTCCATCGTCTCGGCGGCCAGGAGCGCGTTGACGATCGCCTCCTCGGTCGCCTGCACCGTGGCCTGAAACAGCGGGGTGATGCGCGCGTTGGCGAGCATCTCCACTTGCGCACGATCGCCCGCGCCCCCGCTCTTCGCATTTGCGGTCGAGAACGCCAGGAAGATATCGCCGGACGAGTTCGCGCCGTAGCCGCCCATGCGGCCGACGCCCAGCGAGACGCGCGTCGCGAGCCGTTTCAACTGGTGGGGCAGCAGCGGCGCATCGGTGGCGAGGATGACGATGATGGATCCCAGATCATCGTTTCCGCCGTGATGACCCTGAAGCTTGTCGCACGGCGGGCGCTCGCCCGGCCGGCCTGTGGGGCGCGTCGTGCACGGCAGGAGATCCGGAATCTCCTCGCCGACCGGCACGCCCGCCACGCGGAAGCTGGGACGTCCGCCGTAGTTGCACTGTACCAGCACGCCGACCGTGAAGCCGCCGTCGGCGGCGGGCAGGACGCGGGAGGCCGTGCCGATGCCGCCCTTGAACTGGTGGCACACCATGCCGGTGCCGCCGCCCACGTTGCCCTCGGCGACGCGTCCGCCCGCGGCGCCGTCGAGCGCCTCGAACACGTGCTCGTCGGTGACATGGAAGCCGTTGATGTCGTTGAGGCTACCGTCGTAGGTCTCCGCCACCACGGGCAAGCCCCACGGCTGCAGTCCCGGCCGTGCCACCTGCCACTTCAGGATGGCATCGCGCACGACGCCGACGCTGTGCGTATTGGTGATCGCGACCGGGCCCTCGAGGATCCCGCTCTCCTCGAGCCAGGTCGTCCCGGTCATCTCGCCGTTGCCGTTGAGCGTGAACCACGCGCCGAACACCGGATCGGCGTTGCCGGCGCCGCGCGGGTGCACGACGGTGACTCCTGTACGGACGGGACCCTTCCCGACGACCAGCGGAGGCTCGCCGGCGATGATCGTCGCGTGGCCGACCTGCACGCCGGCGACGTCGGTGATGGCGTCGAGCGGCCCGGGCGTGCCGCCGATGCGCGCGCTCAGGCCCAGCTCGCGGGCGCGCGGCTTCTCGACAGGCGCCTGCTGGGCCGAGCCGGCCAGCGTCGTGGCGCAGACGACGATGAGCGTGATGACGGATCGCATGCGCGGATAATACCGCGCGCCGGTGCGTCACTCATCGACCGCTCGGCGTGGCGATAGCGGGCCTCTGGCGAGGCCTTTGACGTTCGGAGGGATCTGACGTCCCCGCGGCGTATAATCGCGCCCGCCGCTTCCAGGAGAGACCCATGTCACGTACCCACGCTTACCGGCGACTGTCACTCCAGTTGTTCTCCCTCGCTTTTCTGATCACCCTCGCGCCGCTGCACGGGCAGGTCTCCAGCACGCCGATCTTCCCCGGCGCGACATGGGAGTTTGTCGGCCGAGCCGATCTGCCGTCGCATGGCTGGTCGCCGGACTCGCTGCAAAAGCTGACCGCCTTCGTCCGTGATGAATCGAAGACCACGGGCCTGGTGGTCGTCGATCGCGGGCGCGTCGTCTATCGATACGGCGATATCGAGGAGCTCTCGTACGTCGCCTCGGTGCGCAAGAGCATTCTGGCGATGCTCTACGGCTACTGGGTGGAAAACGGCACGATCGACCTGGAGACCACACTCGAGACGCTGAACATCGACGACATCGGGGGGCTGCTGCCCAATGAAAGGCGGGCGACGATTGGTCAGGTGATCACGGCCCGGTCCGGCGTGTACCATCCGGCGTCGTACTCGGGAGATGACCTGGCGCAGGCGCCCGCGCGCGGCTCGCAGGCCCCCGGGAGTTACATGCTGTACAGCAACTGGGATTTCAACGTTGCCGGCGCCATCTTCGAGCAGCTCACGCGCCGCGATATCTACGACGAGCTCCAGTCTCAGCTTGCGGTCCCGCTGCAGTTCGAAGACTGGGACCGGCACGCGCAGCGCAAGGAAGGCGACCTGACCATCTCGAAGTACCCGGCGTACCCAATATGGATCTCGACGCGCGACATGGCCCGCATCGGGCATCTGATGCTCAACGAGGGCAACTGGAACGGACGGCAGATTGTCTCGAGGGACTGGGCGCGGCGCATCGTCAGCATCGTCACGCCGCTGCACGAGATGAACCCGACGCGCCGGCGCGAGGGCTACTTCGGTTATGGGTACATGTGGTGGATTTGGGATGGCCCGAGGGCCGTCGGACCCTTCAAAGGCGCCTATACGGGCGTTGGCGCCGTGGGGCAGTGGATTACCGTCTTCCCCTCGCTGCAGATGGTGATCGCGCACAAGACCCACAACATCTACGGCCGGAGCACGCCGGCGACGGCGTGGCAGCGCATCATCGAACTGTTGTTCGACGCGAAGGGCGTGGCCGTGGACGGCCCATATCCCTGGGCCGCGAAGGGCACGCAGTAAGGCTGAGTGACTGCGTGCCTGGACGCTCCGCGAGGGCTGTGCCTTCGAAGTACTTCATGACGAGACAATGTGTGTCGTCATGCAGGCCGACGTCATACAACGTACGGTGTGCGAGTGTGCCATGGGATGGGCCGGAATGTCGTTCAGGTCCACAACCGTAGGAAGGGCAGGGCGCTCGCGGTCGGGTACAGTATGGCGAGGCTCCGCCATGGGCAGGTTTCAAGTCACGGTCAAGGTGACGAATCCGCTCGACCGCTCGCGCTTTTTCGAGGCGCCCTTCCGGGTCGATACGGGCGCGCTTTACTCGTTCGTCCCTGAGGATCGGCTGCATGCGATCGGCATCGTGGCGTTGCGTGCTCGTGATTGGATGGCTGATGGCCGCCGCGACCGTCGCCTGCTCGGCGAAGCGATCTTCACCCTCCAACAACCGCAGGAATCACTGACCTGTCCGGTCGTCTTCGCGCCACCGGGCTCGTTGCTCGACGCGTCAGCGGCTGATCCAGTAATTCAGCTTCACCATGAAGACCTGCGGTCCGTCACCCGCAAACGCGTCGCCGAGGTCGCGCCATGGTGAGAACGTGCCAGGTCGCGCGGCGTTGAACTTCGACATGTTCCACACCACGAACAGCGTGCTGCCGCGGACGTACTCCCAGCGCAGGACGACGTTGCCGCGAAGCGACTTGCTGTTGAAGTCCGGGTCGTACGGCAGCGCGACCGGGGTGAACTCGAAGGAACTCGGCCGGGCGAGCCGGCGAATGTCGGTGTAGTCGCCAACCGCGACGAAGGGCTGCAGGTACAGCTGCAGGGCGAGATCGCGATGCACGGCGAACGTCGTCCGCACCGTCACATCCACCACGTGGCGCCGCAGCGTCCCGTAGACGTGATCGACGACGCCATCGCCCTCGACATCGTCATTCGTGATCCACTGTGCGATGTCGCGGCCCGCGTTGTAATTGGCGCCGATCGTCGTCTGGAGCCGGGCGGACGGCTGCAGGCGCAGGCTGGGGCCGACGCGCGCGCTCCACCCGCCTTCCGCGTTGCGATTGCCGCCGCCGCCGACGGACAAGCGCCACGGCTTGCGCGAGTCGCTGTTGACGAAGACGTCCGCGCCGACGTCCGCGGGACGCACAATCGGCGGGCCGCCGCGCGTGTCGAGATCGTCGAGGACGCGAAAGCCGCGGCCGGTGAACGCGTTGATGCTCCAGTAATTCAGAAACTGCATCGACACACCCGTGCCGAGAAACCGCCCGAAGACGAGCCGGTCGTTGTTCCACGACTGGCCGACGTTGGTGAACAGCGCGATGCGCCGAAAGACCTTGCCGGGGTCGGGTTGTTCGAGATTGAATCCGCCGTTGAGCTGATTGCTGTTCACACGGCTGCGCAGGAAGCCGAGATCGGTCACGCGGAAGTCGCGCCCGAAATGATTGAAATGGGTGAAGAGCGACCAGTGCTTGCGGGTGACGTTGAGATTGGTCACGCCGCCGATGTCGGTGCGCGTGCCGCCGGTGCCTGGTGCGTGGGTGACGGCCCAATGACCGTTCCACTGGTCGCGATTGCGATTCCAGCGCAACGTGTAATCGACGCCGCCGGCAAACGCGTTGGCATCCTGCTCGCGAACGACGGCCGTCGCCATCGCGCCGATGTTGGACGACCCGTTCCACACGTCGCGCTGGACGCGCGCGACGTTGTACGAAGTGAGTGGCTCGAGCAGGGCGTCACGCCGCGCGCTGCCGACTGCGGCGTACTCGCGGGCGGTCAGCGCCGAAAGTGTCCCGTAGGTCCATCCCGATGCCTTGCCGGTGAGCTTGGCTGCCGCGAGCACCGACGTCTGCTCGGGTCGGCGCACAATCTCCCCGTCGATCCGCCCGGCGAAGCGTGCCGGCTGGCGGCCGATGCGGCGGGAGTGAAACAACTGGAAGAGCCCGAACGACGGCACGAACGTACGGCTGTCTTCGAGAAAGAACGGCCGCTTTTCGGGAAAGAAGGTCTCGAACACGCTGAGGTTCAACACCGCCGGGTCGAGCTCGACCTGTCCAAAATCGGGGTTGACGGTCGCCGCGAGGGTCGTCGCCGTGCCCAGCCCGAGACGCATGTCCACACCGACGCCGGCCGCGCCAGTCGGATCGTCCAGGCCGCGTTCGTGGCGGGCAAGAGCATAGGGCAGCACCTCGATACGGCGTGGCGGCGTGAGCGCATCGGCAAATACCAGGTGCCCCCAGCGCGACACGTTGCCGCGCTCCCCGCGCGGCCGCCCGGTCCATTCGCCGGACTCGCCTTTGCGCGAGATCTCGCGCCGGACGCTGAACCCCCATATCGACTGCGTCGCGGCGGGACGGTCGAAGCGCATCTGAGAGAAGGGAATGCGAAACTCGGCAATCCAGCCCTCGCTGTTCCGTGTCGTGCGCACTTCCCAGACCGCGTCGTAGTCGCGATCGACGTTTTCGTCGTTGAAGAAGAAAAAGTCGTTCTGCACGCCGGCAGGATTCGTCATGAAGACGTAGCCGGTCTGGTGATCGTGGCGCGGATCGAAGCCGACGGCAATCAGATCCGTGGCCGCACTCCGCGCTTCGTCGCGTCGTGTCAGGGGACCCTGAATGGCGTCCGGCTGGCTGTCGTCGCAGCGTACCGCGACGTAGACATAGCGATCGTCGTACACCACTTGCATGATGGTGCGCTCGCTGAGCGGCGCCATGTTGTCCGGCTCCCACTGCACCAGACCCTCGACGCGCTCGGCGCGCTGCCAGACTTCGTCGTCGAGATTACCGTCGATGCGGGGAGCGTCCGAGTCAATCCGGAGGGCGTGCAGGATCTTGCCGGCTTTGACGCCGGCGGCCGGTTCGGCGTCCGCGAGCACGGGCGGCCCGACGTCCTGGGCGGGAGCCGACGTGGCGCACCCCAGCAAAAAGACCGCCGCGAGAACCCAGTTGGGACCCGGCCTCCTGAACCAACGATCGCAGATGATCATCACGTGCCAATCGGCTGTCGCGAAACGGCCCGGAATTGTTCAGGATTAGACGTCAACCCACCGGGGGCGGCCGGCCGCCACCCCCGGGACCGTTAGACGCCGGCGCGGGCGGGACGTTCCCTGCCGGGCTACTGCGCCCGCAGCGTCAGCACGACCGCGGCCGCGGTCCGCATGTCCGTTCGCCGGAAGCCGAAGACCGGCAGGTTGCGGTACTCGATGTCATTGGACACCTTGAGCGACAGCAACTGTGTTAGGGCGATGCTGACCGCCGCGGCGTTGACCGCGCGCCAGTTGCGGCCCTCGCCGAGGTCGGCGATGACCGCCGCTTCTTCGCGCAACTCGGAGCCGACCGCCAATTGCCACACGTAACGTGCGGTGCCCGTCCCGGTTGCGAAACGGAGCGTCTCGGCCGCGACACGCTCCTCGGCCGTGAATCCGACGCCGCCTTCGAACGTGAGTTGATGCCGCGGAGCGCGTCCGGTCGTATAGGCCAGACCCGCGTCCACGGCGGCGCGATTCTCGATGCCGGCAAACCGGTCGCGCGCGTAGGCGCCACGGCCGAAGACCTCGAGGTGCTCCCTCATCTTGATCCCATGGCGCGCCTGCAGCGTGGTCGCGCGCGCCTGGGTCACGTCGTCGGCGGCCGTCGAGACATAGGCGAAACGGACGCGGCTCGACGAGGCATCGGTCTGGCGTTCGAGGTCGCTGGCCAGCCCGGTCGTGGTGGTGGACGTGTTGCCGGCCGTGGACACGAAGGACAATTCACTCAGCAGGACCCAGCGGGGCGGCGTGTCGGGCACGACCGCAAACTGGGTGGCGACGCCGCTGCCGGCCGCGCTCGAGTGGCGAACGCTGAGGCGCCAGGCGTCGCCGTCCCGCTGCCACACATCGGTAATGAGGCTGCGCAGCGTGGCGGGCTCACACGTCGCCGGATTGACGTATGACGTCAGCACGAACGACGTGATGGCGGTGAGACCATCGACGCGCGCGGTGAAGTCGTCGATGTCGAAGCGGTCGCCCCAGCAGCGATCGAGCGCTTCGCGAATCCACGTGTCACGGTCGGCATCGGGCGTGGCGCGCAACAGGAACGTCTCACTCAGAAGGCGTTCCATGTCGGCGCGCGATTTCGTGCGCAGCGTGTCGGCCAGTTGCCGTTCGAGTGTGAGCAGCGCCGCCCGGACCGTAGCGTCGGCGGATGGCTGCGGCGCCTGCTGTGCGGGCGATCCGGCCATCAGGCTGACGGCGAAGAGGACGGGAAGGAGAGGGGGAGTCACCATCCCGAGCGACTATGCAAAAACTATGGCGTCGTCCTGAAGTTGACGGTTACCTTCATCGGCGTCACGACTCGCTCGCAATTGAGGAGCGTGGCGTCGAATTCCCACTGCCTGACGGCATCAATGGCTGAGTCGGTGAACGCCGGATGCGTGGACGACACCGCCTCGATGTCTTCGACCGCGCCGGTCAGACCGATTCGCGTGCTGAGGACCACGACACCTTCGGTGCCGTGCAGCGCCTCGGGGTAGTGCGGCCTGACGTCGCGGTATTTGACCGGAGTGCGAATGTTGCCGCCCATACGCACGGCGCCGCCAGGCTGGACTTCAGGACACGTCGCGGCGGCGCGCCTCTGCTTGATCTCTTCGATCTGACGGGCCCGCTCGTCGACCTGGCGCGCTCGATCGGGAGTCGGCGGTGACGAGGGTCCCACCGGCTCAGTCACGGTTATGGTCTCCTCGACCGTGCCGATTGACATCACGACATCCTGCTGCAGGTTCTGGCCAACCACCGTCGCCCGGCCGCTGAAGCGCGCGAACCCCGGGAGCGCGGCGCTCATGACGTAGGTGCCTGGCGGCAGGCCGATGAACTCGTATCGGCCCGTGCGATCCGTTTTGATCTGGTACTTCGCCTGCGTCTGCTCGTTGGTCAGGACGAGCGTGACGCCTGGCAGCACGCCCTGACTCGGGTCCACGACCGTGCCCGTGATGGACGAGAACGTTTGCGCGGCCAGCCCGGCGACGACGACCGTCGTTGCGATGAGGAACGCCCCGGCCAGGCCGCGGGCACGGGTGGACAGCGGCCGGCGATCACGCGAGGAATCCAACATGGCTCTGATTCTCCTTTCGAGCGTTGACGCACGAACGATGGCGGGGGCGGGCACCGGATAGCGGCTGTTCAAGTCGCTGGCGATCTCGACAATGTGCGCCGCGTAATCCGCGCCGTTTGTGCCACTGGTCAGCACGGCGTCGTCGGACGCGGCTTCGCACTCCGCGCGCAGCCGCGCGCAGGCGACCCAGACCAGCGGGTTGAACCAATACACCGCGCGAATGATTTCCGACAGCACCTGGGTGAGCCAGTCAGCGCGACGGATGTGCGCGAGCTCGTGCTGGACAACGGCGGCAATGCGATCCGCCGGCCACGTCTCGGCGGCGACGGGCACAATCATCGTCGGACGCCACAGGCCCCAGACGAGCAGCAGCGCCGGATGGTCCACCTGCCGCACCCCAATAGGGCGAGCGATGCCGTGAGCGGCGGCACGGCGCGTGACGCTGTCAACCCAGGGACCGGAGAGCACAGGCCGTGCTCGCCTGGAGAGGCGCGCGAGGCGCGCGAACCCGGCCAGCAAGGCCGCCAGCGAGAGGATCATGCCTCCCAGCCAGAGGAGCAACAGCAGGCTGCCAATCGACGGGACCGAGTCAACGTCGTTGGCGGCTGGCGCCGGTGCCGGAGACTGGCTCGCGCTGGGCCTCGGTCCGGCGGTGACGCCGATCGGCAGTGGACCGGGGGCCGAAAGGGCGCGGGTCGCGAACGACAGATCGAGTGGCGTCGGCCACGCGGGCGCAATGCGACCGACGAGCGGAGCGGCCGCGGCGCAGAGCAGCGTCGCGGCAAGCACCCAGTGGCGAAGCGCGGCGCTGCGCGAGCGGAGCAGCGGCATCAGCAGCAGGCCGATCGACAGGATGATCGAGCTCTGAAAGGCGATGTCGAGCAGGCGGATCATCGCTTGCCCTCCTTCTTGGCTTGTTCGATCAGCCCCTGGATGCGGCGGAGCTCCTCGTCCGACAGCCGGACCGCTTCGCCGCCGAGCAGCGCCGCGACCACGCGTTCGACCGAGCCCTCGAAGAAGGTGTCGACGACGTGCCGCAGCGCGAACTTGCGCGCCGCCGAGCGGGGGACGGCCGGCATGTAGACGAAGCGGCGGCCCTCTTCGAGGTGCCGGACGTGCCCCTTTTCTTCGAGCACGCGTAGCTGGGTCCGGACGGTGGAGTAGCTGGGGTCGCCCGACAGCTCGCGCATGACCTCGTCGGCCGTGGCACGGCCGAGGCGGAACAGGATGTCCATGATGTCGCGCTCACGGCGCGACAGAGTGGTGAGTCGGGATTTGCTCATCTGTTATCTTTCTAACATCTGTTAGGAAAATAACAGTACGCGTTGACGCTGTCAAGAGGGCGGGTGGGGCGGGTGGGCCGGGTGGGGGCAGGTGGGGTGGTGAGACGGGTAGGGCAGGTCGGCCGGCGGTGCCCCGGGCCGTTCCGCGGCCCCTCGCACCCGCCTTACCCGCCCTACCTGCCTTACCCGCCCTACCTGCCCTACCTGCTCCGCACGGCGGCGCGATCGACGCGGGCGCCACGCAAGTACACGTCGGCAATCCGCCTGGTGTTCGTGATGTCGTCGAGCGGGTTGGCGTCGAGGACCAGGAAGTCCGCGCTCTTGCCCATCGCGATGGTGCCGTGATCCTCGAGGCGAAGAAAGGCGGCGGCGTTCGCGGTCGCCGCGACGATCACCTGCTGTGGCGTCATCCCCGCCGCCACCATGTCTTCCATCTCGAAGTGGTGGCTCCAGGGAATGCCGCCGTCTGTGCCGAGCGCGATCGTGACGCCCGCGGCGTTCATCCTGGCCAGACTCTGCGCCTGGATGGCGAAGCCCTTCTGCGCCGCGGGACGATCTTTCGCCGCGCCCGCCTGCAGCTTCTTGAATTCGTCCGGCGAGACGTGGTCCGCGAGCCAGCTCACGTCGGCGGCGACGCCGCGATCCGGGAGGTTCGGTACCAGCACGAAATTCGGCCGCTGCTTGACCAGCGCCATGAACTCGTCGTCCGCGACCGCGTCACGGACGCCGTGGGCGAAGGCATCGACGCCCGCTTTGAGCAGCCCCTTGGCATCGTCGAGATAGTAGGCGTGGACCGTGACGCGCAGCCCGTGCTTGTGGGCCTCGTCGATCACCGCGGTATAGAGCTCCGGCGTCAGTTTCTTGTACTTGCCATTTCGATCGTCCACCCAGATCTTGACGATGTCCGCCTTCTGCGCGGCCAGCTCCTGGACCGCCTTTCGCGCTTCGGCTTCCGTCGTCACCCAGTAGGGCACGTCGCTGCGCCCTGGTTCGGGCATCGTGATCCCTCGCCCGGCGGTCAGCAACCTGGCGCCGTTGGGGATGCGCTCGTCGCGCAACTTGAAGGCGATGTCGCCAGGGTCCGTGCCCAGGCTCAGCACCGCGCCCACGCCGAAATACGCCTTGCGCCGCAGCAGATCGACGACCGCCTCGCGCCTGTCTCCCATGTGCGTGTGCGTGTCGATGATGGCGGGCATCACGGTCTTGCCGGCAAGGCTCACGCGCGTCGCGCCAGCCGGCGCTTTCACCTGCCCCGCGCGGCCGACCTGCGTGATTCGCGAGCCCTCGACCACGAACGCGGCATTCTCTAGGGGCGCGCTCCCGTCGCCGACGATCACCCGCCCCCCTTCGTACACGGTCGCGCCCGTCGCGGGGGCCTGGCTGTTGAGAGGCACCGATCCCGCAGTGGCGGCGAGCAGGGCCAGGGCAACGACTCCGAACGCATTCTTCATTGGCTTGTTCCTCTCGACATCTGCATTATCGAACCACCGTCATCGTCATTTCGTTGGCGCGGCGGCGGTACTCGGCGAGCAACCGCTGGGTGACGGCCCCGGGCTTCCCGCTGCCGATGGTGCGATGGTCGACCTGAGCGATCGGCATCAGCTCCTTCGTGGTGCTCGTGAAAAACGCTTCGTCCGCGCCGAACAGGTCATCGTCTCCGAGCACGGTGTCCTCGACCGGAATGCCCAGCGCGGCGCCGAGCTCGAACACGAAGCCGCGTGTGATGCCGGCGAGCAATCCCGCGGCAAGCGGCGGCGTGCGGACGACGCCGTCGGTCACGATGAACAGATTCGATTGCGAGCACTCGGACAGCTCGCCCTTGTAGTTCCGGAAGACGCCTTCGACGCCGCCTTTGCGCAATGCCTCCTGCATGCACAGCGCGTTGTTCAGGAGGTTGTTGCTCTTGATGAGCGGGCTCACCGACCGCGGGTGGTTGCGGATGATGTCGACCATGCACACCTTCACGCCGTCGCGAAACTGCGCCTCGGCCGGAACCGGCAGGGGCTTGACGATGACGACGACGGAGGGTGTGGGAGTGGCGGCGGGGTCGTAGGAGAGATCGCCGATCCCGCGCGTATGCAGGATCCGGATGTAAGCCTCGGCCACCGCGCCGTCGCTCCGCTTCCCGAGGCCCGCGGCGGTCATCGTGTCCATCGACCGCGTCAGGTATGCGGCATCCGGCAACGGCACATCGAGCGCGATCATCGCCGCCGACGCGCGGAGACGCTGCATGTGGCGATCGAACAGGAAGGGTTCGCCGTGGTACGTGCGGATCGTCTCGTAGACTCCTTCCCCATAGAGAAACCCGTGATCGAAGACCGAGATGGCGGCGCGTGCGCCGTCGGCGATCTGGCCGTTGACGTTCACCTGCACGTTCATGGGGCGAGCGTACCCCGTGTGCTAGACTCGCCGCAACTTTGAGAATTCTGTCCGCTGAGCAGATGCGCGAGGCCGACCGCCGCACCATTGAAGACCTTGGCATCCCCTCTCTCGTCCTGATGGAAAACGCCGGCCGCCAGGTCGTCGCGGCCATGGAAGCGTTTTTCTCCGATCTTGCCGAGCGCCAGGTCGCCATCATCTGTGGCAAGGGCAGCAACGGCGGCGACGGCTTCGTCGTCGCTCGCACACTGCACCAGCGTGGGATCGATGTGTCGGTGTTCGTGGTCGGGCAGGTCGCGGACATCAAGGGTGATGCGCGGCTCAACATCGAGATTCTCGGGCGGCTGGGTCTGACGGTCGTCGAGATTGCCGACGAGGGGCAGTGGGAGCTGCACTTCTCCGAGATTTCCGATCACGAGCTGATCGTCGATGCGCTGTTCGGCACCGGCCTGAAGGCGGCGTTGTCGGGCATTTACGAAACGGTCATCGCGGACATCAACGGGTCGGCCATCCCGGTCGTGTCGATCGACGTGCCGTCCGGGATGTCGGCCGATACGCACGATCTCATTGGCGATTGCATCGATGCCACCGTCACGGTCACGCTAGGCGCGCCCAAACTGCCGCTGATCCTGCCGCCGGCCGAAGAGAAGTCCGGCGAAGTCGTGATTGCCGACATCGGGATTCCCGCCGGCATCATCGACGCGCTCGACGGACCCCGTGTGGAGCTGCTCACGCGTGAGCAGATCCGCGCGCTCATCAGCCCGCGTGCCGCGGACGTGCACAAGGGCGACTTCGGTCGCGTGCTCATCGTCGCTGGTTCGCGAGGGAAGACGGGGGCGGCCATCCTGGCGGCGCAGGGCGCGCTCAAGTCCGGGGCCGGCCTCGTCACCATCGCCACGCCGCGCAGCGTGCTGCCCATCGTGGCCGCGCACGCACCAGAGTACATGACCGAGGCGCTCGACGAAACGGTGGACGGCACCGTGCATTTCGCCGCCGCGGAGTACGTCCTGGGCCTGCCGGTGGACGTGATTGCGCTGGGTCCCGGTCTCGGCCGCGGTGAAGGAGTCACGACCTTTGTTCGCGAGCTGATCGACAAGAGCGAGACGCCGCTCGTGCTCGACGCGGATGCCCTCAACGCCTTTGCCGACGAGCCGTCGGCGCTCGCCGGGCGCGAGGGCCGGGACGTCATCATCACGCCGCATCCCGGCGAGATGGCGCGTCTGGTCGGCTGCACGATTGACGATGTGCAGGCCGATCGTCTGGGCATCGCGCGTGATTTCGCGACCGCGCACAAGCTGTACGTCGTGCTCAAGGGCTATCGCACGCTCATCGCGACTCCGGATGGCAAGGTGTTCGTCAATCCCACCGGCAGCCCCGGCATGGCGTCGGGTGGCACCGGCGACGTGCTCACGGGCATGCTCGCGGCGTGGCTGGCGCAGTTGCTCGATGCCGAAGCCGCCTGCCGGCTCGCGGTGTATCTGCACGGCGCGGCCGGCGAGCTGGCCGATGCCGATCAGGGCGAAGTGTCGATGACCGCCGTCGATCTCGTGCAGCAGATCAGCGAAGCCGTGCTCGAGCTCACGGCACGACGCCGCGTTGTCCAGAAAGAGTAGGCTCGGCTCTCGGCCGGGTCGCGATCGACGTGACCACCACCACGCATTCCGAAGCCGACACGCGCCGCGTCGCACGCGAGATGGCTGCCGGCCTCGCACCCGGCACGACGATCCTGCTGACGGGCGATTTGGGTGCGGGCAAGACGGCGTTCGTCAAAGGGCTCGCCGAAGGACTGGGGCTCGATCCGGACGACGTGACGAGCCCCACGTTCACCCTGGTGCACGAGTACCGCGGCGGGCGTCTGCCGCTGATTCACGTCGATCTGTATCGCCTGGACCGGGCCGATCTCGACGAGATCGGACTCGATGCCGACCTCGCGCTCGAGGGTGTCACAGCGGTCGAATGGCCGGAACGAATGACCATGGTGCCCCCCGCCTCCATTCCGATTCGCATTCACGACGAGGGTGGAGATACTCGCGTGATTGAGGTCGCTCGCTGAGGCCACTCAGCTGGGGCCCGCGAGTTTCGCGAGCCGGACTATTCCCGAGGGCCCGAATAGTCCGCCCTTTATGCGGGCTAGGCGGGCGGCCCTGGGTTCGGTTACGATTCGGCCCGTGAGGCTCTCATGAGGGCGGCACACTTCCGGAGGCGTCCGCTGTCGTGGTCGCTGGCGATGCTGGCCTTCACGCTGATGCCTGCCGCCCCGGCGCTCGCGCAGGACGACGAGCGCGCCGGTCACGTCTACGAGATTTTTCGCAATCGCTGCTTTGCGTGTCACGGCGAGGTGCGCGAGGCCGGCCTCGATCTCCGCACCGCCGCTTCGCTCACGGCCGGCAGCAGCAACGGCCCGGTCGTCATCGCGCATCAGCCGCAGCGGAGCCGCCTGTTCCTGCTTGTGTCACACCAGCAGCAGCCCGCGATGCCGGCGGCGGGCGCCCGGCTGTCGGACGAAGACGTCGAGACGATCCGGCAGTGGATTGAAGAGGGCGGGTCGCTCGAATCGGTGGACGAAGCCATGGGGGCCACCGGGCGGTCTGATCTGACACGGTATGAAGAGCGGCCGATCACGGCGGAGGAGCGGCAGTTCTGGGCGTTTCGGCCGCCCCGGCGGGCGGCGGTGCCCGCGGTCCGGGATGCTCGCTGGCGCAGGCATCCGATTGACGCGTTTCTGTATGCGTCGCTGCGCGCAAAGCGGCTCGCTCCCTCGCCGCGAGCCGATCGCCGCGCGTTGATCCGGCGTGCGTATCTGGATCTGCTTGGTCTGCCGCCGACACCGGTCGAAGTGGACGCGTTCGTGAAGGACGCGTCGCCTGACGCGTGGCCGCGCCTGATCGATCGTCTGCTGGCATCGCCGCATTACGGCGAGCGCTGGGCGCGGCACTGGCTCGATCTCGTCCGCTATGCGGATTCGGGAGGATTCGAGTTCGACGTCGATCGGCCGCAGGCATGGCGCTACCGCGATTACGTGGTCAACGCGTTCAACAGCGACAAGCCGTACGACCAGTTCATTCGCGAGCAGATCGCCGGCGACGAGTACACCGCGTCGGACGAAGCGATGATCGCGACCGGCTTTCTCAGGCTCGGGCCCGAGGGCGGCGGGGGAGGCGAGCGCGGCCGCCAGGACGCCCTCGACGACATCGTCGCGACCACCACGCTGACGTTCATGGGCATGACGGTGTCCTGCGCCCGGTGTCACAACCACAAGTTCGATCCGATTCCACAAAAGGACTACTACCGCATCCAATCCGTCTTCTACCCGACGCGGCGGGTGGAGCATCCGCTCGTGCCGTCGCACGTCGTCAGCGCGCATCGCGCCGAGACCGCAGGGCTCGAGGCGCTGAAGAAGCCGCTGCAGGCGCGAAAGACAGCGGTGGAAGCCCCCTATCTGAAGCAGCTCGTGGACGCCTCCGTCGCCGAATTGCCGGAATACCTGCAGATTGCGTGGCGGACGCCCGACAGCGAGCGCACGGAGGGTCAGCGGCTGAACGTGGCGCAGATTGAGAAGACGCTGACGGACGACACGCTGCGCGCCCGGATCACCGAAAAAGACATCGTGGCGCTGATGACGCCGGACGATCGGCAGCAGCACGAGGCGCTGAAGGGAGAGATTGAGGCGCTCGACAAGCAGAGGCCGGCTCCCTATGCCACCGCGCGCGCGATCGGCGAAGCGGGACGCGAGCCGCCGCCGTCATTCTTCCTGCTTCGCGGCAGCATCGACGCGAAGGGCTCGCGGATGGCGCCTGGCATCCTCACTGTGGCGCACGATGGGGACGGCGACTATGCCTTTCCGGAGCCGCCGCCGGATGCCGCATCGAGCTGGCGCCGCCGAGGGTTCGCCGAGTGGCTCGTGTCGCCCGACAACCCGCTGACGGCCCGCGTCATGGTGAATCGCCTCTGGCAGCACCACTTCGGCGAAGGCATCGTCCGGACGCCCAGCAACTTCGGCCAGCTTGGCGATCGCCCGTCGCATCCGGAGCTGCTCGACTGGCTCGCCGTAGAGTTCATCGATCGCGGCTGGAGCCTCAAGGCCATGCATCGCCTGATGATGACGTCTGAGGCGTACCAGATGGCGAGCCGCGACATCAGCGCCAATTTCACGATCGATCCGGACAACCGGTTCGTCTGGCGTATGGCCCGGCCACGGCTCGAGGCCGAGATCATTCGCGATCAGATCCTCGCCGTCGCCGGCACGCTCGATCGCACCCTCGGCGGACCGAACGTCTACCCGTATATCGATCCGGATCTCTTCGAGGTGAGCTCGAGACGCAACTGGCCAGGCAAGCCGGACGACGATCCCTCGACGTGGCGCCGCAGCCTGTACGTGTTTTCCAAACGCAGCATCCGCTATCCGCTCTTCGAGGCGTTCGACCAGCCGAATTTGATCAATTCGGTCGATCGCCGCAATCGCTCGACGGTGGCGCCTCAGGCGCTGCTGCTGATGAACAACGCGTCCGTGCTGTTTCAGGCGACCAAGTTCGCGGAGCGCGTGCAGCGCGAAGCGGGAGATGACGCCGGTGCGCAAGTGACGGCGGCATTCCGGCTCGCCCTGGGACGCGACCCGGACGACGTCGAACGCGCGGCGTCCACCAACTTCATCCGCGAGAGCGCCGGCGGCCTGGCCGCGTTCTGCCATGCGTTGTTCAACCTGAACGAGTTCGTCTACCGCCCATGAGCCGACACTGTTGCTCCCATTTTTCGCCGGACCTGTCTCGCCAGAGCTCGCGCATATCTGGTGGACGAGCGACGGCCGAACTGCTGCTGACGCGTCGCGAGTTGATGTGGCGCCTCGGCGGGGGCATTGCCGGACTCGGGCTCATCGATCTTCTCCAGCGCGATGGACAACTCGCCGCGCAGTCGCTCAGCCCGCTGGCGGCGAAGGCGCCGCACTTTGCCGCCAAGGCGAAGGCGGTGATCTCGATCTTCTGCTACGGCGGCGTCAGCCAGGTGGACACGTTCGATCCCAAGCCCGATCTGCTCGAGTACCAGGGCGAGACGATGCAGGGGGTCGGTGAGGTGGAGACGATCATGGGGACCCCGGGCGGGCTCATGCCGTCGCCCTGGACCTTCAAACGGCACGGCGAGTGCGGGATGGACATCTCGGAGCTCTTTCCGCACATTGCCGAGCACGCCGACGACCTCGCGCTGATCCGATCGATGCACGCGCTCAGCCCCGCGCACGGTCCCGCGCTCTTCCAGATGAACACCGGCAGCATCCTGGCGGGTCATCCGAGCGTCGGCAGCTGGGTTACCTACGGGCTGGGCACCGAAAACGACAACCTGCCCGGGTTCATCGTCTTCACCGACCACCGCGGCGGGCCGATCAACGGACCGCCCAACTGGGGCAACGGGTACATGCCTGCGGCCTACCAGGGCACGTCGTTCCGCGATTCGGGCGATCCCATCGTGGATCTGAAGCCGCCGGAGGAGAGGACGCCCGACGAGCAACGTGCGTGGCTGCGCCTGTTGCACGAACTGAACGAGCGGCACGCGTCGGCGAATCCGGCGGACACGGAGCTTGCCGCGCGCATCCACACCTACGAGCTGGCGTTTCGCATGCAGTCGCACGCGCCCGACGCCATCGACATCAGCAAGGAAACAGACGCGACGCGCAAGCTCTATGGCGTCGGCGAGAAGCCGACCGACTACTTCGGCCGCCAGGCGCTGATGGCCCGGCGCCTGGTCGAACGCGGCGTGCGGTTCGTGCAGATCTTCTCCGGCGGCGGCAACTTCGAGCCGAGCTGGGACGCGCACTGGGACCTCAAAGGCAACCACGGGCTGCACTGCGCCGAGACGGACAAGCCAATTGCCGGGCTCATCAAGGATCTCAAGAGCCGCGGCTTGTTCGACTCCACGCTCATCGTCTGGCACGGCGAGTTCGGGCGGCTGCCCATCTCGGAGCGGATGGACGGGCGCGATCACAACGCCAGCGGCTTCAGCGTCTGGCTGGCGGGCGGCGGCACCAGGGGCGGCACGATCGTCGGGGCCACCGATCAGTACGGCTACCGCGCGGTCGAGAACAAGAAATCGGTTTACGACCTGCACGCCACCATCCTGCAGTTGCTCGGACTCGATCATCAGAAGCTGAGTTATCGATTCAACGGCCGGGACATGCGGCTGACCGACGTGCATGGCCGCGTCATCAGCGAAGTGCTGGCCTAGCGAGCTCCAGATCCGCAGCGACGTAAAGGTGTCCATGTGTCCCGCGAGCGGCTGTGTGCCGCGAGCGGCGCGGCTGACACGGGACCAGGAATTGGGCGCCGGGGTCCGGTCACTCCATCCGGTAATTCGGCGCTTCGTTGGTGATCGTCACGTCGTGCACGTGGCTTTCGCGGAAGCCGGCCGGCGTCACGCGCAGGAGCTGTGCGTCGCGCTGCAGCACAGGAATCGACGGCGCGCCACAGTAGCCCATGCCGGCGCGCAGGCCGCCCACGAGCTGATGAATCACCATCGCGATGCTGCCTTTGTGCTGCACGCGGCCCTCGATGCCCTCGGGCACCAGCTTCTCGGGCACGCCGCGGCCCGCGGGGCTCGTCCCGCTTTCGAGCTCGAAGTCGTCCTGAAAGTAGCGATCGCGGCTCCCGCGGCGCATCGCCCCAATCGAGCCCATGCCGCGGTACTCCTTGAACGTGCGGCCCTGATACAGAATCGTCTCGCCGGGGCTTTCGTCCGTGCCCGCGAAGAGATTCCCGATCATCACCGAGCTGGCGCCCACGGCGATTGCCTTGACGACGTCGCCCGAGAAGCGGATGCCGCCGTCGGCAATCAGCGGGACGCCGTGACGGGCGGCCGCCTGCGCGCACTCGTGCACGGCCGTGATCATCGGTACGCCGATGCCCGCGACCACGCGCGTCGTGCAGATGGACCCAGCGCCGATGCCGACCTTGATGGCGTCCACGCCGCGCTCGATGAGCGCCTCCGCCGCGTCCGCCGTCGCGATGTTGCCCGCGATGATGTCGATGTCCTTGAAGTGGCGGCGCAGGGTCTGCACGATGTCGAGCACGCCTTGCGAATGGCCATGCGCGGTATCGATGACGAGGACGTCCACGTGGGCCGCGACCAGGGCCTCGGCGCGTTCCACCGTATCGCGGGCGATGCCCACCGCCGCGCCGCAGCGCAGCCGGCCCAGCGAGTCTTTGCACGCGTTCGGATACTTGATCGCTTTCTGGATGTCCTTGACGGTGATGAGCCCCTTCAGCCGGTAGTCGCGATCGACGACGAGCAGCTTTTCGACCTTTTTCTGATGAAGAATTTCGCGCGCCTCATGGAGCGTCGTGCCGACGGGCACGGTGATGAGGTTCTCCTTCGTCATGATGTCGTGCACGGGACGCTCGATGTTGGTTTCGAAGCGCAGGTCGCGATTGGTGAGGATGCCGACCAGCCGCCCTTCCTTGCTGCCGTCCTCGGTGATGGGCACCCCGGAAATGCGGTATTTGCTCATCAACTGCAAGGCTTCGCTGATGCGGTGGGTGGGGGAGAGCGTAATCGGGTTGACGATCATCCCGCTCTCGGATCGCTTGACGCGATCGACTTCCGAGGCCTGCTCTTCGATCGACAGGTTCTTGTGAATGACCCCCAGGCCGCCGTGCTGGGCCATGGCGATGGCCATTTCGGATTCCGTCACCGTGTCCATGGCCGCGCTCAACAGCGGCACGTTCAAGGCGATGTTGCGCGTCAGCCGGGTGCTGACGTCCACCTGTGCCGGCAGCACCGTCGAATGTCGTGGAATCAGCAGGACATCGTCAAACGTGAGGGCCGTGCGGAGGCCCAGGGCGAGGGCGGCGGGTTCGTCGAGGATCTTTGACTGAGCCATTGTCAATTATATGGCGTTACGCGCCATGGCACTTCTTGAACTTCTTGCCGCTGCCGCACCAGCACGGGTCGTTTCTGCCGATTTTCGGTTCCTCGCGGCGGACGGTTTTGATGGGGGCATCGTCGCCGCCCACGCGGGCCGGCTGCGGCGCCCGCGGTGAGGCGCCGGCCGCCATGCCGCCAGTGGCCGTGGCCGCGGCGCCGGCGCCGACGAAGGCCGGAGCCCGGGCCGCACTCGGATCGTTGTAGCTGAGCGCGGACGGTCTGCGCGGCCCGGGCCGCGGCGCTCGAATCGGCGCGGCTTCCGGATCCTCGCCCTCGATCTTGAGCCACCACAGGTAGCGGACGATCTCTTCCTCGATCCGCCGCCGCATGTCCTGGAACAGCGTGAAGCTCTCTTTCTTGTATTCGACGAGCGGATCACGCTGGCCGTACCCGCGCAGCCCGATACCTTCCTTCAGGTGGTCGAGCGAGTAGAGGTGATCCTTCCACTGCGCATCGACAATCTGCAGCATCAGGTCGCGTTCGACGCGGCGCAGCAGATCGGAGGGGACGATCTTTTCCTTCTCTTCGTATCGCGTCCGGACCCGCTCCCACACCATGTCGCGCAGCTCGTCGCTGCTCTTGTTGTCGAGGCCGATCTCCTCGTAGTCGGTGTCGGTGAGGCCAAAGACCATCGTCAGCTCGCGGCGCAGCGCCTCGAGATCCCACTCGTCTTCGTCGGTGTCCTGGCCGGCGAACAACTGAATCTTCTCGTCGACGATCTCCTCCGCGGTGGCCATGACATACGCACGGGTGTCGCCGATCTCGTCCTCGGTGAGGTGAACCTTGCCCTCGAGAATCTCGCGCCGCAGCGTGTACACGCTCTCACGCTGCTTGTTCATCACGTCGTCGTATTCGAGCAGGTGCTTGCGCACTGAGAAGTTCTGCGCCTCGACCTGTCGCTGCGCGCGTTCGATGGCCTTGGTGACCATGCCGTGCTCGATGGGCACGCCCTCTTCCATGCCGAGCCGCTGCATCAGCCCCGAGATGCGGTCCGACCCGAAAATGCGCATCAAGTCGTCTTCGAGCGACAAATAGAAGCGCGAGGAGCCCGGGTCGCCCTGGCGGCCGGCACGGCCGCGCAACTGGTTGTCGATGCGGCGCGCCTCGTGGCGCTCGGTGCCGATGATGTGGAGGCCGCCGACGGCGACCACCTCGTTGTGCTCGGCCTCGCACAACTGCTTGAAGTGGGTGAAGATCCGATCCCAGTCGGCGCGCGCGACGCGGTAGAAGGTGTCAACCAGGAAGAAGTAGACGAACTCCTCGTCGTCGACGTACTTTTCCTCGCCGCGGGCGAGCTTTTCGGCCACGCCCTCGTGGATGGCCTGCTGGCGAGCCATGTATTCGGGGTTGCCGCCAAGGAGAATGTCCGTGCCGCGGCCCGCCATGTTGGTGGCGATGGTGATGTTGGCCTTGCGCCCCGCCTGCGCGACGATCTCGGCTTCCTGCGCGTGGTACTTGGCGTTGAGCACGACGTGCTTGGTGCCGCGGCGCTTGAGCATGCCCGAGAGACGTTCGGACTTCTCGATGGACACGGTGCCGACCAGCACCGGGCGCCCCTCACCCTGTTTGGCGGCGATATCCTCGACGATGGCCTGCCACTTTTCGGCTTCGGTGCGATAGACGGAGTCAGGCTCCTCGACGCGCACCAGCGGCCGGTTGGTCGGGATGACCATCACGTCGAGGTTGTAGATCTTGCCGAACTCGGGCGCCTCGGTTTCCGCCGTGCCGGTCATGCCCGACAGCTTCTTGTACTTGCGGAAGTAGTTCTGGAACGTGATCGTGGCCAGCGTCTGGTTCTCGCGCTCGATCTTGACGCCCTCCTTGGCCTCCACCGCCTGATGCAGTCCATCGCTCCAGCGGCGGCCAGGCATCAGCCGGCCCGTGAATTCGTCGACGATGACGACCTGCCCGTCCTTGATCATGTACTGCACGTCCAGGTGGTAGTGGACGTGCGCCCTTAGCGCCTGGTGGACATGATGGAGCAGCGGCATGTTGGCCGGGTCGTACAGCCCGCCTTCCTGGAGCCGATGCGCGAGCAGTTGCTCGGCCTTGGCCATGCCCGACTCGGTCAGCGACGCGGTCTTGTTCTTCTCGTCCACGACGTAGTCGCCGGAGGCCTCGAGGCGATCGCGATCCTCGCCCTTGACCTGGCCCTGATGGACCTCGCCCTTTTTGAACTTCGGGATGATGCGATCGACTTCGTAATAGAGGTCGGTCGATTCCTCGGCCGGGCCCGAGATGATGAGCGGCGTGCGCGCTTCGTCGATCAGAATCGAGTCGACCTCGTCCACGATGGCGAAATGGTGCCCGCGCTGCACCATGCTGCCAAGGTCGAACTTCATGTTGTCGCGGAGGTAGTCGAAGCCGAACTCGTTGTTGGTGCCGTACGTGATGTCGGCGCCGTAGGCCACCTGGCGCTGCTGATCGTTCAACTCGTGCTGGATGACGCCGACCGACAGACCCAGAAAACGATAAACCTTACCCATCCATTCCGAGTCGCGTCGCGCCAGGTAGTCGTTGACGGTGACGACATGAACGCCTTTGCCCTGGAGCGCGTTGAGATACGCGGGGAGCGTCGCGACGAGCGTTTTGCCCTCGCCTGTCTTCATCTCCGCGATTTTGCCGGTGTGCAGCACCATGCCGCCGATGAGCTGCACGTCGTAGTGCCGCATGTTCACCACACGACGGCCCGCCTCGCGCACGACGGCAAACGCCTCCGGGAGCAGATCGTCCAGCTCTTCGCCGTTGGCGACCCGCTCTTTGAACGCCGCGGTCTTCGCGCGCAGGTCCGCGTCCGAGAGCGATTCGACGCTTGATTCCAGGGCGTTGATCTTCGAAATGACCGGCCACAGCCGCTTCAGTTCGCGATCGTTTTGGGTGCCGATGACTTTGGCGAGGAGCTGACCAATCATGGGTGGCTCCGTCTGAGACGGAATATCTGACGATTATAAGGGGGACCCGCCAGAACGTTCGGCGGGGCCAGGGTACCGGCTTCTGCCGGCGCAGCCGTTCGTCTCAGCGTCGCTGCTGGAGCAGCAACTGGAGCGGGTTGAGGAGGCGTCCGTTCACGCGGACTTCGTAGTGCAGATGGGGTCCGGTCGCGCGGCCGGTCGAACCGACCCGGCCGATCATCTCGCCGCGCTTGACTTTGGCGCCGGCCTTGACCTCGAACTTCGACATGTGGCCGTAACGCGTTTCGAGACCGTAGCCGTGGTCGATCGTGGCGAGATTGCCATACGCGCCTTCGCGCCGCGCGAGCGTCACCGTGCCGTCCGCCGTGGCGTAGATGGGACTGCCCGCGTCGGCCGAGATGTCCAGACCGTGATGAAAATCGTCGCCACCGTTGATGGGGTCGGTGCGGCGCCCCACGCTCGACGACAGCCACCCGTGTGCCGGCCAGATGGACGGCGTCGCCGCGGCCAGCGCGTTGCGCCGTTCCACGTCGCTTCGCGCGTCGGTCAGCCGGCTTTCAATGCCCTCGAGAATCTCGCGAAGCAGCCCAAACGTGTTTTCCGGCGATTGCAGCGCGGGCAGGGAACCGAGCGCCGAGGGTGTCGATCCTGCGCCGCCCATCGCGCGATTCTTGACGACGGCCGGCAGCCGATCCATGGCGGAGGCCAGTGACGGATCCAGCGCGGCGTTCGCACCGAGTTCGTTGATGGCAGACTGTAATCCCCTGATCTGACCCGAGAGCGCCTCGGTCGCGGCGCGATAGTTCGCGTTCTCGCTGTCGAGCGCCGCTGCGGACGCATACAGCGCGGCGACGTCGCTCCTGGCCTTGAGGGCCGCGCCCGTGCCGATGAGCACCGGCAAGGCCAGGACAAAGGTGCCTGCCGCCACGGTGGGCCAGAGCCCGACCGTGAAACGGCGGACCACGCCTGTGCGGCGGTCGGCCAGAACGATGGTGTATCGCCTCGACATCAATCCAGGAGTTGTTTCGGTTGAAGAGCCTGAGCACTATATCACGCACGTCGCGCGGCTTGGCCAGATCGCTGTGGTTTTCGCTTTATGTTCGTCACGGACCGTCACCCCGGTCGCCCTCGCCCGGCGGTGAGCGGGCGCCAGCGAGTCGAGCCTCACTCCACCATCCGGTACTGGAGCGCCTCAGCCAGGTGCGCCGTCGAAATGTCCGGCTGGTGCGCCAGGTCGGCAATGGTGCGCGCCACCTTCAGCACGCGATGAAACCCGCGGGCGGTAAGGTGCAGACGCTCGGCGGACCGCTCGAGCAGCCGCCGGCCGGCATCGTCCAGGGCGCATGTCCGCTCGAAGGCGCGGCCGTGCAGGGCCGCGTTGAGCCGGCCGGCCCGCCCCGGCCGGGCTCCCTGCCGCTCGCGCGCGGCGAGGACCCGCCGCCGCACCGGCTCAGACGACTCGCCGTCCGGCACGCCCGTCAGATCGGCAATCGCCACCGGTTGCACGTCGACGATCAGGTCGATGCGATCGAGGAGCGGGCCCGAGAGGCGGCCGCGATATTTCGCGACCTGTTGTGGCGTGCAGCGACACGCCCGCTTGGGATCGCCGCGGTAACCGCAGGGGCACGGGTTCATGGCCGCGACGAGCAGAAAGCGGGCCGGGAAGCACACCGTCCGCGCGGCACGGGCGACGGTGATGCGGCCTTCCTCGAGCGGCTGGCGCAGGACATTGAGCACGTGGCGGCTGAATTCCGGCATCTCGTCGAGAAACAGCACGCCGTGGTGGGCGAGGCTGATCTCGCCGGGGCGCGGAATGGCCCCGCCGCCGACCAGCGCCACATCGGAGATCGTGTGATGCGGCGCCCGAAACGGGCGCTCTCTCAGCAGCCCCAGTCCGACGGGCAGCGTCCCGGCGACGGAATGAATCGCCGTGCATTCGAGCGCCTCATCGAATGACAAAGCTGGCAGAATGCCCGGCAGTCGCCGCGCCAGCATGGTCTTGCCCGCGCCGGGAGAACCGATCATCAGCAGGTTGTGCCCGCCGGCCGCGGCGATTTCGAGCGCCCGGCGCGCGAACGCCTGCCCGCGCAAATCCTGCAGATCGAGCCCGCCGTCCGCGACGGGGCCTGCCACCGGAGCGGCGTGGTCGGAGGGAACGTCGGGCCACGTGGACGAAGGCTGGTTGAGCAGGGCCACGGCCTCGCTGAGCGTGCGGACGGCAAGCAGGCGCAACCCCCCTACGACTGCGGCCTCGGCCGCGTTGGGCGCCGGCAACAACAGCGCCGTTGCGCCTCGTTTCCGCGCAGCCGCGGCGATGGGCAGGACTCCGCGCGCGCTGTGAATGGTGCCGTCGAGCGACAGTTCCCCGACCAGGACGATGTTGGACAGCGTCTCGGTGCGCACGATGCCTTCGGCGGCCAGGATGCCCAGCGCGATGGGCAGATCAAACGACGACCCCGCCTTTCGTACATCCGCCGGGGCCAGGTTGATGGTGATGCGATGAGCGGGGAAGTCGAAGCCGCAATTGCGGATGGCCGCGCGCACCCGATCGCGGCTCTCGCGGACGCTCGCGTCGGGCAGGCCCACCATCCGAAAAAACGGCAGGCCCAGTCCCACGTCCACTTCGACGTGCACCGGACACGCCTCGACGCCGAAGACGGCCGCACTCTCGAGTCGCGCAAGCATGGGGCGTGGTAGTGCAAACGGGTCGCCGCGCGCGTGGCGACGCTAAGTGATTGACCTGTCGATGCGGCCGGATTCGAGGCACTGCGGGCCTCGCACAATCTGCGAACTGGACGGCCGCTCGAGCGCGCAAACTTTTCAATCGGCCAAGGGATCGGCTCTATCTCGCAGACCGTTCGATCCGATACATCGGATTGGCACAGCAACTGGCAGGGCTGAAGCCACGTCCTTCGGCGCCTACCTGCCTACCGGAGAACACCCCCATGCTCGACTCTCTCAAATCTGGCTTCAGTGGCGGCAAGAGTCAGAAACAGGCTGAGGAACTGCAGTTGCTCATTGCTACCGCTCAGGAGGAGCGTAGTGCGTTGAGCGGCATGCTGACGGACGTCTCCGCTCGTAGCGCAAAGCTCGCCCAGATGACCAAGTCGCTCGACCAGGTCAGTCTCAAGGCCGAGGCGGCGACCGCGTCGATCGAAGGCCTTTCCCGGAAGGTCGCGGCGCTGGACGACCGGCTGACCGTGGTCGCCGCCGTCGAGAAGCGTGTCGAGACGGTGATGGCGCAAGCCGCCGACGCGCAGAAGCTGACCGACAAGCTCACCGCTCCCGACGGCGACCTCCAGAAGCATCGCCAGGCCGTCAATCAACTGGCCTCGCAGGCGCTCGAGACGCAGGCGGCGATCGACACCCTCCGCAAGGAACGCGCGACGCTCGAGGAACTGCGCGCGCAACTCCGGCGCGCCACGGGCGATGTCAAGCAATCGGCTGACGGCGCCGCCGCGCTCAAGGGCGAGCTCGAAGCCGTCCGCTCGACGGCCACTCAGCTCGGGCAGGATCACCAGCGCATCCGGGAAACCACACGCACCGCGCGCGAAGACGCCGTCGCCGCGGCGGAATCAGTCAAGGAAATCGAAAAGAAGCTCGGGCCCCTGGTCCAGTTGCAGGAGCTCAGCAAGAGCACCGAAGAGCGGCTGGCGGCGCTCAACGTGCTCGCCGAGCATGTGTCTCACAAGACCAAGGCGCTCGAGTCGCAGAAACATGCCATCGATCACGCGTCGGTGCAGACCAATCGCCTGAATGAGATGGTGTGGTCGATGGACGTGCAGATCAACAAGCTCGCCGAAGGCAACAAGCAGGTCCAGCGCGCGGAAGAGACGCTGACGCGCATGGAGAAGCTCGCCGAGGACACCGAAGCGCACCTGCAAAGCGCCATGGCCACCCGCGAGGATTTCAGCCGGGAGTTCGTGCGTCTGGAGAAGGAGAGCCGCGCGCTGGCCGAGTACTTGAAGCAAAACGTCGAGCGTCTCGCGGTCGAGAAGAAGGAATTCGACGCTTTCGACCAGCGGCTCAAGGCGCTGCAGAGCGGCATCGCCGACGCGGAGGGGCGCATGGACGGCCTGCTGTCGAAAGACAAGACGGTATCCGAGCTGACGCACCGCATCGACGAAATCACCAAGGACTTCCAGGGCCTGGGCGCGCAGGCCGACGAGCTCGCCGGCAAGCAGATGGCCCTCGAAACGCTCAACGAGCGGCTCGGCCAGACCGAGGAGCTGGGCAAGCGGACGACAGTGCAACAGGAAACCTTGCTCAAGAACCGCGCCGATCTGGAAGACCTGCGCACCGAAATGCAGGCGTTCCACAAATCGCACGCAGAGGCTGCGCGCCTGCGCGACACGCTCGCCCGCGACCGCGCAGCGCTCGAGGTGTTCGGCGAACGCATGACGGGGCTGCTCGCCCAGACACCGGCGCTCGAGTCGCGCATGGATGCCGTGCTCGGCAAGATGGCCATCGTCGAAGACGGCACCGCGTCCGCCACTCGCCTGGGCGAGCTCGCCGCCGAGCTCGACGCGCAGTTGACCCGCGTGGGCGCGCGCCTGCAGTTCATCGAGAAGCTCGAAAGCCGCGTCAACGGTCTGCACGTGGTCACGTCCGAGGTCGATCGCAAGCTCGCCGATCAACTGGCACGGAAAAACGAGCTCGACTCGCTCAGAAGCGCCCTCGACACGGTCGGCACCCAGGTGCTGGACACGCAGCAGAAGCTCGACGGGGTGGCCGCGCAGCAGCACAAAATCCTGCCGCTCGCGTCAGAAGTCGGGCGCCTCGCGGACAGCGTCACCCATACGCAGCAGCTCGTCGCTTCGATCCAGAGAGAAGACGCCGAGGTCCTGGACCAGAAGATCCGCCTCACCGAGCTCGTCGAACAGAGCCGGACCCTCGCGACGGAAGTCGCCGACCGGCTGAAGCAGGTGCAAGCCGTCTCCGACGAGCTGACCCGAGCCGCCGCAGTGAAGGACGAGCTGCTCAGCGAGCTGTCGCTCGTGCAAGCGCGCCAGCGCGATGCGACGAGCCAGACCGAAGCGGCGGAAGATCAGTTGAAGCGTGCCGAAACCATGGTGAAGCAACTCGAACAGCGCCGGACGCAGATGGCCTTCTCGGAGAAGAAGATCTCGGCGTTCGAGGCGCGGCTCAACGATCTCAAGCGGCACTCGGATACGATCGACCAGAAGATCAAGGGGATTGCCGAGCGCGAAGCCCTCGTGCACGCCGTCAAGGCCGAAGTCGACCATGTGCACCAGATCAGCAGCCGCAGCAAGGCCGACCTCACCTTCGTCACCGAACACCGCACCGACGTTGCGACCCTGCGCACGCAAGTGGAAGACCTGCTCGGCCGCGTCACCGACACCGATCAGAAGATCGCCGCCATCGAAGTCCGGCGCAAGATGGTCGAGGACGTGCAGTCACGGGCCAACGCCATCATGAATCTGCTCGATGACATCAATGTGAATCTGGAGATGCTGGGCGAGCAGAAGGCCGTGATCGACCACGTGGGAGAAAAGCTGGCGCGGCTCGACTTCATGGTGCAGGAAGCGCAGAACACCCTGGGCGCGCTGCAGCGTGAACGCGAGGTGGCCGAACGGATCGAGCAGAGCATCAAGTCGCTGCGGGCGAAGGCGTCGCCGCCGGCGGCGGAGAAGAAGACGGCCTAACGCAGGGCCCCCAGGGCTCGAGGCCCGGCTACTGCTGCTGTGCGTTCGCGGTGCGCGGCGTCGCCACGACCAGCCGCGCACCGATGCGCAGCGTGTTGCTCGACAGCCGATTGAGCGCCTTCAACTGGGCAACCGTGGTCTGATACTTGCGCGCGAGCGCGAAGAGCGTGTCGCCGCGCCGAACCCGATGCACGACCGTTTCCGTGACCGTTGACTCGAAGGCTGCCGCCACCGCATCGGTCTCCTCCGCCTGCACCGGCGCCCCGGCCGCCGCGCGCGCCAGCAGCGCCGCCGACGGCATCCGCGGGATCAGCAGCTTCTGTCCGATCGTGACCCGCGAGGTCGCGCGCAGATAATTCGCTTCCGCCAGATCGGTGCGATTGACGCGGAGCTTGCGGGCAATGGTCGTCAGCGTCTCGCCGCGCTTGACGACGTGCCACTGCAAGGCGTTCAGCGTCTTCGGGCTGGCGGCGCCAAGCTCCGCGCGGATCGTCTCCGCCGTGCCCCACGGCACCGTCAACGGATAGCTGTCGCCGCGAATCGGCGTCGTCCAGCGACGCAGCTCGGGGTTGAGGCGCTGAATCTCTTCAACCGGCACGGAGGCCCATTCCGCGACGCGCCGCAGGTCGACCGCGGAGGGCACCTCGACCGTTTCGATGGCCGGTGCCCCAGGGGGCGGAACGTCGAAACCGTACTTGGCCGGGTTCTTGGCGATGATGACGGCCGCCAGAATCATCGGCACGTACTCGCGGGTTTCGCGCGGCAGATAGCGGGACGTCGCCGTCAAACTCCAGAAATCCGTCCGGCGGCTGGCCTTGATGGCCCGCTGCATTCGGCCGGGGCCGCCGTTGTACGACGCCATCGCCAGATGCCAGTCGTCGAACATCCGGTAGAGCGTCTTGAAGTACCTGGCGGCCGCAACCGTGGCCTTCGCGGGATCGGAGCGCTCGTCAATGTACCAGTCCTGCTGGAGACCGTTTTCGATCCCGGTGCCTCGCATGAACTGCCAGACGCCTCTGGCCTTGGCGCGCGAAAGCGCTGTCGGCTTGAAGGCGCTCTCGATGAGCGGGACGTACGCCAGGTCGAGTGGCAGCCCCTCGGCCCGGAACACGCTCTGGATCATCGGGAGATACTGCGCGCCGCGCGCTAACCCCTCGGCCAGAAATTCGCGCAGCCGCCCCTGAAACAACTCGACATAGCGCAGCACGCGCTCGTTGAGCGGAATCGGCAAGTCGTGCGTCGTCTCCCGCAGGTCTGCCTCGACGTTTTCCGTCGTGGCGGCCGTCGGTGGCGACGTGTCGAACGTGCTGATCGCCAGCAGCTGATCGATGGAGGCCGGTTCGGCGGCCTGTTCCGTAAAGCCGTCGCCGGTCGCCAGCGCCGTCAACTCCAGTGCGGCAATCCGATCCACGAGCCGGTCGAGGTGTTCGCGGACACGCGCATCAGAGCGCGTGACCTCCGGCGACGCGAGGATCAATTCCAGCGAGGCGTTGAATGCGCTCTTCGCTTGCGCGAGATGCCCGAGCGAGAGTTGGTGACGTCCGTCTTCGAACAGGCGATCCGAGGATGCCAGCAGGTCGCGCACCGGATCGGCCGGCGCTTGCGCGTCGACGGATGTGGCCGCCATGGCTGGCGCTTCCGGTGTGGTCTGCGTCGCGGGCGAGGCCGAGCCAGAGGCGCATGCGGCGCTGAGGCTTGCGGTCGCCACGATCGCGGCGAGCAATCGGATTGGTGTGTGCATGGGTTAGCTTCAGCGTCAGCGCAGCGTAGCACGCCGAAAAAAACCAGGTCAACTCCTTTATTTGTAATTGGTTAGCGAAAAGCCAGGATGTCCGGTTTCAAGACAAGCTGTATCCGATGGCGACGCGCCGGGCAGAATCGACCGCTAGCGGTAGGTTTCCCAGACAAAAACCTTCGCGGCTTCGCCGGCATCGCGGGCGGCCGGCGTGATGATCGTCTTCTCACCGACAAGGATTTTTTTACCATCCTTTACAGCACTGCGCACATCGTCTTCGCAAACGAAGGGAACCGGTTTCGCGGCAGGTGTCATCGGTGGCAGAAGTGACATAGGTGCAGCAGGTGCAGCAGGTGCCGCAGGTGCCGCAGGTGCCGCAGGTGCCACGGGTGCGGCAGGTGCCGGTGGCACTGGTGCGGCAGGTGCGGCGGGTGCGGTCAGTCCACGAGCGGCAAGAAATGCATCGATCCGTCTCGTCAGCGCATCGGCAGCAATCGGTTCTGGTGCCGGCTTCCCCGGTATTTGCGGCAGCCTGGCACCTGCTGCACCTGCTGCACCTGCGGCACCTGCGGCACCTGCGGCACCTGCGGCACCTGCCGCACCTGTCGCACCTGTCGCACCTGTCGCACCTGTCGCACCCGGTGTACCTGCACCTGCTGCACCTCTCCCACCCGTGCCACCTCTGCCACCTGCGATCGGTCGCGTCTCGTACGCCAGCCGCTTGATGTTGAGCAGATGCCGCGGCGTGATGTTGTCCGACGTGATGTTGCCGCCGAAGCCCCCACAGCCGAGCGTCATCGACGGGTCGAGTCCGGTCGTAAACCCAATCGCCCCGAGCGTCGCCGGCGTGTTGACGCAAATGCGATAGGCCGGTTTCTTCAACCCGAACTCGAGGATGACCTGCTCGTTGCGGGAATGAATGGACATCGTGTGTCCCATGCCGCCGTAGCGCAGGATCTCCTTGCAGCGTTCGCACCCCTCGCGCCAGTCCCGGACGACGTAGTGCGACAAGACCGGACAGAGTTTCTCAATTGAGAGTGGGAAGTCCCGGCCGACGCCGCCGAGTTCGGCGAGCAGCGCGCGTGTTCCAGGCGGCACAGCAATGCCGACTTTTTCCGCGATGTACGCGGCGGACTTCCCGACCAGCGCCGGATTCGGCAGTCGCTGTGCGGTGATCAGGGCCTTGGTCAGCGCCTCAGTTTCCGCCGCAGACAGAAAGTGACCGCCGTGTGCCTGGAACTGCCGCCGGGCTTCGCCGTCCACGGCCTGGTCCACGACGACTGAGTTGGGCGACGAACACAACACGCCATTGTCGAATGCCTTGCCGAAGATGATGTCCGCCGCCGCCTTGGCGATGTCCGCCGACTGTTCGATATAGCAGGGCGCGTTGCCCGGCCCCACGCCGTAGGCCGGCTTGCCGGCACTGTATGCCGCGCGCACGAGGCCCATGCCGCCGGTTGCAAGAATCACGGCCACTTCGCGCTGGCGCATGAGCTCCTGCGTCCCTTCGAGCGTCACCGTCGTCATCCAGCCGATCGCGCCTTCCGGGAGACCGGCCTTCCGGCCGGCGTCGTACATGATCTCGGCGGTTCGCGTGATGCAGCGAGCGGCCGAGGGGTGCGGGGTCATCACGAGGGCGCAGCGCGCCTTGATGCAGATCAGAATCTTGTAGATCGCGGTGGACGTCGGATTGGTGGACGGCACAATCGCGGCGACGACGCCAAACGGTTCGGCGATCTCCACGATTTTCTTGTCGTCGCGGCGGGCGACGACGCCGACGGTTTTCATCGGCCGGATGAAGTCGTAGACCTGCTGCGACCCGAAGAGGTTCTTCTGAACCTTGTCGGCGACGTTGCCGTAGGTCGTTTCCTCGACCGCCAGCCGCGCCAGCGGTTCGGCGTAGGCGGTCGCCGACTCGGCCATCGCGCCGACGATCTGGTCGATCTGCTCCTGGGTGTATTCGGCAAGGACCGTCTGGGCCTGACGGGCCCGGCGCGCGAGCGAGCGTGCCTCGCTGATGGAGGCCAGGTCTCGGTCAGTCTGCGCCGGTGCGGAAGTGGGAGCGGCCACCGCGCCTTACGACGATTTCGGGAGGACCCGCTCCACCTCGCCGTGGGGGCGGGGGATGACATGAACCGAGATCAGCTCGCCGACGCGCCGCGCCGCCGCGGCCCCTGCGTCGGTCGCCGCTTTGACAGCGCCCACATCGCCGCGGACCAGCACGGTCACGTAGCCGGCGCCGATGTATTCAGTGCCGACGAGCGCGACGTTGGCCGCTTTGACCATGGCGTCCGCTGCTTCGACGGACCCGATGAACCCGCGGGTCTCCACCATCCCGAGCGCATCGCGTTGAGCTTCCATCTTATTGACCTGCATGATATTATGCTTGGTCTCAGCATGCAACGAACCGTCCTCGCAGGGAGGCTGCTTTCCAGCCTCAGCCTGATACTGGCGGTGTGCTTGGCCGCCTCCTGTCGTTCCGGGGAGGACACTGCTCCGGCCCTGGCCACCGCTGACGTCTCGCTCTCGCGTTCACGAGTCCCGCAGGGTAGTCCTGTTGATCTGACGTATCGCTTCCAGATCGTCGACGCGCCGCCTCCCGGCTCGTATCGCGTGTTCGTACACGTGGTGGATGCCGACGAAGAATTGATGTGGACCGACGACCACAACCTGCCGGCCCGGCCAGATGGGCTGCAGGCCAGTCAAACGATTGAGTACACGCGCACGATGTTCGTCCCGATGTATCCCTACGTGGGGCCGTCGAAGGTGATCGTCGGCATCTACGACACCGGCTCAAACGGACGGCTCAAGCTCGGGAACCACGATCGCGGTGATCGCTCGTATCAAGTGGCAGAATTCGAGCTCTTGCCGCAAACGGAAAACGTCTACCTGATTTACCGGGATGGCTGGCACCCGGCCGAGGTAGCGGCAGAGAATCCGGCCGTCGAGTGGAAATGGACTCGCAAGGAGGCGACGGTCGCCTTTCGCAATCCGAAGCGCGACGCGACGTTCATCCTGCAGATGGACAACCCGGGGGTCGCGCCCGGTGCGGCCTCGGAAGTCGATATTCGACTCGGCGATCGTTCGCTGGCTGTTGTGCCGGTCGGTCCAGGAGACGCACCGGTCCACAAGATTCCCCTCTCCGCCGCCGATCTCGGCACGGCCGACATGGTGGAGATTCGGTTCGTTGCCAACCGGACGTTTGTGCCGGCACTGGAGCCTGCCGCAAAGAGCAGCGACACGCGTGAACTCGGGGTTCGGGTGTTTCACGCGTTCGTGCAGGCGAATTAGTCGCTCCCTGATGTCGACGCTGAAAGAAGCCGAAAGCGGAGAGCCGAAGGGTCTTTCCAGGAGGAATGCATGAGACAGGTAGGTCACAGAAGGCTGCTTTTCGGCCTTCTGATGTCGGCCGTGGTGCTGGCGCCGGTGGGCCCGATCAACGCCGAAGTGATTTTTTTCGCCAACGGCCGCACGATGTCGGTCAAGGGTTACCGCATTTCCGGCGACACAGTGACCGTGACGCTGCGTCAGGGCGGGGAGGCCACGTTCGACCGATCGCTCGTCTCGCACATCGCGCCCAGCGAAATTCCCGACCTGCCGCCCGTGGCCCCGCTCGCGACGGAAGCGGTGGCCACGCCGGCCCGCGCCGCGTTCGAGGCGCGTCCGTTTGCCGAGCTCATCGAGACCGTCGCCTTCGAGCACGGCATCGATCCCGCGCTGGTCCATGCGGTCGTCGAGGCGGAATCCAACTACCGGGCGACTGCGAAATCGCGTGTCGGGGCGCGCGGACTCATGCAGGTCATGCCGGCGACCGGACGTGATCTCGGGGTCGCCAGCGCGGCGATGCTCTTCGATCCGCACGCCAACCTCGAGGCGGGCGTGAAGTATCTGAAGTCGCTGCTCCAGCGGTTCGACGGCGATCTGACCAACGCGCTTGCCGCGTACAACGCCGGCCCGGGCGCGGTGTCGCGCTATCGGGGAGTCCCGCCTTACCAGGAGACCCGGAATTACGTCCGGAAAGTGCTCGCCAGTTTCCAGCCGTAGGGCAGGCCCCGCCTTCGCCGTCCCGCCTTCGGCGTCCCGGCTTCGCCATTCCGGCTTCGGCGCGGCAAGCCGCGAGAGGGTGGCGGTAGTCTAAGATAATGTCCTGTAGGACAACCTTTTAGATGGAATTCCGCTGCCGCCTCGGCACGCCCTCGGGAGAGATCGTAGAAGGCGTCTTCGTCGCCCAGACCGAAGCGCATCTGCGGCGCGAATTGGAAGAGAAAGGGCTTCACGTCCTCGCTCTCCGGCCCCGGGGCATCGGCCTGCCGGGGCTGTCGCTGGGCGCTCGCAAACCGAAGATCGCGCGGCACGAGTTTCTGGTGTTCAACCAGGAGCTGGCGACGCTCCTCAAAGCCGGCATGCCGCTGGTCCAGTCGCTGGACATCCTGCGGTCGCGGCTCTCCAATGCCGTGTTCAAGGCCGTGCTCGACGACGTGCACGAGAAGGTCCGCGCCGGCACGGCGCTCTCCGACGCCTTCCAGGCGCACGGCGACTTGTTCCCCAGTGTCTACACGGCGTCGCTGATGGCCGGCGAACGCGCGGGCAACCTCGACGCGGTGCTGCGCCGCTACGTGGCGTACTCGAAGGTCGTCGACACGGTTCGCAAGCGCACCATTTCCGCCCTGGTTTACCCGGTGATCCTGATCGGGCTGGCGGTCGTGCTCGTCGGCGTCATCGTGCTCAAGGTGGTGCCCACGTTTTCGGACTTCTACTCGAGCTTCGATGCGCAGCTGCCGCTCTCGACCCGCGCCATCGTCGCCATTTCCGATGTGGTCCGTGGCAACCTCGTGTTGATCGTCGTCGCCGCTCTGGCGGTGGTCACGGCGTTCTACGCCTGGGTGAAACAGCCCGGCCAACGCGCGCGCTTCGATCGGCTGGTGATGAAAGTGCCCGTGATTGGCGCGTCGGTGCACAAGTTCGCGACCGCGCAGCTGGCCCGCACGCTCGGAACGTTGCTGGGCGGCGGCATCCCGCTCGTCAACGCGCTGGAGATTGCGTCGCGGTCCACGGGCAATCGGCACATGGGGGAGGAGATGAGCATCGTGGCGTTGCGCGTGCGCGAAGGCCAGGGGTTTGCGGCCACGCTGCTCGAGCGGAAGGTCGTGCCCGACGTCGCCATCAAGATGATCGAGGTGGGCGAATCGACCGGCGCGCTGCAGGAGATGCTGAACAGCCTCGCCGACTTCTACGACGAGGAAATTGAAACGGATGTCGGCCGGTTCGTGACGATCATCGAGCCGGCGCTGCTCATCATCATGGGGATCATCATCGCCGTCATCGTCCTGGCGCTGTATCTGCCGCTCTTCGAGCTGAGCTCGGTGATTGGGGCGCAGTAAATGGCTGAACCACAGATTCCTGAGGAGACACTCGACCCCACCGCCCTTGCCGAGGAGCCCCTTCGCGAAGTCTCCGCCGAAGAGCGCAGCGCCGAAGAGGCCCACGCCCGCCGGCTGGCCGATCGCTACCGCTTTCAATTCCTCGACATGAACCACTTCCGGATCGATCAGGAACTATTCCGATCGATCCCGGCCGATCTGATGCTCCGCTACGGGTTCGTCCCGTACCGCCGCGAAGGCAAGGCCATCGTCATCGTCGTGTCCGATCCGACCGATCTGCCGATGATCGACGAGCTGCGCGTGCTGCTCGGCACGCCGGTGCAGGTCATGGTCGGCGCCCGTTCGGCGATCGAGTCGATCCTGAAGAAGAGCGAAAGCTCGCAGCGTGTGCTCGACGAGGCGACCGAAGAGTTCCAGTTTCAGCTGCTCAAGGAAGACGAGAACCTCGAGGACAACCTCACCGTCGAACGCCTGACCAGCGACATCAGTCCGATCATCCGCCTGATCGACTCGATGATCTTCACCGCCATCCAGCGCCGCGCCAGCGACATCCACATCGAAACGCAGGACGACGCGGTGTACGTCAAGTACCGTATCGACGGCGTCCTGCAGCCGGCGATGCGCCCGATCGCCAAGCGCTTCCACAGCTCGATCATCTCGCGCATCAAGGTCATGGCCGAGCTCGACATCGCCGAGAAACGCGTGCCGCAGGACGGCCGCTTCAAGCTCCGCGTCCCGGGCAAGACGATCGACTTCCGCGTGTCGATCATGCCGAGCGCTCACGGCGAGGATTCCGTCATCCGCATTCTGGACAAGCAGTCCATCAGCGAGCAGTTCACCGAGCTGCGGCTCGACATCCTGGGCTTCCCCGACCTCGAGCTGCGGCGCTTCCGCAAGTACATCCGCGAGCCGTACGGCATGGTGCTCGTCACCGGCCCGACCGGCAGCGGCAAGACGACGACGTTGTATGCGGCGCTGGCGGAGATTCGCTCGATCGAGGACAAGATCATCACGATCGAGGATCCGGTCGAGTACCAGTTGAAGGGCATCACGCAGATCCCGATCAACGAGAAGAAGGGGCTGACCTTCGCGCGCGGGCTGCGCTCGATTCTGCGCCACGATCCCGACAAGATCATGGTCGGCGAGATCCGCGACTCCGAAACGGCGCAGATCGCGATTCAGTCGGCGTTGACGGGTCACCTGGTGTTCACCACGGTCCACGCCAACAACGTGTTCGATGTGCTGGGACGCTTCCTGAACATGGGCGTCGAGGCGTACCAGTTCGTCTCGGCGCTCAACTGCGTGATGGCGCAGCGTCTCGTGCGCAAGATTTGTGAAGCCTGCAAGCAGCCCGCGCCGGTGACGCACGATCAGCTCGTCGAGTCGGCGATAGATCCGGAGATCGGTCGCACGTACACGTTTTACGAAGGCGCCGGGTGTATCGAGTGTAGCGGCACCGGCTTCAAGGGCCGCATGGCGATCTGCGAGCTGCTCGACCTGACCGATCACATCCGCGAGCTGATTCTCGACAAACGGCCGATCTCCGAATTGAAGCGCGCGTCCCACGATCAAGGCATGCGATTCCTGCGCGAATCCGCCGTCGAACGGGTAATGGAAGGAACGACGACGCTGCGCGAGATCAACAAGGTGACCTTCGTCGAATGAGCATCCTGGACTTCGTGCAGCCGGTGCCACCGGATGTCGCCATCGAGATCGATTCGGCGCACGTGGCGGCGGCGCGCCTGGTCTGGCGCGGGCCGGTGTCCACCGTGGCCGGCCACGTCGTCGAGCCGCTGCCGCCCGGCGTGGTGGCGCCGGCACTGGCCGCGGCGAACATCACCGATGTGCCCACGGTCGCGCGGGCGATCTCACAGGCGCTGGTGCGGCTCGGCGGCCGCATCACCAGAGCGGCGCTCGTCATTCCCGACACGGCCGCCAAGGTGTCGCTGATTCGCTTCGACACCGTTCCGGCCAGCAGCGCGGATCTCGTCGAGCTGGTGCGCTGGCAGGTCCGCAAGAGCGCGCCGTTCCCGCTCGATCAGGCCGTGATTAGTTTCACGCCGGGGATCACGCCGGAAGAGGGCGGCCAGGAGTTCGTGGTCACTACGGCGCGTGCGGACGTCATCGAACAGTACGAGCAGGCCTGCGTGCAGGCGCGGGTGCACGCGGGCCTGATCGACATTGCGACCTTCAGCATCCTCAATGGTGTGCTCACGGCACAGGCGGCGCCCTCGGGAGACTGGTTGCTCGTACACGCGACACCCACCTACACGACGCTCGCCGTGCTGCGCGGCGGCGACTTGATCTTTTTCCGCAATCGCGAGGAGGAGAGCGAACGGACCCTCGCCGACGTCGTCCATCAGACGGCGATGTATTACGAGGATCGGCTGAAAGGCGGCGGCTTCAGCCGCGTGCTGCTCGCCGGCGGCGCCGTGCAGGGCGTCGATGCCGTCCAACGCAGTCTCGAGCAGCGCCTCGGCGTGCGCATCGAGGCGGTGCCGCAGCCCGACCTGGCGTCGCTGGTCGGCATCCTGTCCCGCGAACGGAAGGTGGCCTGACGATGCTGCGCACGAATCTTGCGACGCGGCCCTTCTACAACGAACGTGCGGTTCGCATCGCCATTGGCGCCGGGGTCGTGCTGGTCGCCGCGCTCACCGCGTTCAATGCGGTGCAGGTGCTCTCGCTCAACGCGAGAAATACCGAAATGGCCGTGCGCGCCGAGGCCGCGGAAGCCCAGGCCGCACAGTATCAACAGCAGGCGCGCGCCATTACGCAAGCCCTCAATACCGGATCGGTCAGCGTTGTGCAGCAGGCGGCGCGGGAAGCCAATCTGCTGATCGATCGCCGGGTGTTTTCGTGGACGGACCTGTTCAACCGATTCGAGAACACGCTGCCCGAAAACGTGCGGGTGTCGGCCGTCGAGCCGCAGATCGATCGGCAGGGGCGCATGTTGCTCAGCGTCACCGTGGTCGCGCGGCGGGTCGAAGACCTGAACGAATTCATGGATGACCTCGAACGGTCGGGCGGCGTGCACGATGTGATTGCACGCCAGGACGAAACCATGCTTGACGGCACCTTGCGCGCCGTCATCCAGGGCTATTACGCGCCGCAGGTCGCGCCGCCGGCCACGGATCCTCCACCGGCGTCTGAACCCAACGGGCAGGTCGAACGCCCGTCCCCGAGCGCACCAGCCGAGGAGCCCGGAGGAGAACGGCGATGAGGGCCCTGTATAGCGTGACCGGACAGGTGCCGTTGGCTCGGATCGTCCGTGAGCATCGCGCCGCGCTGCTGCCCCTGGCGATTGTGCTGGCGGCGAACCTCATCGCGCTGGCCGCGGTCGTCCTGCCGCTCGCGCAGCGCGTGTCGTTCAACGAACAGCGTGCCGAAACGGCCGAGCGGCAGCGCACGCAGGCGGAGGCGGAGTTCAAACGCGCCGAGACGCTGCGTGACGCCCAGACGCAGGCGACCGACGATCTCGAGACGTTCTACGCGCAGGTGTTGCCCTCCAACGTGGCGGCGGCGCGGCGGATTCAGTTGAGATTGCAGCAGACCGCCCGCGCGCACGGCGTGCATTACCAGGGGAGCGGCACGACGGAGGAAGAGATACGCGAATCGAATCTGCTGCGCTTGACCATGGCCGTTCGTCTCGCGGGCGAGTACGACGACATTCGCGCGTTTCTTTATGAGCTGGAAACGTCGCCTGATTTTGTCGTGATCGACAATATCAAGCTCGCGGAAGGCAATGAGGCGGACGCCCCGCTGGCGGTCTTTCTGCAGGTCTCGACGTACTACCGAGCGTCCGTGGCGGCGGTGCTCACAGGTGGCGATGGCCGTTGATCGCCGCGCGCTCTGGTTGGGCGCGTTCCTCATCGTCGCGGTCGGCGGTGTCATGGCCGTGCGCTCGGGTAACGAGCCGGCCCCGGCGCCAGGCATCCGCGCGGCCCCCGCTCGAGCCGGCGCGCAGCCGGACGCGCCAGTGGCGCCCGCGGATGTGAAACTGGAAGCGCTGGCGACCGTGCGCGACGAGCCGACGGACCTCGGCCGGAATCCGTTCCGGTTTCAGGCGCGGCCCGTGGCCACGCCGGAAGTGCGGCGCCTGCCGGGGATCCCGGACGACCAGGTGGATGCGCCGCCGGTCGCGAAGGTGCCGGCTGGTCCGCCTCCGCCGCCGCCGATCGCGTTGAAGTTCATTGGCCTGGTGCAGAAGGCCGATGGGACGAAGTTTGCGGTGCTGAGCGATGGCAAGGGGCCGCCGATCAGCGGCCGGGAAGGCGAAGAGATCGAGGGGCGGTACAAGATTCTGAAGATCGGGACCGAGTCGATCGAAATCGCCTACATTGATGGGCGCGGGCGGCGGACGATCCCGCTCACTGGACAGTAGCGCGAGTGCAGCGTCACCGTTCAACGTCACACGTTCACCATTCGAAGTTCACATGCGAACACGACTGCTCAAGCTCTCCGTAATCCTCCTGGTCGCCCTCGCCATGAGCGCGTGTGCGGCCAGCCGCGCCTTCATGCGCGGCGAGCGCGCGTCAAATGCCGGTGACTGGGATGCGGCGGTCGAGTACTACCGGCAGGCGATGCAGGACGATCCCGATCGCGCCGAGTACAAGATGGCCTACGAACGCGCGATGCTCAACGCGTCGCTCCTGCACACCGACCTGGCGCGAAAGGCTGAAGCCGAGGGTCGGCTCGACGATGCCCTGCGCGAGTACCGCCGCGCGTCGGAGCTCGACGTCTCGAACCGGCAGGTGGCCGCGAAAGTCGCGGAACTGGAGCGCACCATCCGGGACCGCATCGAAGCGGCCCGGCCTCGGCCCCAGATCGACAAGCTGCGCGAAGAAGCGCAGCGCGCCAGCCCCGAACCGATCCTGTCTCCGACGACGCCGCTCGGTCCCGTGAACTTCAACAACGCGAGCGTCAGGGAGATCCTCCAGTTCATCGGCCAGGCGACCGGCATCAACGTCCTCTTCGATCGCGACTTCGTCGATCGCCAGACGTCCATCAACGTCGAGGGCGTGACGCTCGAACAGGCCCTGCAGCAATTGATGCTGACCAATCAACTGTTCTACAAGGTCCTCGACGAGCGGACCATCATCGTCGTTCAGGACACCAACCAGAAGCGGACCCAGTATGAGGATCAGCAGATCAAGACCTTCTTCCTGTCACACGCCGATGCGCAGGAGATCAACCAGTTGCTCACCGGCATCATCCGGTTGCCGGGCATGCCCGTGCAGCCCGTGTTCGTCGCCAACAAGACCAGCAACACGCTGACCGCGCGGGCATCGAGTGCGGTGATGGGCATCATCACGTCGATGATCGAGGCCAACGACAAACCTCGGGCCGAGGTGCTGATCGACGTGCAGATCCTCGAGATTTCCCGCGGGCGTGCCAAGGAATTCGGCTTGAATCTGAGCTCGTACCAGATGGGGCTGTTCTTCTCCCCGGAAACCGCGCCCACGTCCGGAACGAGTGGGACCGCGACCGAGCCGTTCAACCTTAACACCATCTCGCAGGGGGTCAGCACCGCGGATTTCTATCTGTCGGTGCCGTCAGCCGTCATCAGCTTCCTCGAGTCCGATTCGCGCACCAAGGTGCTCGCCAAGACGCAACTGCGCGGCGCCGAGAACCAGAAGGTCAGCCTCAACCTCGGCGAGGAAATACCGGTGCCTCAGACAACGTTTACGCCGTTGGCGACCGGCGGCGCCGCGGCGAACCCGCTGACCTCCTTCGCTTATCGTCCAATCGGCGTGATTGTCGAGATGACGCCGCGCGTGACGTACGACGGCGATGTGATGCTGACGCTCACGCTTGAAAACAGCGCGCGGCTCGGCGACGTGTCGGTGGGCGGCGTTTCAGCACCCTCGTTCAGCTCGCGACGCGTCGCGACGTCGCTCCGTTTGCGCGACGGCGAATCGAATTTGCTCGCCGGGCTGCTGCGGGAGGACGAACGCAAGTCCCTCCGCGGCTTTCCAGGCCTCATTCGCATGCCCATCCTGCAGCAGTTGTTTGGCAGCACTGACTCCGAGATTCGGCAGACCGATATCGTGATGCTGCTGACGCCGCGCATCATCCGGTCGCACGAGCTCACGGCGCAGAACCTCGCGCCGATTTATATCGGCCCGCAAAGCAACCTTGGGCTCGGGGGAGGACCGCCGCCGCTGTTGGCGATCCCGGAACCGCAGCCGGAAGCGTCGCCCCCAATCGGTGGCCCGCCGCCGGCCGCGCCAGGGGCTCCGAAGCCGCAGATTCCGCCCGGCAGTTCGCCGATTCCGGGCCTGACCACGCCGCCGCCGACACCGGCGACGCCTCCGGCGCCGGACCCTGCCGCCGCGACGCCGGTCGCGCCGCCGACGCCGGTCACGCCGGAGCCGCAACCACCGCCGGACCCGGCGGCGCCGCCACCCACGCAACAGCCGCCGGCCGCGGGCGGCGGACGCATTTTCGTGAGCGCGCCGCCGACCATGACGCTCGGCGCCGGCCCGTACACGGTGCCCATCTCCATCAGCGGCGCGTCGCGGATCTCGATGCTGTCCCTGTCGATCACCTATAACGCTGCCGTACTGCGCGTCCGCAGCGTGCAGGAGGGGACATTCATGAGGCAGGGCGGCATTGCGGCGATGTTCACATCCCAGCCCGACCCAGGCGGCCGCGTCGATATCGTGATCACTCGGCCTGGCGATCAGACCGGCGCGGTCGGCACGGGGCTGCTGGCGGCAATTCTCTTCGAGCCGATTGCCGCCGGCACATCGAACGTGTCGATCACGGGCGTCGGCACGGTGGCGGGAACAGGCGCGGCCGCGGTGCTGCAGTTTGCGCCGGCCACGATCACGGTGAAATAACGGATGGCAAGTTCAAGACCGTCAACACCTCCGGTTCAACCCCCTCGGCCTCGGCGATGGATGCAGCTCGCGCGGCGTTCCGACGGCTACACCTTCGTCGAGCTGATCATCGTCACCACGATCATCTTGATTCTCGCGTCAGCCGTGCAGCCGCTCGCCAAGGTCGCGATACAGCGCCAGAAGGAGGCGGAGCTGCGCCGCGTCTTGCGCGACATGCGCACCGCCATCGACCGGTTCAAGGACGCGGCGGATGCGCAATTGATTCCGGCGACCGAGCTTCGTGCGGGCGGCGAGGGCTACCCACCCGATCTCGACACGCTGGTGGAGGGCGTCGGCATCGTCAACGACGCGACGGGACGCAAGCTGAAGTTCCTCCGCCGCGTGCCGAAGGATCCGATGACCGGCGACACCGAGTGGGGGAAGCGGTCCTACCAGGATCGGCCCGACTCGACGTCGTGGGGGGGGCAAAACGTCTACGACGTCTACAGCCTGTCCACCGGGACCGGGCTCGATGGCACTAAATACAGCGAGTGGGATTGATGAGAGCGCGTGGCTTCACACTCATCGAAGTGCTCATCGTCATTACGCTGATCGTCGTGCTGGCGTCGGTCGGAATGCCGATCTACCGCAACTCGGTGCAGCGAGCCCAGGAAGCGACGCTGAAGGAAAACCTGTTCCGGATGAACGATGCGATCGATCAGTACTACGCCGACAAGAACAAGTACCCGCAGTCGCTCCAGGACCTGGTGAGCGACGGCTATCTGCGGAGTATTCCAGAGGATCCGATGACGGATTCGGCGGACACCTGGGTCACGGTGCCAGCGGAACCCGATCCGAGCAACCCCGCGGCCGAGCCCGGCGTGTATCAAGTCAAGAGCGGCTCTGACCGGACGGGGATGGATGGCAGTCTCTACGCCGACTGGGATTGATCACCGCTGCGGCTGGATCAGCCGGATGCCGTCACGGAGCCACGACGAATGCGATCTGGGTCGTCGCCGACGTGCCGGCGGTGTCATACACAGTGGCGGTTGCCGTGTGGGTTCCCGTACTCGCGAACGTGACGGTGAGCGTGCGCTGTCCCGGCCCCCCCACCTCATGGCTTCCGCCGCTGGGGTTGAACGACACCCGGACGGATTCAATCGGCGGCCCGCCAGTGCCAGGGCTCGAGTTGATTGTGAACGTCGCGGAATTCCTGGGAACAGTGCCGGTTAATGAGGTCGGCGGGGTGATGGTCACGGTCGGGAGCACACGCACTGCCTGGAGTACGGTGACCGATTCGCCGGTCTGACCCGAAACATCAGTCGCGACCGCGCGCGCGGTGTAGGTGCCCGCTCTGCTGTAGACGTGCGCGAAACTCGTCGTGCCGACGCCGAGATTTCTCGGTCCGGATCCGTCGCCCGGGTCGAACGTCACCGTGCGGATTGCGCTGCCTGCGGCCGTGGTGGCTGGGGTGATCGTGAAGGTGACTGGCATGCCCACGATCGGGCTGGCCGGATTCGGGGTTACGGTGATCGTTGGTTGAGCCAGCACGGAGACCGTCGTTTCCGCGGTCTTGCCCGCGACGGTTGCGGTGACGCGCGTCTCCCGGGTGGTGGTGAGGGTCGTCCGCGCCTGTCCGTTGGCGTCGGTGCTGACCTGCTGGGGGTTGAGGGTGCCGGCGTTGGCAGAAAACACAACCGGCGCGCCGGTCACGGGATTGCCGCTTGCGTCCACGGCCGTGGCGGTGACCTCGACAGGGCCGCCAGTGACCGGCAGGGAACTGGGCTCGGTGCGAACGGTGATGGTCTCGACGGCGGCGCCGCCGACGCGGATTTCGACGGCTTCCGCGGCAGCGCCCCCGGAAAATGCGATGATGCGTGCAGTGCCTGACGCGCCGTTGGCCAGAAACGTGGTTCGGGCGAGGCCATTTTCAGTACGGGCGACGGGCGGATCGACCTTGCCCACGGAAGCCTGGAAGGTCACCTCGGTGCCGTTGTGGACCGGCGTGCCGGCGGCTTCGATCACCGTCGCGATGACTTCGGCCGTCCCATTGGCGCCGATGGACGTCGTACTGATGGAGAGGGTGACGGTGGAACCCGTCGGGGCAAGAAGCGCAACTTTGTCACAGCCTGCTGCCGTGGCAACCAGAGCGACGAGAGCAAGACGAACGGAAGACCGTGACACAGCTTGAACCTTCAAGGATAATGTTTGCATGGGGTTAGGTCAAGGCGAGCGCGGTTACGCGATGGCGGCGCTGCTCGTCGGCATGACCGTGATGGCTGTGCTCATGAGCGCGGCCATGCCGGTCTGGTCGCACTATGCCCAGCGTGAAAAAGAAGAAGAGCTGATCTGGCGCGGCCAGCAATACGCGCGCGCGATCGGTCTCTTCCAGCGCAAATATGCGAACACCTTCCCGCCCACCGTGGACGTGCTCGTCGAGCAGAAGTTCCTGCGCAAGAAATACAAAGATCCGGTCACCGGCGAGGACTTTCAGCCCATTCCGGCGACCGGGATGCCGGGCGGCGGTGTGATCGCGCCGCCGGGGATGCCGGCCGTCCCTGGCGCGACGCAGCCCGCCCCGGGGCAGCCTCGCAGTGCGCCCCCGGTCGGGCAGCAGCGGAGTCCCGCCCGAATGACCAGCGTCGGCACGACCGTCCAGGGAGGCATTGGCATTCAAGGTGTGGTCTCCAAGAGCGACAAGACGTCCATCAAGATCTTCAACGGGCGGACCAAGTACAACGAGTGGGCGTTCGTGTATATGGCGACCGCGCAAGCCCCGGGGGCAGTGGGCTTTCCTGGTCAACCTGGCGTCCCCGTCCCCATTCAGCCCGGCATCTTCGGCCAGCCGGGCCAGCCCGGCACGCCCGGGCAGCCTGGCAGGTTCGGACAGCCCATACCCGGCCAGCCGATGCCAGGGCCGGGTGGCACCACGTTTACTCCCCTGGGCGGTACTGATCGACGACCAGGCTTGCCGTCCGGAATGACACCGGCCGGCCCCGGCGGCGCGCCGCCAGGTGGTCCGCCTCGCCAACCGTCGCCGTTTGGCCCGCGCCCGCCTCGTCCTCCAGGGGGTTAGACGTCCGCGCTCCGCTCGCGGACGTCTCCACACAAGGGTTCTTCACAACCGTTCACAAACGTTCTTCACGACGGTTCGTCGTGGGATATGGCACGAAGGTTCCCGCGAGGTTGAGTCGCAGCACGCCGATCGCGGCAGCGACGATGGCCAGACATGTGAGGGTGACGTTGAGGCTGCCGAAGAGCGCGTTGCCGACGCCGAAGAGCGCGGCGTAGACGAGCACGACGCCCGCACCCCAATCGACCAGCAGACCGCGGAGGCGGCCTGGCGCCGGTTCGCCGGCCAGGGCCGCGATGCGCGTCCAGCCCGGACCATCAGGCCGCGTGCGGCGGTAGAACCGGACGAGATGATCGTCGGGTTCGGGGGCGGTCAACAGCGTGACCACGACCCAGCACACCGTGGTCCACGCGACAACGGCGAGCAGCGTGTAAGGGAACACGAGATCCGTGAAGAGCTTGAGCGCCGCATAGCCAACGGCTGCGCCGACCATCGCCGCGATCTCTGACCACGCGTTGATGCGCCACCAATACCACCGCAGGATCAGGACGAGGCCAATGCCGGCGCCGGATTCGAGCACGAACTCCCACGCCTGGCGAATGCTCTCCAGATAGAACGTCACGATCCCGCTCAACACCATCAGCCCCAGCGTCGTCAGCCGCGCCATCCAGACGTAATGACGTTCGCTTGCCGCACGCGTCACGAAGCGCCTGTAGAAGTCGTTGACGATGTACGATGTGCCCCAATTGAGCTGGCTGGAGATCGTGGACATGTAGGCGGCGAAGAACGCCCCGAGCAGCAACCCGCGCCATCCCGCCGGCAAGTGGTCGCGCATTACCATCGCGTAGCCGGCTTCCTTGTCGGTGATGGTGGGGTAGAGGACGAGCGATGCGAGCCCGACGACGATCCATGGCCACGGCCGCAGGCAATAGTGTGCGACGGTGAACCACAGCGTCGCGTACAAAGAATGCCTCTCGTCTTTTGCGGACATCATGCGCTGGGCGACATATCCGCCGCCGCCCGGTTCCTGGCCGGGATACCAGCTCGCCCACCACTGCACGGTGACGTACGTCAGAAAGCTGGCGAGCGGCAGCGTAACGAGCGCTGCGCTGTCTGCGACGCTGCCCGAAAACGTGGGCACGAACTCCAGCGTGCCGGGCGGGACCTGCGCGGCAAGCCCGCTGAGCCCGCCGATCTCCGGCAGTTGGAGCGCAAACCAGGCGAGCGCCAGGCTGCCGATCATCGCGAACGTAAACTGCACGAAGTCGGTCACGACCACGCCCCACAGCCCGGCCAGCGCGCTGTAGAGGCCGGTGATCGCCAGACTGATCAGCACCGCCGTGAGCTGATCCCACCCCAGCGTGACCGACAGGATCTTCGCCATCGCGAGGTTGACCCAGCCCATGATCACGCAGTTGATCGGCAGGCCGAGATAGAGTGCGCGAAAGCCGCGCAGGATGGCCGCCGGACGGCCCGTGTAGCGCAGCTCCGCGAACTCGACGTCGGTCATGATCCCCGCACGCCGCCAGAGCCGCGCGAAAAAGAACACGGTGAGCATGCTGCCGAACGCCGCGCTCCACCAGATCCAGTTGCCCGCGATGCCATTGCGTGCCACGAGGCCCGCGACCGCCAGCGGCGTGTCGGCCGCAAACGTCGTCGCGACCATCGACGTGCCGGCCAGCCACCAGGGCAGGCTCCGGCCGGTCAGGAAGAAATCGTTGACGCTGCGCCCGCCCCGCGCGGCGAACCACACGCCAATCCCGGCTGAGATCGCGAAGTAGATGACGATGATGAACCAGTCGAGCGGAGTCAGAATCATAAAACCGCCAAACCGTCGAGGAGCCTAGGCGAGCGCCTCAGTCGCCGCATCGTGAAAGTCGCGACGCACCTGCTGCATCTCGTCGCTCGTGTCCGAGGCGAGTACCCGGTTGGTGAGGAGTACGTAATAGGCATCCAGTTCGGGGTCGATCCAGATCGAGGTGCCCGTGAAGCCCGTGTGGCCGATGGCGCTGCTGGACATCCGTGTGCCGCACGACGATGCCGGCAGCATCGTGTCCCAGCCAAGGGCCCGCGAGCTGCCGGGCACGGTCGATCGTCGCGTGAACATCAGGGCCGTGCTCGCGCTCACACCAGTCGCCTCGTCGTCATGCCCCTGCAGCCGTTGCAGCCACCATCGTGCGGCCGCGCCCACCGCCGCCGCCGTTCCAAACAGCCCGGCGTGAGCCGCCACCCCACCGAGTGCGGCCGTGTTCTGGTCGTGGACCGTGCCCTGCAATGGTCTTCCGCGCGCCTCGTAGTGTTGGGTCCACGCGGTGCGCGAATGCCATTCCTGTGGCGGCTGATACTCGAGAGGGGCCGTCAAGCCGATCGCCGCGCGCCAGCGGGCGAATTGCTCGGCGAGCGATCCGCCGCCGATCTGCTCGAGCACGACGCCGAGAAGAATGAAGCCGAGATCGCTGTAGACCGCTCGCGTTCGGGGCGCATACTCGAGCGGCTCTGCCGAAATCGCACGGACGAAGGCGTCGCGGTTATGGAGAGTGCGAAAGTACTCCCGGCAGGCCGGCAATCCGGAGCTGTGCTCGAGCAGATCCCGAACGAGCACGCCCGCACGGTCATCGTCGCGCCATGCCGGGACGAGATCACGTACAGGCGTCTGCAGACTGAGGTCGCCGCGGACGGTCAACTGCAGCGCGATGGTGGTTGCTGCCAGCACTTTGGTCAGCGAGGCCAGATCGAAGATCGTGTCGGCAGCGACTGCCGGTGCGGCGTGATCGAAGCCGAGCCGGCCTGCGGCGTAGGTCCAGCGTGGACCCGCCGCGCATCCCGTCTCAGCCGCGACCGCTGAAAACGCCCGTGCCGCGAGCGCGCGGTCGAGCACGCCCTGCGTTTCGACGGCCCCGGTCATGCGGCCAGATCCTGCGACGCTGCGACCGGCGACGGCGAAACCGGGACGAGGCGTGACAGCGCCCACGCCACGAGACACGTGGTGAAGGCGCCGATGAGGACGTACCACGTGAATGCCACGGTGGTCCATCCCCACACGATCGTCATGGTGCCCAGGCCCGCGATCATGCCCGCCAGTGCGTCGCGCTCGGAAATGCTCCTCATCAGCGTGCCAATCAGGAACGCGCCAAGAACCGATCCGGATGCAAACGAGAGGACGGCCAGCCCGGCATCGAGCACCGATCGATCCATCCACTGCGCGCCAACGGCGACACCAAGCTGCACGACTCCCCAGAAAACAGTCGCCTGCCGCGACACCCGCATCTGCGTACGCTGGTCCGCGCCGGGGCGCACCCACCGCAGATAGAAGTCGTTCACGGTCGTCGCGGCCATGGCGTTGAGCGAGGGCGACAACGCGGCCGCGACAATGGCGGCGACGATGAAGCCGGCGAGCCCGTGCGTGAGCGTATGCACGACGAAGATGGGCAGGATCTCGTCCGTGCGTCCCAGCGGTTGCGGCAGCGGCGTCTGCTGGTAATAGACGAACAACATCACGCCAATCATCAGAAAGACGATGAACTGCGCGAAGACGATGAAGCCGCTCAGCACGAGACCGCGTGCCGCCTCGCGGGCACTGCGCGCGGCGAGCAGCCGCTGAACCAGAAACTGATCGGTGCCGTGCGTTGAAAGAGTCAGCGCCACGCCACCCAGCAGGCCCGCCCAGAGCGTGTACGCGCGGCTGTAGTCGAACGACAGATCGAGGAACGTGAACTTCCCGGCAGCCTGGCCGACCTCGATCACCGTGGACAGACCCCCGGGGATCCGGACGAGCAGCGCATACGCGATGGCCGCAGCGCCGGCGATGTACACGAACATCTGCACGACGTCGGTCCAGATGACGGCCGACACCCCGCCCCGAACCGTGTAGATGATCATCGCGACCGCCAGCACGACCACGACGAGCGTGACGGGCATGCCGGTCACCACGGCGATCACCAGCGCCGTCGCGTACAGACGGATGCCGTCGGCCAGCGATCGTGTGAGCAGGAAGATTGCCGCCGACAGCACCTTGACGCGCGTCCCGAGCCGGCGTTGCAGCAGCTCATAGGACGTGAACAGATCGCCGCGAAAATATGCCGGGATGAAGAGCACGCTCACGAGAATGCGCCCGATGATGTAGCCGAGCGCGAGCTGCAGAAACGTCATGTTGCCCGCGTAGGCCGCCGCGGGAATGCCGATGAAGGTCAGCGTGCTGGTCTCGGTGGCGACCACGGTGAAGCACACCGCCCACCAGGGCACGCTGCGGTCGGTGAGAAAGTAGTCGCGAGTGGTCTTCTGGAAGCGGGCGAACCAGGATCCGAACGCAACAATGGCGGCCAGGTAGCCGCCAATGACCAGGTAATCCGCCCAGGTCAGTTGCACGCGCCATTATGTCATCTGGCTTTCGGCTGTCAGCGTTCGGCTCTCAGCGCTCTCAGCGGTAACAGCTTTCGGCTGTCAGCTTTCCGCTGACGGCGCTGACTGCTGAGAGCCGAGAGCTACTGTGATCCCGCCGCGCCGAACGCGGCACGGCCCAGCGCGGCCAGCGTGGTGGCGCTGTTGGGTGCGGTGATGAGCGCGTCGTATGAAAAGAGCACGACCCCCGCGGCACCCGCGCGTCGCGCCGCGTCGATGTGCTGCAAGGTGGCCGCCGGGCTCAAGCGATACGCCCCGACCCCGGCCCAGACCGGGATATCACCTGCCAGTTCTCGAGCGGCGCCGACCTGCTGCGCGAACAGATCGCCGTCCTCCGTGTACGCCATCGGGCACAGCACGTCGACGAGCGACTGGTCGAGCCACGTGCGCCAGTCCTGCATGCGTGATCCCGCCGCGAGTGCCAGGTCGGGCACGACCGCGGCGCTCAAAACAGCGTCGGGGTTGGCGCTCTTGACCGCCGTGCGCACGCGCTTCACCAGCGCGGTGACGCGCGCCTGACGAAACGCCCGCCAGCGTTCGGGAAAGAAGGTTGTGTAGGCCGTCGGATCCACGGCTTCCTGGGCGGCGAGCCGCTGCCGGTCCGCGCTCGACAGATGCGGCACGACCGTTTGCTTGAACTGCCGGAGCGCCGCCGGGCTGTAGTCGAAATCCGCGTTCGGAAATCGCGCGTAATCGAGGTGGACCCCATCGACGTCGTAACGCGACACGATGTCGGCGGCGACGCTGGCGACGTGCGCGGCGGCGGCCGGGTGAAGCGGTGACGTGTAGAGACCCTCGACGTCCGTGAGCCGCACGCGCGTCCATCGCGCCAGCCGACCCAGATATTCAGGGCGTCGTGGATCGGTCGCCCTCATGTCCGCCGCGAGATCTTTCGGCACCATCAGCCACTCGGGATGGCGGTAGATCACGTGTTGGCGGGAGGCGGGCAACTCCGCGGCGCTCGACACCAGGTTGGCGTTGATCCAGGCGTGGACGCTCAGCCCGGCGGGCTTGGCCTGGGCCAGCACCTCGGCGAGCGGATCGAAGTCCTGCCGCGCCGCCAGCTCGGGGGCGCGCGGTTCAACGGCGCTGGTGTAGTACGCATCGCCTCGCCCGCGAACCTGGACGATGAGCGTGTTGAACCCGCCGGTTCGCGCCGCACGCACCATCTGTTCGATCCCGGCTGGGGAGGACAGCGTCGCTCGCGTCACCCACAAGGCCCGGACCTCCTCAGATGTCCGCGTGATGAGAGCCGACACGCCAGCATGGAACAGTCCAAGGGTCATCACGAGCGGACCGAGGACAGCAGCCATCCTGAATCGACGCATTGGATTCATTGGAACACGAAAATGTAGCATGCGTTCAGAAACAAGTCGCCACACGCGCCAACTTCATCTGACGGTTCATGAACCAATCAGCACCGGCAGGCGCTCGCGTACGTCAGTGACGACGTCCGCCGAGAGCTGAGAGCGCCGATAGCTGAGAGCCGAGAGCCATGTAACATAGACACATGCATGTGCTCGGCATCGATGCCGGAGGCACGAAGACGGTCTGCCTGCTCGCCAACGCCAAGGGCGAGATCCTGGGTGAAGGCCGGCGCGGAGGGGCCAACCTCCAGTCGCACGGCGAACTGGAAGTCGAGAAAGTCCTCCACGCCGTCATCGAAGAGGCCATTGGCGACAGCGGCATCCTGCCCGCCGCCGTCTGTCTCGGCGTCGCCGGCGTCGATCGCCCCGACGACGACCACATCGTCCGCACCATCATGCGCCGTCTTGGTTACCGCTCCCACTTGCTCGTCGTCAACGACGCGCTCGTGGCGCTCGTCGCGGGAGTCCGCGATGAGCCCGGCGTCGTGCTGATTGCCGGCACCGGATCCATTGCGTATGGCGTCAACGAGGATGGCTACGCGGCGCGCGCGGGCGGGTGGGGCTACGTGCTCGGCGACGAAGGCTCCGGATACTGGATTGGCCGCGAGGCGCTCATTGCAGTCGTGCGCGAAACCGATGGCCGCGGGCCACGGACTGGCTTGACGCCGCTCGTCCTCGAGCACTTCGGGCTGTCGCACGCCAATGGGTTGGTGCGCGAGATCTACGACAAGGGCCTGCACCGGCAGGCGATCGCGGCGCTCGGGCCGGTGGTGGAGCGCGCGCGCGACGAAGGCGACGTGGTGGCGGCGGAGATCCTGCGGGGGGCCAGCCTGGAATTGACGCGCGCCACCGCGACGGTGATCGAGCGATTGCAGATGCGGGGCAAGACCTTTCAGATGGTGCTGTCCGGCAGCATGTTCCGGCTGGTCCCGTGGCTCGTCGAAGACGTGACCCGCCGGCTCGAGGAAGTGGCCCCTCGCACGACCGTCCGACGTCTGGACGTCGAGCCGGCCACGGGTGCCGTGCACCTCGCGCTCGAGGAACTGCGCGGCGGCGTCCGTGTCCCGCCGTACATCGATCACGCAAGCTCGACTCCCGCGTGAAGTGCCAGGCGTATCCCAGCGAGGCCGCGCTCGCCGCGGCGCTCGGGCGAACCATCCTCGATACGATCCGGCGTCTACCGGGCCTCGTGCTCGGGTTACCGACCGGCCGAACGCCGCTCGCCCTGTACGGCGAGCTCGTGCGGCTCAGCGCGCAGGATCAGGTGGACTGGTCCGAAGTCCGCACCTTCAATCTCGATGAGTTCGTCGGGCTCGCGCCGGGCGCGCCAGGCAGCTATCGCGCCTTCATGCAGGAACGCCTCTTCCGTCACGTCGACATCCGGCACGAACACATCGGATTTCTCGACGGCGCGGCCAGTGACGTGACGGCCGAATGTCGCCGATACGAGCGCGCCATCGCCGCCGCGGGCGGCATCGATCTGCTCGTGCTCGGCATCGGCGGCAATGGGCACATCGGTTTCAACGAGCCGGCTGAGGCGCTGGTGGCGCGCACGCACCTGGTGACGCTCGATGCACCGACCCGGGCCGCCAATGCGCTGTGGTTCGACGGTGACGTCTCGCGGGTGCCGCAACATGCCTTGACCATGGGGATGGCGACGATTCTGGCGGCACGGGCGATCGTGCTGATGGCGACGGGGGAAGCCAAAGCCGAGGCCGTACGGGCGATGCTCTACGGCGGGGTCACGACCAACGTGCCGGCGTCGTTCTTACAGCTCCACCCGCAGGTGCAGGTGATGCTGGATCAGTCACTCGCCGATCAGCTGCCGTAGCCGCGGCTCGATGTCCTCGCCGATGGCGTCGCGCACCTGATCCTTCGTCTTGCGCAAGCGCGACAGCGCCTTCGCGTAGGTCAGCCCGGTCTTCTGCATCACGATCGCGGCCTTGACGTTCCAGCGGGCCTTTTTCAGCAGCTTCTCGCCCTCGGGCGCGCCCAGGCCGGTGACCATTTGAACAATGCGCACCGCGCGGTCGCGCAGCTTGTCGGAATTGATCTGCACGTCCACCATCAGGTTGCCGTACGTCTTGCCCGTCAGCACCATCGCGGCCGTCGTCAGCATGTTGAGCACGAGTTTGGTCGCCGTGCCCGCCTTGAGGCGCGTGGAGCCGGCAATCACTTCAGGTCCGACGGCCGGGGCGATCGTGAGATCCACGAACGTCTGCAGTTCGGTCCGCGGGTCGCAGGTGATGAAGATGATGCGTGCGCCGGCCTGCCGCGCGCTGGTCAACGCGCCACGGACAAACGAGGTCATGCCGCTTGCGGAGACGCCGACGACCACATCGTGTTTGGTGGGCTGGAGACGCGTCACCGCGCGCGCGCCTTCTTCGTAGTTGTCTTCGGACCCTTCCTTGGCCTTGAGAATGGCGCCTTTGCCGCCGGCCATGATGGCCTGGACGATGTCGGTTTCGGTACCGAACGTCGGCGGCATCTCGGCCGACTCGAGCACCCCCAGCCGGCCACTGGTCCCAGCGCCGACGAACACGATGCGCCCGCCTTTGCGGAGCGACTTGGCGAGCAGGTCGGCGCCCAGGGCGATACGGTCGCGCTCGCGCTGCACGGCCAGCAGCATCTTGCGATCCTCGGCGAGCATGAGATCGACGATGCCCGCGGCGGGCAGTTTGTCGATCGCGAGGGTCGCGGGGTTGATCGCCTCTGTGGGAAGAGATTGCCACTTCGAACGTGTGGGCATCTGACAACGGCTCCAGGCGGGTCCTAAGGCAAACCGTGATGTTAACACGGCAGCGGCGTTGTAAGCTGAGGCAGTGAGCGCGCGGATCGATGAGTACCTGACCCATCTCAGGTACGAGCGGCGGCTGGCCGGGCATACGCTCGAAAGTTATGCGCGCGACTTGAACGCGCTGGCCGCGTTCGCCGCCGGCGAGCAGCGCACGGCGGAAGCCTTGACGCGGCGTGACCTCGAAGGCCTGGTCCGCTCGCTCATGAGCGAAGGCAAGTCGCCGCGCTCGGTGGCCCGGCTCGTGGCCTGTGTCCGGGGCTTCTATCGCTTCCTCGCCCTGCATCAGCACATCGGTGAGAACCCGGCCGTCGATCTCGCGGCGCCACGGGCCTGGAAGGTGCTCCCGAAGTTCCTGTCGAGCGACGATGTCGAGCGGCTGCTGAACGCTCCCGACACGTCCACGCCGAGAGGGTTGCGCGACCGCGCGCTCATCGAGTTGCTGTACGCCACCGGGCTGCGTGTGTCCGAACTCGTCGCACTCCGCTCGCAGGATCTGCATCTCGACGCCGGCTATCTGACGGCGACGGGCAAGGGGCAGAAGCAACGCATTGTGCCGGTTGGCGACGAAGCGGCGGCGTGGGTGGCGCGCTACTTCCGCGAGGCGCGTCCCGCGCTCGCCGGCGCGCGCAGCTCTCCGCGGGTGTTCGTCAATGCGCGCGGCGGTGGTCCCGGCATCACGCGCGTGGGATTCTGGAAGATTCTCAAGGGCTACGGAAGAGCGATCGGCATCAGCCGGCAGATCAGTCCTCACGTGCTGCGACATTCCTTTGCGACGCACCTGCTGGAGCGCGGCGCGGACTTGCGGGCCATTCAAATGATGCTCGGGCACGCGGATCTGTCCACGACCCAGATCTACACGCACGTGATCGAGGCGCGGATGCGTACGTTGTACGAGCGCTTCCATCCGAGGGCCTGACGCACCTTCCATGAAGCGGTTCGCCCTCATCGTCGCCGCCCTGGGTGCAGCGCTGGCGGCCATTACACTCCTGTTGCTTCCTGAGGCCGCCCCGCCGGCGGTGGTCAACGACATTCCACCGGCGTGGCCGACCGCACGCGGCGCGTATCACGTTCATTCCGAACGCTCCGATGGAACCGGCACGCTCGACGAGATCGCCGCCGCCGGTGCGCGCGCGGGCCTCCAGTTCATCATCTTCACGGATCACGGCGATGGGACCCGTGTCCCGGAACCGCCGGCCTATCGATCGGGGGTGCTGTGTCTCGACGGCGTGGAGATCTCGACCGATCACGGACACTACGTCGCCATCGGCCTGTCGCGCACGCCCTATCCGCTGGCAGGACATCCGCGCGACGTGATCGCGGACGTCCGGCGGTTTGGCGGGTTTGGCATTGCCGCGCATCCGGGGTCGCCCAAGGCGGAGCTCCGGTGGGACGCGTGGGACGCCCCCTTCGATGGGCTCGAATGGCTGAACGCCGACAGCGAGTGGCGTGACGAGTTCTGGGGCTCGTTGGGCGCCGTGCTGCTGACCTACACGTGGCGGCCCGTCGAAACGCTCGCCGGTCTGCTCGATCGGCCGGAGGCCGTGCTGCAGCAGTGGGATCGCGTGGCGCTCACGCGGCGTGTCCCCGGCCTGGCCGGCGCCGACGCGCACGCGCGGCTTGGCTTTGGTCAGCGCGTCGATCCGTATGAGGATCGCGTGCTCGCCCGTGTGCCCGGCTACGAAGTCTCGTTCCGCGCGTTCGTCAACCACGTGATTCTCGACCGGGGCCTCACGGGCGATGCGGCGTACGACGCGGCGCTCATCCTCGCCGGCATTCGCGAAGGACGACTGTTCACGTCCATCGACGGATTAGCGGGGTTCGCGGGGTTCGAAGCGAGGGCCTCGAGCGGATCGGCGATCGCCCGGCCGGGAGAGTATCTGGATCTTCACGGGCCAGCCGCCATCGACGCGACGATCGCGGCGCCGGCGGACACGACACTCGCCGTCGTGCGCGATGGGCAGCGATTGTACGAAACGCGGGAACGCGCGCTGCGCCTCGATGTCGGCACCGCGCCGGGCGCCTATCGGATCGAAGCCTACCTCCCGCCGGAGCTGGCGGGAACGTCGGTGCCCTGGGTCCTGACCAATCCGATTTACGTCGGCCTCAGAGAGGCCCATGCACGCGCGCGGATCACCGGCGCGACGCCGCCGGCCACGAGCCGTTCCGCGATTTCGACGCTCGACTGGGAGCCGGAGGCCAGCGAAGGATCGACCAGCGTCCTGCGTGCGGCCGTTCTCGGCGACGGCACGCCAGCCGTCGAGTGGCAGTTCACGATCGCGGGCGGGACGCGAGACGCGCAGTACGCCGCGATGCGGTTCTCGATTGACGGCCGGCTCGCCGGCCACGATCGTCTCCAACTGCGCGCGCGAAGCGACGCCCCCAGGCGCGTGTGGGCGCAACTGCGGGCTCCGGGACCAGGGGACGGGGAGCGGTGGGGGACGTCGTTTTATCTCGACGATGCGCTGGCGGCCGTCGAATTGTTTTTCGGCGACTTTCGATCGCTGGGGCCGGTTGCCTCCGAGCGGCCGCCGCTCGATCGTGTGGATTCCTTGCTCCTGGTGATCGACACGGTCAACAGCGTGCCGGGGACGACGGGCCAGATCGCGATCACCGATCTCTGGCTCGCGCGCTGAAGGACTCGGGCGCGACGCGCGAGAATCTACCGCCGTTCGAAGCGCTTCGAAATGTCCCAGATGAGCGTCGCGATCCCGGTCGCCAGGCATGCCCCGGCGATCCCGAGCACGACGAACGATGTGCGCATCGCGGGCGTGCCGTACCCGCCGGCTTCGAGCACGGCGAACAGCCGCGAGAAGCCGATGGCGGCGGCAGCCAGTGCCACAATCGTGAAGACCAGCCCGGCCAGCAGCCGCAGCGCCGATCCTTCGTCCGAAGGCGGTCGCGGCGTCGTCGTCATGTGCGGACCGTCAGCAGGAGGTAGGCGGCCGTCGCGCCAAAGAGCAAATTGGGCGCCCACGCGGCGAGCGCCGGCGACATGAGGCCGCTCGCGCCGAACGCCGCGAAGACGCTGATCGCCGTCCAGTACACGAGCGCGAGCACGATGCCGACCCCGATGCCGTACATCGCGCCGCGCTTGCCGGTCGTCACCGCAAAGGGTACGGCAATGAGCGTCATGACCAGCGTGACCAGCGGAAACGCGAACTTGCGCTGCAGCGCGACTTCATACTCCGTGACGTTGTATCCACTCGTCTGAAGCTCCTCGATGTAGCGACCGAGCTGCACGAAGTTCATGCGGTCAGGTTCTGGCGCTTCCGTCTCGAAGTAGTTCGGCGGTTCCAGCGACAGTCTCGTCGCCGCAAATGGCGCATACCGGGTCACGGCCGCGCCCGCCAGCGTGCGAGCCCAGCCGCCGGTGGCCGCCCATGGTTCCGGATCGCCTGCAGTGCGTGGCGCATAGACGGCCTGTGTCGCATAGACGCGTTCGTCGAGCTCGAGCGTCTCCGGGTTGAACCGAAACACCGACAGCATGTTGAGCGCGCGCCGCCGCGGATCGAAGTATTGATAGTGGTAGATCTCACCCTCGGCGCCGACCAGCCACTTGCGGTTGACGACATCGAACGTCTGGGAATCTCCACCCCTGATGATGTGGTTGAGATAATCGGCGCGGCGGTTGGAGAAGGCGAGCACCCGCTCCTCGAAGGCGAACAGCACGCCGCTCGCAATGGCCGCAAACACGATCAGCGGCAGCGCCGTCCGGTAGAGGCTGATGCCGCACGCGCGCATCACGATCAGTTCGCTGTTCTTGGTGAGCAGCCCGACGGTGATGATCGCCGAGAGCAGGACGGCAATGGCGATGATGTAGTACAGAAACTGCGGCGTTTCCCACCACAGGTATTCGAACAGCGTGGCGAGCGTGACTTCGCCCTTGAACAGCTTGTCGGACTTGTCCAGGAACGTCGAGATGTAGAAGAGGCCCATGATGCCGACGATACAGATCAGCAACATCCGCCCGTACGTGCGCGCGACGTACAGATCGAGCAGTTGCGGCCGCGGCACCTCGAACTGCGGGATCCGAATCACGACAACGGTGCCGCGCTCGGCCCTGTGTGGTGATGCCACCTCAAGTTGCATCGAATCGCCGGGGGGGCCTGCCTCACGCGCCCGCCGAACCGGCCAGCGCACTGCAGGCAGCTTGAATCGCATGGTGTAGCCGACGCCGCGCGTGCGGGCCATCAGCACGGCGAGGCCCAGCCCTCCCAGCACGACGTTTGGAATCCACATCGCCGACCACGCCGGGATGAGCGCACCTTTGGCCATCGCTTCGGCACCGAACATGATCACGTAGTAGGCGAAGATCACCGCCAGGCCGAGGACGAAGCTCGCCAGCTTGCCGTCTTTACGATTGGTGACGCCAAGGCCCACCGCCAGCAGCGCAAACACCAGGCACGCCGCGGGAATCGAGAACTTCTTGTGGATCTCGATGACGGGCCGATGGAACGGCAGGTTGCGTGCCTCGAGTGTCGCGCGCAGTTCCTGCAGCTCCGGAATCCTCAGTTCACGCTCGCCACGTGCCGGGCCGACACGCGGAAACACGCTTTCGGGATCGAGCGCCAAAACGAACTCTTGGAAGCGCGCGATTTCGTAGCCGGCCGGATCGGCGCTCTGCGTCCTGTGCTGCGCGCCGTCCTCCAGCACCATCTGAATGGTGCGGGCCTCACGGTCCACCACCATCCGCCCGCTCCTGGCGACATACAGGATCGGCTGCGCGGCGTCGCGCGTATCGACCGCGATGACATCTCGCCATCCGCCGCCCTGCGGCACTTCGCGGACGTAGAGGACCGTGTTGGGGAAATCTTCGAAAAAGACACGCGGGCGCACCTGGCCTTCGGCCCGGTCCGCGACAATCCGCGTGGTGATCTCGCGGTAGGTCTGATTGGCGTCGGGGATCGCCTCGATCATCACCCAGAGCGTGGCCGCGGCGGCGACCAGGCCCAGGCCGAAAACCGGACGGAGCAGCCGATAGGGGCTGACGCCGCACGCCATGAGCACCACGATCTCGCGATCGCCGGACAGCCGGCCGAAGGCGATGAGCACGGCGATCAGCAGCGCCATCGGAATCGTCAACCCAAGCTGCGCCGGCAGCAGCGTCACCGTCAGCTGCAGAATCGTCGGCCACGACACCCCCTTCTGAATGAGCTGCTCGGCCAGCTCGATGATGAAGGGGATAATCAGAACGAAGCTCAGGACGACCAGCGCAATCGCGAAGGGGAGCAGGATCTCCCGAATGATGTAGCGGTCGAGAATGCGCATCCGCGATCATTATCCCAAATGACGAAGCTGGCCCTCGTGTGGCACATGCACCAGCCGTATTACGAAGATCTCGCCACCGGCGAACATATCCTGCCGTGGGTCCGCCTGCACGCCATCAAGGACTACTGGGGCATGGTGGCGCTGCTCGACCAGTTCCCGCAGATACGGGCGACCTTCAACCTCGTGCCGTCGCTGCTGGTGCAAATCGAAGCCTTTGCCGACGACCACGCGAACGACCGCCACCTGCTTATCGGCATGAAACCGGCGGAGTCGCTTGGTCCGGAGGAACGGCAGTTCCTGGTCGCCAACGCGTTTCACGCCTCGTTCGAGCGAATGATCCGCCCGCACGCCCGCTACGCAGAGCTCCACGACAAGCGCCAGCGCCCGGACGAATTCACGACCGGCGACTTGCGCGACCTCCAGGTGCTCCACAAGCTGGTCTGGATGGATCCGGATTGGCCGGACGCCGGCAGCCGTTTGCGGGCCTTGACGGACAAGCAACGCGGGTATTCGGAGGGCGACAAGCGGCAACTACGTGAGGTCGAACTGGAGTTGCTCAACGCCGTCATTCCCGCCTACCGCGCGGCGGCGTCCGGCGGGCGTGTCGAGTTGAGCACGTCGCCGTTCTACCATCCGATCCTGCCGCTGCTGTGCAACACCGACGTGCACCTGCGGGCACACCCGCGCTCGGCGCTGCCGCGCCAGTTGTTCGTGCATCCCGAAGACGCCCGCGAGCAGCTCGCGCGCGCCGTCGACTTTCACGAGCGCGTGTTCGGGACGCCCCCGCATGGCGTCTGGCCGTCGGAAGGCGCCGTGTCGGACGAGGTCGTCGAGCTGCTCGCGCGACAGGGCGCGCGGTGGACCGCGACCGACGAAGAAATCCTCGCCCGGTCGCTCGGCCGCGGCCTGACGGCGGACGACCTCTATCGACCGTACACGCTCGGCTCGGAACCGCACCGCGTGCGCGCGCTGTTTCGCGATCATGAGCTTTCGGATCTGATTGGGTTCGCCTATCAGTCCTGGGACGCGAACGCGGCGGCCGCCGATTTTGTGGCGAACGTCCGGGACGCGGGGCGGCGGTTTGCTCAGGCGAGCGGTGGGGAAGACGCGGTCGTGACGGTGATCCTGGATGGCGAAAACGCCTGGGAGCACTATCCCGGCGGGGGACGGCCGTTTCTGCGCGCGCTCTACCAGATGCTCCAGGAGGCCGCCGATATCCGGACCGTGACGATGAGCGAGGCCGTGGCGGGGACGGCCCGGGACCTGCGGTCCATATTCCCGGGGTCCTGGATCGACGGCGACTTCTATATCTGGGCGGGTCACCGCGACGATCATCGGGCCTGGGCGCAGCTGGCGGCGGCGCGCGCAGCATTCGACACGGCCCAGTCCGCGGTGCCGGCCGAGGCGCGCGACCTGGCGCAACGCGAGCTGCGCGTGGCCGAAGGCAGCGATTGGTTCTGGTGGTATGGGGACGATCACTCGTCTGATCACGATCGGGAGTTCGACGATCTCTTCCGCCGGCACGTGAGAAACGTCTACCGGGCGCTGGGCCTGCCGGCGCCGGACGATCTCCATCGGACCAACATCACGACAGAGCCACCAGCCGGTGGCGCCATTCAGTTCGGCCTCCTGACGAGCCCGGCCATCGACGGCCGCTCTCGGGACTTCACCCAATGGGGCGGCGCGGTTGAAGTATCCCTTCCGGGCGACCGGGGCACGATGCACCGGGTGACGGATCAACTGGTACGCGGACTCCGCGTGGCCGCGGACCGGCAGTACCTCTACCTTCGTCTGGACGGCCCGACCCTGGTCCAGCGGCTCAGCGCCGGAGACGCCGCGCTCGCCGTCCTGCAACATCAACCTCAGGCCCGGCGTGTGGACCTTCACGGTCCTCGCGATGGCTACGATGGGGGCCCCCGATGGCACGCGGACGAGGTCGTCACGGCCGCGTTGCCATTTGCGGCCGTGGACGCGGCTCCCGGGGATTCCCTGGGCCTGTCAATCCTGGTCCTGGATGCGGCAGGTCACGTCATCGAACAACATCCGTCCGGTGAGCCGCTGGTCGTCTCGGTGCCGACCGACTCGCACGACGCGACGAATTGGATGGCGTAGCGGCGCCTGCGGCGCCAAGTTGACAACCGCCAAGACACAACCGCTACACCTCAAACCCAAACCCCAAACCCCAAACCCAACCGAACGGCAACCGCCAAAACCCGCGGTGGCAACCTCAAGCGCCAACAGCCTGCCAACCAGGTGCCTAGGGAGGAAGTTCGCCTCGGCAGGATTTCAATAGGCCTCTTTTCGGTATAATTAGTTAGAGTCTGATAATACCTATTATGTTAACTAACTCCGCCGGGCATTGACTCGTCCGTGCTAGCCGGACGCGTTTGAACCTGCGAGGAGTGCGGGTTTACCCCCTGTGCATCCTGAAAATTGCTGAGGGCGGAGGCGCTCCTAAAGTTTTGGTGGTTTTGAACTGCGGTGCCATGAGGCGCCGCTTGGGTTTTGAACTGGGCGGTCTTGGCTGTTTTGAACTGCGGGCGCCGTGAGGTGCCCCGGGTTTTGAACTGGCCGTCTTGGCCGTTGGCGAAACTCGGCGCCGGAGGCGCCCAGTCGCTATTTACTCCGCCGCAGTTCGTCGATGATGTTCTCGAGCGCCGTGATGACTTCGTCCTTCGACGCGGACTTCTTGTTGAAACTCAGCCGCAGGTTGAAGGTCTTGTTGGGCGCACGGAAGCTGAAGGTGAACGGCTTGGGGCGGCCCGGTTTGGGCTTCTGCGTCTCCTTGCGAACCTGCTCGCGCGTCGCGCCCCCCTGGCTGGCAATCTTCTCGACCAGGGCGAGCATCTTCTGCGTATCGCCCTGCCGCACCACTTGCAGCAGCACCGACTTGTTGGTGATGCCCGCGAGGCGACAGACTTTGCGCACCTCCGGCGGGATGCCGTGGAGCGCGAGCGACTCGGTGACCGAAGTGCGCGACTTCCCCAGGCGCTTGGCCAGGTCTTCGTGCGTGTAGCCGCAGCGCTGGGCCAGGCTGGTGAGCGCTTCGGCCTCTTCGAACGGCGTCAGATCCTTGCGCTGAATGTTCTCGACGAGCGCGAGCTCCAGCATTTCGGTATCGTCGACGTCGCGGATGACGGCGGGCAGCTCGTGCAGCCCGGCCTGGCCGGCCGCGTGGTAGCGCCGTTCGCCGGCGATGATCTGGTACCTCGTCCCGCGCTGGCGGACGACGACGGGCTCGATAATCCCCTTCTCTTTGACCGAGGCGATGAGCTCGGACAAGTCGCCCATCGCCTGACGGGGCTGGTCGGGATTGGGGTCGATCTGCTCGATGGGGATCATGCGTCCGACCGGCGTGCCGGCGGCGGCGGCGAGCGTTTCGACATAGTGCGCGTCGTGGCGCATCTGCACCCGTTCGGGCAAACCTCGCTTAGACACGATCGATGACCTCCTCACACAAACTGTAGTACTCGGTGGCGCCGCTCGAGTCGGGCGCGAACGTGAAGATCGATTCACGATACGCGGGACTCTCCTCCAGGCGCACGCTCTTGCTGATCACGGTCTTGAACACTTTGTCGCCAAACACTTTTCGAATCTGCTCGCGAATGTCACGGCCGAGCGCCGTGCGGCGATCGTGCATCGTGATGACGACGCCGAGAATCCGGAGTTCGGGGTTGGGCCGCTGGCGGACTTTTTCAATCGTCTCGAGCAGGTCGTCCGTCCCTTCGAGCGCGAAGTACGACGACTGGATGGGGATGAGCAAGTGGGTGGCCGCCACCAGCGCATTCACCGTGAGCAGGCCGAGCGCCGGTGGGCAGTCGACCACGACGTTGGGATAGTCGGCCGCGACGTCCTTGAGCTCGTCCTTCAGTCGGAACGGCGCGTCGAGGTCGCCGGTCAGCCGGGCTTCGAGTTTCGCGAGCGCAATGCGCGCCGGGGCCACGGAGAGCTGCGCGAGGGTCGTCGGCAGGATCACATCGCGCAGGTGGACCGCCTCGTCGACGAACACGTCGTACATGCTGCGCCGGACTTCCCGGATGTCGACGAACGACATGCTGCTGTTGGCCTGCGGGTCGAGATCGACGAGCAGGGTTTTGCGGTTCCGCATGGCGAGCGCGGCCGCGAGGTTGATGGCGGTCGTGGTCTTGCCGACGCCGCCTTTTTGATTGGCAATGGCGAGAATCATTCGCTCGGGAGGGACCGGGCGATTGTAGGTTTCAATGGCGAAAGATCAAAGGCCAAAGTGTGCAGCCCGGGTGTCGGCGGCCGGAGTTACCCGCGGCCGACGGATCGTAAGTGACTGTCCGCGTACGACTTGGCGCCAATGTCGGCCGGCCGACGGGAACTAAGAACGAAGAACGAAGAACGAAGAACGGAACGGTAGAACCTTGGAACGCAGAACCTTCAGAACCTCAGAACCTCAGAACCTCAGAACCTCAGAACGTCAGAACCTCGGAACCTCGGAACTCAGGTAGCTTCGTTCGGCCCTCGGTTCCCCGCACTACCTTCACACGTCAACCCTTCGTTGGGCCATCTTGGGACGGGAACAAGAACGAGAGGCTCGACGCCAGAACTCGGAACCTCAGAACCGCTGATTCGCACGTGGCTTGCCGGCGGACGCTTCGGCCTTCCTCGGCCTTCGGTCCTTCGTTCGCCATCCCACGCGTACGTTCGACGTCCGGTTAGGGTTGTTCGGCTCTTGGACCGCTAGACGGCCCGTTACGAGAATTTTGTACTCGTTGCGGCGTTCTCTGCGGGCCGTATAACGGTCCTAGGCGCGCGGAGCGCGCCGAGAGTAATAGCTAGCCAGCCAAGGGGCCGCTTCAGGGATATCAAGGGCAGGCCCTTGGCTTGGACGCTCGGCCTTTGTTCTCTGTCCAGCGTCCTGGGTCTTGGCGTTTCTGCCGTTCTGCCGTTCTGTCGTTCTACCGTTCGGCCGTTCGGCCGTTCGGCCGTTCGGCCGTTCTGGCGTTCTGGCGTTCTGGCGTTCTGGCGTTCAGTCGTTCTGGCGTTCTGGTCGTTCTGGCGTTCTGTCGTTCCGTTCTTCGTTCTTCGTTCTTCGTTCTTCGTTCGATCGTTTACATCTTGTACTTTCCCATGTCATCCGGGTCGAGCGATTCCAGCCACTGCTGCAGCCGATCGCTGTCCTGTTTGTCGTTGGTGAAGTCCACCGTCTTCGCGTGGTCGATGACGCGCTCCTCCACCAGAATCGGCGCGCGCGTGCGCAGGGCGAGGGCGATCGCGTCGCTCGGCCGCGCGTCGATCGCCACGCGCCCCGCCGGCGTGACCAGATGGATGAGCGCGTAAAACGTGTTCTCCTTCAGATCGCAGACGACGATCTTCTCCACCGTCGCCTGCAGATCCTGGATCACGTTGCGCAGCAGATCGTGCGTCATCGGCCGCGGCGTCTGAATGTTCTCAATCTGCAGCGCGATGGCGTTGGCTTCGAACACGCCCACCCAGATCGGCAGCACCTTCTGGCCGTCCTGGTCGCGCAGGATGATGATGGGCATGTTGGTGATCGGATCGACCATCAAACCTTTGATGGTCATCTCGACCAGCACGGCTTTGGCTTGGGGGTTGGTAAGGTCCACGTCGGTTCCCCTGTTCGAAAACTGCACCCTACGATCCCACCGCGACGCCGTCAAGCTGAGGCGCGGGCTCGCCCCAGACACTGTTGGGCCCCGCCCGCCGCAGCTCGACGTCGATGAAGCGTCCGACCCAGTCGGCGCGACCGGGCAGATTGACGACGGTGTTGCCGCTCGTGCGGCCTGACACTTCCCAATCGCGCCGCCGGCTGCGCGAGTCGATGAGCACTTCCACGCGCTGGCCGATGGCCGCCTCGTGCAACTCCAGTTGAATCCGCCGCTGCAGCAGCTGCAGCCCCCGAATCCGCCGCGTCTTGACCTCGTCTGCGACATCATCGGGCAGCCGTTTCGACGCGAGCGTATTCGGCCGCTCGGAGTACTTGAACGAGAACATGCTGTGGAACCGCACCGTCTCGGTGAGCGACAGCGTGTCCTCGAACTCCTGGTCCGTCTCGCCGGGAAATCCAACAATCATATCGGTCGACAGCTGGATGTTCGGGATGGCCTCGCGGATCTTCAGGACGAGCTCCAGGTACTGCGCGCGCGTGTAGCGGCGCCGCATCCGCTGGAGCACGGAGGTGGCGCCCGACTGCACGGGCAGGTGGATGTGCTTGCAGACCGCCGGCAGATCGCGCACCGCGGCGATCAGACGGTCGGAGGCATGCCGCGGATGCGGGCTGGCGAACCGGATGCGCCGGACCCCCGGCACCAGGCTGACGCGTTCGAGCAGGCCAGCGAAGTCGCACGAGGGATCGTCGGGCGCCTGGTAGTGATTGACGATCTGGCCGAGGAGCTGAATCTCTCGCCGCCCGTGATCGACGGCATGGCGGACGTCGGCGAGGATCTCCGCTTTCGCGCGCATGCGCTCGTGGCCGCGCGTGTAGGGCACGACGCAGAACGCGCAGAAGTCGTTGCACCCCTCGATGATCGTTACGTAGGCCTTCACGGGATCGGTGTGGCGCGTCAACCCCAACGGAAACGACGGCTCGTCGTACGGTGTCGATACATCGACGATCGCAGCGAGCGCGCTGATATCGCCCGCTGCTGCGGCCGGCCCCACCGAAGCTCGTCGAGCCGCCGGCGAGCGATCGGCGTGCCCCGCCGCAGCGTGGTCGGGCGCCGCCGAGCGGCGGCGGGCCTGCGCGACCAGGAGCGGAAGCATCTTCACGCGCTGCGTGCCCAGGACGACATCGATCAGGTCGGAGCGCGCGAGGAGCTGACTCCCCTCCTGCTGCGCGACGCAACCAGTGACGGCGACGATCGGCGCCCTGCCCGTGACCCGCTGGAGCCCCTTGAGATCGCCCAGCCGCGCGTAGAGCTTGTCCTCCGCTTTCTCGCGGACGCTGCAGGTGTTGATGACGACCACGTCCGCGTCGGATTCATCGCGCGCCGGCTCGTAGCCCGACGCTTCGAGCAGCCCCGCCATCCGTTCGGAGTCGTGGACGTTCATCTGACAGCCGTAGGTCTCGATGAAGTATTTCATTGAATATTCAATCGTCGCATGAATAGCCGTGCATAAGTATCCAGGCCGCGGCCCTGGCCCCCAAGGTCAGAGTTTAGATCGTCTTCCCGTCATGTCCTTCGTGCGCTTCGTGCCCTTCGTGTCCCCGCCTCCGCTCGCTCGTGCATCGGCGACCTTCGTCGAGGTTCTCCCCGCTGACGAGATCAACTCGCGGGCGCTGGCACGAGCCTGGTCCCCCGCGTTGGCCCCGCCGATCATCCGTGCGATCTCCTCGACGCGCGCGTCGGGCGAGAGCCGCTCGACGGACGTGACGGTGCGCGAGCCGCGGACCGTCTTCTCGATGGAAAAGTGCGTCGCCCCGGCGGCGGCAATCTGTGGCAGATGGGTGATGCACAGGACTTGGAATCGCTCGCCCAGGGTCCGCAGCTTCTCGCCCACGACGGTGGCGACCCGCCCGCCGATGCCGGCGTCGACCTCGTCGAAGATGAGCGTCCTGCCCGGCTGCTCCGCCGCGGCCAGCGTCTTGAGCGCCAGCATCACCCGCGACAGCTCGCCGCCCGACACGATTCGGGCGAGCGGACGAAGGTCTTCGCCCAGGTTGGGTGACAGGTAGAATTCCCCCGCATCGATCCCGCGCGGGGACCAATGGGTTTCCTCCTCGGCGCTCGTCAACCGGACCTCGAACCGCGTCTGCTCCATCGCGAGGTCCGCGAGCTCGCCCTCCAGCGCCCGCGCGAATCTCGTCGCCGCGCTCCGCCGGGCGCGCGACAGGCTGCGGGCCAGGTCGAGAAACGTCGCCGACGCCCGCGCCAATTCGTCCTCGACCGCCGTCGCTGAAGAGGAGCCGCCGGTGAGCGCCGCGTGCTCGGCGGCCAACGCCTCACGCTTCGCCAGCGCGTCCTGCAGCGTGGGACCGTGTTTGCGCTTCATCCGCTCCATCAGCGCCAGCCGCTCCTCCACCTGCTCCAGGCGCCCCGGGCTGGCGTCAATCGATGCCGCGTAGTCCCGCAACGTGAGCGCCAGGTCCTCGAGCTGGGCTTTGACCGACTCGCGCTGATCCAGATACGGTCCGAAGCGCGGGTCCATGGTGCCCAGCTCGCCAACCCGCTTCCAGACCCGTCCCAGCCTTGTCAGCACCGAATCCTCATCGTCGTAGAGTTCGCCGTAGCTCTCCGCGCACAGCCGCTGGATGGTCTCGGCGCTCCGGAGCACGTGGCGGAGCGTACCAAGCGACTCGTCTTCGTCGGGTGTCAGGGCCGCCGCAGTCAGCTCCTTCAACTGAAACTCGATCAGCTCGAGCCGCGCAGCCCGTTCCCGGCTATCCATCCGGAGCCGATCGAGCTGCTGCCGAAGACGCTGGACCGCCTGATAAGCTTCTGCGATTTCCTGCCGTTCTGACTGCAGGCCCGCCCAGGTATCGAGGAGTGGCAGGTGCTGCTCCGGATCCAGTAGTTGCTGGTGTTCGTGCTGGCCGTGGAGCTCGACCAGCCGGCTGGACAGCTCCTTCAGCGCCGCTGCCGTGGCCAGCCCGCCCGAGATGAAGGCACGGCTCCGGCCCTGAGCGGTGATTTCCCGCCGGACGACGATTTCAGTGCCGGCGTCTTCGAAGATCGCCTCGACCGTGGCAAGGTCTTCGCCGGTACGGACCAGATCTTGCGAGGCCCGGCCCCCGAGGAGGAGTCCGACGGCTTCGACGAGAATGGATTTGCCGGCGCCGGTCTCACCGGTGAGAATATTGAACGATTGTTCAAATTCAACGGAGACCGCCTCGATGACCGCCAGGTTGCGGATAGCCAGGTAGCGAATCACAAGTCCCTACGTATCATGGGTTTGACAGAGTTTTATACCGTGTGGTACCGTTGCATCCGTCCGCGCTATCCCAGCAGCGCCCACCACAACAGAACGACATCGGAGGGCTTGTTGCCGACGCCTGGCTCGTTAGTCCTGGCACTGCAACTCGAAGGCAGTGCTGTGCCCGCGCAGGGAACCACGGGAAGCGTAATCGACCTTATTGCCGATGCATCGCCGGTTTCTCAGGTAGTGCTCGGTATTCTCCTCATTTTTTCGGTGGTTTCGTGGGCTGTCGTCGTCTACAAAGCGATGGCCTTCCGCCGGATTGAGCGGCAGACGTCCACGTTTCTGGACGTGTTCCGGCGCAGCACCAAGTTTTCGGAGGTGCAGGCCGTCTGCAAGTCGCTCGAGGGAAGCCCGCTGGTTGGCATGTTCCAGGCGGGTTACGCCGAACTGAACCTGCAGCTCCGCCAGCCCGCGGCGAACAGTCCGCCAGCCGCGGCCGCGCGTCCAACCTTGAAGAGCCTGACGGCAGTCGACCGTGCGTTGCTGCGCGCGTCGTCCGTCGAGGTCAACAAGTTGGAGAAGCGCGTGCCCTTTCTGGCCACCACGGCGAGCATCACCCCGTTCATCGGCCTGTTCGGCACGGTGTGGGGGATCATGGTCTCGTTCTTCAACATCGGCACGCAGGGCTCGACCGATCTGTCCGTTGTGGCGCCGGGCATTGCCGAGGCGCTCATCGCCACCGCGATGGGCCTGTTCGCGGCGATCCCGGCCGTCTATTTCTACAACCACTTCAGCACCAAGGTGAAGATCTACGCCTCGGAGATGGACGACTTCGCGCTCGAATTCCTGAATATCGCGGAGAGGAACTTCACGTAATGCCCAAGGCGATGTCGGTGGCGGATAACGGCGGCGGTGGCCGTGGCCGCCGTGGCCGTCGTGTCTCCACCACCCTCGCGGAGATCAACGTCGTGCCGCTCGTGGACGTGATGCTGGTCCTGCTCATCATCTTCATGATCGCGGCGCCGATGCTCCAGCGGGGCGTCGAGGTGAACCTGCCGGAGGGCCGGCAGACGGACAAGATGACGGACGTGCGGATGTACGTGACGGTGCCGTTGAGTTTCAGGACCGACCAGCGGGTGTACATCGACGACGAGTCGGTCCCGCTCGCCGTCTTGGCGGAGCGGATGCGACAGGCGATGATTGGGAAAGACCAGCGGGACATCTTTCTCCGCGCGGACGGGGAGATCAGGACGCAGGAGCTCATGGACGTGATCAGTATGCTGAAAGAGGGTGGCATCGAGCGCGTCGGGATTGTGGCGCTGGAGCGTGCGGGCCGGTAAATGGATGCGGTTTCCCAGATCCTCTCGGCCAGGTCGCAGGACACCGGCGGCATGCAAGGGGTGCTGGGTGCGTCGCTGCTGGTCCACCTGGCTCTCATCGCCATGATGTTCTTCGCGCCGGGGGCCTGGTTTGGCGCCATGTCGCCGGAGCCCGAGGTCGTGATGACCATCAGCCTCGGCGGACCCGTGGGCCCGCGCGATGGGGGCATGACGCCGATGGGCGGCCGCCCGGTGCAGGCGATTTCAGAGATCAAGCGCGCGATCGAGCCGGTGCGTCCGCCTGCGGCGAAGGCGCCCGAGATGATCGAGCCGAAGAAAACCGCGCCCAAAAAAGCGGAGGCGAAGGTCACCGACACCGCGAAGACGCCGAGGGGCCGCACCCCGACCACGGGCGAAGAAGTTCGAAAAGGCAGCGCGGTGTCGGCGGCGCAGTCGGCTCGCGGTCAGGGGTTCGGGTTGTCGTCGGGCGGCGGCGGCACGGGCAGCGTGCTCCACACCGCGAACTTCTGCTGTCCGGAGTATGTGGCCCTGATGCTCGACGCGGTCAACCGCAACTGGGATCACAACCAGCAGGCGGCGGGAGTGACGGTGATCAAATACACGATTGAACGCGACGGTCGACTCACGAACATCCAGTTGGAGCGGTCGAGCGGATATCCGACACTGGATTACATGGCGCAACGCGCGCTTCAAGCCACGCGCCAGCTCCCGCCGCTCCCTGGGGCGTTCACCGAGCCGTCGCTGACGGTGTCTCTCACATTCGAGTACTCCCGCCGATGACATCACGCGCCTCGCTGCTTCACTTTCTTCTCCCTGCCGTCGCATCCGTCGGGGTGGTGCTCGCGCAACAGCCCGCGCCGCCGCCGGGCGGCAATCAAACGGCCCCGTCGCAGCAACCCTCGAGCCTCGCGTTGACACTGACCGGCGAGGGCGGGACTGCGCCGCGGCTGGCCGTTCCCGACTTCCTCGCGCTGTCGGCGGACAAGGAGACGCAGCAGATCGCTCGTACGATTGCGGAAGTGCTGTGGGCGGATCTGCAGTACGAGCGGGAGTTCACCATGATCCCGCGCGACACGTATCGCACGATTCCCGTCGCGCCCGCCATTGGCGCGCCGCCGTTCGATCGCTGGCGCGAGCTGGGGGTCGATGGGCTGGTCATGGGCGCGGTCAGCAAGACCGGCGACACGGTCCGCGTGGAAATGCGGCTCTACCTCATCGCTTCCCAACAGCAGATCTATGCGCGCGAATACACCGGCTCGGCCGCCAACCCCCGGCTGTACGCGCATACGATCTCGGACGAGATCCACCAATCGCAGCGCAACCTCCGGGGCGTGGCGCGCACGAAGCTCGCGTTCGTGTCCGACCGCAATCGGGAGCGTGTGGTCGGCACGGTCGAAAACCGCGAGGTCAAGGAGGTCTACATGTCGGACTACGACGGCGCCAATCAGCGCCGCATCACCGTGGGCCGGCAGTTGAACGTGTCCCCGACGTGGTCACCCGACGCACGGGCGATCGCCTACACGTCGTGGCGGACCGGGTTTCCTGACATCTTCATCTCGCGCATCTACGAGGGCACCATGTCGAATCCGGCGAAGGGCACGTCGCAGGCCCACAATTCGCTGCCGATGTTCTCCCCGGATGGGACGCGCCTCTCGTTTTCGTCCAACCGCGACGGCAACAACGAGATCTACGTCATGAACGTGGATGGCACCGGGCTTCGGCGCATCACGAATCATCCGGCGATTGATACGACGCCGACGTGGTCGCCGACCGGCACCGAGCTGGCCTTCACGTCGGACCGCGGCGGCTCGCCGTCCATCTACATCGTCGGCGTGGACGGGCTGGGCTTGCGGCGCGTGACCTTCGAGAACTCGGATCGCGCGACCTGGTCGCCGGCGCCGCGCAACGAGATCGCCTACACCGCGCGCACGGGGCCGGGCTACGACATCAAGGTGCTGAATCTGGCGACCAACGAGACGCGGCAGTTGACGTTCGGCGAAGGCACCAACGAAGCGCCGGCGTGGGCGCCCAACGGGCGGCACCTGGCGTTCTGGTCGACGCGAGCGGGGCTGGCGCAGATCTTCACGGTCGACTACGACGGTCAGAACATCCGGCAGCTCACGCGCGACGGCAACAACCAGCAGCCGCATTGGTCGCAGTAATCCACCGCAGCTTCGCTCACAGGGTTCCCTTCACAGGGTTCCCTCCACGGGGTTCCGCTCACGAGAGTTCACGGGGTTCCGATCACGGGGTTCCGATCACAGGGTTCGGGGATCAGAGAGTTCACGAGGGTTGAGATGAGACAGATGAAACACGATCCGCGGCTGCTTTTTGTCGCGATGCTGATAGTGACGATCGCGGCGGGGGCGTGTGCGAAGAAGGTGCCGCCAGTCGCCAAGCCGGCGCCGCCGGGGACGGTGGGGGCGACGGCACCGCCGCCGGGGCCGCCGGAGCCGGTGTCGGAGCCGACGGTCGTGCCGCCGATGCCGATTCCCGAGGATGCCATCGGCGCGAAGTCGCTCGACGATCTCAACCGCGATTCTCCGTTGAAGCCGGTGTTCTTCCCGCTCGACAGTTCCGAGATCGGCAGCGAGGGACAGGCGACGCTCCAGGAAAACGCCAGCGTGCTCAAGCAGTATGCGACCTGGCAGATCACCATCGAGGGGCACTGCGACGAACGCGGCTCGGCGGAATACAACCTCGCGCTCGGGGAGCGGCGGGCGCTGGCGGCGCGCGATTATCTGGTGTCGCTCGGCATCCCGGCGACGCGGGTTCGCACGGTGAGCTACGGCAAGGAGTTTCCGTTCGATCCCGGCCAGACGGAAGAGGCGTTTTCGAAGAACCGGCGCGCGCACTTCGTCATCACCGCCAAGTAGGATAATCAGATCATGAGGACCTTCACAGTTGCGCTGGTCATGCTCGCGGTGGCCGCGCCGGCACACGCGCAGAACCGGCGCGAGATGCAGATGATGGCGGACATCCGCATGCTGCAGGAACAGAACCAGCAGCTGCAGGTCACGCTGGCGGCGCTGGCCGACGCGCTGAAGGCCATCAACAGCCGGTTCGACGAACAGGCGGCCGCGACGCGCAAGGGATTCGCCGATCAGGGGCTCAAGATCGATCAGTTCGGCAGCGAGCTGCGCGTCGTGCGGGAGGGCGTGGCCGATGCCGGTGTCCGCATCGGGCAACTCTCCCAGGAAATCGAAGCCGTTCGCCTGTCGATCCCGCGGTACCCGCCGCCTGCGGCGGTGCCTTTCGATCCGGCGGCTGATCCCTCCGCAGTCCCTCCTGCCGACCCCGGAGCGCCAACCGTTGCCCCGCCACCTGCGCCCGTCGGCCCGGGCGTGACGCCGCAGCGGCTCCTGGAAACGGCCCGTGCGGACTACTATGCGGGGCAATACGACATCTGCGTGAGCGGGTTCAAAATGTATCTGGAGACGTTTCCGAGAAGCGAGCTCGCCCATGAGGCGCAGCACATGATTGGCGAATGTCAGTACATGAAGGGCAGTTATCAGGACGCCGTCGCTGCGTACAACATGGTGATTGCGAACTATCCGCGGACGACGTCGGCGCCAGATGCGTACTACAAGCGAGGAATGGCACTCGAGGGTCTGGAACAACTCGACCGCGCCCGCGAGTCATACGAAGGAGTGATCAAGAACTACCCGGACACGACGGCCGCACGATTGGCCAAGCAGGCGATCGATCGGTTGAACAAGGGAAAACGGCCGCAGTAGTCCGCTACAATGGTTCGCTGCGTGGTGCGACTGAGGTCAGAGAAAGGTAGCGGCGAATCATGGGTAGCGTGAACAAGGTGATTCTGGTGGGCAACCTCGGACGTGATGCCGAGGTGAAGGTCACGACCAGCGGTCAGTCGGTGGCGAGCTTCAGCATGGCGACGACCGAGACGTGGACCAAGGACGGCGAGAAAAAAGAGAAGACCGAGTGGCACCGCATCGTGTTGTGGGGGCGGCAGGCTGACACGCTGCAGCCGTATCTGACCAAGGGTAAGCAGATCTACGTCGAAGGCCGGCTCGAAACGCGCAACTGGGAGAAGGACGGCCAGAAGCACTACACCACGGAAGTCAAGGCGGACCGCATCGTGCTGCTCGGCGGCGGACGCGGCGGCGACCGCGGCGACCGTGGCGATCGGAGTGAGCCGGGCTACGCCGATCCGCTGGCCAGCGCCGCGCCGATCACCGACGACGACATTCCGTTTTAGGCTACGTCTTTCGTCCGTAGCGATCTTCCAGGCGCACGACATCTTCGACTTCCGGCGTCGAGACTTCGAAGATGTCCGTGTCCTCGATCGCCGTCATGCGATGGACCGTGGGCGGGACGACATGGACGGACTCGCCCTCGCCCATCTCACGCTGCTGCAGGACGCCATGGGCGTCGCCCATCTCGAAGAGGATGCGTCCCTTGAAGACGAAAATCACTTCGTCTTTCTTGTTGTGGTACTGGAGGCTGAGCGCTTCGCCCTTGTTGATGTGAATCTGCTTGCCGACGTAGCGGTCGGTGTGGGCCCACCAGAGCTCCCAACCCCACGGCTTCTCGACTCGATGCATGGTGCTCCTTGGCTTTCGGCTTTCAGCTCTCGGCGCACGCAGCTTTCAAGCCTGTGGCGCCGACAACTGATAGCTGAGAGCTGATAGCTGATAGCGCCGATAGCTGATAGCGGTTAGCGGTTACGCGAGGCAGCCGACGTCGCCACTGCCTCGAACAGATACTTCCCAATGTCCTCTGCCGTCGCGAGCGTCAGGGCATGGCTTGCCAGCACGCGCGCCTGATCGGCGCGGATGTCGCGAATCGCCTGCCGCGCCACCGGAATGGCCGCCGGCGTCATGCTGAATTCCGTCAGGCCCAGTCCGACCAGCAAGCCGAGCAGCGCCGGGTCCGACGCCATCTCGCCGCAGAGCGACACGGGCACGCGGTGCCGGCGGGCGGCCCGGCGCACCATCCGAATCAAGCGGAGCACCGACGGGTGCAGCGGCTCGTAGAACTCGGACATGCGATCGTCGGTGCGATCGACCGCCAGGCAGTACTGAATCAGATCGTTGGTGCCGATGGTCAGGAAGTCCACTTCCGGCGCGAGCAGATCCGCGGCCAGGGCCGCCGCCGGCACCTCGACCATCGCGCCCACTGCCGGCGCCGGCAGGCCAAGCGCACTCGACACTTCGGCCAGGAGCTGTCTGGCGCGACGCACTTCGTCGACGCCGGTGACGAGCGGAAACATCACGCGCAGCCGCCCGTGCGCGCCCGCTCGCACCAGCGCGCGCAACTGCGTGCGCAGCAATTCCGGACGCGCGAGGCCGAGCCGCAATCCCCGCAATCCGCGGCCGCGGCGACGCTCGCCCCCGTACGACAACTGCCGCTCATCGACGTCGAACGTGCGGATGGTGACGGGCTGCGGCGCCACCTGCTCGATGAGATTGCGATAGAGCGCGTACTGGGCGTCTTCGGTGGCGCTGGCGAGTGAACGACCCGACAGCATGAACTCCGAGCGGTACAGGCCCACGCCTTCAGCGCCGTGTTCGCGAAGCAGCTCGAGATCCTCGAGCAACTCGACATTGGCCTGTAGCCGGATGCTCACGCCGTCTGCGGTGATCGCGGGTCCGCTCTCCTGCTCGCCGGCCGCGCCCGCGCGCCGCCGCGGGCTCGCCGCCTTGCTGCGCGCATCGTCAATGGCTTGTGGTGTGGGATCCACGATCAGCTCGCCGGTCGTGCCGTCGAGGATGACCGGCGTTCCCGCCGCGAGTTGCGCCGAGGCATCGTGCAATCCGACGACGGCGGGCACCTTGAGCGACCGGGCGAGGATGGCGGTGTGGTACGTCCGGCTGCCCGCATCGAGGGCAAAACCCTGAATGCGCGTCCAGTCGAGCTGTGCCGCGAGGGACGCCGTCAGCTCGTCGGCGACGAGGATGGACGGGCCATCGAGCTCGCTCAGCAGGCCCCGGGCCCCACGGGCGCCGTGGCGCAGGTTCATGCGCAGGCGTCCGGCCACGTCCGCGACGTCGTTTTCGCGCTCGCGCAGATACGGATCCTCGACGCTGGCAAACACCGCGCCCAGCTCTTCATACGCGCGATGTACGGCCCAGGCGGCGTTGACGCGTTCGCTGCGGATGATCTCCTCCGCCCGGCCGACGAAGAGCGCGTCGTCGAGCATCAGGATCTGTGCGTCGAAGATGGCCGCCAGTTCGGCGCCGCGCGCCTGCTGCACACGGGTCCGGATGTCCTGCAGTTGCAGGCGCGACTGCTGGCGGGCCGCATGCAGGGCGGCCACTTCGCGGTCCACACGTTCGGGCGGAATCGGAAACCGGATGGCCTCGGTCCGCAGCGTCAGGATCACGGCGCGGCCGACAGCGACGCCAGGCGAGACGCCGATACCGGTCAGGCGTTGCATGTGTCTTCTCCAAACCCGGTATTCACGAGGGCGCAGAGCGCCGCCAGGGCCTCGCGCTCGTCGACACCGTCCGCGGTGATCTCGATGGTCGTGCCGAAGGCGGCGGCGAGCAGCAGAATGCCCATGATGCTCTTGCCGTCCACGACGCGCCCGCCGCGGGCCACGCGGATGCGCGCGCGAAAACGGGACGCGAGGTGCACGAACCTCGCCGCGGCGCGGGCGTGCAGCCCAAGCCGGTTCTTGATCGTCACCTCGCAGGTTTCCATCGTCGCCACCTCGGACGGCGCGCCGGTCACGGAGCGGTCGTTCCCTTCAGCAGATCGGACGCCACCCAGATGGCGTTGCGGCCATGCTCGCGCAACGAGCGCGCCACTTCGGTGAGATCTTCCTGCTCGCGCAGGTTCGCGGCTTTGATGAGCATCGGCAGATTCACGCCCGTGACGACCTCGACCTTGTCCACTTCGAGAAAGGTGATCCCGAGATTCGACGGCGTGCCGCCGAACATGTCGGTGGCGATGAGGACACCGTCCGGCCCCTGCACGCGCGCGATGGCCGCGGCGATGTCGTTGCGTGCGTCCTGCACGTCCTCGTGCCAGCCGATGGACACGGCGGTGAAGGTCGGCAGATCGCCCACGATGGCTTCAGCCGCGTTGACCAGCTCGGTCGCAAGCTGCCCGTGCGTCACCACGACCACGCCGATCATGCGCCCCCCCGGGCCGGAACTGACGGAACGAAGAACGAAGAACGAAGAACGAAGAACGGAACGGAACGAACGACGGAACGACGAACGGATCGAACCACGGAACGAGGAACCACACGAACCGCGGAACGCCGAACGGATCGAACCGCGGAACGCGGAACCGCACGAACCACGGAACGCCGAACCGAACGAACCGCGGAACGAGGAAGCGAACGAACCACGGAACGCCGAACGGACCGAACCACGGAACGAACAATGAGGAGCGACCGAAGTCCCAGCGGTCTCGTCACGAGCCCCGCGGAGCGAGCCGCGCGGCTCCTCCGCTCGTCTCTGGCTCGTGCTCGACCTGTCGAATTCATGTCGCCCTCCTCATGCTTGTCTTCGTTCTACCGTTCGTCGCGTTCGACCGTTCGTCGCTTTTGTCGTTCGCGTTCTACGTTCGTTGCTGGTTCCGTCGTTCCCGTCGTTCCGTCGTTCCGTCGTTCGAGTGGTTCCCGTCGTTCGAGTGGTTCCCGTCGTTCGAGTGGTTCCCGTCGTTCGAGTGGTTCCGCCGTTCGAGTCGTTCCGTCGTTCGAGTGGTTCCGTCGTTCGAGTCGTTCCGCCGTTCCGTCGTTCCGCCGTTCCGTTCTTCGTTCTTCGTTCTTAGTTCTTAGTTCTCTCGAGTTCGCGAGGCAAGTCGCGGTGACGGACCCGTGTCGTGACGTTCTTCACGTCGCTCAGCTCCTTCTTCATCCATTCCGCAAGATACACCGACCGATGCTTCCCGCCGGTGCAGCCAATCGCCACCGTCAAGTAAGCCTTTCCTTCCTCGACAAAATGCGGGACGACGTAACGCAGAAAACCCTCGACCCGCTGCTGGAACTCCTGCGTTTCCGGATACCGCTGCATGTAGCCGATCACCGGCCTGTCCCGCCCGGTCTTCGATCGTAGCTCAGCGACGAAATGCGGGTTCGGCAAAAAGCGGCAGTCGAACACCAAATCGGCATCGAGCGGCACCCCATGCTTGAAGCCAAAGCTTTCGAAGGTCAGCACCAGCCGCTGGCGCTGATGACGGCCCCGGACCATGCCCAGGAAAAAGTCGCGCAGCTCGTGGACCGTGAGGTCCGAGGTATCGACAATCTGGTCCGCCATCTGCCGGATCCTGCCGAGCATCTGCCGCTCCTCCTGCACCGCGTCGGACACGGGGCGATCGGGGGCCAGCGGGTGGGGCCGGCGTGATTCGCTGTACCGCCGCAGGAGCGACGCCTCGGAGGCTTCGAGGAACACCAGCGTCGGATTGAGATCGGGTAAGGCTTTCAAGCGCCGCCACATCGGCGGAAACTCGCGAATGAAATTGCGCTCGCGAACGTCGGCGACCACGGCGATCTTCTGCGTGTCGGCGTCCTCGCGCTGCGACAGATCGGCCATAACGGGAATCAGCGGCGTCGGCAGGTTGTCGATGCAGTAGTAGCCGAGATCCTCGAGCGCCCGAATTGCATGCGACTTGCCGGCGCCGGACATCCCGGTGACGACGAGAAAGCGGCCGGCCCCCTTCTTTTTGAGCGGCGCCGCCGGCGCCTGGCCACGCGGCTTCCGGGGGCTCACCCGCCTTCGCCGAGGCTTCGGCGGGCTCACAGGGGGCCTCCGTGCTCGAGATCGTCATCGTCATCGACGTGGACGGGGGCGTGGCCGGTGCGCAGCTGCGCCTCGAGGCGCGCCGCGAGGTCGCGCGCGGCGTTGATGCCGCGCGTCTTGAGCAACTGATTGCGCGCGGCGACTTCAACGAGGATGGCGAGGTTGCGGCCCGGCGCGACGGGCATCCGAATCAGGGGAATACGCAGTCCGAGGAGCTCGAAGACCGACTCGTCCAGCCCGAGACGATCGTACGCGCGATGGGGCTCCCAGCGCTCGAGCTGGACGACCAGCTCCACGCGCTTCGACATGCGCGTCGAGGCGACGCCAAACAGATCGCGCAGATTGATGACGCCCAGGCCGCGCACTTCCATGTGGTGGCGCGTCAGGTCCGGGCAACTGCCGATGATGATGGAGGCAGCGCGGCGCCGGACTTCGACCGTATCATCGGCCACCAGTCGATGGCCGCGAACGACGAGGTCGAGCGCACACTCGCTCTTGCCGATTCCGCTTTCACCCACCATGAGCACGCCGAGACCCAGAATGTCCAGGAGGACGCCGTGGATCACTTCGCGGATCGCCAGGCGATCTTCGAGCAGCGCGGTGAGTTTGCCGATCGCGGTGGCGGTTCCGACGTGGGTGCTCAGAAGCGGCACGCCGGCGCGCTCGGCCTCGATCACGAGATCGGGCGGGGCCTCGAGACCGCCGGTGAGGAGGATGCACGGGACATCGCTGGCCAGCGACCGGCGCAGGGCCTCTCGCCGCGTCACCGCATCGAGGCTCTCGACGAAGCGGATTTCGCTCTCCCCGTAAATCAGGACCCGTCCGGCGTGGAGATATTGGTGGAAGCCGGCCAGCGCGAGCCCCGTCTTCTGAATGTAGGGGTTCGTGATGTTGCGGCTGAGCCCCCGGGCGCCGGCCAGCAGATCGACCGGGAGACCGATGGACTCGGGGCGGGCTTCCAGCAGACCGGCGACGGTCACGGCCGGAACGTTCGGCATGAGGTCGGTCCTAGTTTACCGCTCCTTCCGCGCCGTCAGGCGCGGCTGGCCGGCGGTGGTGGAACCGGTGACCGGCGACGTTTTTCGTGCCACCGCCCTCCGGGCGGCGCGCGGCGTCTTCACCGATCGGGCGGCGGCGCCGCGGCGTTTGCGCTCCTGCCAGACGCCCTTGACCTTCTCTGTCTGGTGCATCAGCTTGCTGACCGCCGCGGTCATGGCCGTCTGCCAGGTCTCGGCTTTGCCGACCGCGTGCATGAAGCGCTCTCCCCGTGCGTGCAGCGTGATCTCCACGACGTTCTGGACCTTCTCTTTTTTGACGACCACCCCGGCAGAGACACCCGCGTCGTTGAGCACGCGATGGATTTTGGCGAGTTTGCGATCGACGAGATTGCGAAGGCCTGGGGAAATCTCGACCTGATGACCGGTAAGTTCTACGCGCATCGGCCTCGCCGTCAGAACAGCACCTTGCGCTGATTCGAAGTGGGAATCTTCAGCTCTTCACGGTACTTGGCGATCGTCCGGCGCGCCAGCATCAGGCCCTCGCGCTGCAGGATGCTCACGATCTTCGAGTCCGACAGCGGCTTCTTCGGGTCTTCCGCTTCGATGATCTTGCGGATGCGCTGTTTGATGGTCACCGACGACACCGCGTCACCGTACGAACTGCTGATGCCGCTGTGGAAGAAATACTTCATTTCGAACACGCCTTGCGGCGTGTGCATGTACTTGTTGGTCACGACGCGGCTGACGGTGGACTCGTGCATGCCGATGTCGTTGGCCACGTCGCGCAGGACCAGCGGACGCAGGTGCTCGATCCCGTGGTCGAGGAAGTCGCGCTGAAAGTTGATGATGCTCGTCGCGACCTTGTGGATCGTCTTCTGGCGCTGCTCGACCGATTTGATCAGCCACAACGCCGATCGGAACTTGTCCTTCACGTAGGCGCGGGTTTCGTCGTTGTTTTCCGTGCTCTTGTCGAGCAGCCGGCGATAGGTCGGGCTGATCCGCAGCTGCGGCAATCCTTCTTCGTTGAGCACGGCGACGTATTGTTCCTCGACTTTCACGATGTACACGTCGGGGATCACGTACTGCGACTGCTTCGGGTTGTAGCGGCTGCCGGGCTTCGGGTCGAGGTGCCGGATGATCTCGATGTGTTCCTTGAGGTCGTCGATGGTGACGCCAAGGCGCTTGGCCAGCTCCGGAACCTGATGGTTTTGCAGCAGCCTCAAGTGCTCCGTGATGATCTTTTCGGTCGGCGTGCCGTCGAGACCGAGATGCCGAAGCTGGAGCGTGAGGCATTCCTGCAGGTCGCGTGCGCAGACACCGATGGGGTCGAAGGACTGCAGCAGCCTGAGCGCGCGCTCGACATCGGCGATCTCCCACGGCCCCATGCTGACAATCTCGTCCACCGACGCGACCAGATAGCCATCGTCGTCGAGGTTGCCGATGATGGCCTCGCCAATTTCGCGCATCAGCTCATCGTCATTGGTCTGGATCGACAGTTGCCAGCTCAGGTGATCGGTCAGCGAGCTGCTCGTCGAGAGCGTGTTCTCGATGGGGGGCAGCTCTTTGACTTCGGTCGGCGCCTTGGGCCGGTAGCCATCGTCGAGATACTCGCCGAAGAAATATTCGTAATCCTGGTCGTCCCAGGTGTCGTTCTTGGGCTCCTGTTTGTGTTCGTCCTTCTCGCCGGCCTGCGGTTCGACCGCCTGGAGATCCTCAGTCGGGATCTCCTCCAGCAGAGGGTTTTCGACCACCTCCTGGGTGAGCAGGTCCGCCAGCTCCAGCGTCGACATCGGCAGCAGCTTGATGGCCTGCTGCAGCGATGGCGTCAGGATCAGCTTCTGCGCCAGTCTGGTCTGCAGCTTCTGTTGAATAGCCATGTCGTCTCAAACGCACGGCACGAGCCGTGCCAACGTCCATCTTAGTCTAGGCGAAAGTCGGCCCCGAGATAAATCCGCCGCACATCGTCATCCGCCGCCAGCTGGTCCGGCGTGCCGTTCTTGAAGATCACCCCGTCCGCAACGATGTACGCGCGGTCAGTAATGCGCAGAGTTTCACGTACGTTGTGATCCGTAATGAGGACGCCGATGCCGCGCGACTTGAGATGAAAGATGATCTGCTGAATGTCGGTGACGGCGATGGGATCGATGCCGGCAAACGGCTCGTCGAGGAGGATGAATCGGGGGGACATGACGAGCGCACGCGTAATTTCAGCCCGGCGGCGTTCGCCTCCCGACAGCGTGAAGGCCGGCGACTGCGCCAGCGCTGTGAGGTTCAGCTCGGCGAGCAACTGCCGGGCACGCTGCCGGCGTTCAGGGCCGCTCAGGTCCAGCGTTTCGAGAATGGCCAGTACATTCTGCTCGACGGTGAGGCCGCGGAAGATTGAGGGCTCCTGCGGCAGATAACCGATGCCCTTTCGCGCGCGCACGTACATCGCATCGTCGGTGACGTCCTGCTCGTCGAGAAAGACCCGGCCCCGATCGGGTGCCGCGAGCCCCACCGTCATGTAGAACGTCGTCGTCTTGCCGGCCCCATTCGGGCCAAGCAGTCCGACGACCTCTCCGGACGAGACATTGAGGCTCACACCGCGCACGACGGTACGTCCGCCGTACGACTTGGTCAGGTCCTCAGTTCTCAGCGTCGCCATGCGACAAGATGGCCGGAATGCGAGGCGGCAGGTTCAAGACTCGGGATGCTGAACGGGAAGTTGTGATCGTTGGTCACTATTTGAGAGGCGGTTCAGGACACTTGCCGCCCTTGGTCGTCACGCGGGTCTCTCGACCATCGACCTGCACATTAGCGGAGGCGCGATAAAAGGTCAAAGTGCGGCCAGCCGTCTCCTGGCAGTCTTGTACCAGACTCACCGGTGTGCCGTTGATCACGTAGCGTTCCTCGGCCGGATGGTACACGAGCGACTGGCCTGACGCCTTGCGATCTTCCAGAATGATTTCCACGCCCCCGTCCGCTGTCATCTGTCGAAGGCCGTTTCCCTGCTCGACGAGCGCCAGCTCGATACGATTCGCGCGCAGATTGCCCTGTGCGCCATCGAGCTGCGCCTGCGTGGTGTACACCGCACGCCGCGCCGCGTCGTCGAACTCGAACTGTCCGGCGCGTCCGGTCGAGTTGCCCTTCGCCCCTTCGGCTTTCGTCGACGCCAGCGGCAGCGACGTCGTGACGTTCCCCGTCGCCAGCAGGCGCCCGGTCTTCTCGTTCATCTCGATCGCGTCCGCGCGGATCTGATTGCCGCCGTCCTGCAGCACGCGCGCATTGCCGGTGTAGACGCCAGCCCCGGACGCCTCGTCAAACGTCAGTTGGTCGCAGACGATGACGATGGCTTCGTTTTCGTTCAAGAGCGTGGCGCCCCGTTCGCCTTCGCGCCGCCCGGCCGCGAAGATCGCCCGGACCCTGCCGGTGGCGTCGAGGCGGCGTGGCGACAGCGTGACGTCAATCGCAAGGGCGTTGAGATCCAGCCGGTCGTCCACGATGCCTGGCAGCCGGGACGGGTCGGGCGATCGAAGCGCCAGCGTGCCGTGCGTGACGTCGTAGGCGGCTTCGACGCTGTTGGCCGTGAGGCGGCCGTCCTCGAAGACGAATCCGCCGCTGAAATGCGCCTGTTCGATCGCGCCGGCCTCGGACATGTTCGCGTTGAGTGTGCGGGCGCGCACCACGCGCGGGTTGCTCCCGGGGACGTCCTCCTGGTACACGACGTTCGTTTCAAAGTGCATCTGGCTCAGCCCGCGGCCGGGAGCACCCGACGCGGTCAGCGTCTGTGCCGTGACCTCACGCGCGCTGAGCTGCTCGACCGGCGGCATCGTGACTTTGACGTGGTCGCGGCCGATGAGACTCGTGATCGAGCCATCATCGGCGAGCGTGATGTCGGTCGTTCCGGCAAACAGTTGTTGGCCCGCGGATCCATCGGCGCGAGCGAGTTGGAGCCGGCTGTCGCCGATCAGCAGCGCCTGCTGGAGCGTGCGGCCGTCAGCGGCATAGCGCAGGTTCATGTCGCGCGCCTGCATGTCCTGCAGCGTTCCCATGGTGCCATTGCCGGCGATGCTGGCATTGCCGCGCAACTCGACGATCTCTGGCTCGTCACGGTCCTGGAGCAGGAAGACGGTCGCCGCATCAGCGACGATGACCTGCCCGTCACGATCCATGTGCATGCCGCGCTCGAACCTGAAAAACCGCTCCGCGCGCGAATGGGCGGCTGACCCGGCGCGCACGGCCATGCCGCCGCCGTTGCCGGCCGGCTTGACCGTGATCACGGCACGGTCGAGCAGTTCGAGCCGATCGATGCTGCGCTCGTACGTGAAGCCGACGCCCGAGCCCGTGACGCGCTCGCGTTCGAACGCAATCGGACCCGCGCCGCGCAGGATGCCCTCGGCTTCGGTAAAGGTGGCCTGCTCGGTTTTGGCGACGAGCCCGTCAGAGGTGCGCAGCCCGACGTTGCCGCGCACATCGAACGCGCTCTGCTCAGCCGCGACTTGCGCCTCGTTGCCGGTGATCTCGAACGACCGCCCGCCGCGGTCGTCGATGACGGCCTTGAAGCCGGTGTATTTGGCCGAGCCGTCGTCGTAGACGGCCTGCGTGGCGAACTCGACGCGAATGTCGCGGGTCTGGCCTTTGAGCTGCACGACGTCGCCGCCCTTGATTTCGGAGATGGCCCGGGGGTCGAGCCGCTCGACCCCGCGGGCGGGCGCCGGCGCCCGGCGGTCGTCGATGACAAACCAGAGCATGGCCGCAAAGACGAGCGCAAACAGGCCGAATCCGAGACGGGCGTGACGTTGCCAGCGTGACACTTGGTCGATTGTACCAGTCAGGGGAGAAGGATCAGCGGAAGTCCTCGACACGCATTTCGAGGTACTTTTCGCCCTGAAACTCGTTCTCCTCGAGCGAGAACGCCAGGTCTACGCTGTCTTTCTTTTCGGTGAGCAGCGCTTCGCGCTCAGCCGCGTTCCAGGCGATCGCGCGAAAGACGCGGCGATCCTGGCGAAACGCCATTTTCAGATGCCGTTCCTTCAGCTTGCGCGGGCCGTCCACAATCTGCACCCCGGTGGTCTCGAACACCGGTTTGGGGTTGCCCGGACCAAACGGCGCGAGCGTGGACAGCTCCCCCGCGAACTGGGAACTGATGCCGCTGAAGGCGAGCGGACCATCGAGCCACAAGCGGGGCCGCAGGTCGTCAGGGCCGAGGCGCTCGTCGCCATGAACGTTGATGGCCTGCCGGAACTCACGGAGCCGCGCGGCTTCAATCTGCAGCCCCGCGGCCTGCTTGTGGCCGCCGAAGCGAAGCATCATCGGCGCACAGGACTCGAGCGCGGCGAGCATGTCGAAACCCGGGATGCTCCGGCACGAACCGTGCGCGATGCCGTCCTCGATGGACAGGATGATGGTCGGGCGATAGAAGGCATCGACGATCTTCGATGCGACGATACCGATCACGCCGCGGTGCCAACCCTCGGCTGCCACGACCAGAATCGATCGCGCGCCGACGTCGGGATCGGTCTCGATGATCTTGCGCGCCTTGGCGACGATGTCCTGTTCTTCCAGCCGGCGGCGATTGTTCTCCTCTTCGAGCTGCCCGGCGAGGCCTCGCGCTTCGTCGCCCATCGCTTCGTCCGACGCCAGCAACAGCCGGGTCGCGATGTCCGGCGTGCTCATGCGGCCGGCGGCGTTGAGGCGCGGTGCCATCATGAAGGCAATGTGGTAGCTGTCGATCTGCTTGCCGGTCAACCCCGCGATGTCGATGAGTGCGCGCAGGCCGACCTTGTGCGGTCCTTTCGAGAGCATCTGCAGGCCCAGCTTGGCGATCACCCGGTTCTCGCCGACGAGCGGCACGACATCAGCCAGCGTGCCGATGGCGGCAATCTTGACGAACGCCGGCAGCCAGCTGGATTTGCCGGCACGGAGACACAGCGCCTGCACGAGCTTGAGCGCCACACCGACGCCCGCCAGATCTTTGTCGGCGTACGTGCAGTCGTGCCGCTTGGGATTGACGACGGCGATCGCGTCCGGCAGATCGCAGTCAGGTTCGTGGTGGTCGGTGATGATGAGATCGAGTCCGAGCTCGCGTGCCCGTCGCGCGGCCTCGGCGCCGCGAATGCCGCAGTCGACCGACACGACGACGTGAACGCCCTCGGCGTGCAGCCGCTCGAGCGCGGCCGGTTGCAGACCATAGCCGTCGCGCAGCCGCTCGGGGATGAAGTGCGTGACCTGCCCGCCCAGCAACTCGAGGGCACGCCGCAGAATGACCGTCGAGGTGATGCCATCGACATCGTAGTCCCCATGGACGGCAATGCGCTCGCCGTTGGCAATGGCGCGAAGCAGCCGCTCGACGGCCCGATCCATGTCGGCCAGACCGAGCGGATCGAGCAGATGCTCCAGCGACGGCCTGAGGAACCGCGACGCGCTCTCGAGATCTCCGAGTCCCCTGATGCACAGCAGGCGCGCCAGGACCGGGGAGATGCCCAGCTCCTGCGCAAACATCCTCGCCTGCGCGTCGTCGCACGGCCGGGGTTGCCAGATGAGGGGCGCTCTCATCGCGACCCCTGCACGGGCCGGTCGTCTTCGGGCCGGCGGCTCGACGGTTCCGCCGGCTCCTCGTCCACGAGGCCAACCGAGCCCATTTTGCGGAACTTCTGGTAGCGCTGTTCGAGCCGGCTTTCGATGTCCAGGGCCTGGACTTCCCGCAGGGCCTGACCCAGGGCGGTATCGAGCAGCCGCGTGGCCGCCGCCGCGTCGGTGTGCGCCCCGCCAATCGGCTCGCTGACGATCGCGTCGATAATTTCCAGTCCGAGCAGGTCGGGAGCCGTGATCTTCAGCGCTTCGGCAGCCTCGACCTTCTTGGCCGAGTCGCGCCACAGGATGGCCGCACAGCCTTCGGGCGGGATGACGCTGTAGATCGCGAACTCGTGCATCAGGATGCGATCGCCGACCGCGATGCCGAGCGCCCCGCCGCTGCCGCCCTCGCCGTGGACGATGACAATGATTGGTACGGTGAACATCGCCATCTCCCGCAGGTTGAGCGCGATGGCCTCGGCGACGCCACGCTCTTCGGACTCGATTCCTGGATACGCGGCCGGCGTGTCCACGAACGAGATGATCGAGCGGCCAAACTTCTGGGCCATCTGCATCGCACGCAGCGCCTTGCGATAGCCCTCGGGGCGTGCGTAGCCGAAGTTACGGTAGATTTTCTGCTTGGTGTCGCTGCCCTTCTGATGCCCGACGACCAGGACCTGCTCCCCGTGATAGTCGGCAATGCCGCAGACGATCGCGTGGTCGTCGGCGTAGCGGCGATCGCCGTGAATTTCGACGAAGTCGGTGAACAGCCGCTCGATGTAGTCGAGTGTGGTGGGCCGTGACGGGTGACGGGCGACGAGGACGCGCTGCCAGGGCGTGAGGCGGCGGTAGATTTCCGCACGAAGGGAGGTGACGCGCTCGTTGAGGCGGGCGAAGTCGTTTCGCCGCTGCTCGGTCTCGGGAAGCTTCGTCAGCGCCTCGATTTCCTTCAGCAGCACCCCGATCGGCTCTTCGAACTCGAGTAGTTCAGGCATAGTGTCGCACTGGCAAAGGCCACCGTGAGGACGAAATCCACGAAGTCCACGAAGGCGCGAAGGGCACGAAGGAAAAACTAGTTTCTATTGTCTTCGTGTCCTTCGTGCTGTGTTGGTGATGGGGCGAGTCACTCATCGCAGCGTGACCGAGCCCGCGCCGCACAATTGTTCCACGGCGGCCAGCAACTGTTCCGTCGGCCTGATACGAATCTGGGACTGTACATCAGCACTGACGCGCAGCGTCCTGCCTCCGCGCTCGACCTCCAATTCGATGGCCACCGGCCGATCGCCCTGATTGGCCGCCAGCAAATCCCATAACGCTTCGAGCTTCTCACGCGTGCAGCCGCCGTTCATCCGGATTCGGACCGATTTCGAGAGCCGCTCGCGCAGGCTCTCGAGGCGAAACAGCTCGCTGGCCTGCATGCGGGAGGCTTCTTCGTCGCGTTCGAACTTGCCGCGAACGACGACCAGGTTCCCGTTCTCCACGAGATCGGCAAAGCGGGCGAACGCCTCGGGAAAGACCACGACTTCGAGCGAGCCCTCGGCGCCTTCGAGCAGGAAGACGCCCATGCGGTCCCCTTTCCTGGTCTTGAGCGGGCGGAAACCCGAGACGATGCCGCCCACGTACACGTCCTCGAGCAGGAGCCGGCCCGGCGCCCCGTCGGTGGCGGGCGCCAGCTCGGTCAGCACGAGGTCGCCGACGGTCTTGGCGCCAAACAGTCGCAGGTCGTCCGCATAGCGATCCAGCGGATGGCCGCTCAGAAACAACCCGAGGGCTTCCTTCTCCTGCGTGAGGAGATCCATCTCGCTCCAGGCGGCGACCTCGGGCCAGCGGATGAGCGTGAACGCATCGCCTTCGGCGCCGCCGCCGAAGAGATCGGCCTGTCCCTGATCGCGATCCCGCTGCGTGCGGCCGCCGTGCTCGATGGCGCCATCCACGGTCGCCAGTAACTGCGCGCGACCAAGCGTGAGGGGCACGCCGGACGGCACGAGCGAATCGCAGGCGCCAGACTTGACCAGCGCTTCGAGCACACGCTTGTTCGCCAGGCGCAGGTCGAGTTCCTCGCACAACTGGTGCAGCGACGAAATCCGTCCGAGCTTGGAGCGGACCTCGAGCAGCGACTGAATCGCGCCCTCGCCGAGCCCCTTGATGGCGGTCAGCCCAAAGCGCACGCCTTCGGGGACGACGGTGAAGAACATCTGGCTTTGATTGATGTCCGGGGGCAGCACGGCGATGCCGCGCTCGCGGGACTCACCGATGTAAAGCGCGAGTTTGTCGGTGTTGGCGGCCTCGATCGTGAGCAGCGCCGCCGCGAAGTGCCGCGGGTAGTTGGCCTTCAGATAGGCGGTCTGGTATGCGAGATAGGCATACGCCGTCGAGTGCGATTTGTTGAAACCGTAGCCGGCGAAGTACTCCATCAGGTCGAAGATCTTGGCGGCTTTCTTCTCGTTCACGCCCTTCTGGCGGGCGCCCTCCATGAAGGCCGCGCGCTGTTTGGCCATCACCTTGGGGTCTTTTTTGCCCATGGCCTTGCGCAGCACGTCGGACTGCCCGAGGCTGAAGCCGGCGAGCGCCGAGGCGATGCGCATCACCTGTTCCTGGTAGGCGATGACGCCGTAGGTGTCCGAGAGAATGGGCTCGAGCTGCGGGAGCTCGTACTTCACTTCGCTCTTCCCGGCCTTGCGCGAGATGAAATCGTCCACCATGCCCGACTTGAGCGGGCCCGGCCGGTAGAGCGCGTTCATCGCGATCAGATCGTCGAGCCGCTGCGGCTTGGCCTTGCGCAGCAGGTCGCGCATGCCCGAGCTCTCGAACTGGAAGATGCCGTAGGTCTGGCCGTCGACGAACAGCTGGTACGTCTTCGCATCGTCGAGCGGAATGTGATCGATGTCGAGGGCGACGCCTTCGGTCCGCCCAATCTCCGACAGCGCATCGCGAATGAGCGTCAGCGTACTGAGGCCGAGAAAGTCCATTTTGAGGAGGCCGACGCGCTCCACCTCTTTCATGGCCCATTGGGTCGTGATTTCGTCGCGGTTGCTCTTGTAGAGCGGTGCGTAGTCGGTGATGGGCCCGGGCGCGATGACGACGCCGGCCGCGTGGACGCCGGCGTTGCGCGCCATGCCTTCGAGGCGCCGGCCCATTTCCAGCAATTCTTTGACGCGCGGGTCGTCGTCCTGCATCTTGCGCAGTGCGGGGTTTTCGGCCAACGCCCGCTCGAGCGTCATGTCGAGGGCGGCCGGGATCTGTTTGGCGATGCGGTCGACGTCGGCATACGGCAGGTCCATCACCCGGCCGACGTCCCGCACGACGGCTTTCGCCTTCATCGTGCCAAAGGTGATGATTTGCGAGACGTTCTCGCGGCCGTATTTGCGTGTGACGTACTCGATCACCTCCGCACGCCGCCGTTCGCAGAAGTCCACGTCGATGTCGGGCATCGACACGCGCTCGGGATTGAGGAAGCGCTCGAAGAGGAGATCGTAGTAGAGCGGATCGACGTCGGTAATCCTCATCGCCCAGGCGACGAGGCTGCCGGCCGCCGATCCGCGGCCCGGTCCGACCGGGATGCCCTGCTCGCGGGCATGGCGGATGAAGTCCCAGACGATGAGCAGATAGCCCGGGAACCCCATCCGCTTGATCATCTCGATCTCGTACGAGAGCCGCTGCTCGTAATCGCTGACCGCGTGGCGGAGCCTGCCTTCCGCTTCCATCTGCCGCAGGCGCACGACCCGATCGGCAAAGCCCTGACGCGCGACGTGCTCGAAGTAGCTGTCGATATCGAAGCCGTCCGGTACCGCGAACCGGGGCAAGTGATGGCCGCCGGTCGGAATATCGACGTTGACGCGCTCGGCAATGCGCATCGTGTTCGCCAGGGCCTCGGGATAGTCCTTGAAGATCGCCGCCATCTCGGCCGCCGTCTTCAGGAAAAACTGATCGCCGTGATAGCGCAGCCGCTGCGCATCGTGCACCGACTTGGCCGTACCAATGCAGAGCAGGATGTCGTGCGGCTTGTGATCGTCCTGCCGCAGGTAGTGCACGTCGTTCGTGCACACGAGCGGCAGGTTCAGGTCGCGGGCGAGCGGCAGCAGGCCGGTGTTGACGATGCGTTGCTCGTCGAGGCCCTGGTACTGCATCTCGAGAAAGAAGTTGCCGTCGCCCAGGATGTCGCGGAAGCTGGCGGCGGCCGCCATCGCCTTCCGGTCCTGCTCGGCGCGAATCTCGCAGGCGATTTCGCCTTTCAGGCAGCTGCTCAGCCCGATCAGGCCGGCACTGTGTTGCGCCAGCAAGTCCTTGTCGATGCGCGGCTTGTAATAGAACCCCTCGGTGTAGCCTCCCGAGACGAGCTTGATCAGGTTCTTGTAACCCTCGTTGGTCTCAGCCAGCAGCACGAGGTGATTGGCGGTTTCGCCAATCGTGCCGCTCTTGTCGAACCGGCTGCCCGGCGCCACGTAGACTTCACACCCGAGAATCGGCTTGATGCCGCGCTTCCGGGCCGCGTCATGGAAGACGACCGACGAGAACATGTTGCCATGCTCGGTGACGGCCAGCGCCGGCATCCCGAGCCTGGCCGCCTGATCGAGCACTTCCTCGATGCGGCAGGCGCCGTCGAGCAGGGAGTATTCGGTGTGGAGGTGAAGATGAACGAACTCGCTCATGACGGAGCCTCGCGCGCGTCGCGCGCTCGGGGGGCCATGCTCGCTCCGACCCTCGGCTTGCGTTCGGGTCGCCCTGAGCGGAGTCGAAGGGCGCTCGCCCGGAGGGCCGGCTCGCATTGCTCGCCGGCGGGCCTCGCGCCTGCGGCGCTCGGAATCCTGTCACACTTCATTGCCTTCCCCTCGGCGCGTGAGCGCCGCCTGCCGCGAAGCGGTCTTGGGGCAACGCCCACCGTCCGCGCGAGCGCGGCCCTATTCCCATTCAATCGTCGACGGTGGCTTCGACGAAATGTCGTAGACGACGCGATTGATGCCTTTCACCTCGTTCACGATGCGCGACGAGATCGTCGCGAGCAGATCGTGCGGCAGCCGCGCCCAATCCGCCGTCATGCCGTCGAGGCTTTCGACCGCGCGAATCGCAATCGTGAATTCGTAGGTGCGGGCGTCGCCCATCACGCCCACGCTCTGCACCGGGAGCAACACCGCAAAGCTCTGCCAGATGCGCTCGTACCAGCCGGAGCGGCGCATTTCGTCCGCCACGATGGCATCCGCGCGCTGCAGCAGCGCGAGTCGCTCGCGCGTCAGCGCGCCGATGATCCGCACCGCCAGCCCCGGCCCGGGGAACGGCTGCCGAACGAGAAACTCCTTGTCGATCCCCAGATCCCGGCCGACCGCGCGCACCTCGTCCTTGAAGAGCTCGCGCAGCGGCTCGACCAGCGTGAAGCGCATGCGATCGGGCAGGCCGCCCACGTTATGGTGGCTCTTGATGGTCGCTGAGGGTCCACGCACGGAAACCGACTCGATCACGTCAGGGTACAGCGTACCCTGCGCGAGAAAATCGAAGGTCCCGAGCCTGGTGGCCTCCTTCTCGAACACGTCGATGAACGCCGCCCCGATGATCTTGCGCTTCTGTTCGGGATCCGTGACATGCGCGAGCTGCGTCAGAAACAGGTCCGACGCATCCACGAAATGCACCGGCAGCTTCAGCTTCTTGTAGCGCTCGACGACCTGCGACGCTTCGTTCAACCGCAGCAGCCCGTTGTCGACGAAGATGCACTGCAGCTGATCGCCGACCGCCCGATGGATCAAGGTGGCCGCAACGGTCGAATCCACACCGCCGGACAAACCGCAGACGACCCGCCCCTCGCCCACCTGCCGGCGAATGCGGCCGATCGACTCATCGATGAACGAGCTGATCGTCCAGTCGCCGGTACACCCGCAGACATCGAACGCGAAGTTGTGCAGGATCTCCTTGCCCCGCTCGGTGTGCGCCACCTCCGGGTGAAACAACAAGGCGTAATACCCGCGGTCCGGCGCCTCCATGGCGGCAACCGGCGCGTTGGCGCTCGTGGCGACGACGTCGAACCCCGGCGGCGCGGCGGCCACGAGATCGCCATGGCTCGCCCACACGCGCAGGTCGCCCGGCAGCTCGCGAAACAGCCGCGCCGAACTGCCCTCCCGGACGCTCACCGCCGCAAACCCGAATTCGCGATGTGGGGACGGAGCCACCTGCCCGCCCAGCATGTCGGTCATCAGTTGCATGCCGTAACAAATGCCGAGCGTCGGCAACCCGAGTTGCAGCACTTGCGGATCGCACTTCGGCGCATCGTCCTCCGAGACGCTCTTCGGCCCGCCGGAGAGGATGATCCCGACTGGCTGGCTGGCGCGAATCACGTCGATGGGTGTGCTGAACGGCAGGATTTCCGAGTAGACCGACAACTCGCGCAGGCGCCGCGCGATGAGCTGCGTGAACTGGGAGCCAAAGTCGAGGACGAGAATCGTCTGATGCGACACTACTTACCTACGCCGGAACCGCATTGCCACCCCGTTGCCGGAACCCTGTGATCGAACGCCGTAATCGGAACCCTGTGATCGGAACCCTGTGAACATTCGTCGTTGGAACCCCGTGTGGGAACCCCCGTGGAGGGAACCCCGTGATCGAATGCCGTCGTCGAGCGGTAGCGTGGTGTGAACGCTATTATAAGCGGGTGCTGTCTGTTCCCACCACTAGATATAGCGTCGTCTCGCTGATGGTAGCCTCTCTGGTTCTGTCACTCGCCCAAGATTCGCTCGGTCAAGCCGGTGGAGGCTCGGACAGCATCCTCGCGCTCGACCCCCGCTGGACGCTGGCCTTCGACACGCCGCCGGTGGCGCCCGCCGGATTCGATCAGGAAGCGGCGTACATCCCGCTCGACGGCGGCCGGCTGATGGCCATTGACCTGGATCGCGGACGCGTTCGCTGGCAGATCGCGCTCGCCACGTCGGCGACGCCCGCCACCGGCGATGGCATGGTCTTCGTCGCTGCCGATGCCCACGTGATCGCGCTCGACCAGCGCTCGGGCAGATCCTTGTGGCGTACTCCGCTCCCGGGCGCGCTCGCCGGGCCCATCTACTGGGACAGCGGCTGGGTGTTCGTGTCGGCCGCCAGCGGCGACGTGATCGCCATCCGTGCCGAGGACGGACACGTGGTGTGGCGCCACGCGTTGGGGTCTCCCCTCGCCGTCCGTCCGTCGCTCGCAGGCGATCGAGTGTATGTGGCCCTGGCGGACCATCGCCTCGCGGCATTGACCCTCGAGACCGGCGCCGTCCTCTGGAGTCTGGCCCTGGAGGCCGAGGTCACAGGCCTGCTGGCGCTCGAAGAACAGCTCCTCGCCGGGACCCGCGCGAATCGACTGCACAGCATCTCGCTGGATCGTGCCCGCATCCGCTGGACGCAGCGTGCGGGAGCCGACGTCATCGGTGCGCCCGCAGCCGACGACGAGCACATCTATTTCGTCGCCTTCGACAACGTGCTGCGCGCGCTCAATCGCGGTAACGGCAACCTCCGCTGGACGCGCAACCTGCCGTCGCGCCCGTCCGGCGGCGCGCTGCGCGCGGATGATGTCGTGCTCGTGCCGTTCTCGACGGCCGTCATTGGCGCGTTTCTGGCGAAGACCGGCGAACCGTCCTTCACCATCCGCGCCGCTGGTGAGCTTGGGGGCGCACCCTTCCTGCGTGACAGCGCGCGCCCCACAGCCACGCGGCTGGTCGCCACTAGTCGCGAAGGGGATCTGCAGGGTTTCGCCGCGCGCTTTGAGCTGCCCCCAGTTGCACTGGCGGAACTCCCGGGCGCGCCCGTCGGCCATTGACGCGGGACTGGCATGGCACACGAACAGGCTGTTCTTTTCAAGAGCCGCGCTCAACCTCACGGCCGCGCCAGCCACTGGCGTGGCGTGAGGGCAGGTACGGCGAGGCGGCCGGCGAAGTGCTTCGCATTCCAGCTCACAAACGCCGTGAGTGTTGCGGCGTGCTGCTCCACGATCAGCGCAATCTCGGCATCCTTGAGCGCCATCCGCCGCTCCATCTTCGCGAGGACTTCGCCCGCTCTCGGCGCCGGCAGGCGGGCCTCGTCGCCACCGCCAGGCACGACCGTGACGCTGTACCGACGGTCGAAGTGCACGTACAGCGCGTGCAAGGCAGGCTTCGACAAGTTGAAGCTCAAAATTCCGCAGACCTCGAGCAGATTGAGCACACTGGTCATGCCCGTGCCCTCCCGGGCGACACGGCCGAGCGCCCGGCGGTTCACCCGGTGGCCGGGGTCGTTCGGGTAGCGGAGGTCGATGACGAACAGATTCGAGTCGACGAAGATCACCGGCGGCCGCGGCTCGCGTCCTCAGCGTCCCGCCACGACGCGAAGCGGGGCGTCGAACGGCCGAGTTGCTCCTCGATATCTGCCCACGCCTCCTCGTACGGTGGCACGAGAGACGCCTCGGCGAGATCCGCCCCAAGCGGCGCGATCGTGCCCAGGGGCCGTCCACGGAACGTCAGCAGAATGGTCTGGCCGCGCCGCAGCGCGCGGACCACCTCCCCGGTCGAGTTTTTGAGGTCGCGGGCGGACATTGGCCGGAGGGCCCGGGCGCTCGTCTTCATAGCCACTTCGAGCTGATAATAGCCACTTCAGGATCGCCCCGTCAAGCGCCAGTGGCCGACGTAAAGCGCCGCTTGACATTTCGCTGAGCCTGCACTGCAATGGCAGATCTCACCGATGACGACTTACGGCTTCGCCCGCTGCCGCTGCACCTGTTGACGGAGGCGCGCCCCACTCACTGGCGTGGCCTCTCCGATGAGTCGGTTCATCCATCACCCATTCGTCTCCAACTGATTTGAACCCCGGCGTGCGACCTCGCATTGCCGGACCTTCGTGGGTATCTGCTCATGGCCATCGCAGTTTTGTACGAACATCCCGAATGGTTCCAGCCCCTGTTCGCCGCACTGGGCCGCCGCGGCCTGGATTACATCGAGCTCGATGCGGGCTCGCTCACGTGGGATCCGGCGCGGCCGCCCGCCTTCGGGCTCCTCGTGAATCGCATGAGTCCGTCGGCCTATCTGCGCGGCCACGCGCACGCCATCCATGCCGCTCTTCACTACATTGGCTTCATCGAGGCGTGCGGCATTCCCGTCGTCAACGGATCGGCGGCGTACCGGCTCGAGATCTCCAAGGCGGCGCAACTGGCGCTGCTCGAACGGCTGCGCCTTCCGTATCCGCGCGCCCGAATCATCAACACCCCGTCCGCGGCTGTGGCGGCGGCCGAGGGTCTGCGCTTTCCCGTTGTCGTCAAGCCCAACATCGGCGGAAGCGGGGCCCGAATCCAGCGCTTCGACTCGCGCGATCGATTGGCAGGGGCGGTCGATGCAGGCGCGCTGGATCTGGGGATCGATGCCACGGCGCTGGTCCAGGAGTTCCTGCCCGCGCGCGGCGGCGCCATCACGCGCGTCGAAATCCTCGACGGCGAGCTGCTCTACGCCATTCGCATCACGCCGCCGGCGGGGTTCGGCTTCAACCTCTGCCCGGCTGACATCTGCCGAGACGACCAGGAGTCGGCGAACGGCACCCCAATCGAGGGGGCGTGCGCGACGAAGCCCGCGATGGAGATCGCCGCCGCCGACGTGCCGGCCGGCGTGCTCGCTGGCGCCCAATCGATCGCTACGGCGGCCGGCCTGGATATCTGCGGCATCGAGTATCTCGTCGACGATCGCGACGGCCAGCCGTACTTCTACGACATCAACGCGCTGTCCAACTTCGTCACCGACGCCCCCCGGATCGTGGGCTTCGATCCGTTCGAGCGCTTCGTCGATTGCCTGGAGACGAGGCTGGCCGCCGTACTCCCGCAAATGAGGTGAAGACTGGCGCGAAACCGTACGGATATCGCGGGATCTTCGCCGCCGCGACCGCGGCCGATCAAGCCTCGACGCCGCCTTGCGTCGCGTCGTGCCGGAAGAACAGCGGAAACACCCCGGCTTTGATGCCGTTCTGGCGTACGATCGCCAGAGTCATTGGTACACAAAGGAAAGGGGTCCGCTGATGCAGTTTCCCGCCGAGTGGCTCGGTGTTCCCGTCAACACGCTGGCGGGCAGCGCCGCCATCCTCCTGCTCGTCGCGGCCGCCGACGCGCTGCTCCGCTGGATCGTCCGCCGCAAAGTACGACGCGACCGCCGAGCCGCCACGGCCGCGGCTTCCACGGCGGCCGAGCGCGAGCGGCTCGAATGGCTCGATCAGGCCCTGATGGCCTCGGTGCCCCCGCTCGAGGTGCTCATCTGGGTGGTCGGCGCCGCCGCAGCCCTTTCGCCGCTCCTCCCCATCGTGACGCCGCCCTCCTTGGCGCCAGCGGCGGTGATCCTCCTGACCTGGTCCCGCGATCTCGGCGCCATGGCCGCGCTGTTCTGGCTCCTCGTGCGCCTGTCTCGCGTGGCCGACGCGGCGCTCACGTCGCTGGCCGGACGCACGGCGAACGCGTGGGACGATGCGCTGCTGCCCCTGGCGGGCAAAGCCGCCCGCGTCCTGCTCCCGATTCTGGCGTTGATCCTCGGCGTCCAGACGCTGTCGATTCCCGCCGACTGGCAGGGTGTGCTCGGCACGGCCCTGAGCCTCGTGCTCATCGGGGCAATGGCGTTCCTGCTCTATCTCTGCATCGATGCGACGGAGTCGCTCGTTCTCCAACGCTACCGCGTCGACGCGCGCGACAACCTCGAAGCGCGCACGATCTACACGCAGATCACGGTCCTGAAGAAGATCGCCGTCACCGTCGTCGTCATCTTCACGATCGGCTCGATGCTGATGGTGTTCGAATCGGTGCGGCAGTTCGGGACCAGCATTCTCGCGTCGGCGGGCATTGCGGGCATCATCATCGGCTTTGCCGCCCAACGCAGCATCGCCACGCTGCTCGCGGGCTTCCAGATCGCCATCACCCAGCCGATCCGGCTCGACGACGTCGTGATCGTCGAGAACGAGTGGGGACGCATCGAGGACATCACGCTGACGTATGTCACGGTCCGCATCTGGGACCAGCGGCGGCTGATCGTGCCAATCACCTACTTCCTCGAGCAGCCGTTCCAGAACTGGACGCGCACGTCGGCGGACATTCTCGGCACGGTCTTTCTGTACGTGGACTACAGCGCGCCGCTCGACGCCATCCGCGCGGAGCTCGATCGCATCCTCAGCGAGTCCCCGCACTGGGACGGGCGCGTCAAGGTGCTGCAGGCGACCGAGGCGCGCGAGCACACGCTTCAGATCCGGGCGCTCGCCAGCGCCGCCGATGCGTCGCTGGCGTGGGATCTGCGGTGCGAAATCCGAGAGAAACTCGTGCAGTTTCTCCAGCGCCAGCATCCCGACAGCCTGCCGCGCATGCGGGCCGAGCTAGCAGCCCGTGGTGGAAGTCCCGGCGAGCACCGAGAGCGGTGAGGCGCCCCGGCCGGGGCCCCCGCCGCGCGGACTGTGCGCGGTGGGGTGGGGCGATGCCTCGCCGCTCGAATGCCGGCGGGACTTTCACCACGGGCTGTCTAGACTAGGGTCCGGTTTCGCGGAGGCGCGATGACGGGCACGCGCCGCGCTCGGCTGAATCCGCGCCTGACCACTTAGTGCGCGATGTGTGCGCCGGCGTTGTCCGGCACGGCCACCGCCGCCGGATCGCGAAGCGAGCGATACACCCGGGCGTGGGAGACCAGCGCCGTGAGCCCGATGTACTGAAACACCACGCCACGCAGCAGCCACGCCATCAGTTGCAGCGGCAACGCGGCAAGGCCGACGAGCGGGACAAACGCAATCAGCCCCAATGCCGCGGCTGCCAGGATGGACGCGGCGGTCGTGAGCACGACCAGGCCGGCCGTGGCCACCAGAATCGAGAACACCAGTCGAAACCGGGTGCGCAGCAGCCTGCCGACGAGGACGGCGGCTTCGCGTACCGAGCAATCGTCGGTGGCAATCACGATCTGAAACAGCAGATACACGAAGTTGACGAGCGTGATCCAGACGACTAAGCCCGCCGACGCGCCGACCGCCAGCAAACGCCAGTCCTCGTCCGAGTCGCCTGGGCCCAGGACCAGCGCCAACGAGGCGACGGTGGACAGCGCATAGATCACCATCAACCAGATGCCGAGACTCAGGTAACGCCGGAACAGCGCTGCGGCGCCGTTGGTGAACCGCTCAAGCGTGAAGTGCGTGGCTCGATGAAATGCCGGCAGCCGCAATGGCGGATATTCGATGGCCCCGGCCCCACGCTCCGCGGCGACGAGCACGGAAACGGTGCCGCCCTTGATGAGGAACATCAGGAGAGACCCGCCCACCAGCACCAGGGCGACTGCCAGCAGAAACGCCGCCAGCGCCACCGGTTGCGCCAGCAGGACCGAGGCGATCGTCGGAATGATCTCGTTCCGCGGCAGCGCGAGCAGGTCGCTCGGGTTGCCGCCGATGAGGAGGACGACCAGGAAGACGCCCCCGACCACAGGGACGGCGAGCAGCGCCTTGAAGAGCGCATCCGCCGCAAACTGCACGAGCACGACGTGCCAGTTCGCCGCTGTGACCAGCGCACCGCGCTTGAGACAATCCTTCAGGGTCAAGATGCAGGCTGGGCGAGGCCACGGCCTCGTCTCCACGAATGGTAGCGTACGCGACAATGGCAACACCGAATGGAGGTCCCTCACTTTGTTCGCCGTGTGGCGCGCCGCGTGGTGGGCGGCGGCCTGGCGGGCATCGTCGCGGTCGCCGCAGGAGGCTTCGCCGGCGAACGCCTTCGGTTCGGGGCTGATTTCCCGGCTGCGCGCGATCGCATCGCCGCCGATGTCCAGCGGCAGTTCTCGACGCTCAGCCGCCAGCTCGATGCGGCAGTCGGGCGCGTCAAGGCAGACCCCGTCCTGCCGGCGGCCGTGGCGACGCGCGAAACGGCGGCGCGACGCGACCTCTTCGAACGCGTGGCCGATGCGGCGGCCACGCTCTCGCAGCCGACCGTCGCGCTGAGCGTCTACGGAATGGATGCGCGTGCGGTCGCTTGGGCCGGCCGCCCCAGCCCCTTGCCCAATGAGCGCATCATCGGGCCGGACGCGCTTTTTCTCGCGCCCAGTTCCACAGGACTCCGGCTGACGCGCGTGTCCCCGGTGGTCGATCCGGCCGCGCCAGAGCGCCGCATCGCGACGATCGTCGCCGAGGCGCCGCTGTCGCGGGCCACGGACACGCCGGCCGCAGAAGACTTCGTCCTGCAGACGTCCCTCATCCCGGTGCCGCTCCGACTGACGTTCGAGAGCGGCGCCAACCTGCCGGGCGGCGCCATTGTGGTGCGCGACGCTGGTGGACTGCCGCTGGCGCGCGTCGACGTCTCCGGGCCGGACGTCGAGCAGGCCCGGCGGCGCTGGCGCGACGCCACGGCTGCCCTTGTCCTGGCTCTGCTGGGTGTCGTGCTGTTGTTGCTGACCGGTCCGCTGCTCGACTGGCGCCGCTTGGCGCGCACGGTCGTCGAACACGTGACGTTGACGCTGGTCCTCGTGATGTCGCTCCTGGCCGCGCGCGTCTGCGCCTGGTTCGCCGTGCGGCTGGCGGGCCTCGATTCTCCTCCCCTCGTTCCGCCGGAGCTGGCGGGTCCGTTCGTCGTCGCGTTCGCCTCGCCCGCGGACTTCCTGCTCTCGGCGTTGCTGTGGGGCGCCTGCGTCGGCCTTGCCGCGTCGAGCTTCGAGCAGTGGCGGCACGCTCGCCGGCTGCGTGTCCGGGTCGTTCCCGACGGCGGCACGGGCGAAGTGGCCGCGTTCATCCTGGCGCAAGTGGCGAGTGGGGCGCTGGTCGGAATGATGCTGGTCGGGTACGAATCCTTCCTGCGCACGCGCCTCGCGCTGATGCCCTATGACGTCCTGCACTTCTCGCTGCACCCCTTCGACTGGGCGCGGTTGTCGGTCGGCATCGGCCTGGTGATTGCGCACGCCGCCATCCTCGCGCTCGCCGTCCTGGTGTTCCGCATGGCCATGGCCCGCTGGGTCGTCGCGGGTGATCGTCGCTGGGTGCGGGCCTGGGTGCCGGTGCTCTGGGCCGTTCCGGCCATGCTCGTGTTCATCTGGACGACACGGGAGTGGGAGGCGCCGCCTGTCTTTCCGGCCGCGCTCGTGGTCGCTGTCGCCATCGCGGCCGCCTGGCGGCTGCGCCGCTACCGGGCGGCACTGGAACACGCGTCCCAGGCGGCGCGCCTCACCGCGCTGTTTGTCGCACTCGCCGTTCCGTCTGTCGTGTTCTACCCTTCTCTGGTCGACGCCGCAGGGCGCGCACGGCGCCAGGTCATCGAGGCACGCCATGCGCCAGAAGTCGTCAATCAGCGGCGCAACCTCCAGTTGCAGCTGAACGAGGCACTCGCGCAGATCGACGCGCTGCCGGATCTGGCCGAGCTCGTGCAGGTCGGTGACCCGGTGGTGACAGGTCCTGCGCCATTCGAGACGGCGTTTCGGGTCTGGGAGCGGACCGTGCTCGAACGATTGCGGCTCACGTCCTCGGTCGAGCTCCATGACGAAGCCGGGGCGTTGGTCAGCCGCTTTGCGTTGAAGCTGCCGCGCACGGCCGGGCCGTCGATTTATCAGGAAGACTCGTGTGAATGGGAATTGTACGGAGAGGTGTCGCCATTTTTCGCGGAAGAACGCCGCCTCTTGCATGCAGGCCGTGGCATCTGCGTCGAGGGGCCCGAGGGGCGGCAGGTGGTTGGCGCCATCGCGATTCACGTCACCCTCGACTACAGCAACTTGTCATTCATCTCCGCACAGAGTCCTTACGCGGCGCTGTTGCGCGGCGGCGAGGTCACCGAGCGATCGCCGCGTGAAGCTGTGGAGTTCACCGTCTATGGGTGGAGCCGGCGGCCGTTGTACATGTCGGGCCGCGACGCCTGGCCCCTGACGGAAGACATCTTCGAGCGGATTTATGCGTCCCGTGAACCGTTCTGGGCCCGTGCGGCGATTGGCGACGAAGACTACGACGTCTACTTCCTGAACGATCGCGGCGGCATTTACGCGCTGGGGTACGCACTGACCAGCCCCTTCGGGCACATGATCAGCGTCGCCGAGGTCGTCGTCTTGAGCGCGACGACATTTGCGCTGGCGCTGCTGGCGGGTCTCATCTACGGCCGCATCGCCGCGCGCACGCCGATGTCGGGGCGCGCGCTGCTGCGGGAAGTGCGTGCCAGCTTCTATCGCAAGCTCTTCATCGCGTTCGTGGCGGCGGCGGTTGTACCGGTCCTTGCGCTGGCTCTCGTCACGCGTGCGTATATCGCCAACCTGATGCAGGCGGACCTCGAAACAGAGGCGGCGCGCACGGCGGCCTCGGCGAGCCGCGTCGTGGAAGACGTCGGGCTGCTCGAAGTGACGGGCGCCACCGGCCCGGGGATCGTGGACGACGATCTCGTCGTGTGGCTCAGCCGCGTCATCGCGCAGGATGTGAACATCTTCGACAGCGGAGGCCTGCTCGCATCGAGCGAGCGCAGTCTCTATGCCTATGGGCTGCTGCCGCGCAGCACACAAGGCGATGTCTATCGCGAAATCGTGCTCGACGGCCGGCCGTCGTACGTCACCCGCGAAACCGTCGGGCTCACCGAATATCTGGTCTCGGCGGCGCCAGTGCGTGTTCAGAACCGCGAGGCCATTCTCACGGTGCCGCTCACGCTGCGCCAGCAGGAGATCGAAGCCGAGATCGACGAGCTGGATCGCCGGGTGTTGCTCGCGGCCGTCCTCTTCATCATCCTCGGCGCGGTGATCGGCTACTCGATGGCCGAACGCATCGCCGATCCCGTCAATCGCCTGATGAAGGCCACGGGCCGCATCGCCCGCGGCGACCTCGACGCCCGGATTCAGGCGACCTCGTCCGACGAGTTCCGCAGACTGGTCGAGGCGTTCAACCGGATGGCCGCGGACCTGCAGCGCCAGCGCGTGGAACTGGAGCGCTCGCACCGGCTCGCGGCCTGGGCCGACATGGCCAGACAGGTGGCGCACGACATCAAGAATCCGCTCACGCCGATTCAGCTGAACGCCGAACACCTGCAGCGCGTCCACGACGACCGAGGCGCCCCGCTTGGCCCCGTCCTCGACGAATGCGTGACCAACGTGCTCAACCAGGTGCGGCTGCTGCGGCAGATTGCCAGTGAGTTCTCGAGTTTCGCGACGTCGCCGACGGTCAAGCCGGTGCCCGAAGCGCTTCACCTGACCATCGCTGATGTGGTCGAGGCCTACCGTACCGGGCTGAAGGGACAGGTCGCCATCGACGTCGATGTTCCCGAGACGCTGCCGCGCGTGCTGGTGGACAAAGCCGTCCTGGCGCGCGGGCTGACCAATGTCATCGAGAACGCGCTGCACGCGATGCCGCGTGGCGGATCGCTTCAGCTCAGTGCTCGCCTGACCGAGGCGAACGAGGTCGAGCTGGCGATTGCCGACACCGGCATTGGAATGGATTCAGCGGCGCTGGAGCGGATCTTCGAACCCTACTTTTCGACGCGTGCGAGCGGCACCGGCCTCGGGCTGACGATCGCCAAGCGCAACGTGGAGCTCAACGGCGGGACCATCCTTGTCACGAGCCAGCGCGACAAGGGAACAACGGTGCGCATCACACTTCCGACGGTTCGGGCGGCGGGCTGATCTCCCGATCGCGGCCGCGCAGCTTGTGGATCGCCAGACCGACCAAGGCTGACGCCAGATAGCCATACGCCAGCACCAACAGCACCGTCTGGGGATAGGCGATGAGGAGCGCGAGGAAGCCGGCCATGACAATCAGCGTCTGGTAGCGCCGCCGAATGCCGATGTCAATCGTCTTGAAGCTGCGGAACCGGACGGTGCTGACCATCAACAGCGCCGGGACAAGCACGAGCGGGAGGGCGAGGTACGCTTCTGGCCTATCGGGTAGCCCCGCGGGATAGTAAAACACCGTCGCCGCGATGAGCGCGCCCGCCGCCGGGCTGGCCAGTCCCACGAAATAGCGCTTGTCCGTGTTCCGCTGGATGTTGAATCGTGCAAGACGGAGCGCCGCCGCAGTCAGGAACAGGAATCCCGCGGCCCACCCGAGCCGTCCAAGCGGCGCGAGGCCCCAGGCGTAGGCCAGAACCGCAGGCGCCATCCCGAACGACACGATGTCGGCGAGTGAATCCAACTGCAGGCCGAACTCGCTGGTCGTGCCCGTCATGCGCGCGATTCGGCCGTCGAGCATGTCGAGGACCAGCGCGACGCCCACCAGCGGGGCGGCGGTTTCGAGCTGCCCGCGCATCGCATAGACGACGCAGGCCCAGCCGCAGAAGAGGTTGGCGAGCGTGAAGAGACTGGGAAGCAGCGACACGCCGCGGCGAATCCCCCGGGTGGGCACCGTAGTCACCTCATCCGCCTCCCGGCGGCAGCGTCGCAAGCACCGACTCGCCGCCGACGACCCGATCGCCGGCCTTGACGGCGATCGCCGCCGATCGTGGCACGAACAAGTCGATTCGTGACCCGAACTTCATCACGCCGAAGCGCTCTCCGCGCGCGACCTGCTGCCCCACTTCGAGGCGCGTGACAATTCTGCGCGCGAGAATGCCGACGATTTGCCGACAGACGATGGTCGTGCCCCGGTGATCGAACCACACTTCGGTCCACTCGTTGTGCGTGCCGGCATCGGTCTTGTACGCCGGCAAGAACTTCCCTGCGTGATACTCGACCTTCGTGACACGTCCATCGACGGGGCTGCGATTGATATGCACGTCCATCGGCGAGAGGAAGATGCTGATGAGATGCCACTCGCCAGCCGGGGCGCCTGGAAACGGCGGATCCCCGACGATCATGACTCGTCCGTCGGCTGGAGACACGATGAGGTCGGGACCCGCTGGGACGGTCCGGCCGGGATCGCGGAAGAAAAATGCAAAGAACGCCGCGAGCAGCAGGAAAGGCATCGCCCAGAGGCGGCCGAGCCACCACGCGACAATCAGCGCCAGAACGAGCGCGCCGAGAATGAAGGGCCATCCAGCCCGATCGAGTGCCATCTGGCTCGATGATAAATCGATCGGGCTGGCCGGCAGATTCAATTCAATCAGGTCGCGACCGCGGTACCCCGGTGCGTACGGACAATTGTCTCCATGCGGTCCTTCAGCAGGAGTTTGCGCTTTTTGAGAGTGATTTCTTCGAATTGCTCGTTATCGGAGAGGTAGTGCTTCGAGGTGAGCTCGTGGAGACGATCTTCGAGCTCGTGGTGCTTCGCGGCCAACTGGCGGTACTCGTCGTTGGACTCGAGCAGGGGCTGTAAGTCCTGCGTCTCAGCCATCATTCCGCCTCCTTTCCGGAGCCGGGTGCGAGATGCATCCCTTCCTAAATCGCGACTCTACCACCCACTCGGGAGAGGATCAAGGCATCTTCGATAGGGTTGGTGTAGTAGCTCGTGCGCACCCCGGCCAGGCAGAATCCGGCCCCTTCGTACAGTCGCCGTGCGGCGACATTCGACCGGCGGACCTCGAGGGTCGCGTGCGGGGCGCCAAGCGCCGCTGCTTCGTCCAGGACGCCTGCCAGCAGCAGCCGACCAAGCCCCCCGCGACGGCAGACCGGGTGGATCGCCAGATTGTTGATGTGAATCTGGTCCACCACCTTCCAGAACGCGCAGAAGCCCGCCACCGGCGTCTCGGGCAGGCGAATGACGAAGACATAGCAGACGTCGCGCCGCTGCAGCTCGTTCTCATACCACTCGCGCGTCGTCGGGTTGTTGAACGACGCCTCCTCGATCGCGATGACGCCGTCGAGATCGGCGGCATCGCGAAGGCGCTCGACCGCGTATTTCATTCCTTGTCTCTCGATGGCGACAGGGCATCTGCCGATGCCTGGCGCTGCCGTTCGAGCTCGGCGTCCGGCCGGCGGACGTAGAGCGGCTGCAAGGCGTGCGGGGGGCCGGCTTTGCCGCGCGCGGCGAGCTGCTGCCCAAGGCGCGCGATGAACGGCGCCAGCGCCGAAGGCGCGGCCCTGACCCGCGCCGCCGCGGTGAAGTTCCGGATTTCGGACCGATACCGCTCGGCGCCATCGCCGACAAACTGCGTGCGGCCGACAAGATGCGCCGGCACCGTCTTGAGCACGAGACCGGGCGCGCCAACGACGGGATCCGCGTTGGCGTGCGGGCCTTCGTCTTGGTGGCCGTCCCGAGCGTAGAACGCGGCGAACACTTCGCCGCGCTGGGCGTCCATCCATGGCGCCACCGCCAGAACATCCGGATCTGCCTCGCCGAGTGCGGCGGCGGCCAACGCATCGAGCGCCGAGACCCCCACGACCGGACAGCCGATGACCATGGCCAGCCCCTGCATGGCGGCGAGGCCAATCCTCAGCCCCGTAAACGCGCCCGGACCCGTCGCGACCGCGAGCAACGTGAGCTCGCCAGGTACGATCCCCGCGGCCGCCATGGCACGCGCCAGTTCCTCCGGAAGCCGCTCACCATGCGTTCGCGTCGCATCGCCATGAACCACCGCGAGAAGCCGGTCGCCGCGCATGACGGCGACGCTTCCCGCCTTCGTCGTGGTGTCGAGCGCCAGAGTCAGCACGGCGGTATGATCGTATCTCGTTGGCCCATTCGCCAGAAACCTCCATCACCCCGCCGCCGCCCAACCTCACGCCGGCGATGCGGCAGTACTTCGACGCCAAGCGGCAGCATCGCAACGCCATCGTGTTTTTCCGGATGGGCGATTTCTACGAGATGTTCTACGAAGATGCGCTGGTCGCGTCGCGCGCCCTGGAATTGACGCTGACCTCACGCTCGAAGGACGCTTCGGGCACGGCCGTCCCCATGTGCGGCATCCCTTATCACGCCGCTGACGCCTACATCTCGCGGCTCGTGCGCAAGGGCTATCGCGTGGCCATCTGCGAGCAGGTCGAAGATCCTCGAAAGGCCAAGGGCGTCGTGAAGCGCGAGGTGGTCCGTGTCGTGTCGCCGGGAACGCTGACCGACGCGTCCTATCTCGATGCCCAGGAGCCGGCATTTCTGATGGCTGTGGTCCCGGTCAGGGACGTCGGGTTTGGCGTGGCCCTCGTCGACCTCTCCACCGGGGAGTTCAGCGTCGCCGAGTACACCGGCCGCGATGGCGTGCAGGCGCTCCGTGACGAGATCGCCATCCTCCATCCCCGGGAGATCGTCGTCGGCGCCGGGCATGACCTGGCCGCGATGATTCCGGAGGTCGGCGATCGCGGGATCCCGATCACCGAGGTGGAGGGCTGGCACTTCGAGATCGAGACGGCGCGCCAGACGCTGCTCGATCAGCTGCGCGTGAGCAGCCTCGAAGGCTATGGACTCGAGCGACGGCAATCGGCAGTCTCGGCCGCCGGCGCTCTGCTCCGCTACCTGCGCGATACGCAGAAAGCGGATCTCGCGCATGTACGCACCATCCGGCTGAAGGAAGCCGCCGACTGCCTGCTCATCGATCCGACGACGCTCGAGCATCTGGAGATCGTGGAGGCCGTGAAGGGCGGGCGCGCCGGTTCGCTTCTCCACGAAATCGACCGCACCATCACGGCCATGGGCAGCCGGCTGTTGCGCGCCTGGCTGCTGCGCCCGCTCGTCGCCCTCGAAAGCATCCGCGATCGGCTCGATGCCGTGGAGGAGATGGCCTTTCGTACGACCGATCGGGGCAAGATGAGAGAGACGCTCGAGACCGTCCAGGATCTCGAGCGGCTGACCTCGCGCGTGGCGCTCTCGACCGCCGGACCGCGCGAACTGGTGGGCTTGCGCCAGTCGCTGGCGGCGGTCCCGCGTGTGCGGGCGCTCGTCGGCGAGTTTCAGGCGCCCTTGATCCGGAGCCTCGTCGGCGAGCTCGACGACATGAGCGACGTCCGCGACTGGATTGAATCGGCGATTCAGGACGAGCCGCCCGCGCTCGCGCGCGACGGTGGCTTCGTGCGCGACGGCGTGGACGCCGAAATCGACGAGCTGCGCCGGATCTCGCGATCGGGCAAGCAGATCATCGCCGAGCTCGAAGATCAGGAGCGCGCGCGCACGGGCATCAGTTCGCTGAAGGTACGGTTCAATCGCGTGTTCGGTTACTACATCGAGGTCTCGAAATCGAACCTGCACGCGGTGCCTGCCGATTACCAGCGCAAGCAGACCATCGCCGGCGGGGAACGCTTCGTGACGCCGGCGCTCAAGGAGTACGAGCACAAGGTGCTGGGGGCGGACGAGCGGCTCGTCGAACGCGAACTGGAGTTGTTCGAGCGATTGCGTCAGCGTGTGGCCGCCGAGGCCGCGCGGATTGTCGACACCTCGCGCGCCCTGGCGACGCTCGACGTGCTCGCCGGCCTCGCCGAAACGGCGACGGTGTGTAACTACACGAAGCCGCACGTCGACGACGGCGAGGAACTGGTCGCGCTCGACCTGCGCCATCCCGTGGTCGAACGCCTCGCCGCAGGGGCGTTCGTGCCCAACGACGTCACGCTCAATGCGGCGACTCACCAACTGGTCGTGCTCACCGGTCCGAACATGGGCGGCAAGTCCACCTATCTTCGCCAGGTGGCGATCGTCTGCGTGCTGGCGCAAACCGGCTCGTTTGTTCCTGCGCGCGAGGCCAAAATCGGCATCGTCGATCGCATCTACGCGCGGGTCGGCGCGTCCGACAACATCGCGCGCGGGCAATCCACGTTCATGGTGGAGATGCAGGAGACGGCGCACATCCTCAACGGCGCGACCTCACGCAGTCTGGTCGTGCTCGACGAGATCGGCCGCGGCACCGCCACTTACGACGGCCTGAGCATCGCCTGGGCCGTCGCCGAGCATCTGGCGACCAACCCACGCGCGCGGCCGAAAACGCTCTTTGCGACCCATTACCACGAGCTCACGGATCTGGCCGATGCGCTCCCCGGCGTCATCAACGCACATGTGACCGCTCGCGAGTGGAAGGACGACATCGTCTTTCTTCACAAGATTCTGCCGGGCCGCTCCGATCGCAGCTACGGTATCCAGGTCGCCCGGCTCGCCGGGCTGCCACCGCCGGTGCTGGCGCGGGCGCGCCAGATTCTGACCGCGCTCGAGCACGATGAGTTGTCGCGCGGCGGACGCCCGTCGCCGAGCGGGACGCCGCTGGCGCCTCAACAGCAGTTGGGGTTGTTCGAGCGCGTCGTCAGTGAAGCTGACGAGCAGTTGAAGGAGCGGATCCGCGAGATCGACCTGAACCGGACGACCCCGCTCGACGCGCTGCAGATCCTGTCGGAATTGAAGAGGCAGCTCGATTGAGGCCGGGAGGTCAGCCCTTGATCTTTTCGAGCTCCGTCTTGGCCTCCGACGCGAAGGGCGAGTCGGCGTGCTGCTCCACGACTTCGGTCAGCGTCTTTCGCGCATCCTCCGTTTTACCGGCCAGCCGGTACGCGCGCGCCAGTTCCATGAGCATGGCTTCCTTCGGCAGTCCCGCGTCCGGCCGGTTGGACAGCTCCGAGAAGCTGGCAATCGCCGCGTCGTACTGCGAGGCCCTCAGCTGCGCCTCGGCCGTGCCGAGCCGCGCCATCTGGGCGAGCAGACCCGACCCCTCGTCGATCACACGGGTGTACTGAGCGATGGCCTCGTCGAATCGACCGAGCCCCACGAGCGCCGACGCCGCGTGATACCGCGCGGTCAACCCCGGGTCGGTTGACGGGTACGCGTCGGCCGCAGCCAGCAGTTTCGGCAGGGCGGCTTCGAGCTTGGCCTTCTCAGTCGGATACGTGCCGGGAGTCACCACGGGCGCCGCCGGCGACTCGTTGCCGGCCGCTTCGAGCTGAGGAGGGGCCGGCTGCACGGGCGCTTCGTACACGACCATCGCCTCGGCGAGCAGCGCGCGTGCCTTGGTGTCGGTGCTGTTGCGCCACGCGACGTAGCCAAGAGCCGCGGCGCCGACGACGACCACGACGATCATCACGAGCGTGATGCCACGCTGATGCTGGACGCGCCAGTCGTTGGCGTGGCCGATGGCGTTGGCAAACTCGTTGGTCTTGAGGTGTTTGCGTTGTGAGTGCTTCATAAAATCATGTGCCTAGAGTGCCTGAGGTGCCTGAGGTGCCTCGGGTGCCTGGTGCCTCGGGTGCTTAAGGTGCCTAGGGCCTAGGGTGCTTGAGGTGCCTAGGGTGCCTAGGGTGTCTAGGCTAGGGTGCCTAGGTGCCTAAGTTGCCCAAGGAACCTAAGGTACCTAAGGTACTTCAGGTGCTCGAGTGCTCGGCGTGTCTCGCTGGGCACTTGAGGCACCCTGGGCACTAGAGGCCTGGGCACTTTGGACCCTCGGCACTTGAGGCACCCGAGGCACATTAGGCCCTAGGCACTTGAGGCACCTTAGGCACCTTAGGCACCTTAGACTTACTGGCGCGCCCGGGCAGACTTGAACTGCCGACCCCCCGCTTAGGAGGCGGGTGCTCTATCCGCTGAGCTACGGGCGCATCCGGGGCGATAAGTGGTCCCGGGACCACTCAGCCCACATCCCTCCTCATACCGCAATCCGACGCCGTTCCCTAATACTCCTAATACTGCAGTACCGAGTAAACCTGGTCTCCCGTCAGCTTGTCACGGCCATGGAGGAAGTGGAGCTCGATCAGAAACGACAAGCCCACGAGCTCGCCGCCCAGCCGGCGAACCAGGCTCGACGCGGCTTTGGCCGTGCCGCCCGTGGCCAGCACGTCGTCGACGACCAGGACCCGTTGGCCGCGCTGCACGGCATCTTCGTGGATCTCGAGGCCGTCGGTGCCGTATTCGAGCGCGTAATCTTCCCGGAAGGCCTTGGACGGGAGTTTGCCGGGTTTCCGTATCGGCACGAACCCCGCGTCGAGCAAACTGGCCACGGCCGCGCCCAGAATGAAACCGCGGCTCTCGATGCCGACCACCTGCTCGATGTTCTTGCCGCGATACGGTGCGGCCAACGCGTCGACCGTGTCACGGAATCCCTGCCGATCGTTGAGCAGCGTCGTGATGTCGTAAAAAAGAATGCCGGGTTTGGGAAAATCAGGCACGTGCCGGATTCGAGTCTTCAGGTTCTCCATGCAGCAGTCAGCTTTCGGCTCCTGGCGCGTCAATCGAAAATCCGAGGTAGCGGCCTGAGACCGGCAGCGCGTCGACCTCGACATACTCCACGCGGGCGTGCGCGGGTCCGCGCCTCATCGCTGCCTCGAAACGCGTCAACGACTCGGCGTCGCCCTCGGCCAGGGCTTCGACGCGGCCGTCAGGCAGGTTCCGCACGACCCCGGTCAAGCCCTCCCGCTGGGCAACGTCCTGCGCGAAGAACCGAAAGCCGACGCCGGTCACCCGGCCGCTCACCAGGAAACGGCGAGCCACCCGCATCTCATGCATTGTACCCCGAACCGCTTGGCGTAAGATTCGTCTTCTGTGCATCCCGATCTCGAAGAAGCCATTACCTTCAACGAGGCCATCCTCACCGAAGGTGGGAAGGCTCTCGTCGGTTACGATCGACCGAAACAGCTGGCCAACGTCGTTTTGCTCTCTGAAATCCCCACCACGTACGACAAGAAGGAACAGCGTCAGGTGAGTTCGGGCAACCTCCTGTTACGCGGCGTGCCTGGCGTGGGCAAGACCTTTTTCGGCGTCATCCTCGCCGCCATCAGCAACGCGCGCTTTGCGCGGTTGCAGGGGCGCGCCGACTTGCAGCCCACCGAAGTCGTGGGCTTCCAGATGATCAATCCGGCCACTGGCGAGCTCATGACCGAATTCGGTCCGCTGGCGCTGGCCGAGATCATCCTCCTGGACGAAATCAACCGCATCCCGCTCAAATCGCAGAGCGCCTTTCTCGAAGCCCTGCAGGACCGCACCGTCACGGTCGGCAAGACCACCTACGAGCTGCCCGCCTTCAGCTTCGCGATTGCGACCATGAACCCGGTCGAGCTCGGCCAGGGCACGTTCCCGCTCTCCGAGGCGGCGACGGATCGTTTCGCGATCATGGTCAACATCGGCTACCTGCCGCCCGAAGAGGAACGCAAGCTCGTGAACTTCGACTTCAAGCAGATCAAGCTCGACCAGCTGATGCCGAAGGAACGCATCATCCAGTTGCGCGGCGCGATCAACCAGCAGGTCTTCGTGCACGAAGCGCTCGGCGATTACATTCAGCGACTCGTCGCCGCGACGCGGCCGTACAACCCCGAGGTCGATTGGCGCGTACACTCGCCCTCGAGTCTGGTGGAGCGCGGTGTGGATCTGGGCGCCTCGCCGCGCGCGATCATCTGCTGGGGCCGGCTGGCCAAGACCTGGGCGCTGCTCGAGCACCACCGCGACGTCGTCTATCCCGAAGATATTCAGGAGCTCGCCCCGTATGTGCTCGGTCACCGCATCTGGCTGGGGCCGCACGCGGCCAGCCACGGTCTGACCATCGACGCGGTCATCGCCGATGTCATCGAGCGGGTGCCGATCCCGTGAGGACGCGCGAACGCTGGACCGGTGGGATCCGTGACGCCGAGCCGCTCATCAGCCTCTCGGACATCACCGAGATCGAGCTCATCATCCTGAGGCGGATGCGCGAGTTCACGATTGGCGATCACGCGAGCCGCTTTCACGGATCCGGGTTCGACTTCGTCGGGCTGCGTGACTGGCAGGCCGGCGACCGCTTCGAATCCATCGACTGGCCGCAATCCTCACTGACGAATTTCAGCCCGCTCATCATCCGCGAGTTCGAACAGCCGAGCACCTCCAGCGTGGTGATGGTCGCCGACCGGTCGCTGTCCACGCGCTGCGGCATGGACGGCGTCCCCATCGCGACGACGATTGCGCGGGCGTTGGCGACGATCGGAATGTCGGCCGTCTTCTTCCAGGATGCCGTGGGCCTGGTCACCTTCGATCGCGAGTTCAGCAATATCCAGGGTCTGCGACCGCGTATCGGCAAGGGACAGGTGATTCACTGTCTCGACGCCTACCAGTTCGGTCAGGGATTGCAGGACCTGCGCAACACCGGCGAACTGGGCGCCACGCTGTCCGGATTTCTCCGCAAGACGTCGCTGGTGCCGGTGATCTCCGACTTCCTGTTCGACACTGTGGATGCGCTCGTCTCGGATCTCGCGCGGCTCAATTCCCTGCACGACGTGTTGCTCTGCATCGTGGACGCGTCGTTCGCCTTCGAACTGCCCGGCGTGTCGGCGGGATGGGTGGAGACCTTCGATGTGGAAAGCGGACGGTCACGGGTGATGTCGCGCCGGGACTTGCGGGCGATGGCGGGCAAAGTCCGGGCCTGGCAGGAGAAAGTGGCGGAGACGGCGCGGCTGGCGGGAATCGACGCGCTCAGGCTCGAGTCCGATCCGACGAAGTTTGACATCACGCTGCTCGAGTGGGTGGCGGAGCGGAGACTGCGGCGGCGGGGGTAGCGGGCAGAGGTGATAGGGGTGACACAGGTGCAGCAGGCCTGCCCGCCGAAGCGGGAAGTGATACGGCCGCGAAGGCGGGTGCAGCAGGGCGCCGGTAGGCCCGGCAGGGTGTCAGCGGTACGAGGCGTGCTGAGAGCGTTTGAGACGATGAGAATTCTGTGTCTTCTATGTCTTCTGTGTCTTCTGTGGATCGTATCTGCTCCTGTGGAGGGGGCGCAGCAGACGCAGTTACAAAACGTCGAAGTTGATCCCGTCCAGTGCTGGTGGCGGACGAGCACGCCGTCGGTGCGGATCGGTGAGCCGTTCACCATCCATCTGACGTGTTCGGCGCTCGAGACCGAAGCGGCGACGGCCGTCGTCGATCGGTCGCGGCTGGGCACGGCCTCGGTCCAGTTTCCCCCGTTCGAGGTCACCAGCGGAACCCAGAGCGCCGATCACGTGACCGCCGGGCGGCGGTTCATGCAGTATCACTACAACGTTCGTCTCATCGCCGAGGACTTTTTCGGTTCCGACATCGTCATCCCCGCCCTGGCGATCACCTATCGCATCGAAAGCCGCGTCCAGCAGGATTCCGCCGTCCAGGGCCGCGAGCAGGCGTACGAGTTGCCCGCGCTGACCATGCGGATCAACTCGCTCGTCGCCAACGATGCCCGGCACATTCGCGAAGCGCCGGTCCCCTCGTTCGACGAGATCGCTGCGCGGGACTTTCGCGCGCAAACGTTCCGTGTGCTTGCCCTCATCCTGTTTGCCCTCGCGGGACTCACACTGGTGGTGGCGCTCCTCGGCTGGCTGCGGCGGGGGCGCAAAGCCGAGCTGGCGACCGCGCGGCACTTTCTGCCGCATCGCACCGTGCTGGCGACGGTTCGCCGCGAGCTCGCGGCGATTCAGCAGCAGGCGCGTGGCGCCGGCTGGAGTCTCGACACCGTGGCGCGCGCCCTCGCCGCCGGGCGCGTCGTGGGCAGCTACTTCTCGGGCCAGGTCGTGGCACAGCACGAAGCCGAGCGGACCACCAGCGGTGAGATCGGCGTCGCTCGCGGCCTGATCGGACGGCGGCGGATTGCGGTCTCGGCGGCCACCACCGCGCAGGCGCTGAACCACGCGTCACCTGGCGATCTCGACGCCGCACTCACGACGCTCACCGCCGCGCGATACGGACGTGCGGAGACGTACAACGACAGCGCGCTCGACGAGGCGCTCGAGAGCGTGATGCGCGCGGCAGGCCGCGCGTCGGCCCGGCATACGTGGCTGGCTGAATCGACGCGCTCGATCGGCGACACTATTCGGGGCTGGGCACCGCAAGCGTGGGCACGATGACCGATCTGCGTGATGCGGTGGTGGCGCTGATCGTCGAAGGACGTGGCCTCGATGTCGGCAGCCTCTTCTTTTCCGCCGCCGCGACGGCGCGCCTGGGCGCGATCGTCCTGCTCGGTCTGGCCGCGTGTGTGCTGCTGATCCGCCTGCTGACCCGGCGGGCCTCGGGCCGCGGGCGGCTGGCGTTGCCATCGCTCATCGAGTGGGCCCGTCCGAATCGCGTCACCCTCCTGCGGCACGGAGCGCTCATCTGCGCGCTCGCCGGCATTCCGTTCTTTGCGCTGGCGCTCGCCGATCCGAAGACGGCGCTGATGCAGGAACAGGCGTCCTACCCGGGCCGCCGCATCAGCCTGATGATCGACGCCTCGTCCAGCATGCTGTCGTCGCTGCCCTCGACGCGGCTGGCCAAAGGCGCGCCCAACGATGCGGCGTTTTTCACGACGGTCGGGGCGGCGCGCTACTTCGTCGAACTGCGGATGAACGGGAAGTATCGCGACATGCTCGCGCTCGTCGAATTCGGCGACCAGGCCTACGTCATCACGCCGTTCACTACGGACTACGAGAACATCCTGTTCAGCATGGCGCTCATCGGCGACTGGACGGAGTTCATGACGTTTCCGGATCAGGGCACGGTCATTGCCAACGCCGTAGAGCAAAGCGTCGGTTTGTTCCGCGCTTTCGACGTCCTCGATGCCGCCGGGAATGCCATGGTGATCTTCACCGATGGCATCGACGCCGAAGTCACCGAGGACGGCCGCAGCGCCTTCGACGTGCTCGGCGATGCGCGGGCGGCCAACATCCCGGTGTTCTTCATTCGCGTCGGGCAGCCTGGTCGCGGTCAGCAGGCCATCCCGGACAACGTGTGGGCTGCCGCCGTCGCCCGGACCGGCGGCAAGTTCTACAACGCCGTGGACGAGACCGCCATCGTCCAGGCCGTCAACGAGATTGATCGCGCGGCTCCCGGGCGTGTCGAGATGAAGCGCTACACAACCGAGCAGCCGCGCTTTGCCCCCTTCGCGCTGATGGCGGTCGTGTTCTGGAGCGTCGCAGCGCTGATGCGGCTGACGCTCCCGTGGTTCCAGACCTTTCCCTGACCACAGATTACGCAGATGCGGGTATCGGGAATTCGATAGATTCGGTTGCGGGGATTACGTGAATTCGGGATTGGTCATAGACGTGAAGGAGAAGCCGTGAAATCGGTAGCGTCGTTGATGGTGGTGGTGGTTCTGCTCACGCTGGCGGGGACGGTGTTGTGGTTTGCCAGCCGGGCCGAAGCGCGCATGGCGGCTGCCGAATATGCCCTGGTCACGTTGCGCTATGAGCGCGCGGCGGAAGAACTCGACACGGCGCGCGGGAGCGGGCTGTTCGACCCGCTCGTCCAGCGTGTAGGCGGCGCGCCGACGGACAGCGCAACCGCGCGCTACTGGAGCGGCGACTACGAGGCGCTGGCCGAGTCCGAGGACGCGTCGCGGCGGCTGCTGGCGGCCAACGCCGAGTACCGCCTGCTGCGCAGTACGGGCGGGACCTTCCAGTCCTTTGTCGCGCGGCTCGATTCGATTGCCAAGCAGTACGCCGAGGTCCTGCGGACGGAACCGGACAACGAGGACGCCGCGTACAACTACGAGTTCGTGTTGCGGCTGCGACGGGCCGCCATGACCGCCAAGCAGACGATCCCGGGGCTCGATCCCGCGGCCGGCGGGGTCACGGTGCACGGCGTGCCGGGCGCCCCACCACCGGACAGCGACGCGAAGAAGTTCAAGATGATCGTCCCGATGATGCCTGATGAACGTCAGGAAGCCGAAGAAGCCGGCCGTGCCGGTCGCAAGATGCGTAAAGGCTGATGTTTGCCAGCATCGATCTCGCCAACCTCCGCTTCGCCGCCCCGGTGTTTCTGCCGCTGCTGGCGGTCCCTGCCCTGCTGCTCATTGTCTGGGCGTGGCAGGCGTGGCGGCGGCGGCGGGACGTCCTGCGGATGCGCAGGCATCGGCAGTTGCCCACCGCGCGCGCCAGCGCGACCGAGCGGCTCCCGGTGCTGGGCGACCTGGCATTCTGGCTCTGTCTCATCGCCGCGCTGAGCCTCGTGATCGTCGCGCTCGCGCGGCCGGTCGCGGTGGCGTCGATGCTGCGCACGAGCGGGGTCGATCTCGTGATCCTGCAAGATGCGTCCGCGTCGATGCGCGTGCGCGACGTGCCGCAGGATCGCTGGCGGCGGTCGATGCGGTTTCTCCGCACCTTCGGCGAATCGCTGCAATGGCAGGACGACCGGGTCGCGCTCGCCATTTTCGCGACCATCGCCGCGCCGCAGATTCGGTTGACGCGCGATCCGAACACGTTTTTCTTCTTCCTCGATCACCTGCAGGATGCGCCCCCGTTCCGGCTCGAAGACGACACGACATGGGACACCAACATCGAGCGCGGCATCTATTGGGGATTGCGCCTGATCGACAAGGACGCGGAGCTCGCTGGCGATAGAGACAACCCCAAGGCGTTCGTGCTCGTTTCGGACGGTCAGGCCTGGAGCGGCGAGGTCGCCAAATCGATGGCGATAGTCCAGGAACGCGGCATCCCTCTGTACGTCGTCGGCGTCGGCACCACCGTCGGCGGCGTCATCCCCGAGCCGAATCGCGATCCGACCCGGGCCGTGGTGTCCTCGGTGCTCGACCGCTCGTCGCTGGCCGCGCTGGCGACCGCAGGCGGCGGACGCTATTTCGAGCTCGATCGCGAACGCGATCGCGACATCGCCAACGCCATCATCGAGGCGACGCGGCGCCGTGCCCAACGCGGCGAGCTCGACGAGTCCACGCGCGACCTGTATTGGTCCGCGTTGCTCATGGCAGCGGCGCTGCTGGCGCTCGGCGTCCTCTTCCTGCGCGACCGCGCGTCACTTGCGTTGCAAATCGCCGCCGCCGCCGCCGTCCTGGTCGTCCTCGCCCGCGTCGCCTGACAAAGAGCCAACGCAGATTTCGCTGATTGCACAGATTACAAGGGCCAACGCAGATTCCGCTGATTACACAGATCTGATGATCAAGAGGAATGATCGAACAAATCCGTGAAATCCGTGAAATCGGTGTTGGCCCTGTTACTGTGGCTTCTGTGTCGGCGCCGGAGGCTCTGGCTTGGCCTCCGGGTCAACCGGCGCGACTTTCTCGCGCTCGAGCGCGGCGTTGAGCCGCGGCAGCTCCGTCTCGAGCGTGGCGTTCATCTGCTGGAGTTGCTTCTCCAGTTCGTCCGACAGTTCCTTGAACACCTCGTAGGTCTGATCGGTTGGCCGGTGATCCGCGCTTTCGATGACGCCCATCAGCGCGGCGATCTTGTTGTTCAATTTGATCGGGTAGTTCAGCGGATCCTGCCCGCTGCGGTTGCGCACCTGATAGACCTCTTCCTCCACCGCGGTGAGAGGTTTCGTCAGGCTGTCGGCCAGCTTCTGAATCTCGGCGCGCCGGCGCTCGGGCACCTTCTGCATCCGCTCGTTCACCTGATCGCGAATGGATCGGATTTTGATGACGCTGTTGTTGGCCTCGCTGACGCGATCGCGCACCGAGGTGGACAGCTTGAACTGTTCGTGCAGGTAGTCTTCGGTGATTCCGGCCTCCTCGAGACGCGGATCGAGTCCAATCGTGAAGTCGCGTGTCCGGGTCTGGCCGTTGGCGGCGATGCGCACGGTGTACTTCCCGGGCGGCGACGCGGGCCCTCGCGCAGGTTGCGCGGCCCACATGATCATCCCGGGAAACACGACGGCGCCTTGCTGGCGCAAATCCCACGTGAACCGATTCATGCCCTTCTGGGTGCCCACGCGCGGCGGCGTGGGACCAAAGCCGCCGCCGCCACCGCCCGGCCCGCCGGTTGCCGGCGGGGGGTCTTTGGGCGTGCCGGTAAACGAGCGCAGCACCGTGCCGCCGGCATCGAGGATGTCGATCTTCACTTCTTCGGCTTCCTGGCCCAGGTAGTAGTCGATCGCGAGGTTGTTGTTGCGTCCACGCAGCGGATCGTTGGGCTGGAAGACGTGCAGCGCGCTGGCCGTAATCTCCCCCGCTGCCTGGCGCAGCACATTGATGTCGTCGAGGATGTAGAACCCGCGGCCGTGTGTCCCGATCACGAGGTCACGCTCCTCCGACACGATGCCATGGATCGGCGTGACGGGCAGGTTCAGTCGCAGTGTCTGCCACGACGCCCCATCGTCGAATGAAAGGTAGATGCCCTGTTCCGTGCCGGCATAGAGCAGCCCGCGGCGTTTCTTGTCCTCGCGGATCACGCGCGCGAAGTGGCCGGCGGGGATGCCGTTGACGATCTTCGTCCAGGACTGGCCGTAGTCCGTGGTCTTGTAGAAGTACGGCGCGCGGTCGCCCTGCTGATAGCGGTTGGCGGCAAGATACGCGACGCCGTTCTGATGTGGCGAAGCCTCGATGAGGCTGATGCGCGCGAATTCCGGGAGATCGGAGGGCGTCACACGATCCCAGTTCCCGCCGCCGTCGCGCGTGATGTGCACATAACCATCGTCCGACCCCGTCCAGATGGTGTTGCCGTCCTGATACGACGGCGCCACCGTAAAGATGACACCGTAGGTCTCGACGCCGGTCTGGTCCTTGGTAATGGGCCCGCCGGAGGCCTGTTGGGTCTTCGGATCGGAGCGCGACAGGTTCGGGCTGATTTTCTGCCAGCTCTGGCCGCCGTTGACCGTCCGGAACAGGTGCTGCGAGGACGCGAAGAGCACCTTGGGATCGGTGTGCGAAAACACGATCGGGAAGGTCCACTGGAAGCGTTCCTTGATGTCGATCGACGACCATCCCATCGGGTTGTTGGGATAGATGTGGATGGCACGCTGCTGACCGAGCTCACGATCGAGCCGGCTCAGATAGCCGCCGTAACTGCCCGCGTAGAACACGGTCAGGTTGTTCGGATCGGGGGCGATGTAGCCGCTTTCGCCGCCGCCGACCGCGTAGAAGATCGGCGGCAGGCTGCCTTCGCCGCCGCCCGGGTTGGTCTGGCTGCCGATGCAGGCCGTGCTGTTGTCCTGCTGCGCGCCGCAGACGTGATACGGCACGTGCTTCGTGGTGAACACATTGTAGAACTGTCCGGTCGGGAAGCCCTGGCCCGACCACGTCTGCCCGCCGTTGATCGATACGTTGCCGCCGCCGTCGTTGCCGTTGATCATGCGTTTGTTGTCGGTGGACGAAATCCACAGATCGTGGTTGTCCACGTGCGGCACGCGGATCGTGGAGAACGTCTTGCCCCCGTCGGTGGACTTGAAGAACTGCACGTTGAGGACGTACACGGTGTCCTTGTCCACGGGGTCGGCGTAGATGTGCGTGTAGTAGAACGCACGTTGCCGCATGTTGCGATCCTCGTTGATCTTCTGCCACGACGCGCCGGCGTCGTCCGAGACGAACACGCCGCCGTTTTCGTTTTCGATGATCGTGTAGACGCGGTTGCCGTCCGCGCCGGACACGGAGACGCCGACCTTTCCCCACAGCCCCGCCGGCAGGCCCTTGTTCTTCGTGATGTCCGTCCACGTCGTGCCGCCGTCGGTGGACTTGTAGAGGGCGCTGCCCGGCCCGCCGCTCTCCATCGACCACGGCGTCCGGAAGACTTGCCACGTGGCGGCATACAGGACATCAGGGTTCTTCGGGTCCATCGACAGATCGATGGCGCCGCTGCGGTCGTCGCGATGGAGCACCTTCTCCCAGGTCGTGCCGCCATCCTTCGACCGATAGACGCCGCGGTCGGGGTGCGCCCCATACGAGTGGCCGAGCACCGCTGCGTAGACGAGATCCGGATTGGTCGGGTGCACGCGAATCTTGCTGACGACCTCGGTGTCGCCCAACCCGACGTGCGCCCATGTCTTGCCCGCATCGGTGGTTTTGTAGACGCCGTCGCCTTGAATGATGTTGCCGCGGAAGCACGACTCCCCCATGCCGACGTAAACGACGTCGGGGTTCGACGGCGCGACGGCGAGCGCACCAACTGACGTGGTGCGGAAGTCGTTGTCGCCGACGGGCGCCCAATTCAGGCCGTAGTCCGTCGTCTTCCAGACGCCGCCGCCGACGGCGCCGAAGTAGGACTCACTGGGTCGCGACTCACTGCCAGCCACGGCAATCGAGCGTCCGCCCCGATCAGGGCCAATGCTTCGCCACCGCATGCCCGAATAGAGACTCGGATCGACAGCGGCCGATGCCGTCGCCTGCGGCTGGGTCTGAGCCGGCGCAGGCGCCTGCGCATGCAGCGGAGGCGCGAAACGTGGAGACACAACTGTGAGGGCCAGCCCGGCGGCTGCCGCCAGGATGGTTGGAGACTTGAGCTGCATCGGGAGATCATACCGAAAGCCGAGCGCGTCGAGCGCCGAAAGCCGAGAGCGCTGAGAGTCGACAGCCGAGAGCGCTGAGAGAGCCGAGCGCCGACAGCCGAGAGCGCTAGCGCCGTACGGCGAGGAGACCTAGCCCGATCGCGTTCCAGAACAGGATTCTGAGCCGCCGGACGAGCGCGAGCGCGACGCCGAGCGTCGGGTCGAGTGCCAGCGCCTGCGCGATCATGGCGCTCCCGGCCTCGTCCACGCCGAGCCGGTACGGCACGAACTTGAAGAGGACGACGATCAGGCGTCCGGTGGTTTCGAGGACGAAGGCCTGCAGAAGGGTGACGTCCTGGCCCATCGGCAGCAGGCGCAGCACGAGGAACACCTCGGTCACCGCCGCGACGTGGAACGCACCCTCCCAGACGGCCGCGTGCGCGATGCGCGACCAGGGCCAGGTCAGCACCGCGTAGAAATGGACCTCGATCTCGCGAAGTCGATCGGGCGCGGTCATTCCCCGCCCGGTCCAGCGGGCGATCAACCGCGCGACACGCGACAGAATCGCGGGCTGGCGGCGGATGATCCAGAGAGCTGCGAGACCACCAATCATCACCAGCCCCAGAACGCCCTGCGCCCCGAGCTTCAACGCCGGCGGCAGGTTGGCCACGCTGAAGAACATCAGCGCCCCGGCGCCAATCATGAGCAGCACCGTCGTCATGTAGAACGCGTTTTCGGCCGCCACCGAAGACACCGCTTCGACTGTCGGCACGCGGTCGTTGATGAAGTAAACCTTGGATGGTTCGCTCGCCAGCATGCCGAACGGGGTCAGGTTGCCCAGCGCATCAGCGGAAAGAATGCCGGAGAACGCGCGGGTGAACGGGAGTCGAGCCGCGCCCGTGCACACTTGCCAGGCGCGTGATCGCGCGGCAAACCGCAATCCGCCGAGCGCGAGGACGGCGAAATACCACCAGCCGATGTCGGTGAGGCTGTTCTGAACGTCAGTGAGGCCAACGCGCTGAACCGTCGCCACGAGCAGCACGCCCCCGATCAGGGCGAGCACGACGTTGATGAGGGTGCGACGACTCGTTGATGATGGATCGGGCGGAAACGTCGGCACGGTGCGCGGCCGAATTGTACCCCTGCGCCCCAGACCCGTGACGTAGCGGCTCACGGTAGTGTCCCGAAGTCGGGGCACGTCCTGTCGAACCTGCTGCTGCGCCTTGCGGCCAATCGCAATCTCATCTTTCACCGAAATGAGTTGAAGTCCGCCGGTTGCGCTGGTTGCCGACACGGCCAGCGCGAGCGTAAAGATAAGGGTCTTGCGTGTCCCCTTCGTGGAACCCTGGAACCCTGGAACCCTGGAACCTTGGAACCTTGGAACCTTGGAACCTTGGAACCTTGGAACCTTGGAACCTTGGAACGTTGGAACGTTGGACTGGCAACGGGTGTCTAAGCGCCGCATGACCCGACGGGTGGTCTGGGTGCTGGTGATGCTGACCGTGGCCGGGTGTGCCAGCCGGCGGCCCTCTCCCCAGCTTGTCGCCGAACTTGGCCGCGCCCAATCGCTCGTGGCCGCGGGCTGCTATCGCTGCCTGGAGGACGCGCTCTCCACGTTCGAGCGCATTGCCGCGGCACCCGACGCGCCGATGGATGCCAGGCGTGCCGCCTTCACTGCCGCCCTCCTGGTGGCGGTGCGTTCTCGAGAGCTCGGGCTGTCGGATCGCGCCGCACTCGAACGCGCACAGACGCTGAGCGCGGCCGTATCTTCCTCGTCGCCCGGCCTTTCGCCCGGCGTCTACTTCGACGCGCTGCGGCTGATAGGGGGCGAAGTCACCGGATTCTCGCCCGAAGAGCGAGAGCGACGGGGCAAGGAGCGTCGCTCACTCTGGACGACCGACGGGACCGTCCCACCCGCACGTGCCGCGTTGGCGGCGGGGATCGAGACCGACGTGGTCGCGCAATACCTCGCCCTCGCCATTGATTGCGAGGACGCTCAGGCCCGCAAGAGCCTTGATGTGGACGCGATCCTCGTGCGCCACCCCGTGCCGTTGATCCGCTTTCGTGCGGCAGTGTGCGCGCGTACGACCGAAACGGTGGAGGCAATGAGGGCCCTCCGCGAGGCCGACCCACGCTGGGTCGACACCTTCTTTTTCGAAGGATTGCGCGAGATGAGCCGGTATCCCGTTCCGGATGTCGGCCGGGCCGCGGAGCGCTTTGCGCTCGCGCACGAGGCGTTTCCCGAGTCACCGTCCATCACGCTGGCGTTGGCGCATGCGCGAAATGCGCTCAGCGAGTACCACTCGGCGCTCGCTCTGTTCGACCGCATTCTTGCCGGGCAGCCCGGTCATCGGGATGCTCTGCTGGGACGTGTCCTCAGCCTGAGCTACTTGAATCGACACGCGGATGCCATCAGGACGGCAACACAACTGATTGATTTAGGCATGTTCCACCAGGGAGATGCGTACTATTGGCGAGCCTGGAACCGCTATCGCGTCCATCTGTTGCCAGCGGCATGGGACGACGTCACGCGCGCGACCAGGTTGATGGTCAATACGTCCGTGTACACGCTGGCTGGCTTCATCGCCTACGCGCAGCAGTGGTTCGAAACCGCGATCGAACGCCTCGCGGAAGCCTACCGGCTCGATGCGACCAACTGCGAAGCGGTGTGGACCGAGGCATTGGTCCACGTCGACAAGGAAGACTGGACGCCCGCCGGCAGCAGGTTTGCGACCGCGGTCAAGTGCTTTGCCGGCGCCGCAGAACAAGCGCGGCGGGATATCCAGGCGGCGACCAGCGCCGACTGGGCCGAGTCCCTCAAAGCGCGCCGTATCGCGGCCGCGCAAAAGCGGCTGGACACGGCCGAACATCGGCGGGCCCAGGCGGCGTACAACGCCGCCGGCAGTTACGCGCGACTGTCGCAAAAGACCGAGGCGCTCATGTACCTCGATCTCGCCGCCGAGCATCCGCTGCTCAAAGAGAAGGCCGCCGCGCTGCGGCCCAGCATCGACAAGCTGCCATAATATCCGGCGCATGCTCGAGATCCGGCCCGCCGTTCTGACTGCATATTCCGACGTGATCACGCGCGAGGTTCGCGACGCTCTGCACCGCCTCGCGCCGTTCGACGACGAGCGCCAAGCCGTGATGACCGCCAGGCTGGCGCGGCGCGCCGCTCGCGCGCGCGAGCGCGAACCGATTCGGTTTCTCGATCCGGACAGTACGGTGCCGCGCACCTCGACTCGCGTCCAGGACGCGCGCGACGGCAGGTTCATGGGCAGCGACATTCCGCCGGACCTGCAGCGGCAATGGATTCAAGGCACGGGGCCCGGCGCCAAGCCTGCCGTGACGCTCGACAAGAGCATCCGCAATGTGGCCTATGCGTGGCTGTCAGGCGCAGACGGCTGGATGTTCGACGGCGAGGATGCGCTCGGCCAGTTGGGCACCATGGCGCTCGACAACCAGCGCAATCTGGCGCTGGCGATCCGCCGCGCCGACTTGTTCATGACGGCGGCCGAACAGGTGGCGCAGGAGATGAACGCGTGGGGGCAGGGAGTCTTTGGTCGCGCCATCGTGGACGACTGGCGCCGGCAGCTCGAGTTCACCACGACGATCTTCCGGCCGCGCGGCCTGCATCTCGATGATCGGCACGTCCGCCGCGGCGGCGGCCGCGGCTTCTCCGCGTCCATCGTCGATCTGACGCTCTATGTCGTTGGCAACCATCAGCCGCTCCGCGGGCGCGGTTCGTCGATCGTGCTCTATCTGCCGAAGATCCAGACGGCCGAGGAAGCCGCCCTCTGGCATGACGTGATCGCTGCCCTCGAACAGCACCTCGGTTTGCCGGTCGGCATTGTCAAGACCTACGTCCTGGTCGAGCAGCTCGAAGCGTCCTTTCAGTTGATGGAGATCCGCGCGGCACTCGCCCCGCGATTCGTGGGCTTCAACACCGGACGCTGGGACTACATCAACAGCGTGTCCGACGCCCGGACCTGGGATGAAGGGTTCGTCAATCCAAACATCGACGCGGTGACCATGACCTATGGCTACATGCGCGCCTACGAAGATCGTGTGCGGCGCGCCGTTAGCACGCCGGACGCGCACGGGCGGCGCGCGCTGTGGCAAGGCGGCATGGAGCCGAACATCCCCGTGGGCTCGCCGGCTGGTGTGGCGCGCAGCATGGAGAGAGCCGTGGCGGGCGCTGAACGCGAACAGCGCGAAGGCGCCAGCGGCAAGTGGGTGGCGCACTGGAAAATGGTGCACATCGTGCGGCCGGTCTGGGAACGGACCGGTCAGGCCAATCAACTCGCTCGAGAATTTCCTCCACTCACCTATCGCGACGACGACGCGGCGGCGTTGACGGCGCTCGAGCCGGGGCCTCGGACGATTCGCGGTGCGCGGGATCTGATCAGCGTGGCCCTGCAGTACGGCAACGCGTTCGGGCAGGGCATGCAGGCGGCGGCGCTCAAACCCGCCGACTTCTTCGGTAACGAAGACGTGCTGTACCTGATGGAAGACATGGCCACCGGCGAGATCCGGCTGAGCATCCTCTGGGAGTGGCTCCACAAGTCCGCGCGCTTCACGGACGATGACGCCGGGACCGGCGTCCGCGCCGGCGATCGGTTTTCACCGGCGATCTTCGCGCGGCTGCTCGAGGAGGAATTCGCCAAGCTGCTCGCCGCCGGCAACCGCGACGTGCACGACGACTCCAAGCGCACGACGCTGCCGGTGGCGCGTGACATCGTCGATGCCTATGTCCGCGACGCGGCGAAACTGCCGTGGTTCATCGACCTTCTGAACGCCACACTGGGTGTGTCCGATCATGGCCAGGTGCGGCAGCGGATTGCCCGATTACGGGAGACATTCCATCAGAGCGGCGCCCGCATCACCGAGAACCTCGACTTTTGACATGTGCCGCGGCCCCGAGGGGCCGCTCCCGTCGGGGCTAAACACCCATCGCCAGGTTCGCCATCACCTCGCGCAGTCGGGACTCGACCAGCGGCTTGGTGATGTGCGCGTCAAAGCCGGCGGCGGCGGCTTGGGCGCGGTCCTCGTCGCGACCGTAACCGGTGAGGGCGACCAGGTGGATCTTCGAGAGCGCCGGCTCGCGGCGGATCTGACGCGCCAGTTCATAGCCCGTCATCCCGGGCATGCCCAGGTCCACGAACATGACGTGCGGCGGCCGCCCCAGGCTCACGGCCAGCGCCGTCGCGCCATCGTAGACGGCGCCGACATCATGGCCAATCGACTCGATCAGCATGGCGACGGCGTCGGCGACGTCGCGCTGATCGTCGACGACGAGCACTCGCAGACGCGCTGGGGTATCGGGCGTCTGACTGGCGGCGGCGTCGTCGGACGTCGTGGCCGCCTGGTCGTTCGAGACGGGCAGCCGCACCACGAACTCGCTGCCGTGGCCTGGGCCGGCGCTCGCTGCCGTGATCGATCCGCCGTGCAGCATCACCAGCTTCTGCACGAGCGCGAGGCCGATGCCGAGACCGCTCTTGGCGCGGTCGAGCGACGTGTCGGCCTGCACGAACAGGTCGAACACCCGCGGGAGCACCGCCGGCGGAATCCCGACGCCCGTGTCGGCGACACGAAGGATCGCCTCGTGTTCCTGGCCACGCGCCTCCAGCGTGACGCGTCCGCCGGGGGGCGTGAACTTCATCGCGTTGTTCAGCAGGTTCGAGAGCACCTGCTCGAGCCTCGTCGAGTCCCCCTTGAGCCACACCGGATCGTCGTCCACGTGAACGTCGAACTGCAGCTGCTGTTGACGCATGGCATCGCGACTGGCATCGGCGGCCCGGCTCACCATCTCGCTCAGGAGCAGCGGCTCGGTGGCGAGTTGAATCTTGCCCATCGTCACGCGCGAGACGTCGAGCAGGTCGTCAACCATGCGTGCGAGCGCACGCGTTTGCCGCCGCACGACGCCGGTGAGCTTCAGCGCCTGGGCGTCCGGGACGGTGCGATGCAGCACTTCGCCCGCGGTCATGACCGCCGCCAGCGGATTCCGGAGCTCGTGCGCCAGCATGCCCAGGAACTCATCCTTGCGCCTTTCGGCCTCACGCATCTCCATCTCGTTGCGACGCCGCTCCGAAATGTCGCGGGCGATCACGGTGAACATCCGGTTGCCGTGTACGACGACCTCGCTGATGGAAACCTCGATCGGCGCCTCGGTGCCGTCGTAGCGCAGGCCATCGACCTCCAGCCGCTGGTGCGCGCTGCTGGAACCGCTCGGGCCGCGGCCCGAGCCGCCTTCCGGCAACAGGCGTCCGGGCACGAAGCGGGCAATGGGTTGGTCGAGGGCCACCGCCGCCGCACAGCCGAACATCTCTTCGGCCGAGCGGTTGAACAGCTTGATGCGCAATTCGCTGTCGCACATCACAATCGCGTCCATCGTGGTGCCGATGATGCTCGCCAGGCGCACCTCGGATTCGGCCAGCTTGCGCTCGACGCGGACTTGAGCGACGACACGATCGACGGCGGTGGGCAGGTACTCGAGGTAATCCGCGGATTTCGGCAGGAAATCGCGGACGCCCGCACGCAGGGCTTTGATGGCGACCGCTTGATCGGCATAACCGGTCACGAGAATCGCGGGAACGTTCCAGCCCTCGGCCTTGATGGTGTCGTAGAGATCGAGGCCCGAGCTCTCTGCGGTCAGCCGCAAGTCGAGGATCACGAGGTTCGGAGTGTCGCGGCGCACCGCGGCGAGCGCCTCGTCAGCCGTCGTCGCGATCTCCACGTCGTAGCCGGCACGCTGGAGTTGCCGCGCCTCCAGCGTGGCCACGCCGAGATCGTCCTCCGCGACGAGGACCCGCGTGCGCCGCGCCTCCTGCGGTTTCGGCTCGGGGACCGTGGCGGCCTGCTCCAGGACCGACCGGACGGCGTCGGACAGGTAATCGAGGTAATCAGCGTTTTTGACCACGACGTCGCGAACACCGGTGCGAATCGCCTCGATGACCATCGCGTCGTCCATGGACCCGCTGACGATGATGACCGGCACGTCGAAGCCCGACGCCTTCATGCGCCTGTGCAGATCGAGACCGGTGGTCGTGCCGAGCCGGTAATCGATCAGCACGAGATCGACCCGCTGCTGCTCGAGGACGGCGATTGCCGCGTTGACGTCCGAGACGACCTGGACGCGGAAGTGAGCGCGCTCGAGGCGCCGGCGCTGGAGTATCGCCACGCCGGGATCGTCTTCGACAATCAGAACCAGACGTCGTGGATTACTGGGCATGGAACGCCCGATCTGCCGGCAACTCCGAGGGCATTTCCGCGCTCATCAGGAACACGGCGAGGCGCTGCACCACGTCGCCAAAGGCACCGGCGCTCATGTCTCAGGCAACTCCGTGTGGCGGTGAAGAGGCCGGCCGGGAACCGACGGCACCGAGAGTGAAGAAAAGCGTCGTGCCGACACCTGGCGACGACTCGAACCAGATGCGGCCGCTGTGCCGTTCAACGATCCGCCGGACAATCGCGAGTCCCATGCCCTCTCCACGCAAGTGGCTTGTCTGCTCGTGCTGAAAGACCTGGAAGATCCGCGCTTGATACTCCAGGGGAATCCCGATGCCGTTGTCCTTGATCGCGAACACCGGCGGCGTGTCCCCGGTGGCGAAGATCTCGACGACGCCATCGCGCGCGCCGTCAAAACTCTTGAGCGCGTTTCCGATGATATTGGCGAAAATTTGCCCGATGGCGTTCCGGTCGCCCTGGATTTGCGGCAAGGGACCCACCTTGACCTCGGCGCCCGATGCCAGGACCGTGGCGTGCATTGCGGCAAGGATTTCAGAGACCACGAGGTTGACGTCGACGTCCTCGGACTGGTACTCCACCCGGCCCACGCGCGAAAGCCGCAGCAGTCCATCGATGATGCGGCTCAGATGTCTCACCGCATCGTGGATGTACTGGATCGACTCGGCGAGCTCGCCCTCGATGATCGTCGTGGCTTGCTGGCGCACCTCCTCGGGCACGCCGGGCCGTGCGAGCACCTCCGCCAGGGCTTTGCTGCCGAGCGTGAGCTCCTGGCTGAAGCCCTGCAGGTTGACGAGCGGCGACCGCAGATCGTGCGAGACGCTGTAGACGAAGCTTTCGTTCTCGGCGCTTTTCTGTTCGAGCTCGCGATTGATGGCCGCCAGCTCCACGACGCGGCCCTCGAGCTCCTGTGTCAGACGCTCGATCCGTTGCTCATTGGCCTTGCGTTCGCTGATGTCGCGCGTGACCTTCGCAAAGCCGCGCAGCGTGCCGTCCGCGTCGCGGAGGGCGGTGATGATGACATTGGCGAAGAACCGGGTGCCGTCTTGGCGGACGCGCCACCCTTCGTCTTCGAACCGGCCGAGGCGCCTCGCTTCCTTGAGCTCGTGTTCAGGCCATTTTCGGTGGATGGCGTCGGCCGTGTAGAACGTGGAAAAATGGCGGCCGACGATTTCGTGAGCGGCATAGCCCTTGATGCGCTGAGCGCCGGCGTTCCAGCTGGCGACGTAACCTTGCGGGTCGAGCAGAAAGATGGCGTAGTCGGTCGTGCTTTCGACGAGGAGCCGCAGCGCATCGGCATCTGGAGAAATGGTGTCGATCGGCGAGGCGGTCCGTTCGGTCTGCTGTTCCACGCCACTCCTTCCGGCCGGTGAGGAGTCTCAAGTATGACGGCGAAGCGCGTCCGCGCAAAGCTCAGCGGGCGCCTCGGACGACTGCTGACCTTGAGCGCCGTGTCTCATTCGAGCTACTTTGCCGGACACGAAAACCCGCGTGCCGCTGAGTATCCTCCTCGCGTCGCTGTCGCGTGGAAGGGACCAACGCCTTCGGCGCGAGTGTAGCGTCAAACGAAATCGTCATCACCGTGCCGGCCAGCGGCAGCATTGCTCTCGGCTTCAACGGTCTGGTGGGCACGCCGCACGGCTCGCCGGTCACCAGTTACACCGAGTCGAGTTTCACGATCACGCCGACGGAGGAGAACTGGTCGGTGTCGACGACGTAATCAGCTTTCAGCGGTCAGCTGTCGGCTTTCAGCGGTCCAAGCTGACCGCCGAGAGCCGCTCGCAATTCACGCCCGGTCAAGGGAATTGCAGCCGAATTACCGGATTAGGTTCTTTCCCCCAACGCCGTGGAGGTCCCTGGACGCGATGCTTGCCCCTCCCGAGTTGAAGGTCCGCCTACGCACGTTTCAAGCGTCTTTCCTGGAAGACTCGGTGGGCTACAGGCGGGCACGCGGACTGCCGAAAAGAAACACAACCTGTTTCGACCTCCTAGGCAGCCTGCACACACCCGGGACGACAAGACTATGACGACCATCGGCGCTTCACTGACCATCACCGGCGACCTCACGAGTCACGAGGACGTGACCATTCATGGCACGCTGACCGGCAAAATCTCAATGCAAGGCGGCGCCCTGCTCGTTGCGCCGACGGCCAACGTGCAGGGGGAGGCACAGGGCAGCCGATTCACGATTCACGGCTCGTTCTCGGGCGACGTCACGGCGGCGGAACGGGTTGAACTGAGTAGCACCGCGAACGTCAACGGCACGGTGCTGGCGCCTGCCGTGATCCTTCATGACGGTGCGGTGTTCAACGGAGTGATGGAGGTCGCCGGGAAGAAGGGGCGCGCCGACAAGCCCTTCGAGCCGCACGCCAAAGCGAGCTGACGCCGGCGCCGGGGAGTCAGCCCCATCTGCGAACGTTCAGCGTGGACGTATGGTCGTTCGACTTCGCGGTCGCATCACACCGCGTTGGCATGTGGTCGTCTTTCCCCCTCCCCTGTGGGTCGGTGTGCTGCTGATGCTGACTGGTATCCTCGCGCTGCCCGGGTCCGTTCAGTCGCGGTGATTCAGTGCGGACAGCGGCAACGTAGCCCGCTCCCGGCACGCCCGTTTGGCAGCGTCGTCAGCATTGCCGGAACCACCGCCCCGAGCCGCACGTTCCGCAGCCCGGCCCAGACGCCGACGCTCAATCGGGACGCCCTGCGCGGGTCCCGGGCCTGTCGTCAGGACGCGTGCTCCCGCCAGGAGTCGACCTGACGATCGTTGGTAACTTCACTACGATACGGAGCAATGCGATGGAGGGCGAAGGATCCAAGGTATGCGCACCGACGAGATGACGGGCACATTGGAGAACCTGTTCGGCGAGCTCATGCATGGCGTGTCAGGCAAGGGCGGCTTCATGCTCAACGTCGGTGATCGCGGGCTGTTGCGATCGCTCGAGCGGCTGTCGGCAGCCGAGGCCTCGGCGGTGACCCGCACCGGATCCTCGATCGCCGCACACGTCGCGCACGTTGGCTATGGCTTGTCGCTGCTGAACCGCTGGAGCCAGGGTGAGAATCCCTTCACCAACGCCGACTGGGCGGCGAGCTGGAAGAAGACCAGCGTCACGGATGCCGAGTGGGAGGCGCTTCGCATTCAGCTCCGCGACGAAGCCGCGCGATGGCTGGTGGTTCTGCGCACGCCGCGAGAGGTCCACGGCATCGAATTGAGCGGCATGATCGGCAGCATTGCGCATCTGGCGTATCACATGGGTGCGATTCGCCAGATCAACGCCAAGGCCCGCGGACCCGCCGAGCGTCCGCAAGATCGGTGAACGTCACCGCCATCATCACCTGCGGCTACTGAGAGTCGTCCCGCATTTTCGCGAGTTTGAAAAATTCGCTCCAACCGGGACACGCCGGTCAGAACCGGTATGCCCAGCCGGCGAGCAGGTTGAGCGCGAGGGCCGTGGAACTCGCGATCGGACGTGCCAACGCGCGGCGGTTCCCCGGCTTCATAAACCCCGGATAAACCCTTTTGGCGGTTTCCGACCTTTCGGGCGCGGGTTTATCGCTCGACGGCGAACGGGCGAAATCGTGGTTTTCTGGCGGGAAAATCCAGGAAGTGTGAGTGGTCGGGGCGACTGGATTCGAACCAGCGGCCTCTCGGTCCCGAACCTTCAACCAACAGATCAAGAGTCTTCGGACGAGCCAAGTCACGTCGTCGCCGCAAGTGAATCTTGGAACGAATCGGTGGCTCGTGATAGCACGAAGGCACGCGCGAAACGGAAAAAGTGCCACATAGTGCCACACAGCCGGTGCGTGTGTTCCGTCGCGGTCGTCAGGCGGTGAATACAGGACTAGCCTGCGCATGGGTTCAGACGGCAGACTCTCGGGTAGGTTGAATCGTGCCTCGTAACCACTGAATTGGGATCCGCTGGGCGGCGGCCTCGCGCAGCATCATGCCCGTGATCCGTTGCAGCATCTCTCCTGCGCCGGTCTGCCACCAGAGTTCGCGGGCGCCGTATCCGAGACCGGTCGTCACTGACCCTTTGCCACGTCCATGACCCAGATGTCGCCGACGTCCTCGCGCCACGTGAAGTACAGGTGACGCGCATCAGCAGTAAAGTTGCCAAGGCGGCCTCGGCGACCCTCGAGTTGAGTTAACTGCCTGACACCGCCGTTTGCGATTGATCGCGACCAGAGCCCCCGATTCTCTGGTGGGCCCGTGCTGACGTTGTAGTACATCGACTGCCCATCCGAAGAAAAGCGCGGTGTGCCGCCGGGGCCGATGAGAACCGGCTCGCCGCCTGCCTTGCTAACCTCATACACACTGCCGCCTCGCACGATGACGAGCGACTCTCCATCCGGAGCCCATCCGAAGGAAGTATTGGCGGCTGTCAAGCGTCGCGGCTCGCCGCCCTGTGCGGAGACGATCCAGATGGCCTCGTCGCGTCGCGAGTGAAAGGCGATTTCACGACCGTCAGGTGACCACGCCGGGAACCAATCTTCCGCGGGATGCGAGGTCAGCTGTCGCGCTGGACCACCTGCAGATGGCATGACCCAGACATCGCGGTTGCCCGACCGATAGGAATAGAACGCGATTTCGCGGTCGTCGGGAGACCACTGCGGGTTCCAATCGGGTGCCGGGTCGGTAGTCAGCTGCGTCATGTCGCCGCCACTCGCAGGGAGCAGCCACAGATCCTGGTTCCCGCGTCGGTCCGAGCTGACCGCCAGCCGCTGACCATCTGGCGAGATGTCGAGGAACTCGATATAGGCCTGTTCCGACGTGACTTGTGTGGCATCGGCCCACACTGCGGGGCGATCGGACAGGATCGGCACGCGCCAGAGATTGCTCACCGGTCCTCCCCGCGCGTACGCCAGCTTGGTCCCATCAGGGGAAAACACGGCCGACCTGATCCCAAGGCCCTGCGTCAGCGCGAGAGGTTCTCCCAGGGGCGTGCCATCATCCGCGAGCGGCTGCTGCCACAGGTCCATGGTGCCGCCGCGGTTGGAGACATAGAACAGCATGCGACCGTCGTCCGACCAGGACGGGCTCCACACGAGGCTGCGCCCGTCGGTCAGCGGCACACCTTCCCCTCCCGCCGCTGCGATCGTCCACAGTCGCGTCACCTCCGATGCTACGTTATTACCTTCGGTATAGGCATAGCGACCGCCGTCTGGCCTCAACGCTAAATCAAACACGCGGTTGGCTTCAGATCCGGGGAGAACGGTTCGGGTTGTGGTCAGCCCCGGCAGCGAAAGCAAAATCGCGACGTTCTCGCCGCCTTGGCGGATGGACACCAACAGCAGGGCGCCGTCGCGCGACCACTGCGGCGTGCTCCAGCTGCCCTCCGTTTCGGTTGACAGCTCTGGCAATGCCAAGACGCTGCGTGGAGTCCCGCCAATTGCTGGAACAAGGTAGACACCCCAGACACCCCCCCGATCGGAGAAAAACGCGATCTCACGACCGTCGGGTGACCAACTCGGGCTGCGGTTGACACCCGGATGATCGCGCGTCAGATTCACCGGTTCGCCACGTCCGACCTGCGCCACCCAAATGTGCGACGGACTCAACGGGCGTGAGTAAAGGTCCATTGATTGGTAGGCGAGCCGCGTGCCGTCAGGTGCCCACGTCGGATAGTTCTCGACCCCGACCGCCGACGTCAGCTGTCGGGGGTTGTGCAGCCGCACCGACGGCCCAGCGCGCTCCGGCCGAATCGTCAGCCAATAGGCGCCCGCGGCTACCGTGAGGGCTGCGACAAGCCAGATCCACCGGCTTGAAGTAATGCGGCTGCGAGCGTGGGGCGCACCCGCGACAGCCGCGACTTCACCCGAGTCGAGTTGTTGCTTGACTTCCTCGAGATCGTTTCTGAGGTCAATCGACGACTGGTAGCGACGGATCGGGTCCTTCGCAAGGCAGCGATGAACCACTCGTGCGAGCTCGCGAGGCACGCGGGGCTGGAGCTCGATCACAGACCGTGGCGTGTCACTCACGATCGACAATAGCGTCGCCGACGTCGTGCCACCACTGAACGGGCGCTGCCCCGTCACCATCTCGTACAAGAGGATGCCCAGCGAGAAGATGTCGGACCGTGCATCCACGGCCTTGCCTTCTGCCTGCTCCGGTGACATGTACGCGGGCGTTCCAACGACGCGTGCGTCGTCGAGTGTTCGCGTGGCCACACTGTTGTCACTGACGGCGTCGCGTTGGTCAATCGCGATTCCGAAGTCGAGCACCTTGACACGGCCGTCATCGGCCACCATTACGTTGGCAGGCTTGAGGTCGCGATGCGTGATTCTCTGCTGATGCGCTGCGGCAAGTGCGTCGGCAAGGGGGATAACAATCTCAAAGAACCTGGCAAGCGGAAAGCCGTTCTTCGGCAACAGGTCGGCCAGCGATTTCCCCCGCACCAGTTCCATGGTGATGAAGTGCACGCCGTCGGCTTCTTCTACCGAATACACATGCACAATATTCGGATGATTGAGGCCGGCGAGCACCTTCGCTTCGCGCGTCAAGCGAGCGCGGCGCTCAGGGTCACTCACCACTTCGCCCGGCAGCACCTTCAGCGCGACCGTTCGGTCAAGTTTCGTATCCTCGACGAGGTAGACCTCACCCATGCCGCCGGAACCGATGCTCTGCCGGACGGTGTAATGCCCAAGACTGGACCCGATGTGAACTGCGGCGGGCGTGGTCAATGTCCTGTGGAGAAGAACGTTACCTCAATCGCAGCAGGTCTGCCGCTACTTTCACATCGCCCGGCCGCTCCTGAGGACACCCAGTGCCGGACTCGCGGACGGCACGGCGGCGGGAGGTCACGCGCGGGATTGTGAACACGGTCGGGGTGATGGGTACTGTTGCGTATATCTGTCCGGAGCAGGTGCGGGGCGCGTGCGTGAACGCGCGACCGGACCTTTGGTCGCTCGGTGTCGTTTCGGGGCTCTTTACGTAGTCGGAAGTGGCCGAACACGAATGCCGGCGTGCTCGACTACGGCGAACATGCCGCTCCAGTCATTGCGACTGGTAAGCACCGACACCGCGAAAGCGCCCGGAGGTCTTAGGGTTCACCACAAACTACTGCACGGCATAGCGGCATAGCACAGTCGTCGAACGGATGCCTGGGCGCTCGAACGGCCGCTCGGGGAACTTCACGCCAGCTTCGCTGCAGCGGCGTCTGGGGGGCGTCCATCGGCACCACAGCAACGAAGGCGGCCACCTCCCGTGCCAGGGCAGCAGCCGGAGCGCCCCCAGCAAGCGCCGCACGACGCCAGGTTCGGGTTGTTCCGTGCGGGCCTCGATGAGCGCCGCTTCATCCTCCAGCGCCATGGCCGGCCGGCGACTCGGCACATGCGTGGCCTTCCGTTCGCTTGCCGTTGTAGCAGTCGGTGACGCCCCGTTGAACGAGCTACTACGTTGGGTCATCGAGCAAGTCAACTTCGGCAACTGGACTTCCACTGTAAACGCGGAAGGCGAGGTGACAACGCTGACGGTCGGGCAGGCGGCCGCTGCTGACGCCGGGACGACCACCATCGACGAGGTTCTCGGCAACATGAACGGGCGGCTTCGGTCGGTGAATCTCGCCGGAGTGTTTGCTCGGGCTCGGGAGGAGGGCACGAGTCCCGGGAACGTAGAGGTTGCGGAGACGGTCAGGCTGGCTTCTACGGAGGACGGCTATTTCAACGCCGAGGTCCACTATGCTTTCGAGTTGGCCGACATCCTCGCGAGAATACGCCACAACAGCTTCGTTTTCAGAACCCCTCCCACAGTCGGAGTGGCATCAGCGAACACCGTGACGATGCTGCGAGAAGCCACTCGTGCTTATTTGTTCAATCTCCGACGCTCTTGCGTTTCGATTTGTCGCGCGCTGCTTGAGGACATTCTCAAGCTACACGTCTCCGCTTCTGCTGTATTGACCGAGAGGGCTGCGACGAAGGCCGGCGAGCTTCAGGCCCTTATTGACCTGAGCGCCCGTTCCGAACTTTTGAACGAAGAAGAGCGCAAGAAGGCTCATCGGATTCGTAAGGCTGGGAACTGGGCACTCCATGGAAACGAGCCCAGCGACGAAACGGCGTGGGGGATTCTCCTCGACACCCGCGAGGTGGTCGAGGCTGTTTGCCGGCAACACAGTCGCTCATCCGGCCAACCCGGCCATAATCAGGAGTAATCCCGTTTGCTGTGACTCGCCATCGGCGAGCGAGTGGGCGAAGACAAGACGAAACTGCTGCAATTCCCGCCATGCCTCGCGCCTGTCAGGTCACGTTCCAGGACCTCGACGGGGTCCGGCACATCGTCAGAGTGGAGGCGGACTCGGTTCATGAAGCAGCGTGCCTGGCCATACGAGCCCTGAAAAAGGCGGGGTTCGTGGAGCAGCAACCCGGGGTCGCCAGCAAGTTCACGGTGCAGGTGCTGGAGCCCGTTGTCACACATGAGGTCACTCTCGGCCAGGTGCAGCGGTGGCTGGAACTCGGGTCCAGCAGCCCGAATGAGGAGGCAAAGCGGAACCGGCTGCGGGAGATGCTTGCGGCGAAGTAGGTCGTCTACTGCTACCCCTGCCGGCCCACCTCGCGTGCGGCCTTATCTGCCTCGACGTGTGCGCGCATGCGGTCAAGAACGGCATGCGCGAGCAAGTGTGAACCGGCAAGCTGGGCGAACTGCGCCAAACACTGCATTGCAATCAACTCCGCCCATCGGACAGAGTCGATTATGTCGGCCTTTGAATACCGGTCGCCAAGTCCCTCCGGCGTCAACCGCGCGCCGATTTGAGCATAGCCAGTGTGCGTGTAGCTACAGAGCCGTTTCCAATGTTGCTTTTTGAAATCGACAAGCCCAATCCCCTCGAAGACGTTATCGATGTCGCGGAGCAGTTTCCCGAAGTCCTTCGGAAAATCGTCATCACCGGCGTCGTCCACTTCCTCGTCGGAGGCCGCATGCGCGAGCCATAATCCACGAATGTAAGACTCGGCCAACGGCCGCAACATCGCCAAGGCCGAACCGTAAATCCGGTCATCGACAAGAACGACCACGGCCCCGGCGTGTTCTAGTGCCACGTGCCAGCAACCTCCAGCCAGTTGCACGCGCTTGTTCGTCGGCAACTCCGGGATTTTCAACCCGTCGAGATTGGTGACAATCCAGCGCAACGTATCCTCGGCGCGACGACGAGCGCGAGCGATGTCGATAACATCAGAACTC